>NZ_VSKM01000010.1 GCF_008086175.1 Bizionia saleffrena
TGGGTCTTGTGCTAACGAATCGTCTTTCATAAGAACTTGGACAGTAACCGATGCTTGTGGAAACGATAATACGCAAACACAAACCATAAACATCGAGGATACTACGGCGCCAACCTTTACGGTTCCTGCTGCAGTCACTTTAGAATGTGATCAAGATATTACCGACTTAACAGTAACTGGTGATGTTACCGATGAAGCTGATAACTGTGGAAACGCTGCTTTAGAAGCGACGTATTCTGATGGCGCTTCAACTGCTGGGGCTTGTGCTAACGCGTCTTCTTTCATTAGAACTTGGACAGTAACCGATGCTTGTGGAAACACAACAACTCAAGAACAGACAATTAATATCGAAGATACTACGGCGCCAACCTATACGGTTCCTACTGAAGTGACTTTAGAATGTGATCAAGATATTACCGACTTAACAGTAACTGGTGATGTTACCGATGAAGCTGATAACTGTGGAAACGCTGTTTTAGAAGCGACGTATTCTGATGGAACATCGACTGCCGGATCTTGTGCTAACGAATCTTCTTTCATAAGAACTTGGACAGTAACCGATGCTTGTGGAAACACAACAACTCAAGAACAGACAATTAATATCGAAGATACTACGGCGCCAACCTATACGGTTCCTACTGAAGTGACTTTAGAATGTGATGAAGATGTAAACGACTTAACGTTGACTGGTGATGTAACTGACGAAGCTGATAATTGTGATACTAACACATTAGAAGCGACGTATACTGATGGAACAATGACTGTTGGGTCTTGTGCTAACGCGTCTTCTTTCATTAGAACTTGGACAGTAACGGATGCTTGTGGAAATGATAATACGCAAACACAAACCATAAACATCGAGGATACTACGGCGCCAACCTTTACGGTTCCTGCTGCAGTTACTTTAGAATGTGATCAAGATGTAAACGACTTAACAGTAACTGGTGATGTTACCGATGAAGCTGATAATTGTGGAAACGCTTCTTTAGAAGCAACATACACGGATGGTGCTTCAACTGCTGGATCTTGTGCTAACGCGTCTTCTTTCATTAGAACTTGGACAGTAACCGATGCTTGTGGAAACACAACAACTCAAGAGCAGATAATCAATATTGAAGATACTACGGCGCCAACCTTTACGGTTCCTGCTGCAGTCACTTTAGAATGTGATCAAGATATTTCCGACTTAACAGTAACTGGTGATGTTTCTGATGAAGCTGATAATTGTGATACTAACACTTTAGAAGCAACATACACGGATGGCGCTTCAACTGCTGGATCTTGTGCCAACGCGTCTTCTTTTATTAGAACTTGGACGCTAACGGATGCTTGTGGAAATACTACAACTCAAGAGCAAATAATTAACATCGAAGATACTACTGCGCCTAATTTAGTAACAGATTTAGAAACAAGTATTACCGTAATCTGTTCTGATATACCAGGAGTTCCTAGTTTAGAATTTACAGATAATTGCTCTACAAATACAATAGACGTCACGTTTAATGAAACAAATTCATTTAATGGTGATGGTAACGATTATATTATTGTTAGAGAATGGACCGCTACAGACGATTGTGGTAACACTTCAATCTTTATACAAGAGATAAATATTATCAGCGAAAACTTTATAAACGTTATTACAGAGGAGCTTTGTACCGGTGATGGTGATATAAATCTATTCGATTTTTTAGAAGATGGTACAGATTTAAGTAGCACTTGGATTGCTCAGGATTCTGATGTTATCGTTGATAATTCAGGAGTTTTTGATCCTTCAACTTTAGCGTTAGAAGAATACATTTTTACGTATACCTTATCAAATAATGGATGTCTAGACACGAGTGAGGTTAGAATTAGATTAAATGACGACTGTATTGTATTACCTTGCGGTAACGGTGAAGGATTATCAATTTCTAAAGCAGTAACACCTAACGGAGATCGATACAACCAATTTTTCTCTATTGAAGGAACAAAAGAATGTAATTTCATTGTAGATGTTAAAATATTTAACCGTTACGGTGCAATTATTTTCGAGGCTAATGATTATCAAAATGATTGGAGTGCTATTTCACCAGACTCTTCAATTGGTAATAATGGGCAATTACCTAACGGAACTTATTACTACGTCGTAACACTTAGAGACAGTGGTTTGAAACCTATAACTGGACCATTTTATATTGGAACAAAATAATTAACTAAAAATGAAAGATTTATCTAAATATATTTTTGCTGTCGCTTTTATGTGCTTTTCAATATCATTTGCACAGCAACTACCCCAATTCTCGCAATATATGTTTAATACAATTTCTATTAATCCCGCTTACGCAGGAAGTAGAGAAACGTTAAGCATTGTGGGACTTCAAAGAAGTCAGTGGGTAGGTTTAGAAGGTGCTCCTAGTACACAAACGTTATCAATTCATACACCTCTAGAAAAAGAGAAAATAGGTATTGGTTTGTCTATTATTAATGATCAATTAGGGTATGAAAACTTTGTTTTTGCTTACGCCGATTTTTCATACACCATTAGACTAAATGAACGAACAAAACTTGCGTTTGGACTTAAAGGTGGGTTTACACACTATAGTTTAGATACTGTCGGATTCTTAGATCAAGAAGACGTTTACACCGATCCCTTTTTTGGTGATTTTACAAACCGATGGAACCCTAATGTAGGTGTTGGTCTATTTCTAGACACTAACAAATGGTATTTAGGTCTCTCTGCACCTAGAATTTTAAATACAAATTATAACGAAAGCCAACGAGACCCTAGCATTGATTATGTAGCTGTAGAGCGTATAGGTTATTATTTTACTGGAGGATATGTATTCGATCTTAGTGAAACTACAAAACTTAAACCTTCGTTTTTAGTAAAAGCAACAAACGGTGCACCTTTATCTATAGATGGAAACTTAAACTTTTTGTTTTTCGAAAAACTATGGTTAGGTGGTGGTTACCGTTACAATAAAGATACCGCTACTCTTGGTGCGCAAATTGACCTGCAAGTTTCTAGAGAGCTAAAAATAGGTTATACCTACGAACATTTCTTATCGGATTTAAGACCATACACTGGAGGTACTCACGAAATAGTATTAATGTACGAGGTGTTTAAACCTTCTCGTCGTATCAAATCACCAAGATACTTTTAATTAAAAATTATGAAAAATAAAATATTTTTAATACTTGGATTTATTGTGTGTTCTTTTATGAATGCCCAAGTAAAGCTAGCCGATAACTTTTTTAAAGATTATGCTTATAAACAAGCTACAGAACTATATTTAGAAGCTGTTAAAAAAGGAGATAGTAGCGAACACGTTCTTACTAGAATTGGAGATTGTTATTACAATAATTCTAATGTAAAAGAAGCAAATGTTTGGTATGAGAAAGCTGTAGAAAAGTACAACAAAGTTAATCCTGAATATATTTATAAGTATATTCAAACTTTGCGAAGTCTTAATGAATATGAAGAGGCTCATAAATGGACTGAAGTATTTAGAGACCGAAAAGGTAATGATAACCGTATTAAAGAAAATGAGGTTTTTAATATAGAAAACTTTAAATCTCTTGAAAACACAGACAAAGTATATATAGAATTTAGAAATTTAGATTTGAATACGCCTTATTCCGATTTTGGTGGTTTTGAGAGTGATAACTTATTTTATTTCGCATCCACTCGTGTTAAAGATTCAATTATAGATGAAGACAAATTATACCAATGGAATAAAGAACCCTTTTTAAATATTTATCAAGCTGAACTTACAGTTAAAAATTCACAAAAAGTAATTTCTAACGTTAGTCAAATCCAATCTGAAGCGATTAACTCTGAATTTCATGAAGCTTCTTTAACGATTACATCGGATGGACAAACGTTATATTTTACTAGAGATAATCTTAACAAAAAAAATAGTAGAGCTTCTTATGATAGAGGGGGGACTTCTAATTTAAGAATATTTAAAGCTAAATTAATAGATGGCGAATGGACAAATGTTGAAGATTTACCTTTTAATAGTAATGCGTTTTCTAACGGCTCCCCTACCCTAAGTCCCGATAATAAAACCTTATTTTTTGTTTCTGATAGAGAAGAAGGCTTCGGACAAACGGATATTTATAAAGTAGCCATAAACAACGACGGGACTTTTGGTGAACCGAAGAATTTAGGTAATATAATTAATACCGAAGGAAGAGAAAACTTCCCTTTCGTGGCTAAAGATTCTACGCTTTACTTCTCTTCTGATGCTAACATTAACCTTGGTCTTTTAGATATTTTCGAAACAAATATATTAAAAGTTAAAGTTAAAGATATCGATGTTAAAAATTTAGGCGCGCCCTTTAATAGTGGTTATGACGATTTTGCCTTCTTTATAGACTCTAAAACGAATACTGGTTACTTTTCATCTAACAGATTAAATGGTAAAGGTGGAGATGATATCTATGCCTTTGGGAAATTAGAATGCACACAGATTATTCAAGGTATTACAAGAAATAATATAAATAAGCTTCCGCTTTCTGAAGTGACCGTAAAGTTGATGGATGGTAGCGGAAAGGTTATTGAAACAATGGCATCTAATACTAACGGAGAATATGAATTCAATGAAGTTTCTTGCGATAAAAAATATATTGTACTCGCCGAAAAAGTAACGTATCGGTCAGACCGCAGAGAGTTTACGACTTCAGTCAATAATGATGAAGAAACGCAAATCGACTTATTTTTAAATCCGCTAATTATTGAAAGTGAAATTGTGATTAACCCTATTTTCTTCGACTTTAATAAATCTACTATTCGCCCTGATGCGGCCTACGAACTAGAGAATATTGTTGCGGTTATGAGAGAACATAACCAAATGGTTATCAAAATTGAATCACATACAGACAGTCGTGGTAAAGATAATTATAATATGAATCTTTCCGATAGAAGAGCTAAATCTACGAGAGATTATTTAATTTCAAGAGGTATCAACAAAGATCGAATTGAAAGTGCTATTGGTTATGGTGAGTCGCAATTAATTAATGAATGCGATAATAATACAAAATGTACCGAAGCAGAACATCAAAAAAATAGACGCTCAAAATTTATTATAACTATGGGCTACGAATTAGAATAAAGTATATTCTGAAGTAAAAAATGAAAAAGAACTGCTAAAAACAGTTCTTTTTTTTATTTATAAAATTGTCAGAAATCAGGCTAATTTATGTCATAATTATTTCTAATCTAATGATGTGGACTCTTTACAAAGGGTTGGAGGTACATTTAGTAAAGTTCGAAAATTTTATGACCTGCAAAGCAGATAGTTTAATACATTCGCTATTGTTAGCCCGCCTTTTGTTGCGCTCGAGATTAAAGCTGGCAGTGAGATTAGCATTTCTTTACTATTCATATCTTTAACGATCTTCCCCTTGTACGTTGTAGAGTTCACTAAAGGCATTTTAATCTTGTTTTATATTAGCTTTAGCGTAACCACCACAGGTGTCTAAAGACTACTTTTAAGATTGATACTATTTTCAACTTCACGTGCGAGTTACTTTATTCCTCTTTTATTGTAGGTTTTTTAATTAATTGTCCAGACTATTAAAACGGCTCTACTTAAAGTAGGGATCCATTAAACCTTATAGAAAAGATTTAATATAGTATTACTTTTAGAAGGTATGACTTAGACATAAAAAAAGAGCCGAATTATAAAACTCGGCTCTTCGACATATAAGTAAACTATTATTTATTTTTTTATAAAGATATTAGTGAAATACCATTTTCCTTGTTCATCTTTCTCTGCAGACACATCGAAATCGGTAAAATCTCCTTCAACATTACCTCTATGCCCATCACTATTTAACCACGCATTAACAACAGATTCTGCATTTGAATATCCATATGCCACATTTTCTGCTACTTGAACAGCATTTTCATAATCTTGCAAATAATACTTTCTAGAGTAGAAATTATCATGTGATACATTATTATTTACAATCATATAATCAGTATGAGAAAAGGCTTGTCCTTTTATTAATTCATTGTGATTAAGCGTGTTTAACCCTATTTTAATTCTATGGGCGTTTATAAGCTCCATAATAGTAATTTCGATAGTTTTTGCTTCTGGTATAGTGATGTTATCACTGTAAGTTGCTTCAAATTCCTCGCCATTGTCTGTTGAACATGATGTTGTAAAAGCTAATAGACAGGTTACAAATAGTAGGTTAAATAATTGTTTCATAATATATTATTTAGGTTCGGGGACTTAAATATACTATGAGCGTTACTTAAAATATGTTAATGGAATGTTAAAATCGATTAAAAACACGTGTTTCATCCGATTTTTTGGTCAAACACCGTTTAAATGTACTTAGTGACGACCTATTCGGGTGTTTTGACTGATTTAATATGTCGTTCGTCGTTGTTTTTTAAATTGTACTAATCCTTTTTTACTATGGCGCTAATTGGCTCTTATTCCACTCATAATTCTCACCTAAAACATAATCTACACGATCGTGTAATCTATTAGGTCTGCCTTGCCAGAATTCTATTACGTTAGGTTTTATAATATAACCACCCCAATAGACTGACGCGTTAAAGTTTTACCCTCGTATTGCTTTTCTAAAGCGTCTACTTTACTTTTCAAGCTTTCTCTTGATACAATCACCTGGCTTTGATTGGAGGCCATCGCTCCCAGTTGGCTGCCTCTTGGGCGCGTATTAAAGTAGGCATCACTTTCAGCATCCGATACTTTTTCAGCTATACCCCGAATTATCACTTGCCGCTCTGCTCCTTCCCAGAAAAAAGACACACTTACTTTCGGGTTTTTAGCAATCGCCTTTCCTTTAGTACTTTCATAATTAGTATAAAACACAAAACCATCCACTGTAAACTTTTTCAATAAAACAATTCTGTTTTTGGATATCCATCGACACCTATTGTCGAGAGCGTCATAGCATTGGTTTCGTGATCTGGAAAACACAGATCTACATCGTTAAACCATTCTTTAAATAATTGAAATGGATTGTCTGGTGTGTTTTCAATTAAGAGTTCACTTTTTGTATAGGCCTTTCTATAGTGTCCTAAATCTTTTTCCATTGGTTTTGTATCGTGTTGAATTACAAATAGAAGGCATTTTAATCTTGTTTTATATTAGCTTTAGCGTAACCACCACAGGTGTCTAAAGACTACTTTTAAGATTGATACTATTTTCAACTTCACGTGCGAGTTACGTTATTCCTCTTTTATTGTAAGTTTTTTAATTAATTTTTCAGACTATTAAAACGGCTCTACTTAAAGTAGGGATCCATTAAACCTTATAGAAAAGATTTAATATAGTATTACTTTTAGAAGGTATGACTTAGACATAAAAAAAGAGCCGAATTATAAAACTCGGCTCTTCGACATATAAGTAAACTATTATTTATTTTTTTATAAAGATATTAGTGAAATACCATTTTCCTTGTTCATCTTTCTCTGCAGACACATCGAAATCGGTAAAATCTCCTTCAACATTACCTCTATGCCCATCACTATTTAACCACGCATTAACAACAGATTCTGCATTTGAATATCCATATGCCACATTTTCTGCTACTTGAACAGCATTTTCATAATCTTGCAAATAATACTTTCTAGAGTAGAAATTATCATGTGATACATTATTATTTACAATCATATAATCAGTATGAGAAAAGGCTTGTCCTTTTATTAATTCATTGTGATTAAGCGTGTTTAACCCTATTTTAATTCTATGGGCGTTTATAAGCTCCATAATAGTAATTTCGATAGTTTTTGCTTCTGGTATAGTGATGTTATCACTGTAAGTTGCTTCAAATTCCTCGCCATTGTCTGTTGAACATGATGTTGTAAAAGCTAATAGACAGGTTACAAATAGTAGGTTAAATAATTGTTTCATAATATATTATTTAGGTTCGGGAACTTAAATATACTATGAGCGTTACTTAAAATATGTTAACGGAATGTTAAAATCGATTAAAAACACGTATTTCATCCGATTTTTTGGTCAAACACCGTTTAAATGTACTTAGCGACGACCTATTCGGGTGTTTTGACTGATTTAATATGTCGTTCGTCGTTGTTTTTTAAATTGTACTAATCCTTTTTTACTATGGCGCTAATTGGCTCTTATTCCACTCATAATTCTCACCTAAAACATAATCTACACGATCGTGTAATCTATTAGGTCTGCCTTGCCAGAATTCTATTACGTTAGGTTTTATAATATAACCACCCCAATAGACTGGACGCGTTAAAGTTTTACCCTCGTATTGCTTTTCTAAAGCGTCTACTTTACTTTTCAAGCTTTCTCTTGATACAATCACCTGGCTTTGATTGGAGGCCATCGCTCCCAGTTGGCTGCCTCTTGGGCGCGTATTAAAGTAGGCATCACTTTCAGCATCCGATACTTTTTCAGCTATACCCCGAATTATCACTTGCCGCTCTGCTCCTTCCCAGAAAAAAGACACACTTACTTTCGGGTTTTTAGCAATCGCCTTTCCTTTAGTACTTTCATAATTAGTATAAAACACAAAACCATCCACTGTAAACTTTTTCAATAAAACAATTCTGTTTTTTGGATATCCATCGACACCTATTGTCGAGAGCGTCATAGCATTGGTTTCGTGATCTGGAAAACACAGATCTACATCGTTAAACCATTCTTTAAATAATTGAAATGGATTGTCTGGTGTGTTTTCAATTAAGAGTTCACTTTTTGTATAGGCCTTTCTATAGTGTCCTAAATCTTTTTCCATTGGTTTTGTATTTTATTAATAGGTTATGTGACGTGTTGATTTACAACTCAAAGACTTTACCGTCATTCGCTAACTCTACAGTACCAAAACACGTCTCAGCTTCAGTTTTAAATGCATTTAAATCGTCGTAACGCGTGGAGTAATGTCCTAATATCAAAGTTCCAACATTAGCCATCTTAGCAATCTTGGCAGCCTCTATAGCTGTACTATGCTTAGTTTTAGGTGCTAACTTAGCGTGTTTTTCTAAAAACGTGGACTCGTGGTACAACACGGTAACGTCTTTTATAATGGGCACAATTGCTTCATTATAGGCCGTATCACTACAAAAGGCATAACTTTTTGGAGTGGGCCCTGCGTGCGTAACGGTTTCGTTTTTAATAGTAATACCGTCTTCATTAACCACATCGAACCCCTGTTTTAATTTACGATAGTAAGCAATATCAATATTTGTGTTTAATACAGCATTCATATCTAACTTGCGCTCGTGTTCTTTCTCTTTAAAAAGGAAGCCGTTAGTATACACGCGGTGATCTAAAGGAATGGTATGCACTTCAACTTTTTCGTCTTCAAAAATAATTTCGGAAGACGTATTTGTCAGCTCGTGAAAAATTAGTTGATAGTTGGTCCACGATTTACTCAGTTTTAACTGAAGGGTAATAATTTCTTTTAAACCTTTCGGTCCATAAATATGTAAATCGGCTTCGCGAGTAAGTAACCTGAAAGTTGAAATTAAACCGACCAAACCAAAAAAGTGATCGCCATGTAAGTGTGAAATAAACACGTGTTTGATACGATTAAACTTTATTTTATGCCTTCTAATTTCTACCTGAGTACCCTCGCCACAGTCGATTAAAAAAATATGATTGTTTATTTCAAGAACCTGCGCCGTAGGATTTGTAAAAGCACGCGGCGTAGCACTATAACAGCCTAATATATTTAGTTTCATTATAATGTGATTTTAGAGTTAGTTAATGTGCTGTTGGGGTGGAAGCAATAGTAACTATAATTCTAAATCGCGTTCCATTTCTTCCATTTCAATAATATCGAAAGCCTCTTTTACCGTTGGTACAACAACGATTTCTTCAGGAATTTCAGTACTACTAATTTTATCTGTGACCACAACAAAAGTTAATTTGGCTGCACGATGGTTATTAGATAAACGTAAGAATTCTATAACATCTTGAAGTGAAATAGAACCTAAAGAACTTAATTTAACGATAATATTATCGTTTTTAAATTTTGGATAAAGGGCTTCTATTTTTTTTACTAACTCTACAATCGTTGCCTTTTCTTGAGTGATGATTGATGTGTTTTGTTCTTTATCTATAATCATATTATTATTGTTTTAATTTTGAAGCTAATAAATAAATAACCGCCATCCTAACTGCTACGCCATTTTGTACTTGATCTAGTATAATGGCTTGTTTAGAATCGGCAACATCACTAGTAATTTCCACGCCGCGATTAATGGGGCCGGGATGCATAATCGTAATTTCTTTATCTAAAGAGTCTAAAAGCGCTTTATTAACACCAAATTGTTGTGTATATTCTCGTGTTGAAGGAAAGTAACTTATGTCCATTCTTTCGTTTTGTACGCGCAACATATTAGCGACATCACACCAATTTAATGCTTTACGCAAATCGGTTTCTACGGTAACGCCAAGTTTTTCGATATATTTTGGGAGTAATGTTTTTGGTCCGCAAACCTTAACATTAGCGCCTTGTAGTTTTAAAGCATAAATATTAGAAAGTGCCACGCGACTGTGCAAAATATCGCCGACAATAACCACATTTTTACCTGCAACTTCTCCTAATCTTTCTCGTATGGAATACGAATCTAACAACGCTTGAGTAGGGTGTTCGTGTGCGCCATCTCCTGCATTAATAATATTGGCGTTAATATGTTTAGATAAAAATACGCTGGCTCCAGGATTAGGGTGACGCATTACTACCATATCAACTTTCATCGATAATATATTGTTAACGGTATCTATTAAAGTTTCTCCTTTTTTTACTGAAGATTGCGCTGCTGAAAAATTAATTACATCTGCCGAGAGTCGCTTTTCAGCGAGTTCGAAAGAGAGTTTTGTTCGGGTAGAATTTTCAAAAAACAAATTAGCAATTGTAATATCTCTTAGTGATGGTACTTTTTTAATCGGCCTATTAATAACTTCTTTGAAGTGATCGGCGGTTTGAAAAATAAGTTCAACATCCTGTTTATTAAGATACTTTATCCCTAGCAAGTGGTTAACACTTAATTCACTCATTGTATTGATATGTTTCTGTAATTACTACTCTTTTATTTGAAATGAAAGCGGCTGAACCTGGGTTTTAGTTTCGCACTAAATAAACACAGTCTTCACCTTCATTTTCAATCCAATTTACTTTTACTTTTTCTTCGTTAATAGCATCTACTTGTCGGCCGCGATAATCCGGCTGAATAGGTAGATGTCTGCTAAATCGTCTATCTATTAACGTTAATAATTCTATATCATCTGGTCTCCCAAACGATTGTATTGCCGTTAAGGCCGAACGAATACTTCGCCCTGTATAGAGCACATCGTCTATAAAAACTACTTTTTTATTTTCTATTTCGAAGTCAATTTCTGTAGAATTCGCCGTCAAGGTTTTGTCGCCACGTCTAAAGTCGTCTCTATAGAATGTAATATCCAAAAGGCCTAACTTTAAATCTTTAATCTTATACTCTGTTTTAAGTAACTCGGCCAGTCGTTTCGCCAAAAATGAACCTCTTGGTTGTATACCTATTAAGACAGTGTTAGAAAAGTCATCGTGGTTTTCTATTAATTGACAAGCCAGTCTATGAAGTATAATATTAATGGCTGTGGCGTTAAGTAGCACTTTCTGACTCATAATGGGATTTCATCGGGTTTGTGTAACAAAGTTACTGTAAATAGTTAAGAGTTTAAAGATAATTTTGCGCATAAAAAAAGCCTTTCATTTCTGAAAGGCTTTTAAAAGTATTATGAGTGGTAATTATTGTTTACCGTCCATTTTATCTTTAAGCGCTTGTAAAGCATCATTTGCATCACCTAAAGTTGTTTTAGATTCAGCAGTTTGAGTTGTTTGTTTTTCAACAGCAGCTTTTACATTAGCCATTTCTTCAGCTTTAAAAATTGCAGTATGCGAAGCAACTACTCTTTTAAATTCTTTGTTAAATTCAATAATTTTGAATTCAGCTGAATCTCCTTTTCCTAATTTAGAACCGTCTTCTTTTTCAAGGTGACGAGAAGGAACAAAAGCAACGATATCCTCGTTAAATTCGATAGTTGCACCTTTATCTACAACCTCAGCAATTTGTGCTGTATGTGTTGTTGCTAAAGCAAACTCAGTTTCGTATTTATCCCACGGGTTAGTTGTTGTTTGTTTGTGACCCAAAGATAATTTACGTCCTTCAACATCTAACTCAAGTACTACTACTTCTAATTTGTCTCCAACGGCACAGAACTCAGATGGGTGCTTAATTTTCTTAGTCCAAGATAAATCAGAGATATAAATTAATCCGTCAATACCTTCTTCTAATTCAACAAAAACACCAAAGTTTGTAAAGTTACGTACAATACCAGTGTGCTTAGAAGCTACTGGATATTTTGTAGTAATATCTGTCCAAGGATCTTGCGATAATTGCTTAATACCTAAAGACATTTTACGATCTTCTCTATCTAAAGTTAAGATTTGTGCATCTATTTCGTCTCCTACAGAAACAAAATCGTTTGCAGAACGTAAGTGTGTAGACCAAGACATTTCTGAAACGTGAACTAAACCTTCAACACCTTCAGCAACTTCGATAAATGCACCGTAATCTGCGATTACAACAACTTTACCTTTTACTTTGTCTCCAACGCTTACTTCTTCACCTAAGGCATCCCAAGGGTGCTTAGATAATTGTTTAAGACCTAATTGGATTCTAGATTTATTTTCGTCAAAATCAAGAATTACAACATTTAATTTTTGATCTAACTCAACAATCTCATTTGGATGGTTAATTCTAGACCACGATAAATCTGTAATATGAACTAATCCGTCAACACCACCAAGATCGATAAATACACCGTAAGAAGTAATATTTTTAACAATACCTTCTAATACTTGACCTTTTTCTAATTGACCAATAATTTCTTTTTTCTGTACTTCGATATCAGCTTCGATAAGTGCTTTATGCGACACTACTACGTTTTTGAATTCGTGGTTAATTTTCACCACTTTAAATTCCATAGTTTTGTTTACATACTGATCGTAATCTCTAATTGGCTTAACGTCAATTTGAGAACCTGGTAAGAATGCTTCGATTCCGAAAACATCTACAATCATACCACCTTTCGTTCTACATTTTACGAAACCATTAACGATTTCTCCAGTTTCATGCGCATTATTAACACGCTCCCAAGCCTTAATAACACGAGCTTTTCTGTGAGATAATATTAATTGTCCAGTCGCGTCTTCACGAACGTCAATTAATACTTCCACTTTGTCTCCTACTGCTAAGTTAGGGTTGTAACGGAATTCGTTTAATGAAATAACACCTTCAGATTTAGCGTTGATGTCGATAATAGCGTCACGATCTGAGATGTGTACTACTTCTCCAGTTACAACTTCGTCATCTAATGTGTCTACGAAATTTTCTGATACTAATTTTTCAAATTCTTTTAATTGAGAATCTTCAACCTCATCAATACCTTCTTGGTAATTGTGCCAGTTAAAGTCTGCTAAGAATTGTTCAGGATTTGCTTGTGCTTCAGAGATTACTGGAGCCTCATTTGTTGCAGCGTTTGTTGCTTCAACTTCTGCTTGTTTTGCTTTGTCAGCCATTGCAGATAAGTTTTTGTATTCTGTATGTCTAGGAAGATTTAAACGTGTAACACACAGAAGTGTTAAATTAAAATTGTTTTATAGCCCTTTTATCTTTCCTATAAATCCGTTAAAAGGAGTGCAAAAATAATACTTTTTATGACTACAACCTAATCCCAACAAATAATTTTTAACGAACTGATTACAAAGTAAATAAATAATTGTTAAATGTAATTCGTATTTATGTTTTTTCTATCTTTAATAGATTATAAATTAGTAACTAAGAAATGGCTGTGAAATCGAAATACCAAGAGGTTTTAAATTTAGGGGAACAATTAAACATTAAAAATGGTGCTGTTTCTGAAGACAATGGCGACCTTCACGTTAAAGGTACCGCAGCAACCCAATACGAAAAAAACTTACTTTGGGATAAAATAAAATTAGCTGGTGGCGAAAATCCTAGCGATATTGTTGCCGATATTAAAGTTGCCGATACGAGCGTTTACCACAGGCACACCGTTAAAAGTGGAGAAACTTTAGGTGAAATTGCAAAGCAATATTATAACAACCCAGCTAAATACCAAGCTATATTTGCAGCAAATTCAGATATTTTAAAGAACCCAGATGTAATTTACCCAGATCAAGAATTAATAATTCCAAATTTGTAGGAGTTTAATAGCACCTTTGAAGCGCGTTTTTTAGATACAATAGTATAACGTTTGCTTTTATTTAAAGGCCTTACTTTTTAGTAAGGCTTTTTTTGTTTATTATTTAATACTATTCTATAACTTTTACACTTTTGTTATGCAAATCTTTGGTTTACCAAAAGAAGAACGCGCTCAAATTGTGTTATTAAATCTAAATTAGAATTGTCTAATTCTATAGCGTCTTCAGCTTTACGTAATGGTGAATCCTCTCGGTGCGAATCGATATAATCACGGTCTTCAACATTTTTTAAAACGTCTGCATACGTTACCTCATCCCCACGTTCAATAAGTTCATCAAACCGTCTTCTAGCTCTCTTTTCCGCCGAAGCAATCATAAACAATTTTAATTCAGCATCTGGAAAAACCACGGTTCCAATATCGCGGCCATCCATAACAACGCCTTTATCTTTACCCATTTGTTGTTGCTGTTGTACTAATTGAGAGCGCACCTCTGAAACCGCTGCAACTTGACTTACATAACGAGACACTTCCAACGTTCTAATTTCCTTTTCTATTTTTACACCGTTTAAATACACTTCGGCAAAACCGACTATATCATTAAATTTAAAACTAATGGTAATGGTGTTTAATGCAGCGACTAATTTAGAAGCTTCAAAATGGTGTGCATCTATAAAGCCGTGTTGCATAGCAAACCACGTTACCGCACGATACATTGCGCCGGTATCGACATAAATGTATCCTAAATGTTTAGCAAGTTGTTTGGCGACCGTACTTTTTCCTGTTGAAGAAAAACCGTCTATGGCTATCGTGATTTTTTTCACTTGTATTACGTTTTAATGGCTAAAATAAGGATAATTATAAGGTTTCAGATGGATTTATTGCAAATCTAGATGAAGTCCGAAAAAGTTAGAATTCCCTGCCGCTGTGTATTTGGCGTGTGTATAACTAAATCTTAATTTGTTAAGCCTAATAGAAAACCCAGCTGATAAGCCTGAGAAATTACGCTGATCTACAATTCTAAGTTCTTCCGCTCGTCTAAAATTATATCCTAAGCGAATATTAAACCCTTTATCTGGAAACAATTCCGCACCTAAAATAGTGTGCCTTATAACATTCGATAAAAAACCTACTTTCTCTGGTGTTTGATTACCTTCTAAATCGGTAGTGGCACGTGCTGGATTTGGTAGTCCAATTGGCCATTGCTGCAAATTCTCGAAGGTGATGTGCCAACGCAACGGAATATACTCTAAGGTTTGAGACAAGCCAAAAGCGACTTCTAGTGGTAACGATTCGTAACGTTCGTTATAAGCAGTAATTTGTGTTCCTAAATTTCTAACCACTAACGTCGCTTGAAATTCTAATTCTTCATCGCGGTACAGTAATCCTAAATCGGTGGCAACACCAAAGGAATTATACTGTTCTAAACTTGAGGTTATAAATTTTAAATTGGCTCCAAAATAAAAATTAGAATAGCCTAATTGCACGGCATATCCTACAGATAATGCGGCTTCCGAACCTGAAAACGAACCTGTAGCATTTCCATTTTCGTCATACCCATCAAAAGAACCATAATTTACGTAAGTGGCTCCAATATGAAAGGTTTGAGTTCTTCGGTCTAAAGTATAAGCATAAGCCACGGAACCGTAAGAAATATCGCCTAAGTAACTCGTGTAATTTAATGCCAATTGGTTATCCATATCGCCATTAATAGTCGCCGGATTGTATAAGGCTTGCGTAACATCGTAATCGACATTAGTAAGCACCTTACCTCCCAACGCTGCTTGACGTGGTGATGACACTAAGTTAAGAAATTGATAAGTAGACTGCCCACCCAGTTGTGCAAAACAAACGGCGGTAGAAAACAAACATAAAATGGGCAAATATTTTTTAAGCATAAAGCTGCAAAGTAACTAAATCTATTTTAAAACGCCTACAACTCTTTTTTATTTTTAAGAGCCTCTATATTATCCATAATTAGTGCCTTTTACAACATTTTTAAATTATGAATCTATAAGATATAGCACAATAAAATCGGCAATAATTTGACATAAAAAAAACCATAAACTGCTTCTATAACACAGTTTATGGTTTACAAATATAAGGTATTAAACCTATTAAAGGATTTTAGCGTTTTCTACTTTTTCTTTCGTTAATGCTACTTTTAAAACATCTTTCATATCACTAACATAATGAAAGGTTAATCCTTTTAAATAGTCTTGATTTATTTCTTCAATATCGCGTCTGTTCTCTTCGCATAATAAAATTTCTTTTATTCTAGCGCGTTTAGCAGCGAGTATTTTTTCTTTAACACCGCCTACAGGTAATACTTTACCTCTTAAGGTAATCTCACCAGTCATCGCCATATTCTTCTTTACTTTACGTTGTGTAAATAAAGAGACTAAAGACGTAAGCATAGTTACACCTGCACTCGGCCCGTCTTTAGGGGTTGCACCTTCTGGTACGTGAATATGGACATTGTACTTATCGAAAACGTCGGGATCTATACCAAATTCCTCTGCATTCGATTTTATGTATTCCAAAGCAATAGTTGCCGATTCTTTCATTACTTTTCCTAAGTTACCTGTAATGGAAAGCGTTCCTTTCCCTTTAGATAAAATAGACTCAATAAATAAGATATCACCTCCTACCGTAGTCCACGCTAAGCCTGTAACGACTCCAGCAACATTGTTATTTTCATATTTGTCGCGTTCTAATTTAGGACCGCCTAATATTTCAATAATATTTTCGTTAGAAATTTTTATATTATACTCTTCTTCCATTGCGATATTCATAGCCGCATAACGCACCATTTTGGCAATTTGCTTCTCTAAACCACGCACTCCAGATTCTCTAGTATATCCCTCAACAATTTTTTCTAATTGTGGTTTACCTATTTTTAAATGAGCGTCTTTTAACCCGTGCTCTTTTAATTGTTTTGGTAGTAAATGACGTTTTGCAATTTCAACTTTTTCTTCAATGGTGTAGCCCGATACGTTTATTATTTCCATACGATCGCGTAATGCAGGCTGGATGTTACCTAAATTATTTGAGGTGGCAATAAACATCACTTTAGATAAGTCGTAACCTAATTCCAAGAAATTATCGTGAAATTTGCTATTCTGCTCTGGATCTAAAACTTCTAATAATGCAGAAGAAGGATCTCCTTGATTAGAATTTGACAGCTTATCAATCTCATCCAGTACAAAAACAGGATTTGAAGTCCCTGCTTTTTTTAGATGCTGAAGAATTCGCCCCGGCATGGCACCAATATACGTTTTTCTATGTCCGCGAATCTCTGCTTCATCACGCAACCCCCCTAAAGACATACGCACATACTCGCGCCCTAAAGCTTCAGCAACAGATTTACCTAATGAAGTTTTACCCACACCTGGAGGGCCGTATAAGCATAAAATTGGCGACTTCATATCGTTACGCAATTTTAAAACCGCTAAGTATTCTATAATACGTTTCTTAACATCGTCTAATCCGTAATGATCGCGATCTAAAATCTTTTTAGCCCGTTTTAAATCGAATTTATCCTTGCTAAACTCATTCCACGGTAAATCTAAAAAGAACTCTAAATAGTTACGCTGAATCGAGTATTCTGCAACTTGCGGATTCATGCGTTTCATTTTGCTAATTTCTTTTTCAAAATGACTAGCAATGTCTTCACTCCACTTTTTTGTTTTTGCACGCTTCTGCATATCTTCGATCTCCTGCTCATTATTACTACCCAATTCTTCTTGAATAGTTTTCATTTGCTGGTGTAAGAAATACTCGCGTTGCTGTTGGTTCATATCACTTTGAACCTTCGATTGTATATCGTTACGCAACTCTAATTTCTGAAGTTCAAAATTCATAAACTTCAACGTTTCAAGCGCACGTTCTTTAAGATCGTTTTTCTCTAATAATGCTTGCTTATCCGATACCGATAAATTCAGATTTGACGACACAAAATTAATTAAGAACGAATCGCTTTCAATGTTTTTAATGGCAAAAGACGCCTCGCTAGGTATATTCGGACTGTCTTTAATAATTTGTAAAGCCAATTCTTTAATAGAATCTATAATCGCTTCAAACTCTTTATTCTGAAGTGCTGGTTTAGCTTCAGGCACCTCGCGAACCGTAGCATTCATATATGGATCTTCGGTAATGACTTCGGCAATACTAAAACGCTTTTTACCTTGAATAATTACCGTTGTATTTCCGTCAGGCATTTTTAATACCTTTAAAATACGCGCCACCGTACCTACCGTGTTTACATCGCCTGCTTTCGGGTCCTCTACCGTTTCATCTTTCTGAGACACCACTCCAATAACTTTACTCCCTTTGTTAGCATCGTTAATTAGCTTAATTGACTTATCTCTCCCTGCGGTAATTGGGATAACCACTCCGGGAAATAACACCGTATTTCTTAAGGATAAAATGGGTAAGGTTTCAGGAAGTTCTTCCTTGTTTATTTTCTCTTCATCTTCAGGCGTCATTAAAGGAATTAATTCTGAATTTTCATCAAAATCCTGTAATGACAAACTGTCGAGACTTATTAAATTAGATTTCTTCATATGTTATATTAGGTCATTATGTCACTTCAAAAGAAGCGTTCATAATTTATATCGTTTTACATTCTATTGAAACACTAATAATAGCACTGATTAACAATTAGTTACCCATAAACGCATTAGGTTTCACTTGTAAAAGTTCAATTAATATGCCGTTTTTAAAAAACAATCGTTTGCAGTAACTTTCAGCAAAAATTAAACTAACTTTTAAATTATTTTAAATAAGTGTAACACTTGGGTGAAAACCGCCTCTCTATAGTAATAATTATTTTTTTTGATACTAACTAAACAAAATACCGAAGCACTTATAGTACTCTGTAAAGCTAAAGACCACTCCGCACAATTGGAAATTTACAACAGATATTATAGCGCTATGTATAATACGGCATTCCGAATTGTTAAAGACAGTTTCAATGCCGAAGATATTATGCAAGATGCTTTTTTACTAGCTTTTACTAAGTTAGACACGCTAAAAGATTGCAACACTTTTGGAGCGTGGCTAAAACGCATTGTAATTAATAAAAGCATTTATCATTTTAATAAAAACAAAAAGGAAAACACAATACCACTAGACGATATACTTTATAAAACAGAAGACAATACGGGCATTACAAGCGATTATGAATACACCACTTTACAAGCACAACAGATTATAAAAGTAATGAATACCCTAAAAGACAATTACCGTATTGCGCTCTCTTTACATTTAATTGAGGGCTACGATTATGAAGAAATTAGCCAAATTATGAACATTACGTACGCCAATTGTAGAACCATAATTTCCAGAGCAAAAGAAAAATTACGCAAGAAAATACACGCTTTATAATTGAAATTATTATGAAAAACGACAATATAGAAACGCTGTTTAAAGATTTACATCAAGATTTTAATGTAGAAACGCCTAATACTGGCCATCACGCTCGGTTTTTAGAAAAGTTGGACACTCAAAACGCTTTGGGAGCATTGCCTATAAGCACTTCCAAACGCGAACTTTGGAAACCGATTACCGCTATTGCGGCGACCATTGTTTTATTGGTCGCACTAACGCTGACTTTAAAACCGAATAACCCCGTGAATGATCTGGCAAATGTATCTCCAGAAATGGCCAATACCCAGACCTTTTTCACCTCGGTTATTAATGAAAAACTAAACACTATTAACAATGCAAAATCGCCAGAAACGACCCTTTTAATTAAAGATGCTATGGTGCAAATGGAAATTCTTGAAAAGGAATACAACCAATTGAAAATAGATTTAACAGAAAGCGGAAACGATAAACGTGTCATTCACGCTATGATTAATAATTTTTGGAATCGCATAAACCTACTTAAAGAAGTCGTCGATACTATTGAAGGCTTAAAAACTATAAACTACAACACAGATGAAATTACGCTATAAACATTCTATACTCTTACTATTACTACCACTAGCACTATTTGCTACTAACGGTCAAGGCCGTTATAAAAAAGAAAAAACCATAACTAAATCGTTTAACGTTAACGAAAGTGCGACATTAAAAGTAGACAATAGTTACGGGAATCTAAACGTGGTGACTTGGGATAAAAACCGAATTGAATTCGAAATCACAATTACAACCACTGGAGACAGCGAGGATAAAGTACTACAGAAACTAAATGATATTACCGTTCATTTTAGTAATACCGATAATTATGTGTCGGCAATTACAAAGTTTAATAAAGAAAAATCGAGTGCGTGGTGGAAATGGAATTCTAATAACTCGGTAAATATGAAAGTGAATTATATTATAAAAATGCCTCTGACTAATAATGTGGATTTATCTAACGATTACGGAACCATTAACCTAGGAAAACTGAAAGGAAATGCAACATTAAATTGTGATTATGGAAAAATTATTACTAAAGAATTGCTTTCTGAGGCTAACAACATCACGTTTGATTATTCTAACAATTGCTATTTTGAATATATAAAAGGAGGAAAAATTAATGCCGATTATAGCGATTTTACCATTTCTAAAACCAACAAAATTCATATTATTGCAGATTATACCAAATCGACCATCGAGGTTGCAGAAGAGGTCTCCTATAATTGCGATTATGGTGGTATAACCATCGGGAAAGCGAATAATGTAAGCGGAGATGGTGATTACCTTACGGTAAAGTTGGGCGAAATTTACAAAGATGTAGCTATTGTTGCCGATTATGGTTCTATAAGTATTGATAAGCTCACTAAAAATGCCGGCTCCGTTAAAATAGATTCCGATTATGTAGGTATAAATATTGGCTACGACTCAGAATATGCCTTTAATTTTAATATTCAGTTGGATTATGGCAGCTTAAAAGATGCTGATAATGCGCTTCAATTCAATAAAAAACGAGACGACTCGTCTTCAAAATACTACTCTGGTTTTCATTTAAGAGAAAACAGCTCTAATACTATTCGTATTAATTCAGATTATGGTAGTGTATCATTCTATAAACAGTAGACGATCTACAATCAATTAACGTCGTTATCAATCTATTTAAAAACCATAAAAAAAACACCTTACTATTATGAAACTATTTTTCGCATTTATAACCGCTTTATTATTTATAACCACCACACACGCCCAATGGAGTAATAAGACCATAAAGGGCAATGGAAACATAATTACAATTACTCGCAGCACCTCAGATTATGCCGGTATTAAATGCGCCGGATCGTGGGACTTTGTTTTAGTAAAAGGGAAAGAAGGCACACTAACTATTGAAGGAGAAGAAAACCTCTTAGACTATATTATTACTGAAGTAAACGGTGATGATTTAATAATTAAAACCGAAAATAATATTAATTTAAGAACGAGTTTCAATAAAACAATTACCATTACCATTCCATTTAAAGATATTGATGACGTGTCGCTAGCAGGATCGGGAGATATAACGAGCAAACACACCATTATAAGCAACGATTTTGAAACCAAATTAGCCGGCTCTGGAGATATTATTTTAGATATTGAAGCTAAAGACACTACAGTAGTTGTTACTGGTTCTGGAGATATCACGCTCTCAGGAAACACCGATACTCTAGAAGCTTCGGTGACGGGATCTGGAGATATCCACGCCTTCAAATTAAATGCGTCTACGGCTAATGTAAAAGTAACAGGCTCTGGAGATATTGAATTGCTTTGTAAAAGCAGTTTAAAAGCTAAGGTTACAGGATCGGGTGATATCGTTTATAAAGGCAAGCCAAGCAATAAAAATAATAAGGTAAATGGTTCTGGAAGCATCCAACAGTTCTAATCGTTTAGAGCAAAATCACTTTTACTCGAAAACTAACAAAGCCTCAATCTTAAGATTGAGGCTTTGTTTTATATTCTACTTAATTACACCCATTAAGCTTTAATTTAAAGTATAATTGTTTATTTCCATAATAGAGACCGTTTCAACACCGTCTGCTTCATCGTTAGTATAAGATACTGTTTTAATAAGTCCAATATCTAAAGCGAAAAAATATTCTGATTCTGCGCTAATCACTTGAGCAGGAAAATCAGGACTAAATGAACTTAAAG
This sequence comes from Bizionia saleffrena, assembly GCF_008086175.1. Lineage (GTDB taxonomy): Bacteria > Bacteroidota > Bacteroidia > Flavobacteriales > Flavobacteriaceae > Bizionia > Bizionia saleffrena. The sequence goes on from NZ_VSKM01000010.1 coordinate 22,296, forward strand.
TAGATCCCACTTTTATCACATCATTATAGGTTACTCCATTAAGATCTAAAGAGATTCCTTTTTCTAAAATTTCAAAATCGTACTCTAAATTTATTACCACATCTGGTATAGTTGGTAAACTAGGATCTTGAGAAGTATAACTGGTTACTGTTTGTGCCGAAGACGTCCACGTTGCTCCCGCATTTAAATAATCTTTTAGCATAATAACGCTATAACCATTTTGAGTTAGTGTAAACATACCATCTAAATAATCGGCTTGTAAATCTCCTATAGTCATGATATAGTCACCACCATTTTTTCTAGAATATGTTGAAATGTCAAGACCGTCAAACTCAGTTCCATCTGTTGCTGTACCACTTGGCATAAATTGTAAATATCTAAAAACCGAGTTGCCTTGGTAATCTACATTAGCATCAATTTCCATAACGTAATCGTCTTGCGCTTCATCGTCCACAGTATAATCGTAATTCCATACGTTATTAACCGCCATTGGCCAATAATCGCCAGTAGACTCACCACCCGAAGGGCCAGAACCATCGTCATTAACACCGTCGGCTACCGAACCATCAATATCAAAATTATAATCAGGATCTAAAGGTTCGTTTTCACACGAGAGTGTTGTCATTAAAAGCACGGAAAGTGTTAAAAAAGAAAGTAATTTTAGTTTTTTCATCTATTTTATTGATTAATTAGTTCAACAAACATACGTAAATAATTTAAATTCACATATTTCCTCGTGGCACTCTAAATAATAAAATGATTCCAATTAGGAAGAAAACAAACAGAAATAGTATCGCGTTTCGCATACTACCAGTAATCTGATCGATCGTTCCGTAAATAATCATACCAATAACGATTCCTATTTTTTCTGCAACATCAAAAAAACTAAAATAGGATGTGGTGTCAATCGTTTCGGGTAGAAATTTAGAGTAGGTGGAACGGGCTAACGATTGAATACCTCCCATTACTAACCCCACTAAACCGGCAGCAATATAAAACTGCGTTGGGGTTTCCATAAAATACGCATAGAAACAAAGTCCCATCCATATAATATTTACAGCAATTAATGTTTGTATGTTACCAAATTTAGCTGAAGCTCGAGAGGTTAAAATAGCACCAATAATGGCTACCATCTGAATAACTAATATACTGGCTATTAGCCCCATTGTTTTTCCATCTTCAGGCCACGCAATTTCTTCTTCACCAAAATAAACGGCCACAAGCATAATGGTTTGAACCGCCATACTAAACACAAAAAACGCAACTAAATAACGTTTTAGGCGTAAGTTTTGCTGTAGTTGTTGCCATACCAATTTCAACTCTTTAAAACCATTAAAAACGACGGAAGCCGTTACTTTATGACCTTTAGAGGTTCCTTTAGGTAGTATATAAAAGGTATATTGACTAAATCCAATCCACCATATTCCTACCATTAAAAACGAATAACGCATCATTTGCATTTTAGCTTCACCTGTTTCTTGGCTCATTACCATTGCTAAGTTTATTACTAATAGCAAAACACTTCCAATGTATCCCATAGAAAATCCTTTGGCACTAATCTTATCTTGTTGCTCCGAGAACGCGATATCTGGCAAATAGGAATTGTAGAACACCAAACTTCCCCAATACCCAATAAGACCCATAAAATAAAAGAGTAAGCTACTATAAATATGTTCTAAGCTAAACCAATACAAGCCAATACAACCGGCACCACCCACGTAGCAAAAAAACTTCATAAAGGTTTTCTTATTGCCAACATAATCGGCAATACCTGATAGTAAAGGGGAGGTAACCGCGACCACCAAAAAGGTAAATGCTGTTACGAAAATAATAAGCGCCGTACTTTTAAATTCGAAGCCGAAAGCGTACACTTTCTTAATTTCGTCTGCAAACAATGCCGAATAAAAAATGGGAAATATAGACGACGCAATAGTTAATGTGTATACCGAATTTGCCCAGTCGTAAAACGCCCAAGCATTCAATAATTTTTTACTTCCTTTTTCTAAATGTGCCATAAAATAAAAGCCACTCGGTTTTAAGAGTGGCTTCGAAAATAAGTAATTCTATAAAGTTATATACAAATTACTTTTAAAATTTATTGGTTACTCTAAAAGAAGTCACGCCAAATTTTTTCGCTTCGGCTTTGGCTGCCGGTGCTAGTTGCGTTAATTCGTTAATACGTGTTTGGTTTGCAGGGTGAGTACTTAAAAACTCAGGCGGTGCTTGTCCGCCACTCGCTTTCGCCATACGCCTCCATAAATTTGCAGCCTCATCTGGGTTGTACCCCGCAATTGCGGTGAGATACAGTCCAATTTTATCGGCTTCTGTTTCGTGACCTCTACTAAATGGTAACATCACTCCAACTTGAGAACCTACACCGTAGGCTTGGTTAAAAATATTTTTAGTGTTTTCATCTTTTATAGCAATGTTTCCTACCACTGCTCCAGCTTGTTGCACCAGTCCAGCACTCATACGTTGTTGTCCGTGATTTGCTAAAGCGTGTGCTACTTCATGTCCCATAATAGCTGCAATCGCTGCTTCATTTTCAGCAACGGGTAAAATCCCTGTGTAAAACACAATTTTTCCTCCTGGCATACACCACGCGTTTACTTGCTCGTCGTTTACTAAATTATATTCCCATTTGTAATCGGTTAAATACCCTTGGTAACCGTTCGCGTTTAACCAGCGTTCTGCTGCTACGGCAATACGTTGCCCCACACGGGTTATCATTTCGGCATCTTTGGTGCCTTTAATCACTTTATGTTCTCCTAAAAAATCATTGTATTGCGCAAATGCGGTAGGAAACAACTGAGAGTTGGGTACTAATGCCAATGTTTTACTTCCTGTAAATGGGTTTGTAGAACACGAGAAAAACATGGTTAGTGTTACTACGGTTAGTATAGCTGATTTAAGTTTCATTGTTTTAAGAGTTATTTTTAGATTATAAAATTACATAAAGTTCGTTTTAAAAAAGTATACATTTAATTAATCACTTTTTTTGCTAGTTTAGACTGAATCAAATTTCAGGCCAATCACCACTAACTTCCTTTTAAAGATATAAAAAAAAATTAAGGTAAAATTAAAAATAGTTTGTAATACAATCCTTATTATTACGACTATTATAAAAAACTTATTAAATGATGATAGCTATGAAAAACGCCCTTATATTGTTATTTACCGTCTTTTTATTTAATTGTAACGGTAATGCACAACAGAAAAAACAAGACAAAGAAACCTTTGAAGTGACTAAAACGGAAGCCGAGTGGCAACAGGAATTATCACCAATGGCTTATAAAGTATTAAGAAAAGCAGCAACCGAACGCCCCTTTTCTAGTCCGTTAGACAAAGAATATAGCAACGGAACGTATGTTTGTGTAGCTTGCGATACGCCACTATTTAAAGGAAAAGACAAATTTGATTCGGGAACGGGATGGCCAAGTTTCGATAGAGTAATTAAAGGTAACGTATCGTTTTCTGTAGATTACGATTTAGGCCAAGCGCGTACTGAAGAACATTGCGCTACTTGTGGCGGACATCTTGGTCACGTCTTTAACGACGGCCCAAGTGAAACCACAGGAAAAAGACATTGTGTAAACGGAGTAGCATTAAAATTTATACCAGAAAATGAGTAAATATAAAGTAAACAAGACGGAAGCCGAATGGAAAGCTCAGCTTACAGACGCAGAATATAAAATTTTAAGAGAAAAAGGAACAGAAAGACCTAACACGGGAACCTACAATTTAGTGTTCGATGATGGCACCTATAAATGCGCAGCTTGCAGTCAGCAATTATTTGAAAGTTCCAGTAAATTTGATGCCCATTGCGGATGGCCAAGTTTTGACGAATCTATAAAAGGAAGCGTTGACTATATCGAAGATAAAACTATCGGCATGCTGCGTACCGAAATTGTATGCTCTAATTGTGGTAGTCATTTAGGACACGTATTTAATGATGGCCCAACCGAAACTGGAACGCGTTACTGCGTAAACTCGGTGAGTGTTGCCTTAGATAAAAAATAAATAGTATTTTATTATGAACTAACGAGAACACCTTATGAAATTCACAATTTCTGTCTTATTTCTATTCTTTGCTTTGCATACCACCGCACAGCCAAGTACCTTAGCGGGCACGTATAGGCTCAGTATTGGTAAAGATTTTGCCCATAGTATAGATTACAACTTAACGCTTAATACGGACAGCACCTTTGTATTTCATTCATTTTCTAATGCAGTTAAAGGCATCCCGCCTGAAGTGCACATTTATGGTAAAGGACATTGGAAGGCGGTAAAAAACATAATTAGTTTCTCTACTAATACGGATAATGATATTAGCGCGAAATACTCTTTAGATTTTAATACTACCAAGGGGCGGTACATTACAAAGTCCCTAAGAGATAAATCGGATCGTGAAGTAAATACAAGACTTCAGATTTATGAATCTAAAACCCGATTTTTACACGGTACAGAATTGGTAAAGCAATAAGCACAGATTATATATTATAAAAACACCCCGTTTTCTCATTTGAAAACGGGGTGTTTTTTTTGTTATATGTTTTTTATAACTATGAATTGTTTTAGAAAATGATAATCTAATCTACTTTTACCTGGAATCATTAGATTAACTCCCCAATATAGTTGAAACTTAACACACGATTTTTTAATTTTTCTAAGCGTTACTTTACTATTTAACTAACGCATTAGGGTTCTTCAGGAGTTATATTTATTAAATTATGGAAACCCGTAATAACAATATAAACTTTAATTAGATATTGGTAATTAATTTTAAAACTTAAAAAATGAGAAAAATCACTCCATTACTAGCAATTTTATTCTTTCTATTATTTAATTGTTCATCTGATGATGACAATGCTTCTAATAACTCCAACATACAAATTAATCCTCCTAATTGGATACAAGGAAAATGGCTGCTAGAAGATTCTAGTTTAGGCGAAATGGGTTGGGAATTCACTTCAAATGATTTAATTATAATTAATATGAGCAATGAAATAAGTCATAGAGGACAATTACAATTTTATATTGATGCTGAACAAGAAGTCTCAACTCAAGAGGAAATAACGAGTAACACTTATAAACTTACATCTAATTATACCGCAGGACAAACAACGGTTTACAGTTTTACTAAAATTTCTGAAACAGAAATTTCCTGGGACATTATAGAAAACTCAACGTATGAGAAACAATAATTTATAAAAACCAGAATTCTATTATTAGTTCTGGTTTTTTTATTTAATTTTAAACTCTACGGATAAAAAACTTACGACTATTTGAAATAACTATGATAATAACCAATGCTCTAGCGTAAGTATATAATAAATTAAGTTTTCAAAACATAACCAACAATGAAAAATATAACCGTAATTCTAGTACTTTTTATTTTTATAAGCTGCAAAAACGAAGACAAGAAACCGAATGGTAGTAGTGATGTAATGGGTACAGAAAAGCAAATTCCAGCAGCCATTAAAACTATTAAAACAACGGTTACTCCGCTTAAAATTATTGAACCTGTAAAATGGGTTACAGACACCAGAAAACTATCGAAAACCGAATACGAACTAATAATCGTGGCTAACATTGAAGACAAGTACCATTTATACTCGCAAACTGTTCTTAACAACGGACCAGAACCTACTGTGTTTATTTTTGAAAAGAGTGATCATTATACATTAATAGGAAATACTTCAGAAGAAAAAGGACATACTGTTTACGATTCTATTTTTAAACTAGATATAAAGTCCTTTAGTACGCAAACCACTTTCAAACAAAAAATTAAAATCACAAACACCACTACTTTTAAAATTAATGCAGAGATAGAATTTATGTCTTGCAACAATACAACTTGTTTGATGGGATATAGTGCTATTAAATTTCAGATTTAAACAATGAAAAAACTTAAAGGAAAAACAGTATTAATTACAGGCGGAGGCTCTGGAATTGGGAAAATAATGGTGCGTTTATGTTTAGAACGCAATGCTAAAGTCATTATTTGGGATATCAATCAGAAAAATATCGATGCTACGATTTTGGAATATTCTAATATAGGTATGGTCACTGGTTTTAATGTAGATGTTTCTAATAGTGAACACGTACAAGAAACAGCGAATAAAGTAAAACAGGATATAGGGTCAGTAGATGTCTTAATTAATAATGCAGGAATTGTTGTTGGTAAATTTTTCAGCGCGCATTCGGTAACAGATATTTCGAAGACAATGGCTATTAATGCCAACGGGCCAATGTATGTTACACTGGCGTTTTTAAACGAAATGATGCATCGCAATTCTGGCCATATCTGTAATATCGCATCCTCTGGCGGCTTGATTTCGAACCCTAAAATGTCTGTGTATGCGGCGAGTAAATGGGCATTAATTGGCTGGTCTGATAGTTTACGCTTGGAAATGAAGCAAATGAATAAAAGCGTGAATGTTACCACCATACTCCCCTATTACATTAAAACGGGTATGTTTGATGGCGTACAATCTAAGATACCTATTCTCGACCCTGAAGCTTCTGCCTTAACCATTATAAAAGCCATTGAAAACAACAAAAAAATGATAACTATTCCTGGCTACATTTACAGGTTTACACGCTTAGGCCAAGCTATACTATCTATAAATGGATTTGATTGGTTTGCTGGTAAAGCATTAGGCATCTATAAAACGATGGAACATTTTACAGGCCGAATTAAATAAGAATTACCTAACCGACAAGAAAAACACCTCAAAACGATGACACTACTATCTGCACTTTTTATGTTATGCTCTACACTTTGTTTTTCGCAACAACAGTATGAATTTGATTATTTATTAGAATATAAAATAATCATTTACAAAGATTCTTTTACAGTCCAGAGTAGCTCATCCAACGAAAAAAACGAGACGTTTAAAAAGTATTACTTGACGAACTCAAAGAAAAATAACTATTCTGCAATAATAACCGATTTGGATAGTCTGCATTATTCTATGATTTTTAAAGATGAAAACGGAATCTCATCGCGCACAACATTTTTAAAAACCGATTTAAATAACGCAGAATTTATAAATATAGAGTGTAAAGATGTCTATAAATATCGAAATGATTTTAAATACCGAACAGAAGAATACGATTTTTTTAAACTTAACGACACCTTAATTAAAGGAAAAACATATGGTAAATATAAGTTTGCATCAATAAAACCAAAAAAGGAAAAAAGACATAAACTCGCAAGTAAGTACTACATTATTGACAGAGCAACAGCATTTCATTTACCTCTATTTGAATTATCGACCCCTTACGAAAAATGGAAATTACAAAAGACGTTACCTAGTGGACTATTTTATGAAAAGTATCGTATCGATTACTATGGAAAGTTAAATTATAAAGAAACTTTAATCAACTACTGGAAAATTGATAAGAAAATAATGATTAATACGGATTGCGATTATACAAAAAAGACATCAAAAAAAAACCGTATTCCGGCTTCTAAGGTTCACACCTCGCATCAGATGAATTAAAAAAGTAAATGCCTTATATTATCGTCAACGCGCTTAGCCTCAATACTTGTAATAACACTAACATATTTCAGTTTCATTTTGACTAGTCATTTAATTGTTTTAAATTTATGAAGGACAGAAGTAAATAACACTTAAAAATGAACTAAATAATGAGTAGAGGATTTGTTAAGGAAGAGGACCAAGAAGAAGTACCAATGGTGCCGCCAAGAGCGGATTTACCTGACGGCGTTATAAATTACGTCACCCAAGTGGGAATGAATGCGCTTTTAGAGGAAAGAGAAGCCTTAACCACCGAAAGAGAACATTTAGAAATCACCAACGAGAAAGAACGACGTATTGCAGTCAACCATATTAATGCAAAATTACAACTCTTAAACAACCGTATTGCTACAGCAAAAATTGTAGACCTTAAAAAACAACCTCAAAACGAAGTGCGATTTGGCGCATTAGTCGCTCTTAAAATTGGTAATGCTATGACAGTAAAAAACTATCAGATAGTGGGCGTTGATGAAGCTGATATTGCTAAAGGTAAAATAGCATTTATTTCGCCTATCGCTAAAATATTAGTCAATAAAAAAGTAGGCGACAAAGCCACCTTAAAACTCCCAACCGAAGAGCGTGTTTTTGAAATAAAAGAGATTGCGTATTAATGCGTTCTTAACTTACAGTACCGTTGTAAACCAATTGATAGCAATTTCACGACATTGAATGACACTGTAAATGTCGTATAAAAGTCGCACCACAACCGTTATCAATTATTAACCTAATCATTACTTTTAGAATAAATTAAAAGTATAATCAAATGAATTTTATTGCAAAAAAAATTAGTGAGACTCGAAAAGTTAAAGGTCTTTCTCAAGAAGAATTAGCAGAATTATCCAAAATAAATTTAAGAACAATTCAACGGATTGAAAATAGCGAAAATGAACCCAGAGGAAAAACACTAAACCTAATTTGTAACGTATTGGAAATTGATATAAAAGAATTGTTTTCGAATAACAATTCGCTAAAAGAAAAAAATATCGGAACTAAATTGGTAAACGGCCTTTTTCTATTAGCACTCAATCTAGTTTTAATGGGCGTCATCGGATTTTTAACATTAGATTCAAATGCTAATATGAACAGTTTATTTGGTGGCATTTTATTGAGTTTCTTTATTCCCTTTTTTATAGTTTTTTTGACACAAAACATAAATGGAATGGAACGTATGCTAAAATTTGGATGTGGATATTTTGCTTATTTTATTTTTGTGATTTTCAAACTCGGATTTCCAACTGGTTTCGTGTCAGGATTATTTCCTTGTCTTTTAATTAGTGTATCTGTTCTCTATTTTGGCAATGCACTTATTAACAATAAAGAATAAACCACATTACCCAATATAATACAAAATTACTTATATTTAGGACTTCAACAACCATAATTGCGCATTTGTAACTCCTAATTAAATTGAGAAATAAAACCGCTGTACAGCGTCTGTTTTAGTTTAACTCTGTAACAAAACCTGAAGATCTTATTAATAAACACCTCTCAATAACACATATGAAAACGCTTATTCTCCTACTAACATTAATTGTACTCTGTCTATCTTGTAGTTCTCAAAAGCGTAACTCAAAAAAAAATAATTTTGAAATATTCGATTCTATTACGTTTAAATTTAACAAAACCGATTCATTACTAGTTCACGAAATGGCATTTACGCCAAAATACGAGGCAACAGACTTGCAACGTTTTATGTTTAGTACCTACGGAAAGTGGAATAACACGATTCAAACGGAAGATAAACTACGCTATTTAGTTTGGAAAAACATAAAACTATTGGACCACAAAGATGCCTTATTTACGGTTGCTGTCGGTGGAAAGGAAAAAAAAACTGAACTTTTGAAGGTGAATGGAAAACCAAAATATGGACGCATATTTTATTGCTCGGCAATCGTTTTTAACGTCAATAATTATGATTGTTTTAATCCCGAGTCACTTTTAAAAGAAGCATTAGCCAACTATTTTATTAACGGAGTAAAAACTAATAAAAAAGGTAATAAGGCGTTTGAGAAAGAAATAAAAATCGATTACTAATAAAAGAGTATTCACAATAGCACCTCTAAAACTACTGCATTTATACTTAAGTCATACTGTAGTTTTTGGCTCTATTTTTGCCTCTTCATAATACATCGTCACTCATTTAAAACCACTGTAATCTAAACTATATAAGTGATTCGTTTTTTTTTAAGTCAGCTCCTTCACTAAAAACACCCCATAAAAACACCTATTTTACCATGAATACGGATAACCGTAAGGTTACCAACACACAATTGATGATTTTAGCACGACATAGTAAATACTACCATAATGAAAAAAACACTGATAGCTTTGTCGCTAATAGGGGTTTTAATATCCTGCTCAAGTCCTTTAGACAAAAAATATAATGAAGATACCTTGGTAGAAGACACCAAAGACATTAAAGAAACTAGTGATATTAGTGAAGAAGATACAGAATTAATGGCGGGCTGGATTATGAGAGCTAAATGGATCGACGCAACTCTCGATGATAAAACTTACGGTGAAATTATTGAAGAAGCTAAAAATTACAAAAAAGAACAAAAAAAACGCGCAGAAAAAAAGAAACTAGAAGGAGAGCATAAAAGACAAAAACTGGATGCAGCACTCACTGTAGCAATGTACGATAAGGGGTATGAAGAATACAACTATCAGAAATATTTAACATATAGCTTTGCATTTGAAAATAAGACAGATAAAACCATAAGGACTTTTAAAGGCGCAGTATCTATTCGAGATTTATTCGACACAGAGATTAAGTCTATTAATTTGACAATTGACGATCCCATTACAACTGGAGAAACGTTTAAAGGCACTTATTCGACAGCATACAACCAATTTAGAACAGAAGACTCCCGACTAAAAGGTAAAGATATGGAGGCTCTAAAAGTGGTTTGGATCCCTGAAAAAATAATATTTATGGATGGTTCAACACTAGAATAAAGGGTGCCTTCAAAGTGCCTCTCAATGACCTACTATTTGTACCTTATTTTGAAAAAACCGGACTACTATCAAGGTCACAATTAATCAATATAAAATATTATAAATCACTATAAATCAATTAAGAAATGAAATTTAAAAATCTATGTATTCTAGTAGTAACGACGGTGCTATTTTCGTCTTGCGCTTCAAACTCATTTTATCAACTATATAATGTAAAACCCGTTACAAAATCAATTACAGATGCCGATAAGTTCTTCTTTGAAGATGACAACTGCAAAATAACCTATCATTTATGGGCAAATGGCGGAAACATTGGTTTTGATTTCTACAATAAAACAGACACTACTATATATGTTAAACTAAACGAAAGTCATTTTATATTAAATGATTTTGCTTACGATTATTTTAAAAACAGAACCTTTACGACCTCAGAAGGCAATTCTACGACATCATCAAAAACAAAAACTGCTACCGTGGCCGTCACAGGATTAAATCTGTTTAACTTATTACAAACAAACCAAGCACAAAGTTCAAGCACTTCTAATTTAAGTTCTTTGGTAGGTTATTCCGTCTCCATAAAAGAAAACACACGTATTGCTATTCCTTCAAAAACTTCCAAAATAATTTCGGAATATGATATTAGTGATGCGCTTGTAAGACATTGTGATTTATTGAAATACCCAAATAAAAGAGAAATAAGCACCAAGTCTTATACCGCAGATAAAAGCCCAATTGTCTTTAGCAATAGAATTGCATACCAGATAAAAGAAAACTCAAAAGTTGTGGACAATGAGTTTTTTGTTTCAGCCGTCACCAACTATCCAGAATCAGAGTTTTTAGAATCTAGATATGACGCGTATTGCGACCAAAAAAGTGTTTTAAAGAGTAAGCATTTTAAATTTTATGATTCGAATAAGTTTTATATAAAATACTCAAAAAATGCTGACAATTGGAAACATTAGAACACCTATTTTAACCAGATAACAAATGCCGCACTTACAAGATTATTTACAACTATAATTTTTAATTGCGGCATTTTTAATAAGCAATGCGTTAGTTAAACAACCGACTATAAAAAAGTACCTCTTTTTCTATTTTTACCATTCTCAAGTTTATCTATCGGACAAAGGCCCGAAGATGTAAACCGTAATAAAATAGGATAATTCTTTACGTAAAACACTGTACTAATAAAGCCTGTCTCTTCCCTTAAAAAAGTCGCCTAACATTATTTTTTCAATAAAATAACGATTAAAAAACTTCTCACAATACTATATTATTTATATTGTATATCTTGTTGCCGTTATCAAATAATCAATTTAAAACAATTACACGGGTTTTACTCCAATTGATAAAGCATAAATAATTTTAATAAGAAAACAAAATAGTATTCCTTGGGCCTATAAAATAGGTTAAACTGAAATGTGTAATCACCAACAAGTAAATGAAAAAACTAATAATAATTTTTGCTTTAAGCTTCTCCTTTTTTTCTTGTGACAAAGATGATACAGAAATTCTGGAAGAGGATTACGCTTCTTTTTTAGAAAAAACCACACCTCAATTTTCTGCTCACCTTGGCAATGAGGTCTTAAACTGGAGATATGGTTTTGCAGCCTATCAATCTAGTATAGGATATCTTTATCCCGATGGCGACCAAACCGACCCACATCGCTATTTACGATTTATTTTAAATGAAGAGAATGGTGATAATCAGTTTTTAATAAGAGCGCCATTATACGACACTTCTTCAGAAACGGAATTTACTACCGTTTTTGGTCAAGGAATAAAGACCATCGGTAAATCAAATGATGACTTTTATATCAGTATAAAAAACAACAATTATAATTATGCTATTTGTAATTCAGATGCCAAGTTTCAACTTGAAATCCTTAAAACAGAAGAAATAACAAACGAATATTCTAGCCAAAAAGAGTTATTCGTTTGGATTAAGATTGAAAAGATAAATTTAAACGATTGTAATTTCAACTATAATAAGAGCCTAAACAACGGACTTATTTTAGCCAAATTTTATGGTCATAAATTCGAGTAATTAAAGTACAATAATTATTTAGAGCACACCTGAAAATACCCTAATAATATAAATAACAGTATGAAAAAATTAATTATAGCCGTCTTCTCTTTACTACTTTTTAACTGTGACAATACAGAAAATTACAAGAATATTACCGGTGAGTGGACGTGTACGGAATGGATTACTGAATCTACAGGAAAAAACAGATGTAATAATAACGTCTATTTCAATTTTAAGGAGGATAAAACATATACTTCTAAAATTGATACGCAAGAGCAATCTGGGGTTTATAAAATAGCTAACGGTTTACTTTACTCAACACCAAAAGGAAAATTGGAAATTGGTGTTGAAATTAAGACGTTAAATAACGATACTTTACAATTTATTATGAGTAGATCTGGAGAAAAAGAAATTTTAACCTTATTAAAAAAGGATTAAAATAGCTTACAGATTTTGTTTCAAAATGCCACACTGCTCTAACATAATCAAGAAACTTAAGCTTAAATAAAAGAAAGATTCTTATCTATACTCAACTGTTTAAAAATTAAAAAAGCACGCACATTCACTAATTGATAAACCTATGGAAATGAAAAGATGCATACGACTAAAAAGTGCAATAACTTTCTTAATATTTATTCTTTCATCTACCAGTTTATTGTTTGCACAAATTACTGTAAACTCTAATTTTGAAGGTGGTAATGGTATTGCAGCGTTTACCGATACCGATGAAAATGAGGTACATATCGTTTCAGAATTAAAGGGCGGAGACACCAAAAACATAAGTTATTACGTAGAAATCTCTGGCCTAAACCCTGCTCTACCTTTAACTTTAGAAGTCAGTGCACATTGGAGTGGCCCTACTATTGTTTATAGTTACGACAACATAAATTGGGAAAAAACCACGCTTACAAACCTTAACAATTTCACAATTCCACTACAATCATCTTCCGTTTATGTCGCACATTCATATCCATATACCTATTCTAATATGATTACGGATGTGAGTAATATTTCTGATTTAAGTTATGTTACTGTATCAGACTTGGCAATAAGTGAAGAGTGAAGGTGGTCGTGCCGTTAAATTAGTAAAAATTACGGACGATTGTGTTAATGATAACGAGAAAGAATTGATTTGGATGCTTGGAAGAATGCACGCCTTTGAAAATCCTGGAAACTATTCCTTAATGGGAATGCTGGACTTTTTTGCCTCTAACCACCCAAGTGCGATTCGACTGCGTGAAGAAGCTATCATTTATATCGTTCCTATTATGGACGTTGATCACGCTTATAATGGCGGATCGGGAAAAGACCAAACTCCTGTAGATTTTAACAGAGACTGGCATTCTTTAAGTAGCCAATCGCATTGGAATGCAGTAAATGCTGCTAAAAGTTGGATTGACTCTACGGCACAACTTAATAATTTTAGTGTCTTTGTAGACTCACACTCTCCACCTCCATCGGGTCAAAGCCTGTTCTATTACATTTATGATTCAGATCATCATTATATAAATACACGATTTGTTACAGAAACCGTTAAGCATATAGGGAACTACCAAGGTACCGAAGAGATATATTACAGCCTCTACAATGCCATTTCACAAGATTATATTGTAACAAATTACGATAACGCGAAACACTATAATGTTACCATAGAAACGGGGTTTAATAATCGTACAGATGGTGTAGAATGGACTAAAGATTTGTATCTTTTAAATGGTCAATATCACGGTCAAGCCATTAGCGATTACATCCACGGTCAGGCAAATACAAACGATATAATAATAATAATAATAATAATAATAGATAATAACGACGCCACTAATGTGGTTTTAAACGGGAATTGGCTGCCTAGCACCAATATATTAGGGTATTATGGCGATAACTATCTCTCTGCAGACACCACAACCCCGTCCAGTGCTGTGTTTAACGCTACAATAAACACAGCTGGTACCTACGAGATCTTTACACGCTGGGTTAGTAAACCTAATTTCGCAACAAATGCCCTGGCAAGTTTCACCCATTCTGGGGTTACCGATAATTTTAGTATCGATATGTCACTTAGAAGGGGAAATTGGGTCTCGCTAGAGACATATTATTTAGAAGCCGGAGAACAAGTGAGTTTAGCAATAAGTAATACAAATGCTAACGAAACTGTTATAGCAGATGGCCTAAGAATTAGTGAAATTGTAGATTGTGAATCGTTATCTATTTTAGACATTCAACAAGAGGATTTTCCTTTCAGTAGTAAACTGTATCCCAACCCGACAAAAAAGCAATTTACTATTCAACTAGAAAACAATACAACATTAGAAACCGTTAAGGTTTATGATATGCTTGGTCATTTATTTTTAACCACAAATAAATACAAAGTCGATACCAATTCCTTAGGAGAAGGTCTCTATACCGTTGAAATAAAAACGAACAAAGGTAGAGGTATCAAAAAGCTAGTGATACGATAAAAAAAATGTCAATTACAATTTGGCGATAGTTTGTTACAATTTATTATGAGCAAATATGGAGAAAAAGAAAGTTTAACCTTAATAAAAAAGGATTAAAACAGCTTATAAAATAGTCTATCTGAAAGAGCATTCACTCCTATTAATTTGAGTACTTTTTTTTTATTTATGAGTGTAATGAGAGCTCTAAAAATAGCAACAACTTACCTAAATAGCTTTAGTACTTACACCTATAATTTTAAAAACAAACAGCATAAATCGCTTAGTAATACCAGCTTTGGTACTTTTAATACTCCTAATTTATTTTATTAAGTATAACGAAAAAAAATATAAAGAAAAACGGCGTTCAATTAGTAGCTGCGCTAAGAAGCAAGCTATTTTAGCCCAACCACAAAAACTCTCACGCCTACGAACTCCATTATTCCTTTCATCTTTTTTTACTAAATTAGAGTATTAATAACACAACCATCTACCTTACTGTAAGTTGCATCAATTAAAAAACTAATATGGAGAAGATTGACTTTAGCCCTTTACGCGTTGTTTACATTAATTGTACTTTAAAAAAATCACCTGAAACGAGCCATACAGCATCCTTAATGGCGGTTTCTAAAGCCATTATGATTAAGGAAAAGGTCCAGATTGACGACATTCGTTTAATAGACCACGAGGTGGCTAGTGGTGTCTACCCCAATATGAGGGAACACGGCTGGGAAACGGACGAATGGCCATCGTTATTCGAAAGAGTATTTAAAGCAGATATATTGATAATGGGAACTCCCATTTGGCTTGGTGAAAAGTCTTCTGTGGCTCAAAAACTAATTGAAAGATTATACGCTATGAGTGGCAAAACCAACGATAAAGGGCAATACCTTTTTTATGGTAAAGTAGCGGGCTGTGTTATTACTGGAAATGAAGATGGAATAAAACATTGTGCAATGGGTATTTTATATGCGCTGCAACACGTGGGGTACTCCATTCCGCCACAAGCAGATTCAGGATGGATTGGCAAAGTTGGGCCGGGACCAAGTTATGGTGATACGGATTGTAAAGGTAAAAAATTAAAGACCCCTATTGGGTTTGATAGTGATTTCACCAATAGAAACATAACATTTATGACCTATAACCTACTCCACTTAGCCGCTCTGCTTAAAGCCAACAATGGTTATCCCAATTACGGAAACTCTCGGGAAAAATGGGATAACGGTGAACGTTGGAATTTTGAAAACCCAGAATACAGGTAACATTAAACCGCCCATAAACTACTATTTCTAAACGTAACAAAAGTCCGTTATATTTGTATTCTTCCAGTGGTAATTCTAAAAGATAAAAGTATGTGTAACATTAATCAGACTAAAAAGAGTATCTACGCCAATGGGGTTGCCTCTTTTTATTATTCGTAATTTTGGACTCGTCGATACAAATTAAAATGTAAAAGGGGAATGAAGAAATCTGTTTTCAAAATTACTAAAATGGACTGTCCTTCGGAAGAAAATCTTATCCGAATGAAATTAGATGGTCTTTCTGGGGTTAAAAATTTAGATTTCGATATTCCAAATCGGCAACTCACTGTGTATCACAGCCGCGAGGTAACAGACATTGAAGCTTCCATTAGTGGACTAAATTTAGGAGGACACAGAATCTCTACCGAAGCTACCACTCAA
Source organism: Bizionia saleffrena (assembly GCF_008086175.1). Classification (GTDB taxonomy): domain Bacteria; phylum Bacteroidota; class Bacteroidia; order Flavobacteriales; family Flavobacteriaceae; genus Bizionia; species Bizionia saleffrena. The sequence goes on from NZ_VSKM01000010.1 coordinate 38,947, forward strand.
ACAGATTTTGAGGAAAACACTAATCAGAAAACGCTGTTATGGTCTGTATTAGTTATTAATTTTGTGTTTTTTATTATAGAAATGACAACGGGGTTAATTTCTAAATCGATGGGTCTTGTTGCCGATAGTTTAGATATGCTCGCCGATAGTTTTGTTTATGGAATTAGCTTATTTGCGGTAGGCGGATCACTTATTAAAAAAAAACGCATTGCTAAAATTGCTGGATACTTTCAAATTACGCTTGCTATTATAGGGTTTTTAGAGGTTTTAAGACGCTTTTTTGGTACAGAAACACTTCCTGATTTTTCGACAATGATTATTGTGTCCATTTTTGCACTTTTGGCGAATGGAATTTGCCTGTATATCTTACAAAAATCGAAAAGCAAAGATGATGCACACATGAAAGCGAGTCTTATTTTTACCTCTAACGACGTTATTATTAATCTGGGCGTAATCACTGCAGGAGTTATGGTGCATTGGTTGGGCTCTAACAAACCCGATTTAATTATTGGTATTATTGTTTTTGTTTTAGTAATTCAAGGGGCACTCAGAATTCTAAAACTAAGCAAATAAGCCACCTTATTTTTGCAATATATTGTTTGCCATTTTGAAGAAATAATAGTTTCTAAAAAATTAATCTTGAAAAACTGTTTATAGGATTACTCGTGCCGTGTGTAGTAAAAGAGGAGTAAAAATAAGCACTAACAAATAAATTGCGGATTGTAATACGATGAAATACGGCGCTATAAATACTACTGTAAATCTCAGTAAAACATCTTTAAAATTGAATAGTACACCAAGTTCTAGTTGCGTGAGTGATTGCAGCGGCATCCTTTTTATTTTTTCGATAAAAAGATAGAGCGTAAAGCACGACCTTTAGGGCACGCCCAAATAAATGTAGACGTACAATTTAATATTAGCGCTTAGTTTTGTAAATTCGTAGCTTCTTTAAACAAATTAAAAAATTACCAATGAGTAAATACGATATTATTGTTCTTGGAAGTGGTCCTGGAGGCTATGTTACTGCCATTAGAGCATCGCAATTAGGTTTAAAAACCGCTGTCATTGAAAAGGAAAGCCTTGGTGGCGTTTGCCTTAACTGGGGATGTATCCCAACAAAAGCTTTATTAAAATCTGCGCAAGTTTTTGAATACTTAAAGCACGCTAACGATTATGGTTTAGTGGTTAAAGAGTACGATAAAGATTTTGACGCTGTTGTTAACCGTAGCCGTAATGTGGCACAAGGGATGAGCAAAGGGGTTGAGTTTTTAATGAAAAAGAATAAAATTGACGTTATAAAGGGGTTTGGGAAACTAAAACCTGGTAAAAAAGTAGACGTTGATGGTAAAGAATATAGTGCCGACCATATTATTGTAGCTACTGGAGCACGTTCTCGTGAGTTGCCAAACTTACCACAGGATGGAAAAAAAATAATTGGATACCGCGAAGCAATGACCTTGAAGAAACAGCCTAAGAAAATGATTGTTGTAGGTTCTGGTGCGATTGGTGTTGAGTTCGCTTACTTCTATAACGCTATGGGAACAGAGGTTACCGTTGTAGAATATTTACCAAACATTGTTCCGGTTGAAGATATTGATATATCTAAGCAATTAGAAAAATCATTTAAGAAAAGTGGTATAAAAATAATGACAAGCGCCGAAGTGACAAATGTTGATACTTCTGGCGATGGCGTTAAAGCAACTGTAAAAACTAAAAAAGGCGAAGAGGTTTTAGAAGCCGATATCGTACTTAGTGCCGTTGGTATTAAAACAAATATTGAAGGTATTGGTTTAGAAGACGTTGGCATTGCTGTAGATAGAGATAAAATATTGGTTAACGATTACTACCAAACAAATATTCCTGGCTATTATGCTATTGGTGATGTGACTCCGGGACAAGCCCTGGCTCACGTAGCAAGTGCTGAAGGTATTTTATGTGTTGAAAAAATTGCTGGACAACATGTTGAAGCTTTAGATTACGGAAACATTCCAGGATGTACGTATGCGTCTCCTGAAATTGCTAGTGTTGGTTTAACCGAAAAACAAGCAAAAGAAAAAGGATTAGATATTAAAGTTGGAAAATTCCCTTTCTCGGCCTCTGGAAAAGCAAGTGCTGCAGGAACGAAAGACGGATTTGTAAAAGTAATTTTTGATGCTAAATACGGTGAGTGGCTAGGTTGCCATATGATTGGTGCTGGTGTTACCGATATGATTGCGGAAGCGGTTTTAGGGAGAAAACTAGAAACTACTGGTCATGAAGTATTAAAAACGGTTCACCCTCACCCTACAATGAGTGAAGCGGTTATGGAAGCGGTAGCAGATGCTTACGGCGAAGTAATACATTTATAACATTATCGTGTAATTCACGGCCTTTAAATACTAAAAAATGCGATTGGAAACAATCGCATTTTTTTTGTTTGTATACTTTATAGTTTTGCTGCAAGTTAAAATAAAACAGAAATTGAGATAGCCATTTTAATTAACTATTTTGGTCGCTAATAAGATAGTCGTTTTTAAGGATTATTACACTCTAACATAAGTGCTTAACAAAACGGTGCTAATGCCCTTTCGAATAACTTATAGTAGATCACCTTTTGGTAATTCTAGAGGCTACAAGAGCATCTAGCTACTTACATAAAGCTTTCTATAGCGAGCTCGTACCCTTGCAATCCAAAACCTAGAATAACGCCCTTGGCATTTGGCGATACAAACGACTGATGTCTAAATTCCTCGCGACCAAAAGTATTAGAGATATGCACTTCTACCACTGGTGTTTCTATTGCTTTTACGGCATCGCCAATACCTACCGATGTGTGTGTGTACGCTGCAGCATTTAAAATAATACCGTCGTACGTAAAGCCACATTCTTGTAGTTTTGTAATAAGCTCCCCCTCTATATTAGATTGAAAATGTTCTATAGCTAAATTTGGGTACCTTTTTTGTACAGCGTCAAAAAAATCGGTGAACGATAAACTACCGTAAACATTGGGTTCGCGTTTGCCTAATAGATTTAAATTCGGGCCGTTTATTATAATTAGTTTTTTCATAGCTGCTATTAATTTATAATCTGTGGTTAGATATTATGCGTCTAACCAAAAATACAAAAGTTATGGTACAAAAAAAGCCGAAGTATTTAAACTTCGGCTTTCTATAATAAATAGTTTGATACTAATTAGAATTTGTAAACAAGCCCTAAGTTAATGTCTCCTAAATCTAAACCAGCATTAAAACGATCTCTAGACTCCGCGCCATCAACATCAACTTTATCAGAGTTGTAGCTAATTAAACCGTAAGAGGCTTCTAAAGCAAAGTTATTAGAGATAAAGTAGCTAACTCCTGGAGCGAATGCTACGTTAAAACCATCTGCTTTAATTTCTGGATCACCAGTCTCTTCATATTTAGAGTGAACATACCCCGCACCCAGCTCTGTAAAAATAGAGAATTGGCTAGCAGGTGTAAAATAGTAACGTCCAAAAACACCAGCTTCGATAGCTGTCACTTCAGTTTCTTGTGTTGTTGCGAAACCTTCATCTTCTTCTTTAGACGAAGTATACCCTAATTTTGCTCCTAAAGCAATGTTATCAGAGATAAAGTAAGCCGCTCTAGGTGCTACTGTAAAACCTTTTAATGATGTGTCACCTTGAGAATCACTTTCAAATCCTACACTTCCAGACATAAAAACATCTCCTTTTGCAAAACCTTTAGTTCCTTCTTCGTCCTGAGCACTCGCTGTATTGAATGCAAATCCTGCTAATAAAGCAGCAAAAAATAATTTTTTCATAATATGTTTATTTTATTTTGAAGTTGCAAAGTTAGAGCATATTCAAGGTCGTAGAATAATTTTTAACACCCAAAATCACTAAATTAACAGACTTTTAAGACCGTGTTAAGTCGCGCTATGTCTAACAACTTAAGATTCAAATTGTTAATAAGCGTAAGAATTAAGTGCTAAAAAACACCAGAGCCTTATGCTAGATTTTTTTAACAATTGAACACGTTTTGTATCTATTATCGGTAAAAACAAAAAAAACCTGAACAGTAAAAGTACTGTTCAGGTTTAAACGTAATTAGCGTTATAAAACTATAGATATCGTTTTAAAAGTGATAATGGTCTTAAAACATAAAGCCAAGACCTACTTGTGCCACTGCATTTTTAGCATCCACGTTTTTTAAGATAGAATCATCATCAAAAAGATTCGTTAATCCATAAGTATATCTACCAGATATAAAGAATCCATTAGTAAATTTATAGCTTAACCCACCAGTTATACTAGTTTCAAAATCTTTTACAGAAGAATTCTCATTACTTATATCAGTATCTCCACCGTCTGAGTTTGGTTGACTATCGATTTCTTCATTAATTTTAAATCCGAATTGCGGACCGGCTTCAATACTTAACCCTTCAACTAAATAAAACTTAGCTAAAATTGGTACTTGTATATAATCTAGTTGGTATTCTATATTTTGATCTGTATCAAAAACATTGTCTTGATCTATTTCTTTAATGTCAAAACCTTGTCCCGAATAGAATACTTCTGGCTGAATTGAAAATCGTTCTGTTATAGGTATTTCTGCAACCAAACCGGCATTAAAACTTGTTCTAGAATCTAGATCATCAAAATTATCTCCGGTTATAGTAGAAAAGTTAACTCCACCCTTAACTCCAAATTGTACATCTCTTGTTGGATTGGTATTCTGTGCCGTAACACTAAATAAACTAGAAGCCGTAATTACCACAGCCATACATAAATTTTTCATAATATCTGTTTTAAGTTGTTCGATACAAAGCAACAAATTAATAAAGATATTCAGATATGCTTTAAACTTTTGTTAACACAGATTTACCGAAAATTTAAGAATTTCTTAGTTAGTATTAACAAATGGAAAATACAAAAAAACCGAAGCGGTAGACTTCGGTTTTAATATTAATTTACAATGTTTCTTAGAAAGATAACTCTACTCCTAGTCCAACACTGTTTAAGGAGTTGCCATCGTTAGAGATTCCTGTATATGACAAGTTAACTCCAATCATTTCAGTAAAATTATAACCTACACGTGGACGGTAATAAAGACCACCTTCTCCTTCACTATCTACGGCGATTGCGTATCCTAAATCTGCACCAACATAAAAATTATCTGATGCCATAAATCTAGCAGCAGCGGCTAATGGTACAAATTGAGCGTCTTCAGCTTCAGCTGTAACAGTAAATTCTCCAAAAGTAGTTTCTAAATCTTCTCCAAAAACATTCATAAAACCGGTCGCAGCACCCACTTTAAACTGGTCTGACACGTCTACTAAGTAAGCGACATCTAAACCTGCACTTAATGAGTAAAAGTCACTAAAATCACCTACTGGTAATCCTATATTAGCACCTACTTTAAATTGTCCTTGTGCGCTAACACTTAAAAATCCAAATACTGCTACTGCAGCACATAAAATAATTTTTTTCATAATATTATTATTTTTTAATTGATTAAACTAACGCAAAATAAGTAAAAATTATCATAATTTTAACGATTTATTCTTAGTTATTAACATAGTTACTAACCGTTACCCACTTAAGCCTTTATAATCAAGTAGTTATAAATTAATTTGAATTAATTCTTAATTAATGAATACCTTTGATTTTATGAAATGGGAACACGCCTTAAAAGACTACTGTTTATACCTACAAATAGAAAGAGGATTGTCTGAGAACACTATTAATAATTACCGTCTCGATGTTACTAAGCTTAGTAAATATTTACAAAATAATGAGATAACAATATCTCCTATTCAAATTTCTAAAAGCACCGTACAAGATTGTATTTATGCTATTGCAAAAACGGTTAATCCGCGTTCTCAATCGAGAATTATATCAGGTTTAAAAGGCTTTTTTAATTATTTAATTTTTGAAGGGTATCGAGAAACGAATCCCTTAGATACTATCGACTCCCCTAAAATAGGCCGTAGACTCCCCGATACTTTAAGTGAAACCGATATAGACCGACTTATAGCGGCTATAGATTTAAGTACTCCGCAAGGCGAACGTAACCGTGCCATTTTAGAAGTTTTATATGGCTGTGGTTTGCGGGTTAGCGAATTGACGCATCTTAATATCTCTGATTTATATTTTGAAGAAGGCTTTATTAAAGTGACAGGTAAAGGCAATAAACAACGTTTTGTGCCCATTGTAGATTCTACTGTTAAATACATCGCTATATATAAGGATGGTATTCGAAATCATCAAACCATTGCCGACGATCAACGCGATATTTTATTTTTAAACAGAAATGGCAAACAATTAACCAGAGCAATGATTTTTACTATAATTAAGCAGTTGGCCATAAAAATTAATTTAAACAAGAAAATTTCTCCACATACCTTTAGACATTCTTTTGCTACTCACTTATTAGAGAATGGAGCAGATTTGAGAGCTATACAATTAATGTTAGGACACGAAAGCATTACAAGTACAGAAATCTATACGCACATCGATAGAAAGCACCTTACCACCGTAATGAAGAGTTTTCACCCTAGACCATAAACTACCTTGTATTTATTACCTTTAATGTCAAAAAAACATCTTTTAGCCGATTATATTGGGTTTACGTTAATTATTTTGTTAAATTATTGTAATATTTAATAATTGTGCAGGAAATAATTATTAGTTAAACAACCTCAATGCACCAGAAAACAAACCATAAAACAAACCATTTTGACGCTATAAAATGGGAAATTGCTTTAAGTATTTCCAAAATTGGAATGTGGGTATATAACGCTAAAACAAATAGCTTCTTTTTTTCAGATTCCTCAAAAGATATTTTGGGGTGCTTGGACGACCCCCATTTTGGTGAGGATATTAATGATTGGAACGATTTAATTCATCCAGATGACCGCTATAAATACCACAAAGATTTCAACGATCACATACAAGGTCTAAAACCGTATTATGTAAGCAAGCATAGAATTAAATGTAAAAATGGCGCTTATAAATGGATTCTAGATAAAGGCCAGGTGGTAGAGCGCGATGCTGACGGTAATTACGTTCGTTTTATTGGTACACATATCGATATCACCGATCAGGTAGAAACAGAAATTAAAATAAATGATGCGCTTAATATCGCCACCGAGCAAAACACAAAACTTAAAAATTTCGCGCATATTGTAACGCATAACTTAAAAGAACACGCTGCAAACTTCGAAAGCTTATTAGGTTTTTATGACGAAGCGGAAGACGATACCGAAAAAAACGAGGTTATTAATCATCTCAATCAAGTTGCTGGTTCATTAAACAATACGATTACAAACCTCAAACAGATTGTGTCCGTACAATCTAAAAAAGAAACGAATACAGAATGTTTAAACCTCAATGACTTTATAGAAGAAAGTTTAAAGCTCTTGGATGTTATTATAATTAAGAATAAGGCAAAAATATACAACCGAGTTAGTAAAAACGTTCATATCTATTACAATTCTGCGTACTTAGAAAGTATTATTCAAAATTTATTATCGAATGCTATTAAATACAAACATCCCGATAGAGATCCCATAATTAGAATACAGTCCTTTACCAAAAAAGACTGTATAATAATTAAAGTTTCTGATAACGGTTTAGGAATTGATTTGGATAAATTTGGGAACGATGTTTTTAAATTATACAAAACGTTTCATACCAATAAAAATTCTGAAGGCGTCGGCTTATATCTTATTAAAAATCAAGTTGAAGCTTTTGGTGGTACCATTGAAATAGGTAGTAAAGTAAATGTAGGAACTGTATTTACTATAATAATACCAAGCAAAAAAAATCCAACTTAAAGAAGTTGGATTTTTTTTTTAATAATGAGTATGTACATTACTTTGCAATATTAACAGCTCTCGTTTCTCTAATCACGGTAACCTTTACCTGCCCAGGATATGTCATATCCGTTTGAATTTTTTGCGAAATACTAAATGATAATTCCGAAGCTCTTAGATCGTTAACCTTTTCACTTTCAACTATTACACGAAGTTCTCTACCCGCTTGAATAGCATATGCTTTTTTAACACCGCCAAATCCAAGGGCTACCTCTTCTAAGTCTTTTAAACGTTGTATATAAGAATCTAATACTTGACGTCTTGCGCCAGGTCTCGCTCCAGATATAGCATCGCAAACCTGTACGATCGGCGATAATAATGAGGTCATTTCTATTTCGTCGTGGTGTGCTCCAATAGCATTACATACTTCTTCTTTTTCACCATACTTTTCTGCCCATTGCTTACCTAAAATAGCGTGTGGTGTTTCCATATCGGCTTCCGCATCTGGCACTTTACCAATATCGTGTAGTAAACCAGCTCGTTTCGCTAATTTTGGATTTAACCCTAATTCGGCCGCCATAACACCACATAGTTTAGCCACTTCACGCGAGTGCTGTAGTAAATTTTGCCCGTAAGATGAACGGTATTTCATACGACCTACCATTTTTATTAATTCAGGATGTAAACCATTAATTCCTAAATCGATAACCGTACGCTTACCTACTTCTATAATTTCTTGTTCTATTTGTTTTTGCGTTTTCTTAACGACTTCTTCAATACGTGCTGGATGTATACGTCCATCGGTGACTAATTTGTGTAACGATAGTCTCGCAATCTCACGACGTACAGAATCGAAGCACGATAAAATAATAGCTTCCGGAGTATCATCAACAATAATTTCGACACCTGTAGCTGCTTCAATAGCACGAATATTACGACCTTCTCGTCCAATAATTCGTCCTTTAACATCATCAGACTCTATATTAAATACAGACACACAATTATCTACGGCCTCTTCTGTACCAATACGTTGAATAGTATTAATAATTATTTTTTTAGCATCTTGCTGAGCGGTTAATTTAGCCTCTTCCATTTTATCTTGAATGTAAGCCATAGCATCGCTTTTAGCTTCATTACGTAAGGAATCGACTAATTGTGCTTTAGCTTCCTCAGCCGTTAAACTAGAAATCACTTCTAATTGCTCAATTTTACTTTTATGTATTTTATTAACCTCGTCTTGTTTCTTTTCTAAAGACTCTAATTTAGAGTTGTACTCTTTTATTTTAAACTCTACATCTGAGTTTATTTTTTTTGTTTTTGAAAGTTCGTTAGATATCTGCGACTCTTTATCTCGTGTTCTTTTCTCTATGTCCGTTATCTTTTTATCTCTAGAAAAGATAACCTTTTCGTGTTCTGTTTTAAGCTCGATGAACTTCTCTTTTGCTTGAAGAATTTTATCCTTTTTAATGCTATCCCCTTTACTTTTAGCATCTCTTAAGATATTTGCGGCCGTTTTTTTCGCGCCTTTAATAAGCTTAGAAGCATTATTACGTTCCAGTATTTTTGCAATAATAAACCCTATTAAGGATCCAACTGCAACACCTGTAACAATTATTAAAATTGTATTATCCATTAGTTATTTAGTGTTAGTATATATAAAAAAAGCCTACACTAATTTCGATTTTGTATAAACTCCTTAAAAACAAGTTTAGGGCTAACAAGCTGATCAAGTATCTGCTCGAGTCCTAAATAAATAGTACTAGCAGCTCGCTTTTACAACTTAAACTCACCCTTTTTAAAGAATTAACGTTGAGTTTATCAAAAAAATAATTAATGTAGGCAGTAACCTAGTTTTATTTGTAAGAACGTTTTAAGAACTTAAATGCGAATCTAATATAGTGTTTAAACCTTCCAGTTTATCCTCTATATGCTCACTTATATGTTCATTATCTAAAGTTTTCTGTTCTACTTGAGATGCAAATTGCAAGGCACACATTGCCAAAACATCTTGTTTATCTCTTACAGAATAACTTTGCTCAAATTGCGATATCATAGCGTCAATTTTTTTAGCTGCAATGCGCAATCCCTCTTCCTGACTCGGTAAAATAGTCAAAGGATACACTCTATTCGCTATCGAAAGCTTTATTTTTAGCTTTTCAGCCATATATTTCGCTATGTTGCATTATTCAGAAAGCTGACCAATACAATGATCTATTTCCCGTATTAATGCATTTATTTTGAGTTTTGTTTCTCTTTTATCATCTTCACTGCCTAATATTGTATTTGCCATTTTGAGTGTCTCATACTCCTCTTGCCAATTTAGCAATTGCTTATTTTGACTTTGAATGGTGCTTTGAGAGCTTTTTAGTGCTTCAGATAATTTTAAATTGTCTTGCTGTAAAGTGTCTAACTTATGCAAGATTTTCCCAATTTTGTCTTCTAAAGCATCTACTATATCTTCAATATTACTCATTCACAAATTTCAATACTTATTATTACAAAGTTAATAAACTAGATATATTTTGCAATTGTTTTTTCATAAATTTTAAAAAAAAATAGTAAAGCCCAAAACTAACTTAGGGCCTCCTATTTTAATTTATGTTTGATAATCGGATTCTAATTTCTATTTTAGCCATAACAATTCCTTTTTATGAGAATATTTTTATTATTTTTCCTATTTACCGCTACTGTTTTTAGTCAAAATCCCTATCCTCAAGATTATTTTAGTTCCCCTTTAGCGATACCTATTATTTTGTCGGGTACATTTGCCGAATTACGTTCTAATCACTTTCATTCTGGATTAGATATTAAAACGAAACAAGTACAAGGACAAAAGGTGTTAGCTATTGCCGACGGATATATTAGTCGGATTAAAATTGCACATTATGGTTACGGAAAAGCACTATATATAACGCATCCCAACGGTTACACATCGGTATACGCCCATTTACAAAATTTTAGTCCTGAGATTGAAGCCTACATAAAAAAATTACAATACGAGCGTGAGTCTTTCGAAATTCAAGTCTTCCCTACCCCCACTGAATTACCTATTATAAATACTCAACTTATCGCCTATTCTGGAAATACAGGAAGTTCGGGGGGGCCTCATTTACATTTCGAAATTAGAGACAACAACGAGCGCCCAATAAATCCCTTACTTTTTGGCATTGATGTGCAAGACAACACAAAACCATTAGTGAGCAATGTGTACGCTTACCCAATAAGTGATGATGCGCACATTAACGGCTCTGTGAAAAAGCAAAAACTGCGTATAATTCCTCAAAAAGATGGTGATTATAAAGTGGAAAACATAACCGCTTTTGGAAAAATAGGATTCGCTGTAGAAACCATTGACAGACAAGATCTGGCTGCCAATAAAAATGGCGTCTACAATATACAATCCTTCTTTAACGGTGCACAGCATTTCGAAATTGATTTTAGACGCTTTTCGTTTGCCGAAACCAATCACATTAATCGTTTGGTAGATTACGAAGTGTATAAAAATGAAAAAGACAAGCTTCAGAAATTATTTATTGAATCTAATAATCCATTAAGTTTATATACTAACAGTATTGACGATGGTTACGTAACCATAGCAGATAGTACCGCTTCTATTTATAAAATTGAAATTAGAGATTTTAAGAACAATATTACCGCGGTGAATTTAGAAATTAAGGGCTTAGACACGGTGCCTACTGATTCTTTAGACCTTAAAATTACACCACATTACATTTTAGCCAACCAAGAGAATATTCTTGAAAAAGATAATATTAAAGTCGAATTCCCTCGTGAATCATTTTACGACAGCTTCTTTATAGATTTTAAAGTTGAAAATGACACGCTTATTCTTCACGAACCCATTATTCCATTAAAAAAATATTTTAGCATTACTTATAATCTAGAGCAATATAAAGCTGAAGATCTTAAGCAATTATACATTGCGAGACTTGTGGGCTGGAATGATTTTCCAAGCTATTCTAACACCATAAAAAAGGGGACCACGTTTACCACGCGCACTAAAAACTTAGGTACTTACGTTATTGCTATAGACGACGATGCACCAACAATTGCACCTATTCGTTTTAAAGATGGTGCTTGGCTAAGTAAGTACCGTTATTTAAAACTAAAAATAAACGATAAAACTACAGGCATTTCTAATTACCGCGCCACCATTAACGACCACTGGGTTTTAATGGAGTACGACTATAAAACCAAACTATTAACCTACGACTTTAACGATGCCGTAAGTAAAGCAACCAAAAATAATTTAAAAGTAATTGTTACAGATAACGTAGGAAATAGTACTACATTTGAAGCTACATTTTACAGAAAATAAAACCCAACATATTGACAACTAAAGCCAACTTACTACAACTGCTCGTTTTTTTATTACCTGTTTTTGCCTTGGCACAAACCGCAACTATAACTGGTATTATTTTAAACTCAGAGGAATCCCCAATAGAAAACGTAAATATAAAAACCTTTATCAATGGGACTAAAACAAACGAAAATGGCTTTTACGAACTCAAAATACCTGCAAATATAGATGTAGATATTGAGTTCACTCATATTTCTCACAAAAAAGTGAAAGCTACTTTAAATTTGAATAACGGTGAAGTTTTAGAGTTTAATCCCATTTTAAACGTCAGCATCGAGCAAATCTCTACGGTTGTAATTAGCGGTAAAAAACGAAAAGATATTGAAGGTATTATCACCATTTCACCAGCTGTAATTAGAAAAATTCCTGGAGCGAATGCCGGTGTCGAGAACTTATTAAAAACCTTACCAGGCGTTAGTGGTAATAATGAATTAAGTACGCAATACTCGGTACGTGGTGGAAATTTCGACGAAAATTTAGTGTACGTTAACGGCATTGAAGTCTACCGCCCGTTTTTGGTGCGAAGTGGTCAGCAAGAAGGCTTAAGCTTTGTAAATAGTGATTTAGTAGAGAACATCGCGTTTTCTGCGGGTGGATTCCAAGCAAAATATGGCGACAAATTATCGTCGGTTTTAGATATTACATACAAAAAACCAACCCAGTTTGGGGTGTCTGCCGATTTAAGTCTACTTGGTGGAAGTCTCGCTTTAGAAACCGCAAGCAAAGACTCGAAATTTACAGGTATTGTTGGTGTGCGTTACCGTGATAATAGTTTACTAGTAAAAGCAAAGGAAACGGAAACCAATTACGACCCGAAATTTGCCGATGTGCAAAGTTATTTCACCTATCAAGTGAATGATAAATTAGAATTGCGCTTTTTAGGAAATGCCTCTTTAAACAAATACAATTACGAACCACAAACGCGACAAACAAATTTTGGAACATTAGCCGATCCGTTAGCTTTATTAGTGTATTATGAAGGCCAAGAGCACGATTCGTACCAAACCTTATTTGGAGCGCTTCAAGGAAGCTATGACGTTAATGAGCATCTTAATTTAAACTTGGTCGCTTCTACCTATCATACCACCGAAGAAGAGCATTTTGATATTTTAGCACAATACCGATTAGGGCAGGTCAATACTAATATTGGCGATGAAGATTTAGGTGAAGTGGAATTTTCTGAAGGTATTGGCGGACAATTAAACCACGGAAGAAACGATTTGGATGCCTTAATCACCACTTTAGAACACAAAGGAACATATACCAAAAACGACAACGATTTTAAATGGTCTATTAAATATACCAATGAAGATATTAGAGACCGGTTAATTGAATGGGAAGTAATTGACTCGGCAGGTTTTTCTATAAATCCACCAACTGTCGATGCGTTTAATGACCAACCCTATACGCCTTACGAAGGGCCTTTAGCGGCTTTTCAGAATGTAAATGCTAGAAATAGCACACAAATTAACCGGTTACAATCTTATGTGCAATGGAGTAAAAAATCTAGTATCGGTGAACACGATGTATGGTACAATGCTGGTGTGAGATCGCATAGTTGGACGGTAAAAGGCGACGACATTACTTCGCAATCGCAAACCGTATTTAGTCCACGAGCGCAATTTGCATTACAACCGAATTGGAGTGCTGATATGTTATTTAGAATCAGCGGCGGATTTTATTACCAACCGCCATTTTATAAAGAGTTACGTAATGCCAATGGCGTGGTGCAACCTAACGTTAAAGCACAACAATCTATTCATTTAGTAGTAGGAAACGATTATAGCTTTAATATATGGGAGCGTCCCTTTAAACTTACAAGTGAGGTGTATTACAAAAAACTGTCGGATGTAAATCCATATTCAGTTGAAAACGTTCGCATCAGGTATCGCGCTAACAATTCCGCGGAAGCGTATGCCTACGGATTGGACTTACGCTTAAACGGAGAATTCGTTCCCGGAACAGAAAGTTGGTTTAGTTTTGGGTTTTTAAAAACCGAAGAAAACATAGATAATCGCGGTTATATTGCCCGTCCAACAGACCAACGCTTAAAATTTGCTGCTTTATTTCAAGATTACGTGCCCAATTTACCAAACTTTAAAATGTATTTAAACGTAGTTTACAATACCGGTTTGCCGGGAGGTTCACCCAGTTACGCCGATCCGTACCAATACCAAAGCCGATTACCAGATTACAAACGTGCAGATATTGGGTTTCAGTTTGTAGTAGTCGATGCCAAGAAGCAGTTTACTAGCGGATGGAAAAAACCTTTTAAAGAATTGTCTTTAGGTTTCGAAATTTTTAACGTGTTCGACAATCAGAACTCCATAACCAATACGTGGGTAAGAGATGTTTATAGTAAGCGCCAATACGCGATTCCAAACTACTTAACGCCACGTGTATTTAACGTGAAAACGTCAATGCGTTTTTAAACTTCATTATCACGTTTCAATCACTACATCTCATAAAAAAAGCGAACCTTTAAAAGTTCGCTTTTTTAGTATAATTCTATTTAATAATGTAGCTTATAAAGCGCCCCACTCTTTTAAAGAATCTTCATTCATTTTAACGTAATCCATATTCCCTGCTTCTTTAGATTTTGCTAAAGACATTTTTGCTGTTTTAATCGCGTTTTTCTTATCGCCAACAGCTGCATAGATTAAAGATTGTTTTCTTAGTTGATAAAACTGAGGATCTTTCATCATAGAAATAGCTTTCTGCATCCACTCATTAGCTTTTTTAGCGTCTTTACCTTCTTCTAGGTAATACGTTGCAGCCGAATAGTAATCGCTAGCCGATGGCCCGTTTAACGCCTTATCTATAGATGTAGATACTGTTTTATCAGTATATACAGTAAAAGGAAGACCTACGTAAATATCTGACCACATAATACCTAATAGCGCCGAGCTACTGGTTAAATCATCGAAACCCATTGTAAATGTTTCTATCTGCATTGGCAATTTGTAAGCTTCAGCTTTTACGGTCGCTACTACTTTAGAAACGTCCCATTTTTCTGGAAGTCCCCAATTTTGGGTAGTAGAATACAAATAAATCTCCCAAGAATCTACATTAGGCTTTGTATAAATTGCGTAAGAACCCGCTTTAACATCGCTACCACCAACCATCACATCTTCACTAAATGTAATTTTAGAATTTATATTCGCTCCTGTTCTCCATACTTTTCCATAAGGTACTAAGTTCCCAAAAACCTCACGATCTCTCATTCCAGGTCTTGAATATTCTAAAGTTACATCGGTTAATCCTACCTTCTGCTCTACTTTAGAAAATGGACTAGGTTGTGGTATTTCAATCTGCGCCTTCATTGCGAAAGAGGCAGAGAAAACAACAGCTAGTAAAAGTAATTTTTTCATAATAGTGTTTTTTATTAAGGTTATTAACCTGTAAATTTAAGCATTAAGAACCTTTAGTCCGTTAACAAAATCTTAAATAAAAGGCGGTGTATAATATCAATGGGAAAGTTTACTCTATTATAGAAAACTTAATTTAACATTTTATTCTGTTTAACATTAATTAGAAATAGTTAAACATTTTGTATCTTTATACTTTAAAACAATAACAATGGCAAAAAAGAAAAATACTACAGAGCAAGACCTTATAGCATTTTATATGGACTACGTTTTAGAACATAGCGAGCAGCCTAAGTCTGTTTATGCTTTTTCTAAAATGAACAATTTTGAAGAATCTAAGTTTTATGAACACTTTAGCACATTCGAAACTTTAGAGAAAGGCGTGTTTAAAGCATTTTTGACTAATACTCTTTTGGTGTTGGAAGCAAATGAAGATTACCAGAAATTTGATCCTCGAGATAAACTACTCAGTTTCTACTTCACTTTTTTCGAAAACTTAACAGCCAATAGAAGTTATGTAGTTTATGCCTTAAAACAGCACAAAGGCAGTTTAAAATCTTTAACCGTTCTCACCGATTTAAAAGCAGGGTTCTGTAATTATATAGAGCATTTAGATATTGAAACGTTAGATATTAAAGAAGATCGACTAGAGAAATTACAACAGCGCTCTTTACGAGAAACAGCTTGGCTTCAGTTACTATTAACTATGAAGTTTTGGCTTGATGACACCTCTGCTTCTTTTATGAAAACAGATATCTTTATTGAAAAAGCGGTTAATACAAGCTTCGATCTATTAGATATAAAACCTTTAAAAAGTCTTATAGACTTTGGTAAATTTATATATAAGGAAAAATTTAGTAGCCACTAATTTAACATCTCACAACTATTGAAAACTATAGACAAAATACCGACTTCGAAAATACAAAGAGCTTCAAAATTAGTATCTACAGGTGCTAAAGTCGGCGTTAATTATTTAAAATATTACGGCGATAAGCTAACAAAAACAGAAATAGAAGCTAAAGAACGTTTAAATAAAAATAATGCGGAAGATATTTACGACAGCTTAAAACAACTTAAGGGAAGTGCTTTAAAAGTCGCACAAATGTTAAGTATGGAAAAAAGCTTATTACCGCAAGCTTATGTCGAAAAATTCTCGCTAGCACAGTTTTCTGTCCCCCCTTTGTCGGCACCACTGGTTGCAAAAACGTTTAAGCAATACTTCGGGAAAACGCCTAGTGATATGTTCGACACTTTTAACTTAGAATCGGTAAATGCTGCGAGTATTGGTCAGGTGCATTTAGCCGAAAAAGATGGCAAGAGATTGGCTGTTAAAATTCAGTACCCAGGCGTTGCTGATAGTATTTCAACGGATTTAGCTTTGGTAAAGCCAATCGCTATGAAAATGTTTAATATTAAAGGAAAAGACTCTGACAAATATTTTAAAGAGGTCGAAAACAAATTAATTGAGGAAACAAATTACATCTTAGAATTGCAGCAAAGTATGGCAGTTGTTAAAGCGTGCAAGCACATCCCTAATTTAAAATTCCCTAATTATTACGAAGCCCTTTCTTCGGAACGTATCATTACAATGGACTGGATGGATGGCGAACATTTATCTGAGTTTACTAAAAGAAATACCGATCAAGAAACAGCAAATAAATTAGGTCAGGCGTTATGGGATTTTTATATGTACCAAATGCACGTGCTAAGAAAAGTACACGCAGATCCGCATCCAGGAAATTTTATGGTTTCTAAAGACCACGATTTAATTGCCATAGATTTTGGATGTATGAAAGAGGTTCCGGACGATTTTTATGTACCCTACTTTGAGTTAGCGAAAAAAGAAAACATTGACGATCCAGAAGTATTTAAGGAAAAAATGTACACGTTAGAGATTTTACGTCCTGAAGATACTAAAGTGGAATTAGACTTTTTTACAGACTTATTTTATGGTATGCTAAGTTTGTTTACAAAACCATTTCACGACGAAACTTTCGACTTCTCAGATCCCTCATTTTTTAAGTCTATTGCAGATTTTGGAGAACGTTTTAGTAAAAGTACAGAATTGAGAAAAATGAACGGAAACCGTGGTTCGAAACATTTTATTTATATTAATAGAACCTTTTTCGGACTCTATAATTTAATGTTCGATTTAAAAGCTCAAAATATTAAAATTAACAATTATAAGACCTTGTAATATGGCTTACTTTAGTAATAAAGACATAAACAACTTACACCATCTTTATAAAATAAACCTGATTAATAGTTGTTCTGGTTTTAAATCTGCTAACTTAATAGGAACAAAATCTGAAACGGGCGTCGAAAATGTAGCCGTTTTCAGTTCGGTGACGCACATAGGGTCTCACCCCCCGTTATTAGGGTTTTTCTGTCGACCAACCACTGCTACACGAGACACTTACAATAACATTAAAGCCACAGGTTTTTATACAATTAATCATATCACTGAAGACAATTTTGAAGCCGCGCACCATACCTCGGCAAAATACGACGAGGATATTTCAGAATTTGACAAAACAGAACTCACTTCTGAATATAAAAGTAAGTGCTTTGCTCCTTTTGTAAAATACGCTCCAGTACAGTTAGAAATGAAGTTTGTTGAAGAATATCATATTAAAGCAAATAATACTATTTTAGTTCTTGGAGAAATACAAAGTTTGTATTTAAATGACGACTTATTAGAAAATGACGGCTTCATTAATCTTGCGAAAGCCAAAATCGCGGCTATAAATGGCTTGGACGCCTACACGATTCCAGTATTAGAAAAACGATTACACTATCAACGACCAAAATAAGTGCTTAATCGAGCGCTCACGCTATAGTTTTATCAATTTATTTAGGAACAGTAGCCCTAAGTGTTGGAGAATGTGGTGATTTTTCCAATGCAACAGACGTTATAAAGTGATTAGTATCACCTAACCAAAAGAAAGAGCCGTAGCGTTCAAGATAGGATACCTTAACATATTTACCTTGAAATTCTTGTAAATCTTTAATAACATCTATCTTGTCTTGTTCAACAGAAAACGAAAATATTTGCGCACCAGAAATTCCTTGGCTAATTTCTCCTTCCCACGTTTTTATGATCAGTCCTCGATTACTAAATTTAATTAATTCACCCGAGCGTGTCCCCTCGCTAAAAGGAACATAGTATATAAAAGTGTAATACCCAGCCGTAATTAAAATTAGTGCTAAAACAATTAGTGCTAAGATCTTTTTCATTTCTATAATTTTTAGTGTTAAATATACTAAGATTGTATCAGTTTGTTGAAATTAAAGCATAAATTATGTTTCTTTTATGTAAAAGGTCTAGTGGTGTTTTTAATAATAATAGTTATGAATCCTAAAAATAAAACATAAAATGAGAATATTAGTTACAGGAGCTTCAGGATACATAGGCAAACGCATAATACCCTTATTATTAGAGAGAGGTCACTCCGTTGTTTGTGCAGTTCGTGGTAAATTACGAACCGAAAAACAGTATACAGGTGAAGCCAATGTGCATATTGTAGAAGCCGATTTTTTAGATGCAGACTCACTAAATAACATCCCCAAAGATATAGATGCCGCTTACTATTTAATTCATTCAATGTCCAATTCGGTGAGCCAATTTCAGAAAATGGAAGAAGATTGCGCCATCAATTTTAAACGCTATATAGAGACAACCAATGTAAAACAAGTTATTTACTTAAGCGGAATTACAAATGACACCAAATTATCTAAGCATTTAATTTCGAGACAAAATGTTGAAAAAACACTGCAATCTAAGGTGTACGCTTTAACGGTTTTTAAAGCCGGAATTATTGTGGGATCAGGCAGTTCTTCTTTCGAAATTATTAGGGATCTAGTCGAGAAACTTCCGGTAATGATTGCTCCAAAGTGGCTAAACACTAAAACACAACCTATTGCCATTCGCGATATTTTAAGTTTTCTAACTAGAGGTTTAGGCAAGGAAGAATTATACAATACCTCTCACGATATTTTTGGTCCAGAAGTGCTAACCTATAAACAAATGCTTTTACGTTTTGCCGCAGTAAGAAAATTTAAACGCTACATTATAACCGTTCCTATAATGACGCCAAAGCTATCTAGTTATTGGTTGTATTTCGTAACGTCGACCTCATACAAACTAGCGCAAACACTAGTAAATAGTATGGGAGTAGAAATTATTGGAAAATCTAGTGACATCAATCAACTCTTGGATGTTAACCCAATGTCATACGATAAAGCTGTCAAATTAGCCTTCGAAAAGATTGAGCAAAACAGTATCGCTTCAAGTTGGAAAGATTCCTTTGTAAGCAGCCGATCAAAAAAGAGAGTGTCAGCTAAATACATCAATGTACCTGAATACGGCTGCTTTAAAGATATTAAACAACGTAACGTGAAAAATGAAGCACGAACTTTAGAAAAAATATGGGCGATTGGAGGAGAAAACGGGTGGTACTACGGTACTGTTTTATGGAAATTTAGAGGCGCCATAGATAAGCTTGTCGGCGGTATTGGATTGCGCAGAGGACGTACCAATCAAACGACAATAAATACAGGCGATGCTTTAGATTTTTGGCGTGTACTTTTAGCTGATAAAGAAGAAGGGCGCCTCCTACTTTTTGCCGAAATGAAACTTCCAGGGGAAGCGTGGCTAGAGTTTAAAGTTGAAAAAGGTGTTATTTATCAACGTGCCGTTTTTAGACCGCGTGGGATTGCAGGACGATTATATTGGTATAGCGTTTTTCCATTTCACGGTTTAATCTTCAACGGAATGATTAATAAATTAGCCGATGCCTAACGCAACTAATAACACCATTTTATTACTCTAGAAACGTTTTCAAAACAAGCATCTATAGTTTATGACAGTAAAATAGTAACGCTATAAAAATTCTGTTTAACTATTTAGGTTAAACCTTAAACATTTCGTAAATTTGATGTAATTAATAACATAACTATGCTATTCAACACAACGTATAAAAATAAAGACAACTTAAAAACTATCGATAAAATGGTCGGTAATTCTTATGGTTTTTTAGAACGTATTAAATTGAAAGGTACCGGTTCTAAACGGATGATTATTGAAGAAGTTAGTCCGAATTTACGCCCTATTATTAACAGAGTTTCAGATATAAATTATGCAAGTATAGAGCTGCGTTCTAAAGGTATTTTAATTTACATAACCAAAGGACTTTCAAATTTCACCTGGGTAATTCCTTTTTATCAGCTTGTAATTTACAAAACGAACGGAACAAGCATTCATGCTCAGGGAAAATATATTCATTTTAAAAATAATATCACATTTAAAGAAAACAAAAGATTTTTTGATAAACTATTGTCTGAAAAATTAAAATTCGACGAACAGTATAAATTTCAACATATTGATCCGTGACTAATTTACTATAGGAGATTGCGACCAAACAAGTAATTTAACTAAAAAAAAAACACTGTCCTTTAAGCCGAGGCTTTGCAGGTTATCACGACTATAACCTAAAAGAATGAAACTAAATAATAGTGCTTAAAAAAAAGTTAATGTGCTAGGTCTAGCTGAAAAGCTTTAAAACAGTAAATAGTTTGAATTTCAACTTATACAAAACTAATTTTCAATAAATCCATTTCAAAACGATAAAATTGCTATGAAAAACAGTAATATTGAAATCTTACGGCTACCGGCAACGGCTCGTTTACGAGGGACACCTATTAATACTATGCTATTTTTATTTAGTACTGCTCGTTCTTTTGAGTTAAATACTAATAAAAACGTAAGAACAATCCGTTTATGTGCTGATAAAATAGCTGTTTTGGGACTTAATTTTTTAAATAATTTCTGGATAAAAATTACAAATTATGATGTTGAAAGATTAGTTTGTAAAATATTTTTCGGATTAAAGCTTCAAAATATGGTAAAAATTGCTTTATTTGAAAATAAATATCTAAATAACCAAATACGCCTAGAAAATAGCAGTGCGTTCTATTCTAATTGTGACCAACTTTTTGTTCCCACCTTAGAAAAAGCAGACGTGTCATACAACTCTTCTGGCAAGGTTATTGGGTTATTTGGAGCAAACCGTTTTGTAGAACATTATAAAATAATACTAAAAACACAAGAACGGTTAACAAATAAAATAGCAAATAAATTACACACAATTCTAAGCACAGAAGACGTTGCCGTAATTATTGATGCCAAACATTTATATGGTTCATCTCAAGGTATTAGAGATGGCACCTAGGCAACAGTAACTTCTTTTTTAGAGGTCAATTTAGGTCAGCCTCCAAAATTGCTGAATTGCAGAATTACTTAAAAGACTAATGATGGATACTCTAAAAAAAGCACTCGAATTTGAACAACAAGGCACCTCGTTTAAAAGTACCAATGAGCGAATAGTTGCGTCACGTGAAGCTAAAGAACTTATTCTTAGCTTAAACGAAATTTACAAAGAAAATAAGGACCCTGAGCTAATGGACGTTATGAAGCGTCTTACAGTGATAAAACAAAAAATTGAAAAACGACTTAAAGGTCGACCAAAGAGTAGCTAGACGAGGTTAACAGCTTCTGCTCTACTCTATCTAAACCATATAATTATGAAAAAAATATTAGTAGTAGGCGGAAGTAAAGGTATTGGTAACGCCATTGTTCAACATTTAGTAAGTCACCATACTGTTTACAATTTTAGCCGTACAGCACCAAGTTTTGGTCACAATAATTTACACCATTTTCAGGGAGACATTTTAACCGATGACCTCCCTGATTTAGAAGCTTTAGATTCTATTATTTACTGCCCAGGCAGTATTAATCTAAAGCCTATCTCCCGATTATCTCTAGACGAATTCCGAGAGGATTTCGAAATTAACGTTATTGGTGCTGTTAAAACTATTCAGCACTATCTCCCACTATTAAAAAAGGGAAATAAACCTTCTATCTTATTATTTAGTACGGTAGCCACCACTTTAGGAATGCCCTTCCACGCTAGTGTTGCAGCTTCAAAATCTGGAGTTGAGGGTTTAATGAAATCTCTAGGCGCAGAATTAGCACCAACAATTCGTGTTAATGCCATTGCTCCCACAGTTACCGATACCGATTTGGCTTCTAAACTACTGCGCAACGAAAAAATGATAGAAAACATTACGGATCGCCACCCCCTTAAAAAGTTTCTAAACCCTGAAGAAGTAGCCAATATGGCAGCTTTTTTAATTTCTGAAAAGGCTGCTGCCATTTCAGGACAAGTTTTAAAAATGGATTGTGGTATTGTCAGTTTTAAAATATAATCACTTATGAATCCTTTTAAAGCGTTTTTCGCAACACTTTTTACGCAATCGGGCTCTAATATTAAAGCTGAAAAATCCTCCATCTATGATATTTCAATGCGTAGCCTAACGGGTAAACCCATTGATTTTACAAACTATAAAGGAAAACACATTCTATTTGTTAATGTAGCGTCAAAATGCGGATTTACACCTCAGTATAAAGATTTAGAAACTTTGAGTAACACCTATAAAGATGCATTGGTTGTTATTGGGGTACCTTGCAATCAGTTTGGCAATCAAGAACCTGGAAATTCTGAAGACATCGAAACGTTTTGCGAAGTCAATTACGGCGTTACCTTTTTAATCACAGAAAAAGTTGCTGTGAAAGGAAAAAATCAACATCCATTGTATAAATGGCTAACGCAAGAGAGCAGAAACGGCAATAAAAGCTCTTCAGTAAAATGGAATTTCCAAAAGTATTTAGTAGATCCTAAAGGTGAGTTGTTAGACTACTACTACTCTACAACGAGCCCATTGAGTAAAAAAATAACAAAAAAATTATGAAACGTTTAAAACTATTTTTCATCTTTTTAATCATTAATTTTTCAGCTTTAGGAATCGGAAGCTGGTTAATGGATAATGGACCGCGGTCCCAATGGTACTTAGGTTTAAACAAAGCGCCTTGGACGCCGCCGGGCTGGGTTTTCGGTGCGGCCTGGAGTACAATTATGGTGTGCTTTTCAATCTACCTCAGTTATATATTTTATCGTAACAATTCTAAAAAAGTACAAGTTATATTCGGACTCCAAGTAATTTTAAACGTCATTTGGAATTTTATATTTTTTAATCAACATCTCGTATTGATGGGATTAATAACTATAACAGCGTTAACCGTTGTTATTTTTTACTTCTTTTTTAAGTATAAGACAGCACCCAGAGCTATAACTTACCTCCTATTGCCCTATATGATATGGCTAGTTATCGCAACGTCATTGAATGCTTATGTTTTAGTCAATAATTAATTTCAGAATTCAAATATGAAAATCTACACTTTCCATAAAAAGCAAAAGTTACCGATTACAAAAGAACAAGCTTGGGACTTTTTGTCAAGTCCGAAGAATTTAAAAACCATAACTCCCGATTATATGGGATTCAATATCTTATCTGGAGCCGACCGCCCAATGTTTGCTGGACAAATTATACAATATATAGTAACGCCAGTTATGGGAATAAAAACGAAATGGGTTACCGAAATTACACACGTAAAAGACGGAGAGTATTTTGTAGATGAGCAACGTTATGGCCCCTACGCTTTATGGCATCATAAACACTTTATCAATGTAATTGATGGAGGTGTTGAAATGGAAGATATTATAGATTATAAAGTACCGTTTGGTTTTTTAGGGCAGCTAGCGCATCCTTTTTTAGTTAAACCAAAACTTGAAGAAATTTTTGAATACAGAACAGAGAAGCTAGAAGCGCTTTTCGGAAAATATTAACAATTTATAATGATCTTAGTTATTACTAAAACTAGTCCTTATTCGTCAAAATAATGCTAACAATGAAGCCGCCTATAAATATTTTTTGGTTCCGTCGCGATTTACGATTAGATGATAATGTGGGATTTTATGAAGCCTTAAACGGGGATAATCCAGTAGTACCCATCTTTATTTTTGATACTGAAATAATAGACCCCCTACCAGAAGACGATGCTAGAATTACGTTTATTTTCGACACATTACAAGCAATGCGTAAAACTTTGCAGAACCACCATAATAGTAGTGTAGCTATTTTTAAAGGAACTCCAGAACGTGTTTTTAAAGCGCTGATAGAAACTTACACTATCGGTACCGTGTTTACCAATCATGATTACGAACCTTATGCTAAAGAACGCGATATTGCTATAGAGTCGTTACTAAAAAGTAATGACATTGATTTTAAAACGTACAAAGATCACGTTATTTTCGAGAAGGATGACGTTACAAAAAGCGATGGTAAACCGTATTTGGTATACACACCTTATATGAAGCGTTGGAAAGAGGCGTTTAAAACACACGATTTAACTATTTATTATACAAATGAGTATCTAGATAATCTTATAAAAAACGCACGCTTACCAAATCTAAGCTTATCGGATATTGGATTTAAAAAATCTCAGCAAATTATTGCACCCTATACTATTACTCCAACGCTAATTGAGGCGTATGAAAGCACTCGTAATTTCCCTGGCCTAGATGCTACATCACGATTAGGACCGCATTTACGCTTTGGCACAGCTAGCATTCGTAAAATATTAAAAAAAGCAATAGCCGAAAACAACGATACCTTTTGGAAAGAATTGATTTGGAGAGAATTTTTTATTCAGATATTATGGCATTTTCCTAAAACAACTACAAACGCATTTAAGCCTAAATACGATAGAATTGACTGGCTAAATAACGAAGCCGAATTTAAAAAATGGTGCGATGGAGAAACGGGATACCCACTTGTAGATGCAGGAATGCGAGAACTTAACACCACTGGATTTATGCATAACCGCGTGCGCATGTTAGTTGGTAGTTTTTTGTGTAAACATTTACTTATCGATTGGCGTTGGGGAGAAGCCTATTTTGCCGAAAAACTGCACGATTACGAACTCGCCAGCAACGTTGGCAACTGGCAATGGGCAGCCGGTACTGGCGTCGATGCTGCTCCATATTTTAGGATTTTCAATCCGACGACACAAATTGAAAAATTTGACAAAGACCATAAATACCTTAAAAAATGGGTGCCAAATTATCAAGAGTTTAACTACCCAAAACCAATGGTCGACCATAAAGAAGCACGAGAACGTTGCTTAAAAACGTATAAAACCGCTTTAAATTAATGGAAATAAATTCTATAAAAATCCTATAAAAAGAGTAGTAGATTTTATTACAATTTACTGCTTTTACATTTCTCTACTAGGATATAACATAGACTTTCAATTCTATTTATTATAAAATCGAGCTATAATCTCTTCGTGACTTTTAATGGTTTTCGTACACCAATCTAATCGTTTTTGTAGTTTTTCATCGTCAGTAAGACCCCACTCTACAGTGGTCTTTTTCAACTTTGTGGTAACGTGTTGTAAAATAATTGCAGCTGATACCGAAATATTTAAACTTTCAGTAAATCCAGACATCGGAATTTTTAAAAACACATCGGCTTCATCTAAAACCTCTTGCGACAACCCTTCGGTTTCTCTTCCGAAGAAAAAACAAGATTTTTTTGTCACATCAAAATCGTGAAGTTCACAATCGTCGGTATGCGGTGTCGTTGCCACAATTTGGTATCCTTTACTTTTTACATCGGCAATACAGTCTTTAATAGAATGGTAGCGATTTAAATCTACCCATTTCTGTGCTCCCATCGCGATTTCTCTATCAATACGCTTAGAGTTTATTTCCTCAACTATATTCACTTCTTGAATACCAAACACATCGCAACTTCTAATTACGGCGCTGGTGTTATGTAATTGATAAACATCTTCGGTGGCGACTGTGAAATGTTTCGTCCGCTTGTTGATAACGTAGTTAAAACGCTCCAACCGGTGGGGGGTTAAATAACTTTCTAAATGTTGTAATAATGCTCTATCAATCATAAAATAAAAATAAATAAACTGATGGTATGGCGGCATCAGGTTTTAACGTCGTTAAAAATAAGTGTTTAATTATTGGCACCTATATTGCCTTGCACCACTATTACATTTAATTGGCTGTCGCTTAAATGCACATTAATATATCCGTTTACCGTAAGCACATCATCATATAAAAATGGCGCGCCGTCGTTTAAAGCAGAAACGTTGGTTTTACTAATGCCAGTCGTTCCGTTTACAGTATTAAAGGTAAAAATAATTGGCCCAGTCGTAGCAGCATCATTACTATGAATATGAGCCGGATGAATCCCTCCGGACGGCGTTCCGTTTAATGAAATAACCGCTAAAGCTTCACCATTTAAGCGCTTTGTAAAAGTAATATTACCCGAAGCACCCAAAACATCTTTCTCAAGTAAATCGTAAGTAATACTAGTTGTTGTTAAATCGTTTTGCCCAATATCACCCTGAACTAATAGACCATCAGATTCAAAATTACTAAATTGTACATTCACGTAGCCATCAAAATCTATGAGGTCCTCATAAGTGTAAGCGCTGGTTGTTGTACTACTTATTCCTGTTTCGTTATTAATAGCTTCTAACTCTAAAGCAACCGCACCTGTTTCGGCTGCAGTATTAAGTCGTAATTGTGCAGGGTGGTCGGCAGCATTTAAATCTCCCGAAAGTTCGATATATAATGTGGTTGTATTATTAGAATTTTTAATGACAGTAATAAACCCTTGAATAGCTAAATCTGATGCCGCACCTAAATCGTAGGTTGTACTTGCCAATTGTGTCACAATATCTTCAGGAATTGGTGCATCATCATCGTTTCCACAGGCAACAAATAATAAAAGGGGGCACATAAAGAGTAGGTTTAATAGCGATTTTCTCATAGTCTTTTTATATTTTTTCAGAGTACTAAATTAAACAATGTTTTTGTATTGTTCAATTCCTTTTAAACAGAATAAAAATTAATATATCTTTAAACATTATTAAATAAATTAATATGAAACACATCGTCGTATTGACTGGCGCTGGTATTAGTGCCGAAAGCGGACTTAAAACGTTTAGAGATGCTAATGGATTATGGGAAGGCCAAGATGTGATGGCCGTCGCATCGCCTGAAGGTTTTGAAGCAAACCCTGCTTTAGTTTTAGAGTTCTACAATCAGCGCCGAAGACAATTATTGGAGGTACAACCGAACGTAGCACATTTTGATTTGTCTGAATTAGAAGCCGATTACAAAGTGACCATTATTACTCAAAATGTAGATGATTTACACGAACGTGCCGGAAGCACAAATGTGATTCATTTACACGGTGAATTACTAAAAGCACGATCCATCAATAATGAAAACGACATAGTATCGTGGACAACCGATTTAAATAGCGGTGATTATAATGACGCGGGCGAACAACTCCGACCGCATATCGTCTGGTTTGGAGAAGCAGTCCCAATGATCGATACCGCAATGACCATTTGTAATTCGGCAACAAATTTAATAATAGTAGGAACCTCGATGCAAGTCTATCCTGCGGCAAGTTTAAGGCATTACATCCCCGACGGTACACCCGTTTATTTTATAGATCCTAATCCGAATATTCAAAACTCTAAGCACCTCACCGTAATTGCTAAAGCAGCGACTCTAGGTGTAAAAGAGGCTATTGAAATGATTAAAACAATGCCATAACAGTCAACAAAAAAGGGACGAAGTTCGCACAGCGCCCCTTTTATATATAGTAATTGAATGGTATTGGAATTTCTGAAATAAAGGTCGGTACATTAGATTTTTAAATCCATATCCTTAATACTTTTTATTCTATTGCGCTCTAAAAAGGCATCAATCGTTTCGAAATGTTCAATGACACGTTGGTCTTTAAATTCAAATACTTTTTGAGAGAGACCTTGTAGAAAATCGCGATCGTGAGAAACTAAAATTAGAGTGCCATCAAAAGATTTCAAAGCCTCTTTTAAAACATCTTTAGATTTTAAATCTAAGTGATTTGTGGGTTCATCCAATATTAAAACGTTTACAGGCTCCAATAATAATTTAACCATCGCCAAACGTGTCTTTTCTCCTCCAGAAAGCACACTTACTTTTTTATCAATCTCCTCGCCTTTAAACATAAAACGCCCCAAAATATTTTTCACTTGCGTACGCATATCACCTTTAGCAACCGAATCTACCGTTTGAAAAATTGTTAATTCCGGATCTAAAAGGGTCGCTTGGTTTTGTGCAAAATAGCCCACTTTTACATTGTGTCCAATAGTACACGTACCATTAAAATCGATGTCACCTAAAATAGATTTAATCATTGTCGATTTACCTTCACCATTCCGTCCTACAAACGACACCTTCTCGCCACGAGCGATAGAAAAACTAGCCGCATTAAAAATAATTTTATCTCCGTATTTTTTTGATAATTCTTCGACTATTATCGGGTAATCTCCAGAGCGTTGCGCTGGTGGAAAGGTTAATTTCAATGCCGAATTATCAATTTCATCAACCTCAATAATTTCTAACTTCTCGAGCATACGTTCTCGCGAAGTTACTTGATTGGTTTTAGAATAAGTGCCTTTAAAACGATCTATAAACACCCTATTATCGGCAATAAATTTTTGCTGTTCTTGGTACGCTTTTACTTGATGCGCTCTACGGTCCTCGCGTAATTGCAAGTAATGCGAATAATTCGCTTTATAATCGAGAATACGTCCCATTGTTACCTCGATTGTGCGGTTGGTAATAGAATCAATAAACGCGCGATCGTGAGAAATAACCATTACAGCATTTGCTTTATTGACTAAGAAATCTTCAAGCCAAAGTACCGATTCTATATCGATGTGGTTGGTAGGCTCATCTAGTAAAATTAAATCTGGTTTTTGTAATAAAATTTTAGCCAGTTCAATACGCATACGCCACCCACCACTTAATGTGCTGGTTTGTAGTTTAAAATCGGCTTGCTTAAAACCTAATCCTTTTAACGCCTTTTCTACTTCAGAATCGTAATTTATATCTTCTAATGCATAATATTTCTCACCTAAGTCGGCAACCTTTTCAATAATCGACATATAGGCGTCACTCTCGTAATCGGTTCGCGTTTCGAGTGCTTTATTTAAAGCATCCATTTCAACGCCCATATCCAAGATATGTTTAAATGCTTTTGCTGCTTCTTCAAAAACAGTGCAATCATCTTCAGTTAATAAATGCTGTGGTAAATAAGCGATTACCGTCTCCTTAGGGCATCCTACTTTACCTCTAGTCGCTGCTTGTTCACCCGCAATAATTTTCATCATTGTCGACTTTCCTGCGCCATTTTTCCCCATTAAAGCAATCTTGTCATTTTCATTAATGACAAAATTCACATCTTTAAACAACGTTGTTCCGCTAAACTCAACGGCTATATTATCTACTGTAATCATATTCTTATTTTAAGATGGCGAAATTAATAAATTGACAGTACTAAATCCTTTATCTCACAGTAGATTTTTATATTAATCCAATAATTATGTTCTCATAACCTTCTTTTTTTATTAATTTCGCGCATTAAAATTATAACGCATTAATTATAAACTGATTATCATTGCATATATGAACGATATTTTATCCTTTGCCTTATTGTCATTCACCTCCTTTTTTACGTTAATCAATCCCCTAGGAACGATGACTATTTTTATGACAATGACGCGAGATCTCGAAAGTGCCGACCGAACTCGAATAGCAAAAAAAGCATCGATCGTGGCGTTTATATCTATCGTTATTTTTGCCTTTTCGGGGCAATTACTCTTTAAATTCTTCGGAATTTCTGTAGATAGTTTTAGAGTGGTAGGGGGTGTGATTTTCTTTTTAATGGGAATGGATATGCTGCAAGCACGACTGGGAAAAGTAAAAGTAAATCCGGCGGAAGTAAAAAGTTATGTTAGCGATATTTCGGTAACCCCATTAGCAATTCCTATGATTTGCGGACCTGGGGCACTAACAAACGCTATTGTTATGATGGAAGACGCCAATTCAATCGAATTAAAAGTCGTCTTAATTTTATCGATTGTTGTCGTAATGTTATTAACTTTTGTTATTCTTTATAGTTCGTCAAAAATCATTAAAATATTGGGTGAAACAGGGAATAATGTAATGATGCGTTTAATGGGTTTAATTGTAATGGTTATTGCTGTTGAATTCTTCTTTGCAGGATTAAAACCTATTATTGCCGATATGATGAACTAAAAGAGACCGTCACTAAATAACGTAGAAATAAATCATAAAAAAGTGAAACAAGGCACCGCCAATAACAAATAGGTGCCAAATCACGTGATTGTACGGTATTTTTTCGACGCTATAAAACACAATCCCAAAAGTATAGGCTGCACCACCGGCAGCGAGTAAAAGCAATCCGTTAGTAGGCATTAATTCTGCTAACCGCGTATAATCGAACACAATAAGCCAACCCATTATTAAGTATAAAAGTGTAGAAAAGACTTCGAATCGTCCCGTATAAAACAGTTTTAAAAACACGCCAAAAAAAGCAATGCCCCAAACGGCATAAAACAGCGGCCACCCCAAACTATCGGATAGCGTAATAAGTACAACTGGCGTATACGTTCCAGCAATGAGTATATAAATACTGATGTGATCGAGAATTCTAAAATAATGCTTTCTCGATTCTTTCTTTTCGTAATGGTAAAATGCCGAAGCACTAAACAGCACAATAATCGAGCAGCCATAAAGAACGACACTAAACAAACTCCAATCGGTTTTATTGGTGTCTTTAAAAATTAAAAACACGAGTCCTAAAACACCCAAAACGGCTGTTATGGCGTGCGATAGTGTGTTAAGTTTCTCTTCGAAAGGGGTTTGAATACGCATTAATTAGTTTCTATTTTAACCATTTATTAGATAATTCATAAAAATCGAATTGGATAGCGGGCTCTTGACGTTCTAAACTCCCACTCTGGAAACTACGTTCCAAAATATCTTCTATATAATAATCCTCCTTAACATTAACGGGGTCGAACTCTTCTTTGAGTGAAATACTAAACAAACTCGCCGTTGTATTAAACCAAAAGGCGCGCCAGCCATTACGGAGTTCTTTAATGAGATCGAAGGTGGTGTTGCCCGTTTGACGGTGAACTAGTTTTACTAAAATCTGACCTTCAGTTCGGGTTAATTTTTTTAATTCTTCAGAGAACTCACTTTCAATATACTTATGTATTCTTCGGGCATAAACGCGTTTGTCGCGTTTCGACTCTAAAGAATTTAAGCGTTCACTCAACGATTCTAAACGATTTGCAGCTAGTGTTGCATAAGGGTAAACCTTTAATGTTTTTCGGCGTAATATTACATACTTTCTACGCTCTAATGAGGAACCAAAATGCAATTGGTGTAAAAGCATTACTTCATTTAAATTAATAGCATTTACAGGTATAGAATCGCCATCAATTAACGTGTACTCTAATACAATAGAATCATTTTCTACGGGTACTATCTGCGCATATAAATATAGCGGTGAATACAGTAAAAAAAATAGTAATAGAAATAACATGTTTTTCATATAACACCAAACGCTAAAATCGTTCCAAACTTTTAATTATTATGTTACAAAATTACTAATTAATAGTCAGTATAATTGTTTATTGCTACTTTAGTGCAAAATTAAAAATAATGGCAAAAAAGACAATTCTTAACGAGAAGTCTATGGACTTTTTAGAAAAATATTTAAATAACGCTGCACCTACAGGTTACGAATGGGGTGGCCAGAAAATCTGGATGGATTATCTAAAGCCTTACGTCGATGAATTTATTACAGATACGTATGGTACCGCGGTAGGAGTTATTAATCCTGATGCAAAATATAAAGTGGTTATTGAGGGCCACGCAGACGAAATTTCGTGGTATGTAAATTATATTAATGACGACGGACTTATTTACGTGATAAGAAATGGTGGTAGTGATCACCAAATTGCACCGAGTAAAGTAGTAAATATTCACACTAAAGATGGCATTGTAAAAGGTGTTTTTGGATGGCCAGCGATTCACACTAGAAATAAATCGAAAGAGGAGGCTCCAAAACCTGATAATATTTTTATTGACTGTGGTTGTAAAACTAAAGATGAAGTTGAAGCCCTTGGCGTACACGTGGGTTGTGTAATTACCTACCCAGACGAATTTCATATTTTAAACAAAAACAACTTTGTTTGTCGTGCATTAGACAATAGAATGGGTGGTTTTATGATTGCTGAAGTAGCGCGTCTACTAAAAGAAAATAAGAAAGAATTACCTTTCGGACTTTACATTACCAACTCTGTACAAGAGGAAATTGGTTTACGTGGTGCACAAATGATTAGTGAGCGTATTAAGCCAAACGTGGCGATTGTTACCGATGTAACACACGATACAACAACACCAATGATTAACCAAAAAGCGCAAGGACATTGCGAAATTGGTAAAGGACCTGCTATAGCTTACGCACCAGCAGTTCAACAAAAATTACGTGATTTAATTACCGATACTGCCGATGCTAACAAGATTCCTTTTCAACGTACTGCTTTATCGCGCGCAACAGGAACAGATACCGATGCCTTTGCCTATAGCAATGGCGGCGTAGCTTCTGCCTTAATTTCGTTACCATTACGCTATATGCATACAACGGTAGAAACCGTGCACAGAGACGATGTAGAAAACGTGATTAAATTAATTTACGAAACCTTACTTAAAATTGAAGACGGCGAAACGTTCTCCTATTTTGAATAGCCAGCGAAGCTGAATTTAACTAAAAATAATTACGAGCCTCTTTTTAGAGGCTCTTTTTGATATGACAGAAGAGTGTATAGATATTGTAACCCAAACGGGAGAAGCCACTGGTAAAACAGCTTTAAAATCTGAAATTCACAGTCAAGGGTTGTATCATAATACCGCCCACATTTGGTTTTACACCAAAGACGGTTATATATTATTACAGCAGCGTGCAGCATCAAAAGCAATATACCCGCTACTTTGGGATGTTTCCGTTTCTGGTCACGTCGATGCTGGCGAATCCATTACCAATGGTGGCATTAGAGAAACTCAAGAGGAAATTGGCTTGAAAATAACGACTTCCGATTTGCATAAAATTGGTGTTTTTGACTGTTTCAAATCATATAATAATGGTATTATCGATAATGAATTTCACCATACCTTTATGGCGGAATTGAAAGTACCGCTATCAGAACTTGTACCTCAAGTTGAGGAAGTGGAGGCTTTAAAATTAGTAACTTTTGAAGCGTTCAAAGTACTATTGAAACATAGTACAACCAATGGGCATTTTGTGGCTTCAAATTATAGGTACTACCTAAAGGTTTTAAAATCCATAGAACAACGCAGCAACTAAATGAGTCTACTTCTACTAGCCCTCGCCCCTATTTTTATAATCATTATTTATATTTATAGTAAGGATAAATATGAAAGAGAGCCGAAATGGCTACTTCTCATTTCATTTCTATTGGGCGCTATAGTTAGCATTTTTATAACGACTATTCTATATAGTGTCTTCAAAATCGCCTTACCGGTTACCGACAATCTCAATGTAGTACAACAATGTATTCAAGCTTTTGTGGTCGTTGGGTTTTCAGAAGAATTTAGCAAATACCTTATTGTATTATTCTTTGCACAACGCCGAAAAGAATTTAACGAACGGTTCGACGGCATCGTTTACGCCGTTATGGTGTCTATGGGTTTTGCCGCTACCGAGAATGTATTATATGTTTTAGAAGGCGGAGCATCAACAGCTCTCTTAAGAGCCTTTACTGCCGTACCAGCACATGCTACTTTTGGAATCCTAATGGGCTATTTTATGGGAAAAGCGAAGTTTTCAAAAAACAAAATAGTACTTAATTTAACCGGTTTATTATTAGCTGTTTTATTTCACGGCGCCTACGATTTCTTCTTGTTTATAGACTTTATTCCAGGCATTTGGGTTGGGGCTTTCGTTTCATTAATCATAGGTGTTTTACTCTCTCGAAAGGCTATAAAAAGACATCAAAGCATATCCATTTTTAAAAATACCAAATAACACCTTATCTTTAAGGTTCGAAATACACACAATTTTATGAGTAAAACATATAAAACAAGCGTCAATTCTAACTATAATTTTGAGTTATCGCAAGACAGCGTTTCAACATTAGATGCTTTAAAAACAGCGGACAATACGTTTCATATTCTTGAGAACAATACCTCGTTTAAGGCACAGATTTTAGCTTCAGATTTTAATAAAAAGAGTTATAAAGTGGAAATCAATGACACCACTTACGCCGTTCAAATAAACGACGAACTCGATGATTTAATTAAAGAAATGGGATTTGAGATTGGAGCGTCCAAAACAATAAACGACATTAAAGCACCGATGCCAGGCCTTATTTTATCTTTAAATGTAAGCGAAGGTCAGGAGGTTAAAGAAAATGATCCTTTGTTAATTTTAGAAGCAATGAAGATGGAAAATGTATTTAATTCACCTCGCGATGGCATTATTAAATCTATTGCTGTGAAGACGGGAGATGCCGTAGAGAAAAATCAATTATTAATTGAATTTGAAAATTAAGATGAAGAAATTACTAGTAGCAAATAGAGGTGAAATTGCCATTCGTGTCATGCGAACAGCAAAAAAAATGGGCATTAAAACGGTCGCAGTATATTCTACTGCCGACAGAAATGCGCCGCACGTAAAATATGCAGACGAAGCCGTTTTAATTGGTGAAGCGCCTTCAAATCAATCCTATTTATTAGGCGATAAAATTATTGAAGTTGCGAAAAGCTTAAATGTCGATGCCATTCATCCAGGATATGGTTTCCTCTCTGAAAATGCTGGATTTGCGGAAAAAGCAGAACAAAATAACATCCTTTTTATTGGTCCGAAATCCAAAGCCATTAAAATAATGGGAAGTAAATTAGCAGCCAAAGAAGCGGTTAAAGCGTACGATATCCCAATGGTTCCGGGTACCGCAGAAGCGATTACCGATATTCCTGAAGCTAAAAAAATTGCTACTACCATTGGCTTTCCAATTCTTATTAAAGCCTCTGCCGGTGGTGGAGGAAAAGGAATGCGCGTGGTAGAAAAGGAAGCGGACTTCGAATCGCAAATGGATCGCGCCATCAGTGAAGCTGTAAACGCTTTTGGTGATGGTTCCGTATTTATCGAGAAATATGTGGCCTCTCCGCGACATATTGAAATACAAATAATGGCCGATAATCACGGTAATGTGATTCATTTATTCGAGCGAGAATGTAGTATACAGCGGCGCCATCAAAAAGTTGTCGAAGAAGCTCCTTCCGCTGTATTGACTCCCGAATTGCGAGAGAAGATGGGACAAGCCGCTATAGAAGTAGCTAAAGCTTGCGATTATGTAAATGCAGGAACAGTGGAGTTTTTATTAGACGACGACCTCAATTTCTATTTTCTAGAAATGAATACGCGTTTGCAAGTAGAACACCCCGTTACCGAGCTTATTACGGGTACCGACTTAGTCGAATTGCAGATTAGAGTCGCAAGGAATGAAGTGCTTCAACTTAAACAAAGCGATTTAAAAATTAAAGGACACGCTATCGAATTACGTGTGTACGCCGAAGATCCATTAAACGATTTTTTACCTAGCGTGGGGCATTTAGACGTGTACCAATTACCAGTGGGCGAAAACATTAGAGTGGATAATGGTTTCGAGCAAGGAATGGATATCCCTATTTATTACGACCCAATGTTGGCCAAATTAATAACCTATGGCGACACAAGAGCTGAAGCTATTCAATTAATGAGTACAGCCATTAGCGCGTATAAAGTGGAAGGCATACAGACCACTTTAACTTTTGGTGCTTTTGTTTGCCAACACGAAGCGTTTACCTCAGGGCATTTCAATACGCATTTCGTTAAGCAGTTTTATTCGCCAGAAGCTATAAAAGCAAAACAAGAGAATGAAGCAAAAATAGCCGCGAAAATAGCTCTGAAACAATATATTGAAGATCAAAAAGTGCTACGCGTACCAACGAAATAAGCGCTCATCACAATAAAAAACAATGCAATGTGCTTTTAAGCGCGCATTTTAAAATACACTTAGAAAAATGGATTCTAAAATTAAAGATTTAAACAAAAAACTGACGTTAGCTCACTTGGGTGGCGGACAGGTACGTATAGATAAACAACACGAAAAAAAGAAATTAACAGCACGCGAACGGGTGACTTACCTTTTAGACGATGGTTCTTTTGAAGAAATTGGAGCGTTAGTCACACACCGAACTAAAGATTTCGGAATGGAAAATCAGCAGTTTTATGGTGATGGGGTTGTTACAGGTTACGGAACAATAAGCGGAAGATTGATTTATGTTTTTGCCCAAGATTTCACCGTTTTTGGAGGCTCACTTTCTGAAACGCACGCCGAAAAAATATGTAAAGTAATGGATTTAGCAGTAAAAGTAGGTGCTCCCATTATCGGACTTAATGATTCTGGTGGTGCGCGTATTCAAGAAGGAGTACGCTCGCTTGGTGGTTATGCCGATATTTTTTACAAAAATGTTCAAGCTTCGGGAGTAATTCCTCAAATTTCAGCCATAATGGGACCTTGTGCCGGTGGTGCCGTGTATTCGCCAGCAATGACCGATTTTACACTTATGGTAGAAAATACCAGTTATATGTTTGTAACAGGCCCAAATGTTGTAAAGACGGTAACTAACGAAACCGTAACCTCTGAAGAATTGGGTGGTGCGAGCACACACTCCACAAAATCGGGAGTAACTCATATTACATCGGCTAACGATATTGAATGTTTGGAAGATGTTAAAAAATTAATGAGCTATCTTCCTCAGAATAATACCGAAAAAACGAAAGCCCTTCCTTTTGAATTAAAAGAGGAAACGCGCGAGGTATTAGCAAATATAATTCCTGATAACGCAAATAAACCGTACGATATGCACAGCGTTATTAACGGTATAATTGACGAAGACTCGTTTTACGAAATTCATAAGAATTTTGCAGAAAATATAGTGGTCGGTTTTGCACGGTTGGGCGGGAAAAGCATTGGTATTGTTGCCAATCAGCCGTTATATTTAGCCGGCGTTTTAGATGTTGATAGTTCAACAAAAGCGGCACGATTTGTCCGTTTCTGCGATTGCTTCAACATTCCATTACTAGTCTTAGAAGATGTGCCTGGATTTTTACCGGGAACCGATCAAGAATGGAACGCAATTATTACTAACGGAGCAAAATTATTGTATGCTTTTAGTGAAGCAACTGTACCTCGTATTACCGTTATTACACGTAAAGCCTACGGTGGCGCTTACGATGTAATGAACTCGAAACACATTGGTGCCGATATGAACTATGCGTGGCCAAGTGCTGAAATTGCAGTAATGGGCGCTAAAGGAGCAGCGGAAATTATCTTTAAGAAAGAAATCTCTGCAGCCGAAGATAGCGACGGCAAATGGAAAGAAAAAGAAGCTGAATATGCCGCTCTTTTTGCAAATCCGTACAGTGCCGCAGAACGTGGATTTATAGACGAAGTTATTTTACCACAAGATACCCGCCGAAAGTTAATAAAAGCTTTCGCTATGCTAGAAGACAAGCAGATCGAAACACCAAAACGCAAGCACGGAAATATTCCGTTATAGAGCGATACGAGACAATATATCGACCACCGAGGCGATAATATACTCTACGCCTATGGCGATAACGATAAACCCGATAATTCGGGAAAGTGCATTAATACCAGAAGCGCCCAAGAATTTAACGATGAAATGGGCGCTTTTTAGTATTACATAAATACATATCGTGACTAAAAGCATCGCTCCTAAAAGCGTCCATATTTCATATATTTTCTGATATTCTTGGTTATAAGCGATCAAGAGCGAGATAGTTCCAGGCCCTGCCAGCATTGGTATAGATAACGGTGTTAACGATATAGAATCTCGCGAATGTATATCTTTTTGCACACGCTCGCGTTTCATTCCTTTATGTTCTCCAAATTTCCCTGTTAACAAAGCAAAACCAGAGGACGCGATAATAAGTCCGCCGGCAATTTTAAGCGCATTCAAACTGATTCCGAAAAAGGACAAGATATACTTGCCCGCAAAAAATGATAAAAGCAAAATAACAAAGACATTTAAAGCCGTCCAAAAGGCCGTTATAGCGCGCTCCT
The DNA here is from genome assembly GCF_008086175.1 of Bizionia saleffrena. Taxonomy (GTDB): domain Bacteria; phylum Bacteroidota; class Bacteroidia; order Flavobacteriales; family Flavobacteriaceae; genus Bizionia; species Bizionia saleffrena. The sequence goes on from NZ_VSKM01000010.1 coordinate 77,477, forward strand.
TTTTACTGTGTTCTTGCGTTAACCCCACAAAAACAGGTACAGTTCCTAAAGGATTCATAATCGAGAATAAGGCACCAAAACTTAATAAGAATAATTCCATAGTTTTTTATGCAAATTCCGTTCTTTTTCCCCTAAAGAAAGTTAGCACCTCATTAAAATATAATTACCGAATAGTTAATTATTAGTCTTTAATAATTTGTCGCTATACATTAATTTAACACCGCTTAAATGGGTAATAAACTAAAGTTTACAAATAGACTGAATACCTTTTTTAAATAATTTTAAAGCATTGGTCGCTTTGGGGACGGCTATAGAATAATAAACGCCGACACCTTAATTTAGGGTCACGGTATTTTCTTTATCTTAGTTAGCAATTCAATTGTTGTTTACTTTATTTAAGAAAGACACAACAAAAGGCAAAAACAACTCCTACTATGAAATTATTACTGTATATTATAATCTTAACAACCACACAAACAATGGCTATAATTTTCAATTTTAATACATCTTCCAACATTACAAACTGGCGCGTAGTAGATGATGTCGTTATGGGAGGGCGCTCTAACGGCACTTTCTCTCTCAACAAAGATGGCAACGGTGTTTTCACTGGCAGCGTCTCTTTAAAAAATAATGGCGGTTTTTCGTCTTTGCGTTTCAATACAGAGAAAACTAGCGTAGAAGGATTTTCGAATATTGTTTTAAGACTTCGCGGTGATGGAAAAACCTATCAGTTTAGAGTAAAAACAAAAGCGACAGATGTCCATTCTTATATTACGACTTTTAAAACATCGGGAGAATGGGAAGACATTAGTATTCCTTTAAAAGACTTGTATCCTTCCTTTCGCGGAAGAACGCTAGAGATGACTAATTTTTCGGCAGAATCTTTTGAAGAAATTGGTTTTTTAATTGGTAATAAAAGAGAGGAATCTTTTACGTTATTTTTAGATAGTATACGGTTACAATAGAAAACATTTCAATTTAGCTGTATTCGCTTAGCTTCCATTAAATTTAATATTTCCGCTGGTATTATATATTATAATTCACCCCAAGGGACTAAAACCTATGAAAAAATTACTACTACTTTTTACATTGACTATTTTTGTGCCGTCGGTAAATGCGCAGTGGTCTGAAAACAATGCGTTGTATTTATCAATGGATTATAACTTAGGAAATTATATAGGAATTGATCTCAACGCAAATTACATTTACAACGAAACCTATTCCTTTAAAATTGGGTATACTGGAAATTTGCGAAAACCAAAACGGCAACCTGATGATTTTAGCAGGGGTTTTCCAGGTCTCTTTACGCTTGGATTAATTGGCCCTTTCGATACTATGGAAAATTACCAAATAGGAGCTGGACGGATTATTAAGTTAAATAACAAAGGGAGTATTAGATTAAATCTTTCTATGGGCATAGGCCTTACTACTATAAAAGAGGCCACAAATTGGCAAAGAGATTCAGCCTACCTGTTAGATAAAAATTACAGTTATCAATACCATCGTTACCGAACACTAAGTCTTATTATTAACCCAAAAATAGAATTCCCATTTACGCGAATCTACGGACTTAGTCTATCGCCAATGGTGCAAATAAACAAAGACCGAACGTATTTTGGAATTGGAATTGGGCAACTATTAGGTGTGCTTAAGAAAAGGGATAACGTTAAAAAATAAATTGCTATAGTTCTTAATTCTTCATAAAACTTAAGTATCTAAATGTAGAACCCGAAGCAAAACCTCGGGAGATACTGTGGGTAAAACCACCAATAACAGTCTTAGTTTTTTACAAGCACCCACAACTCCACTTCTTCTTCCGAACGCCAATGTTGGTCGCGATTTGTTTGTTTTGAAGCGCCTCGCACACTTTTCTTATAACAGTGTTGCAATTTAAAACGTCCGCCCTCCGCAAGCTCCCTTTCGATGGGATGCTCTTTGGTAACGTTAGTAATTTGAGCCAAATTTGAAAAAAGCAGTACCAAATGACCATCGTCTAAAAGACGCTCCCTGGCACCTTTAAAGAAATCAGGAAACAAGTTTTTAGGGTAATATATAGCTTCATCAAGAGCATCCACCCTGCGAGGTTCTGGTAACCACGGCGGATTAAAAACAATCAGTTCTGTCTGCTGCTCAAATTTACCAAAAAGAGATCCGTGGTCTAATTCTATTTTACGAGATAACTTCGTGTCGCCCATAAACTCAGTTAGTCCTACCACGGCATTCGGGTTAATATCGGTTCCTAAGACTTTCTGAAATCCGTGTTTTACGAGTTGTAAAGACAGTACGCCACTACCAAACCCAACATCGATCGCTGTTTTTTTCGCTCCTTCATAGCGCTTCAACCAATTATCGAACAACTCTAAATGATCAAAACGAGTCGGCACGTACGTGCCGTAATACGGGTGTAATTTATTTCTTAACACCGGAATTAACACCCCTTTTTCGTACCATTGCCAAGAGCTGTTTAAGCCTTGTACTTGTGGAAAAGTCAATAAAAAATTAGAAGTTTCAGGATACAGTCTTTCCAACCAACCAATTACCGGTGCTTTTTTTACTATTAATTTATGATCTGCAATTTCTATGACTATAAGATTCGATAGTTTTCGGTATTCCGATCGGTATTTGCGCTGCTCTAAAAATGTTTTATTAGGAAACTGCTTTTTAAGATGGTCTTGTAAGGCTTTAAGAAGCACCAATCCATTGCTATAAAAAGCGGTAATTAAAACATGTTTCCCTGCTTCTAAAGCTTTTATAGTTAGTTTAACATCTGTCGCGCGATTAAATAATTCTAAACGTTTTTCCGGAACAAAAGGTGCAGGTTTATTAATAGTAATATCTGTGCTCATAAATAATTGTATTGTTTTCGATTAAGAAGTAAAAACGACTAATCTACTTTTTTAACTGAATATAATGGATAAAAGATCGATTCAAAATAGTCAAAAATAAATTCTTAGCAATGGGCCACAGTGCTATAAAGAGATCATTAGTATCGAAAATGAGTAATAATCGGCAAAGATACTTTAATAAATTCCATTACATACCCGATTATAAAGGTTTATCTATCAAATAATAAAAACAAAATAGTAATATAAGCGTCACAGTGCTTAAAAAAATGAAACCTAGTATATCTATTTACTATCTCCAACAGTCATTGTGAAGAAAACACTCTTCGTTGCGTATTTTACAACAATTTAAAGTAACTATTACTTATATTGAACCCGCTAATTAACCCGCATTAAAAGGGAACCAATAATTTTGAATCCTTATTTTAAAGAGCACACCCATAGTCATCTATTTTAGGTGCCTTAAATTATAAAATAATATGAAAAAACGCATTGCAGGAATTGTTATTATATGCCTTATGGTGGCTTGCACCTCGAACAAAGACTATTACTTAGTAAAATTTAGCTTGAGTAATTCTGATAAAACCGGAGCGTCTTCAGGCTATATGAATTCTAAAGGAGATTTAATTATTCCTGTGGGAAAATACGATTATTGTTTTACCGACACCATTCGCGATTTAGGAATGGTCGTTGAAAAAGAAACGGGAAGAATTTTGGGTATTGATCGTAATGCCAATGAAATATTTGAGGTTTTTAAATACGATAATGGTCCTGATTTTGTAGAAAGCGGATTGTTTAGAATCCTTAAAAACGGAAAAATTGGTTATGCCAATACCAAAGGAGAAGTTATAATAGAACCTCAATTTGAATGTGCTTATCCGTTTGAAGGCCACTTTGCAAAAGTATCCAACACTTGCAAAACAGTTAACGATGGTGAATATACGGCTTGGGAAAGTGAGCACTGGTATCGCATTTCGAGAGATGGAAAACGCGTAAAAAATTAAGATTCTTTTTATAAAATACCCCCTTTGAAAACCAACTTAACATACAATCCGTTTTCTGGTCTATTAGCCGAGGATATCAACGCAGTTCTCGTGCCGCGATTTAATATGGAAGCCCTTATCTCAAAAATTAAACAACCCGAAGAATTACTTACTATTGAGTTTTTAGGGAAACAAGGCCGCGGAAAAACGACACATTTAAGGTCTGTGCACCAACAGTTAAAAGAGTTCCCTATCGTGTTTCTTAATGCGAAATCTTCAGCATCAGAAGTACTAAACCATACTAAAGAAATTCTTTTCATAGATAGTATTCATCATTTAAAAATTAAGGAACGCTTACAATTATTTAAACAGAAGAAAACCATCGTTTACACCACACATTACACCAGAAAATGGGAGTGTTTAATTGCTAAAAAAAAGATATATTCGTTTCAATTTAACGGGATTGAACCAGAAACACTTCAGCTGATACTAAATAAACGTTTACTTTTAGCAACGCCTGAAGGTCTAGAATGCGAGAATCTATTTTCGGTAAAGGATTCCACGGTATTAATAAAAAAATTTAAAGACAATTACAGAGCAATTATTAACCATCTTTACGAAACCTATCAATGACTAAAACGATCTTTACACAAGAGTTTATAATAGAAAGCGTGTCTACGGCAAACGTGGTATCGGGTTACTGCACTATTTTGGCTTCGGAAACTATTCACGCCGATGGAATTACTGGAATGATTTATTTTGAAGCCAGAGGCCGAATGACGAGTCAAAAGGAACACGTGTTAACTATAGAATTGGCACACGACCAGGCTCTACATAAAAAGGAAACGTATACCCTTCCTTTTTCTTTTGATTTACCTGCGGACAGCATAGAATCCTACAGCGGTAAAAACGTGAGCTTTTCTTATAGTTGCGACATTATACTGGCTATTAATGAAAACGATAGCAGTACAATAGAAAGAAGCGCATTTACCAAGATAAAAGCGGTAGTAAGCTCTAAAAATGAAATAAAAACCACGCATTATTTTAACTTCGAAAACAAAAACAGACCTTATGAAGTATTTGAAATTAAGGAGAAGTTTTATTTGCAGACCAATTTGTTTATCTCCTTAATTTTTATCTTAATTTTTGGCGCTATATACAGCTATTATATACCCGATTTTAATACTCTATATATAGTTTTAGGTGTTATTTTAGTTTTTCTTTTAGTTTTTGTTAGTAATCAATTTATTAAAGGTGCGCTGGGAAAAGTATCTCTAGAAACGTTACAAAATGACGACGGCTTTTATTGCAAAATTTACAAAACCAAGAAATTTAATTTATCTAACCAAACGCTCTATTATGAAATTATAGAAGAAGTCACAGATTCTAGAGGCTCATCAACGTCGACCGCTATAGAAACCATCTTTACATCGCATAAAAAACCATTAACAGATTTTAGAGACACCTCTACCATACAATTCAATTACCCTCAAGAAAGTGGCTTACAATCGGTAAACTATAAGGATGTTTCTATTTTTTGGCGCGTGGTTTTAGAAGGTAATTATTATGGTAATAAAATGAAATATTCAAGAAAATTTAAAGTCGATAAACGAAATCCATCAGTTTAGTATTTAACATGGTACACCATTTTTACACGTCTGTTTTTAACGGCATTTTTACAGTTTTAGACACGTTGAATAGGAATGAAATGATGCTAAAAAAACATCAAGAATCCATCAAAAAAAACAATCTTTATATAATTTAAAGGCACTACTATGAACTCTAAACTATGAAAAATAATTCGTTTTGGGATACCGTCTCCAATTACTTAAAATTTCAAATAATTGCTGGTGCTATAATTTTTGTCGTGGTTATAATTTGTGCTATTGCAAAATCGTTTTTATACCTCTTTTAGGCAAAAGACAACAAAAATTTAGATACGACATATATAAAACACCTGTTTTAATACTTTACCAAAGTGAACAGCATTGTTGTGACGTCTAGTTTTTTTTTATATAAAAATTGATACTCATAACACATCACACTGTGGCGGTATAATAAAACGGTCCAAATAATTAAACGTATGGCAAAAATTGAAAGAGACGACATCCAAATAATAAGTCGACATAGTAATTGGTCTGTAAAAAACATAGACCAAACGCTTAAAGAAAACATCTACAGCACTAAAGAAGCTTGGCAGAAGTTCCTTAGACTATTCTTTATCAGTTTAGGCGTTAGCTTTACAATAGCAGGAATTATTTTCTTTTTTGCTTACAATTGGGCGCACCTCGATAAATTCTTTAAAATTGGATTAGTTGAAGGTTTAATAACCGCAACTACTTTAGTAATTTTATTCTCTAAATTAAGTCATGATATTAAAAACATAATACTAACTGGCGCAGCAATGTTAGTAGGTGTTTTATTTGCAATTTTTGGTCAGATTTATCAAACAGGAGCTAATGCGTACGACTTTTTTCTGGGTTGGACTTTACTTATAACCTTGTGGGTTGCTGTTTCAAATTTCGCTCCTTTGTGGCTTATTTTCATCCTCTTAACAAACACCACAATCGTATTATATTCGCAACAAATAGCACATAACTGGTCTTTTGTTTTTATAACGACTTTACTATTCTCCTGTAATAGTGTGTTTTTAATAGCAACTCTATTTATAAACAAAATTAATAACGCCTTAAAGCCGCCACGTTGGTTTACAAATAGCTTAGCATTGGCCGTTGTTACTTCAAGTACAATTGGTATTAGTTTTGGTTTATTCGATAACTCTAAAGGTACTTTATTTGTATTACTTACAGTAAGTCTACTAGCTTATAGTGCAGGAATATGGTACGGATTAAAAGCAAGAAATGGTTTTTATCTCTCAGTGATTCCGTTTAGTGTAATCGTTATTATTTCTGCATTGCTCATTAAATTATCTGATGATTTTGGTATGTTTTTCTTAATTACCATATTCGTTATTACCAGTGTAACCTTAGTTATTAAAAACCTAATCAATCTTCAGAAAAAATGGATAAATTAGCGCATAAAAAGGTCTTATTAGATACGATTCGTTTATCGGAAGGTGCAACATTTGAATGTAACGAAGAGGCTATTCTTGAAGAGTATACACAGAAAGTAGAGAACACTTCCAGTGAAGCGATTAAGGTACTTTCTGTTTTTGGAGGTTTATTTGCATCACTTTTCTTTATAGGCTTTCTGGCGATTACTGGTTTATATAACTCTGAAATAGGGCTTTTAATTTTCGGAGCCTCATTTATCATTGCGGCAACCGCAATAAACAAAGCAGTTTCTAAACTTATTATCGATACGATTAGCTTTTCTATGTATGCCATTGGTTTTATTCTATTAGCTTTTGGCCTATACGGTATGGATTTAGGTTATAATTTTATTGTTATGCTATTCATAATAATAGCATTTAGCGCTTTGTATGTTACTCAGAATTATATGTTTTCATTTATTTCTATATTAATAATTAGTGGAGGTTTTCTTGCTTTAATCGTTTTAAATGACGTTTACACTGTCGTTCATCTATATATTGCAATGTGCACTTTGCTACTCACCTATGTCTTTCTAAATGAAGCTAAAATAATAGTGTCAAGTAAAAAACTATCGAAACTTTATAATCCATTAAAAACAGCGCTTATTTTCTCTTTGCTATTTGGTTTTATCACTCTTGGTGAAACCATTTTAACTACAGAGCCCGTGCAAATGCTTTGGCTATCGTCTGTCGCTATAATCGCTATAATTTTATATTTAATATCCATAATTATTAAAATAAACGAGATCGCAGAGGCTAAAACGAAAATAATTATTTACATATTGAGTGCTTTAATACTAAGCTCTACCCTATTTTTACCAGCAATTTCTGGCACACTTTTAATTATATTATTAAGCGTATTGGTTAACTATAAAACAGGATTAGCCATCGGTATAATCGCTTTTATATATTTTACAATTCAGTATTATTACGACTTACATTTCACCTTGCTAATCAAGTCGATCCTTTTACTGTCTTCTGGAATGGTATTTATTTTACTCTATCTATTCACTTCAAAACAGCTAAATTCTAATGAAAAAATATAAATGGATCATCATACTACTAAACCTTATTATTGTATTGGTAGTATTTAACAATTCTGTAGTAAAAAAGGAAACCTTACTTACCGATGGAACGCTTATTTTATTAGAATTAACCCCAGTAGATCCACGCTCGTTAATGCAAGGCGATTATATGGATTTACGCTATGCCATCTCAGACAATCTTAACGACAATTACGACAATGAGGATAGCTCTAAAAGAGGCTTTTGCGTTGTTACTTTAGATGATAACAAAGTTGCTAAAAGAGTACGTCTCCAAAACCATAAAACTCCGCTTAACAGAAAAGAGTTTCTTATAGAATACAACGCGAGACAATGGAACGGTATTACTATTGGTGCCGAATCTTTCTTCTTTCAAGAGGGCACGGCAGAAAAGTACGAGAATGCTAAATATGGCGGTCTAAAAATAGACAGTGAAGGCAACAGTTTGTTAGTGGGCTTGTACGATGAAAACCGAAATAAAATTGAATAACCGCAACTATTTTATACCATTATATAGAAACTCATTTACAAATTCGCGCCACAATCCGGTTTTTTTTCGCTCTTAATGTATTAAATTAGTTGTTTATAATAGCCGAAATCTCTTATCCCAAAAAACCACAATCCTTTTAATGGAAAACGAATTTACAAAAGTGATGTCCGAAAGGTCTAATGAAGAATTAATAAAAATAGTAACTGTCGACACTTCAAATTACAATGCAACAGCGATAGAAGCTGCACATTCTGAAATTGAAAAACGAGCTATTAATACCAGCGAATTTGAGGAGCTTAAGGAAAAAGCAACGCTTGTAAAAACGCAAGAAGTAAAAACGAGTAGTGTGGATTCTGGAGTTCGTCTTTTAAATTTTACAATCGATTTTATTGTTTGGTTAATTATAGTATTTATAGGAAGCTTTATCATTGAGTACTTTATTGCCCCCTCTAGCCAATCGATGATTTCATTTTTAATTTATGCGCTCATTTTCGGAACCTACCTTGCCTATTACGCTATTATGGAATTAAAGTTTCAAAAAACGGTAGGTAAGTTTATCACCAAAACCAAAGTGGTAAAACTAAATGGCGAAAAGCCCAAAAGTGGCGAGATTATTAATCGCACCTTTTGTCGCTTAATTCCGTTCGACCGCATTTCGTTTGTCTTTACCAACAACGGATTTCACGATTATGTATCGAAAACAAAAGTGGTAAAAGATAGCGCAGTAAAAGAGTACTAATAGAAACCGTTTTTAACCCTTATTTAATCTTTACCGTTTCCTTCTAAAGATCACGTTGTAGCTTTTTAGGTTTTTAATCAATTGGAATTTTAAAAGCGAAATAAAAAATACAAACACAGTTCCTTTGCGGTTGCCATTCTATTTAAGTTCGGCGTGGCTCTGCTTTAACTAACCTTATATTTACAGCTGATTTGAGATGGATTCCGGATTTAGTTCCTAAAGCCCACTACTTTCTTAAACAATACTGCTCGTTGCACCGAGTAATTACTTAATTAAAATCTCGTTTTTAACAATCACCGTTGTAATTTCCTGTAACAGTGCTTTTTGTTCCTCAAGAAACTGATGTATTTTAAACGGGGTGTCCATTATTTCAATAAGATGCGGGTGTTTAAGGTGGCGCATTTCACTTGTACCCCAAATTATACTCTGATTTTTGAAATACCCCTTACTCACATTGAGATGCAAAACTTGTTGTAACCCAAAAGCCTTGGCCTTTTTTAAAAGTTCTGTTGAAAAATCTGAAGCATACATTTTTTTCCAAAAGGACTGATTTTGAATTTTTTGTCCGTTTTCAAAATAAATTCTTACGGTTATTAACTCTTTCATTTTTTAGTTCTTTTATTTTTAATTTCAGATAAATGCAAGCCTTTTTCACGTAGAAATAGATGATGCTTTGGACTTCCTATAATTTGAGAAGAATACACGCCAGAGTGCCCGGAAAACAGATAGGCTGTACAGCAAGCTAGTGCGATAAAAACACCTGGTTCGATCCCAAAAAGCTCTATTCCCATTATAGTACACGCTATTGGCGTATTAGTCGCTCCGGCAAAAACAGCGACAAACCCCATTCCTGCGAGCAACTCCATTGGCAAAGGAATAAACCAAACTAATACATTACCTAAGGCAGCACCAATAAAAAATAAAGGCGTTACTTCTCCACCTTTAAATCCCGCACCAAGTGTAAAGGATGTGAATACTAATTTTAATAAAAAATCGTAAGAATTAAGGTTTACATTAAACGCGTCCACAATTGTTGGTATACCGAGCCCTATGTATTTTGTCGTTCCCACAAAATAAATAGCTATTGCCAGTATAGTTCCACCAATAACCGGTCTTAAAGGCGGATAGTTTACATTATTTTTAAAAAGATTACTCCAAAAATGTGTAGATTTAGAAAAGAGCATTGCTACAAGACCAAAAATAATTCCAGCAAGCAAAGACCACAGTACATTTACTGGTGTCATTTCTGCAATCGCATCTATATGGTACTGTGTATGAGAAATATTCCAAATGCTACAAAAATAATCAGCAAAAACCGCAGCCATAAAACTGGGGATAATGGCATCCAATCGCAATCTTCCTAAGACTAAAACTTCCAATGCGAAAATACCTCCGGCTAACGGCGTTCCAAATACAGATGCAAATCCGGCACTAATCCCAGCAATTAAAATAATCTTTCTATCGCGTTTTGACAGTTTAAGAACCTTTGTAAATCGATCTGCAATGGCGCCACCTATTTGCACCGCTGTTCCTTCACGACCCGCTGATCCACCAAATAAATGGGTTAAGATAGTTCCAAACAATACTAGAGGCACCATTCTAAAAGGAATGATTTTTTTTGGGGTATGAAATTCTTCGAGTAATAAATTATTGCCTTTTACGACACTATTTCCATATAAATGATACGATAAACCAATGATAAAACCACCAACTGGTAATAGTGCTATAATCCATAAATGAGATTCGCGCCAATGTGTTGCCCATTCTAAACTCAATAGGAAAAAAGCAGATATACTTCCTACTATAACGCCTAAAGTCAAACAGATTAAAATCCATTTTAAAAGATATAAAAAAGAGGGGATTTGCTCGAATGAGAATAAAAAACTTTTAATTCTATTTGCTTTCATAGTGCCTTAAATAAATGATTCCACAGTGGCGTAAGCCATTAAAAGTAGATGTCATTAGCTCCAAGCGGAACGGTTTAAGGCAGACCTCATTGCCAATTTTGTCAGGCAAAGATAAACAAAAAAAAAGTTTCATTACTCTTTTTCCAAAGAATTGAAAGAACGTGCTTAATTCATCGTTGTTTTCATACCTTTATAAACCCGTAGTAAACTCCAATATCTGCGTTTATTTTAATCAGAAATAAAGGCATTGTGTTTTGCTTCTTTTTATTTTATACTCTCTTAGAAAACCGCGAAACACTTGTAAAAATACGGTATTCGAAATTTTTAATTCAGAATGTAATGAAACAAAATGTTTAGACATCAAGGTAAAAGTAGGACTTTAAAACACAATCTGCGCATTGCCACGGTACTCTCTTTTGTAGCAGGTATTGTAAATGTTACAGGCTTTTTATCGTTTAAAGAGTTAACCACTAATGTTACCGGTCATTTTGCACTATTTATTTATGATGTTGCCAATTTTAAATTCTGGAAAGGTACCATCTATTTTCTATATATTTTCTCGTTTCTTTTCGGATCCTTCTTATCCAGTTTACTTATTGAAAAATATAGAGGCAATAGAAAAATTAATGTTTTCGTTCTCCCTACAATAATAGAATCGCTCATTTTAATAGCCATCGGACTCTCAAGCAATTTTTTTGAAATTAAATCGCCTAACGTCATTGTTTGTTTACTACTATTTGCTATGGGTTTACAGAACTCTTTTGTAACAAAAATATCGAACGCCGTAGTGCGCACCACACACTTAACTGGTCTGTTTACAGATTTAGGTATCGATATTTCTCAGTTATTCTTTCCTAAATCTTATCCGCAGAGAGAAAAATTAAAAGCAAATATTAAGCTTAGAATTTATATTATTTCATTCTTTTTTGCTGGTGGATTACTGGGTGGCTTGTTATACTCTACAGCCGATTTGAAATTAAATACGCTTATTATTGGTGCTGTAATCTTACTAATAAGCTTATTTTACGACGATTTTAGATATAAATTAATAAAGACTAAAAGAAAATATAACTATAAAAAAAGGGCGCGTAAAAAACTATCAAATAAATAACACCCTCACTACACTACACTACACTACACTACACTACACTACACTACACTAAACACAAGTAAAGAACTAAAAAGAATTCGTCTCTGCTAGCGAATAGCATTAATTGTAATCGCATAATCGAAAAGTCGATTCCCTTTAAAAGGGAACACATTGGTGTTTATTTAAGGCAGTAAAGAAGACTGTGAGACATTAACTTACTTAAAAGCTATTGGCGGTTTATGTCCACCCTATCCTCCTTATCTGTTTCCTTTACACAAAAAACCGTCTGCCACTTTCATTCAATAGCACATTTTTTGTTTCGACAACACAATGGAGTCCGTATTTCTTATATTGCCCATCATTACTCTATTTACAAACTTCGCAGAGCTATTCAATAAAGCTATTGATAAGTAATACTCACAAAAAGCAATCCGACAGTAAAAAATGAACATCGTATTATTCCTAAACAAAGACCTTGAAGCCAACATCGTTTACAATCTATTAAAAAAAGAACTGTTAAACCATACGGTAAAAATCTACTATTCTGATACCGTCGGAAATCCGCTTAATAAACCCGCTGATTTATTACAGTTGGAGTATTTTGAAAAAGAGTATATTTATAATACCCTCCCAAAAATTCAAAAAGAACAGCCCCTCGAAACGGCTTTTGAGTTTTTTGATGCGGATTTTAAATCGTTTCCCATTGAAAAGTGTACGACAGTAAATTCTGCAGAATTCATCGCTAAAATAAAAGATTTCAATCCCGACCTCTTTATATCAATCCGTTTTGGAAAGATCTTTAAAGATGAAATTATTCAAATCCCAAAAAAAGGAATTCTAAATCTACATTCAGCAATTTTACCCAACTACCGCGGGATTATGGGAACCTTGCACGCCCTTAAAGAACAAAACAAAACCATTGGCTGTACACTGCACACCATTCCTAATAATGGCATTGACACCGGGGAAATAATAGACATAGCGACGCTTAACGTGAATAAAGACAGATCTTTATTTTGGCATATCGTACAACTCTACCCTCTAGGAGCGGAATTAATTATTGCGGCTCTAAAAAAAATGAAGAGCGATAGTCCAATCAAATCCCAAAAACAAAATCTTAACGAAGGACACTATTTTTCGGTTCCAACACAAAAAGATTTTGAGGACCTCAAAAACTTAGGAATGGAAATAATTTCTGAAAATGATTATATTGAGATACTAACCCACTTTATATTTAAAAACGCATCCACAACAGAAAAACAACACTTAAAAAAGGCACTAAAAGATAGCAAACAAAATCACTTATAAATTGAAGATTAAACCTAGAACCTATGCGATTTTGAGATAGTTTGTGTCTGTAAGTTTTACCACAAAAAGGTCAAAATAGGAATTAATAGTAATAAAGCGACTTGTTATAAGCGATTTAGAGGCCAATGAAATCTTCGAAAATATACTATTAACGCACAACAAAAGGTAAGAAACTAAATAGAATTCAATCAGATAATTTTCAATCAAAACGAATAGAAAAATCAGAGGGCTTAAAAAGCACCGATCTATAAAGAGTTATAATTATTATAATGGGTGTGCTTATTGATATCATTGACCATAATTGAAAGGCGCCATAAAAACACTCTCCTTTTTTGATATAATCTCACTTTTAGTGTTTTTATTAACAATAATCAATAGTAACCCACATTTACAAACAGCTCTAAATAAACTTATTGCCAACAAAATAGAGCATAAACATTTTAAAACACACACTTATAAAACCTTCAAATGCAACCTTGGTTATTAGGTCTATTCTTGGTATAATTTTTGAACACAACGCAAATATGAAACAACTGAATGAAATTAAGACACCAAAAGAAGGCTTCGTTACTGTACGTGGCGCACGACAAAATAACCTTAAAGATGTCAGTCTAGAAATACCCCGCGATGCTTTGGTAGTATTTACAGGGGTTTCTGGGTCGGGGAAATCCTCTCTCGCTTTTGGCACCCTATATGCCGAAGCGCAACGAAGATATCTAGAATCTGTGTCACCTTATGCACGCCGCCTTTTTCATCAAATGCCCATTCCGGAAGTCGATGAGATCGAAGGGTTGCCGCCAGCGGTTGCCTTACAGCAACACCGAAGTTCAGGAACAACCCGATCCTCGGTGGGCTCTGTAACCACATTGTCGAACTTGTTGCGCATGTTGTATTCCCGAGCTGGCGATTATCCAAAAGGACAATCTATTTTGTATGCCGATTCATTCTCAACGAACACTATAGAAGGCGCTTGCACTGAATGCCACGGATTGGGTAGAGTGCACCAAGTTACAGAAAAAAGTATGGTTCCCGATGACACCCTAACCATTCGGGAAAAAGCTATCGCTGCATGGCCTAAGGCGTGGCAAGGTCAAAACTTTCGCAATATTTTAACTACTCTAGGCTACGATATTGATTGTCCGTGGAAAGATCTTCCAAAAAAAGAGCGCGACTGGATCTTATTCACTAACGAAAAACCACAAGTACCAGTATACCCTGGACTCGATAGAGACGCGGTACAGCTTGCCATTAAACAAAATAAGGAACCTAGTTATATGGGGACTTTCACGGGCGTAAAAAACTATGTGCTCCATACTTTTGCTAGTACGCAAAGTCCTTTAATGAAAAAGCGTGTATCGCAATACATGCTTAGTAGCGAATGCCCTAGTTGCAACGGTAAACGCCTACGTCGCGAATCACTTTCCGTGACTTTTGCCGGTTATGATATTGCCGACATTTCGCGGCTCCCGCTTAAAATGTTGCTAACTATTTTCACACCTTATGGTGATGGCACGGCGCCCGGTTTAGCTAAATTTAGCGAAAAACACCAAGAGAAAGCAATGGTAGCACGACGCATTGCCGAAGATTTAGTGGCAAGAGTTGCCGTTTTATTGGAATTAGGACTGGGTTATTTATCTTTAGAGCGCAGTACCCCTACCCTTTCTCCGGGCGAACATCAGCGTTTAAGACTAGCAACCCAAGTGCGTAGTAATTTATTTGGAGTGGTGTATGTATTAGATGAGCCTTCTGCAGGACTCCATCCCGCAGATACCGAAGCTTTACTAAAAACGTTAGACAGATTGAAAGCCTGCGGTAATTCGCTTTTTGTTGTCGAGCATGAGTTGGATGTTATTCGCCATGCCGACTGGATAGTAGACGTAGGTCCCGATGCTGGTAATGGTGGTGGAGACATTTTGTACAGTGGTCCACCGGCCGGTTTAGAAAATAGTCCGCGATCTAAAACCAGGCAACATCTTTTTAACACCCTCCCTTTCAAAAAGTCCACACCCCGAAAACCTTCTGGATGGTTGGCATTAAGTGGGGTGACAAGAAATAATTTAGTAGACCTAGAAGCGTCCTTTCCTTTAGGTGTATTAACGAGTGTTACGGGCGTGTCTGGCTCCGGTAAAAGCAGTTTGGTTAGCCAAGTATTGGTAGAATTAATGTCGTCCCAATTAGGAAAAAATATTGCTCCGGAGGAAGAGGAAGCAGAAGACGACTTGCAACAGGACGTTGTAGCGACTCTGGGTGGCGAAATTACTGCAGGTTCAGAAAGTATAAAGCGTATGGTTGTGGTCAATCAGAAACCAATTGGTAGAACACCGCGATCAAACCTTGCGACCTACACCGGCTTATTTGATGTGGTGCGAAAATTATTTGCAACAACAAAATTAGCTAAATCCCGAAATTATACGGCCGGTCGCTTTTCTTTTAATGTAGGAAAGGGTAGATGTTCCAATTGTGAGGGGGAAGGTTTTGTTATGGTCGAATTGTTATTTCTACCAAGTGTCTATGCGCCCTGCTCTGTTTGTGGCGGCACACGGTATAATCCCGAAACTTTAGAAGTGACATATCACGACAAAAATATTGCCCAAGTTCTTAGTATGACCGTAAATGAAGCTACTAATTTTTTTGAGAAAGAAGACCGCGTAAGCCGTCCTCTTAAAGTATTGCAAGAAGTTGGTTTGGGTTATTTACGTTTAGGCCAGCCGGCAACGGAGCTTTCCGGTGGAGAAGCACAGCGAATAAAGCTTGCAAAAGAACTCCAGCGACTAAGTCGTGGCAATACACTTTATATTTTAGACGAGCCAACTACCGGCTTGCATCCTACCGATGTAGAAAAATTACAACTTCAACTTGCCAAATTAGTCGATGCCGGCAATACCGTAATTGTAGTAGAGCACGATATGCAGATAGTAGCAGGAAGCGATTGGGTTATCGACATTGGCCCTGGAGCCGGAGAAGACGGTGGAAAAGTGATCGCGGAAGGAACGCCAGAAAAAGTTGCTAAAAATAAACACAGTAAAACAGCTGTTTATTTAGAGAGAACATTAAACGGGCAGCATTAAGAGGTAAATAGGTTTACTATTTAAGGAACTGTCCCTACCCCATCAGTGCGCAACAAAAATTATAAAAGCGATCCTAATTCGCAAGCTTAAAAAACAGGTTCTACTTTAGAGCCTGTTTTCATTTTATAGTGCATACATATACAGTCTTTAATACATTTTTAATACGAACAAGCCTTTAATAATAAAATCAGCATGCTTCATTACCTCCCCTACTTTCTACCCCTTTTTTTTTACAGAATAATCGCGCCTTTACGGTTTCCCTCAATAAAAGACAAAAGGGATGACTTACATTGAGCCCGCTATTAAGTACTAATCTTCGAACCTGCATTGTGTTTTTGATGGTATTTCTTTATAGTTAATAATAACACTACTACAGCCGGCAAAACTATTTAAGGGATTGTTTTGTATGGTGATGAGTAGATAGGCTGTTACCAGACAAAATAAAAATTTATATACTAAAATTTAAGACAATGAAAAGATTACTTTTTTTACTTATTGTGTTTTTACCATTTTTAAGTAGCGCACAAGCACATTTAGGAACAACTGAAAAAGAGATTAGGGATTTACATTCTGAGAAAACTTTTAAGGTTGAATATAACGATGATGGAGAAAAGTACATTAGCACATTTATGATTTATGGAACTTTTATATACTATTTTGATAAGAAAACAAAACTTTCTAATTTTTGTATGCAAATAGTTGACGAAATGCCATACTTAAATGGACAGGTAGAAACTTATAATAGAAAGTATGTTATTGTATCAGATACAGAATGGAAAGCATATCTTAAAGGAGGAAATATTTTAAAGATTAATCTAACTTATAATGACGAGAATAAATTTTATATTTTTCATTATAATGAATAAATCTTAAAAGAAAACTCGAACAAAGAACACTACAGAGTATTAAACACTACTAAACGTCAACTATCACAAATGCTCTCGAGAATATAAACAGCTGTATTTACAATCTGTAATCACTAATAATGAATTAAAATATGAAAACAATCCTTTTAATTTGTTCAGGACTTTTACTTTTAAGTATAGCTAATTTACCGATTGGCTATTATACCTTTTTAAGGATAATTGTTACTATTGGTGCTGTTACAATTATTGTAAAAGAATATCAAGGAGAGCTGAATTTTTGGTTAATCGTTTTTGGATTAATTGCTATCCTTTTCAATCCTATTATTCCCGTTTATTTCAATAATAAATCAGTGTGGGTACCGATAGACATAATAGTGGCCATTTTATTTGGTATTAAATCATTAACATTAAAACGTAAATAATATGAAAGCAATTTTCGGATCTTTATACAGTGTATTTGCTATTACGGCAATTATAACCCACATATGGACAGTAATAATAGCCTTTACCGAAGGCGGTTTTATAAGTGGCCTAATTTCGTTATTTCTGCCATTCCTGGCTGAACTTTATTGGATGTTTAAAATGTTTGGAGAAAATGATACGTATGCCTATATAGCACTTGCTCATTTAATATTAGCTATACCATTTTCAGTATTTGGACGTAACTAAAGAAAAGCAAATGATTACGTTTTACCTGTATTTTAGTCTGCTTTTTTTACTCAAGTAATTAAATGACGTTTCTAATAGTTTAGTCTAAATATTCCACTCAAAACAAAATTATCTTTTCTTTTTTTACAGAATAATCTCGCGTTTACGGTTTCCCTCAATAAAAGACAAAAGGGATAACTTACATTGAGCTCGCTACTAAGTAATGGTCTTACAATACCTTTCGTATGCTGTAGATATTTCTTGGTAGCCCTTTTAAAAGCAACAATTAAACTAAACGTGAAATATGGAATTATATAACCAGCTAAAAGCACTTGCTGACAAAGTTGAACAGCTAAAAGACCAAATAGAAACAGAGGAAAGCACAAAACACGCTTTCACTTTACCTTTCATAAATATTTTAGGCTATGATGCTTTTAATCCCACAGAAGTCGTCCCTGAATTCACAGCCGATTTAGGACTTAAAAAAGGAGAGAAAGTAGATTATGCCATCTTTCAAAATGGTGACCCCATACTAATTGTAGAATGTAAAAACTGGAAACAAGACTTAGATGTCCATAATTCACAATTATTCAGATATTTTCACGTCACAAAAACCAGATTTGCATTGCTTACAAATGGAATTATTTATCGCTTTTATACCGATCTCGATGAAACCAACAAAATGGATGAAAAACCATTTTTAGAATTTGATATAACAAACCTAAAAGAAAGCACCGCTAAAGAAATTGAAAAGTTCCACAAGTCGAAATTCGATGTTTCTAAAATAGTCGACAATGCCAGTCATTTAAAATATACCAGAGAAATTAAAAGCCTTATAGACCAAGAATTACAAACACCCTCACAAGAATTTGTGCGTTTATTTGCGCACAGAGCTTACAGTGGCAGACTAACGGCTACTGTGTTAGATGAGTTTAAAGACATAGTGAGTAAGGCATTTGCACAGTTAATTAGCGAAAAAGTGAGTGATCGCTTAAATTCTGCTTTAAATAAAGAGGTAGAACAACAAAAAATAGAGGAAGTGGTCGTAGACGAACCAAAAAGCAAAATCGAAACTACCGAAGAAGAAATTGAAGCCTACCAAATTGTCGTGGCAATTCTTAGACGTAAATTAACAAAAGACAGAGTTATTCACCGAGACACACAATCGTATTTTGGTATTCTGCTGGACGATAATAATAGAAAACCGATTTGCCGCCTACACCTAAACGGAGGTAATAAATACATTAGTATTTTCGACGATAATAAAAAAGAAATTAAAGAGCCTATTGAAAGCATCGATGATATCTATAACTACGAAAAACAATTATTAAACACCGTAGAAAATTACGTTACAGAATAATAAAATCATTGAGAGAAGTGTATTGAGGCAGTATCTAGCCAGGGAAAATAATTTTAAGAGCTACCCGGCCTTTTAGACAAGTCTGTTAAAAAAACGCTGTTATTACATCTTAACAAACGGGTTATAAAGATAAGTGCACAGTTGTTCTTTTTTTTAAGACCACATTCACATTTACGATTTTTTACAATAATAAAGAATAAGTAGTGTCTATATTGCAAACGCTAATAAGTAATAAAATTAACCACCAACGTTGATACCGCTTACTAAGCCAAATAACAGTTAATAGTAAATAATTTAACTCAGTTGGCAGTAATATCCCAAAACGAACAACAAATGAAAATCATTTATCTTTTTATAGCTTTATTTATTTCCACTAATCTTTACTCTCAAATAAGAGAAAACAGACAATCGAATTAACTGGTAAAATTGGAAAATCTAGCTTTCGATATTATGTATCTGGACATCCATCTAGTTCTTTAAACTCTATAAACTTCGGTATTAATGGAGATTATTATTTGAATAAAACTTGGAGCATCCAAACAGGATTGTTATATCAAAAAATGGGAGGAACGACATATAATAGTGAGTTCAAAATAGATTATGTAAATATACCTTTTAATATGAATTGGCATTTTGGAAAAACAAAAAAATGGAATTTGAATTTTGGAATTATACAAAGCTTTAGAACTAATAATTCTATGGCTCAAAATATATTAGGAGCAACAATAAAAAATACACAAACAGCAATAAATTTAGGTCTTGGTTATAGAATTAAGATAAATAATACAATTGGAATTTTATTAGACTATCAGTTTCTATCTGGAATGAATAATGTTGACAAAGATGAAATTTACTCAATTAAAAACAAGGGTGGAAATATAAATTTAGGAACTATAATAAAAATATAACAAATAAAATACGATTTGCCAATTCAGTACCCAACAAACAACCCTATAATTGCCGGTGCGCCTCTCACACCACCATAAAAACCAATCTCGTATAACGGTTCAACAGTCATCTCAATAATTACTCATTACACCAACTCGTAACTTAACAAATCTCCCTAGGCAATAACACCTTCTCTCACGCAATCCCTGCCGTATCTACCTCTTACCCTTTTGCTACGCTTTGGGCGTTGCAATGGTACTATTTACCCTAATAAACACAACGCTTATACAGTTTCTGCGTGGTCTATCCTGTGCGGAGTCAAAGGCGTCAATACCCAATCTTGTAATCTCGCTTTCTCAAAATAGTACTTAACAGTTACCAGCCTTACAACTAACTACTGCTTCTAGACGTTACCCCAGCGCATAAGAGACGTAACCCTCTAGATTAATTATTTACTGTGCAGTAAGTAAAAAACGCCCGTACTAGGCACACTATATACAAAAGCAATAGCAGTTTAGATACTAACGCAAACTGCTATTGCTTTTAATTAAGTATATTACAATCCAGTAGTTAGTATGCCTTAATAAGCCACAGCTCTTATATATAAACGGGACCTACAATCGCAACAAAATAAAAACACCATTGCATAGTTATGAATGACATATACGTAAGCACAGCATTAATTAGTCTCTTAATTTGCCATTTAGCAGCCATTATTATCGGGTATCAAATGCACAAACAAACGTTAATAATGTCGTATTTAAATATGGGTATTGCTATAGGAGCCTTTGTTTTTTGGGCCATCACTAGCCTGAATATAAAACAACATAATTTTCAATTTATAGAACTATTAGCACTATTTATAGAAGCTTGTATTTTAATATTCGCTTTTGTCTCCATTATAGGCTTTCATAATAAAACCGCTGTAAAAGTCATAAATTTTATTGGCTTCGGTATTCATTTATTAGTGACAACAGGAATGCTTATTTATATGTTAACATTTAAATTTAACAGACTTTTTTAACAGTAAATCACACCTAAAAATGACGCTTTTTAAAACCAAACTATTGCTTATACTATTGGTAGGTATGCAATGTACAGGATATGCACAATCAGAAAATAATAAGGGAGATAGTGCTATTATAATACCCCTAAAAATAGGCAAAAATCCTAGCACGCCATTTAATAACATAATCATAGAACCTGTTAATTTATATATACAATCAAAACCAATAAACAATAACTCACCACAGATACAACTAGAATTAAACGTAGTAGAAAACAATAGTAAATACACTACTTTTCTTTGGTGCTATAAGGCGTCTAATAATAGCGAAAAAGCAAACTATCCAAAAGCTTATAAAAACTATTCTTTTGATTTAAAAATTAATAAAGAAGACGTTGCATTAGTTGTTAAAAAATTAGACTTTAAAAAACCAATGTTTATCAATTTAGGCCAAATAGCCATTATTGGCACCCTTAAAATTCTCTTTCTAGAGTGTATTGGAGAATGGTCAGAGGATATAAAAGGAAATCATACAGATGCCTTTAATACCTATAATATTGCGTTATCAGAAGAAGAAGAACACAAAACCGTGTCGTTTACGCCACTAAATACCACTGTAGAAAAAGAACTAACGATACAATGGAAGAATTATAAAATTTTAATTTTAGAAGCTTCCGATAAAACAGTAAAGTTAATGGTGTTTAAAAACGATTCTTAAAAAAAATAACTAATGCCAATCCGGCACACCCCGCACCATCCAGTAATTGCCAACACACCGCACAACTAACACCTAAACCCTTTTTTAATAAACATTCACATTTACGGTTTCCCGCAACATAACATAAAAAGTAGTGTCTATATTGCAAACGCTATTAAGTAATAAAATTAATAACCAACACTTATACCGCTGTAGGCGCTATTAAGGTGTTCAATAGTAACTAATATAACAACGTTACCTGTAATGCAAGCAAAATCGAAACTACAATTCAATAAAAATTATTGTGGCAAAGTAAATAACAGATTTTGATTATTTCATTAATAAAAAAACTAACACAATATATTTAAGTAAATCTCTTCCAGCAAAAGTTTACAAAAAAAATGAAAATAGATAAATAAATGAAAAAGTAAAACCTATAAGTATTGCTTCTCTAAAAATGAAGAATGAAGAAACTCATAAGTTTTATAAGAAAAAGAAAAAATTGCACCCCTCTAGCTTATTTACTTACTTTGCTGTAAGTTAAAAAGGCCTATAATGGTCGCACACACGGTATGCCTAATTAAAAAATTCTTACTTCTTTTTAAATTTCTTATCAATCATTTTTCTTTTCCATTCTTCTCCAAAGAAGTCAAAAACATTAAGAAAATAAATTCCCAATATTACGCCCCAAGAAAGAAGTATCCATAAAAAAATACTCCAATTGGATGAATCATTAACTGCAATAATAAATGGAGCTACTAAGCTTAAAATTGCAATTGCAAGAAGCTTATAAAGCCCCTTAACATTTTGAAGGTACTCCTCTTCTTTTCTAATCTGTTCCTTTTCCTGTGCCTTATCAGAATCAGTAATATTAATTTCAAAAACTGCTGCTAAAGATTTTAAAGATTCTAAACCCGCATTCTCTCCATTTTCAATTCTCTGAATAGTTCTTATACTTAAGCCACTCATTTCTGCCAATTGATCTTGCGACCAATGACGCTCCAATCTTATTTTTTTAGTATCTCTTAAATTAATTGTATCAGGATTCATAATTTTTCTATGTGTTTAATATTAATTATTTAACAAAGATAAGTATTACCTTTTCTTTACTCTTAAAAGCAACGAGACGCTGCTATGACAGTTATATGACAGTTCTGCGACACTAATTCTTCAAATAAAAGAAAGCCCACAATCAAGTACCCACCTAACAACCCAATAATTGCCAGTACACTTTACTCTCTACAAGCCCTATAAACCACAAACCCCTCAGTTATATTTAAAGAAAACATTCACTTTTACGGTTTCCCGCAACATAACATAAAAAGTAGTGTCTATATTGCAAACGCTATTAAGTAATAAAATTAACAACCAACGCTTATACCGCTGTAGGCGCTATTAAGGTGTTTAATAGTAACTGATATAACAGAGTTGTACCCAATGCAAAAAAAACTAACGAATGACACCAACTGAATTTGAAAATCACCAAGTCTTTGAAAAGCTTGAACAAATTGAATCAAGAATTAAAGAAAAAGAATTAAGGGAACTTATAGGTGTTGATAGTTTAAACTTTTTTGATACAGCAACAAGCTACTTTAGAGATAGATTAAAGTTAACAATTCCTTCTATTGTTCAAGAT
This sequence comes from Bizionia saleffrena, assembly GCF_008086175.1. Lineage (GTDB taxonomy): Bacteria > Bacteroidota > Bacteroidia > Flavobacteriales > Flavobacteriaceae > Bizionia > Bizionia saleffrena. Next base: position 101,101 of record NZ_VSKM01000010.1, read on the forward strand.
ACAGAATTAAGCACAATCTCTACTGAGCTTGAAAATTCCCTTGCTCAAATAAATGCATTCGTTGGCAATAAAAATCAAGGACATATTACAAATGCAACAAATCATCTATATACTGCAATTAATCGTGTCAGAAATTTACCATTGCCATTTTCAAAAAACGATTTTAATTTCTCAAAAAACATCGCAAACTTTGAAAAGATTATAAAAGAGAAATATTCTGAATTAGAAGAGGAAAACAAAATACTGAAGAAAGAGTTTTTAGCTCTAACTGAAAAATTAAAAACAACAGATACTGATTTAGAGACAATTAATAGTTTATTAAATCAAAAGGAGCTTGAATTACAAAATTTAAACAATACGTTTCAAACAAACTTTGATTCGATTAAAGCGACAGCGACACAAAATTACGAACAAGACAGAACATCATTTAGAGTAGAATTTGACACCTCAAAAAAAGCATTAATTGATGAAGTTGAAAAGCTTAAAACAGAAATCAATACTGGCACAGATCAAATAATTAAAGATTTAGAAACCAAACTTGAAGAAGCTAAAAAAATTGTTGGAGTAGTAAGTGATAAAGCAGTTACAGGAAATTATCAAATCATAGCGAATAGTCATAAAAAAACAGCTGATGTTTTTAGAATTATTGCAATAATTTTAATGATTGGATTATCTGGTATTCTAATATTTACGATTTGGGATATCAGCGGAGATAATTATGATTGGACAAAATCCTTAATTAGAATATTAGCAGCAGCAGCTCTTTCATATCCAGCTACATATGCTGCACGAGAATCAAGCAAACATAGAAAACTCGAAATTTTAAACAGAAAAGCAGAGCTTGAGCTAACTGCAATAAATCCATTCATTGAGTTATTGCCAGAAGAGAAAAAACAAGAAATCAAAGAAAAGTTAGTAGATAAATATTTTGGAAATCACGGAACTTCTTTAAATGATTTAGACGATAAAAAAGATGAAGATGTTTCTATTGGAACAATCGAACGAATTATAAAAACATTATTACCATTTATTAATAAGTAAAAGCACTGGGTACAATCAAGTACCCACCTAAGAACCCAATAATTGCCAATGCACCCCGCACACAAAAATACGTACAGATCTCACCCCCCACCATACAGTAATTACCAACCCACCGCACAACTAACAACTAAACCCTTTTTTTATAAACATTTACATTTACGCTTTTTTACAATAATAAAATAATTAGTAAAATTTAATAATTCGGCTTGTGTTTCATCCGAAAATTATTGCTTATTTTTAGCACTACTTTTCATATACAAGACCGTTGTGTACCATAAAAAAAACAATACTATGAAGCAGCAAAAATGGATGAATATTTACAATTCAATACTCCGATTAAGGTTTTATGCTTTTCTTGAGTTAAAGAAGTCTTTCGTCATAAATGAATTTGATACACATTTTCAAGAGTTCGTTGATGATTTTAATTTAAATAAGAATAAAGATAAAGCTAAGTTTTTTGGTGGTCAAATGCTAATTGGGTTATCTTATCTCATTTTAGTTAGGACTAATGAATATATTAAAAATGAATTGTCTGAAAGAGAAGCAATAGATGTGCTAAAAATTGATAATTGGAAGATCATAGAAATTAGCTCTTACGAGGCATTTGTTTTTAAATATAACATTAGTGTAAAACGTTTAAAAGAAAAAAATAAAAAAGGTATATTACTCTATAATAATGATAGTCAAAAATTAAATTATTTTATTAATAAACTTAGAAACTCTGTTAGTCATTATCGTTACGACACAGATATTGATAATATTATACTAACCGATATTAATCCTAACAACAATGATATCGAAATGAAGTGTTCTCTTAAATATTCAGATTTTTTGAATTTTTGTGCGGATTATGGCACAATAGTAAATGATACATTAATAAAAAAACGAATTATAGTTTAAGGTAAACTCCCCACAATCAAGTACCCACCTAACAACCCCATAATTGCCAATGCACCCCGCACACAAAAATACGTACAGACCTCACACCGCACCATCCCATAATTACCAAAACACCGCATAACTAAAACCTAAACCCTGTTTTTAATAAACATTCACATTTACGGTTTTTTACAATAATAAAGAATAAGTAATATCTATAGTGTGGGCGCTATTAAATAGTAACCAACGCTTATACCGCTATGTAGATGTTTAATAGTAACTAATATAACAGAGTTACACACAAACTAATAGAAACCCACCGCACGGTCAAAAACATTTCATTTTGCTCGTGCCTCACAAAATAAAAAAAACTTGCCCTTCCCCCCCCGCCACACACATAGAAAAACAAGAATAAAACACATAGCTTTATAAAATAAAAAAACAACTTACATTAGTTCCGGCATAAACAACGTCTTAAATAAGCAAAACGATTTAATGAGTCCATTTAAAAAAATAGACAAATCCGAATTAAAATAAATAGAATTAAGGAAGTCTTGAAAAAAAAAGGCATTAAACAAATTTAGCTTACCAAGAAATTGAAAAAAAGCTACAATATGATAAATGGGTATGTACAGAACAGACAGCAACCAAGACTAGAAATAGGAATACCTATTGTTAAAATACGCAACATACACCTAAAAGAATTAATTATCTCGAATAAAATAGACACTAAATAAATGTTTGAACAAAGTTTTAAAAATATAGACGACATACTACATAAAGATGCAGGATGCGGAAGCGAATTAGATTATGTAGAGCAAACCTCTTGGGTACTGTTTTTAAAATATTTAGACGATTTAGAAAAAGACAAAGAAAATGCAGCTTTACTTTCTGGAGAAGCATATACTAGACTCATAGAACCTCCCTACCAATGGACAAATTGGGCAGCTCCTAAATTAGAAGATGGTAAAATTGACCATAACACACAAACAGGAGACGATTTATTAGACTTTGTTAATAACGAATTGTTTCCTTACCTCAAAAAGTTTAAAGTAAATGCTACAAGTGCAGATACTATAGAATATAAAATTGGTGAAATCTTTGGGGAATTAAAAAACCGAATTCAATCTGGATATAATTTAAGAGAAGTCGTTGGCTTAATAGACCAACTACGTTTTCGTACGCACGCAGACCAATTAGAGATGAGCCACCTCTATGAAGGTAAAATTAAAAATATGGGTAATGCAGGGCGTAATGGTGGCGAGTATTACACACCACGTCCATTAATTAAAACCATTATAAAAGTAGTTAACCCTAAAATTGGTGAAACCGTTTATGATGGTGCTGTAGGAAGTGCAGGATTCTTGGTAGAAGCTTTTAATTACTTACGTAACACCAAAAAACTATCTACGCAAGACATAGAGACACTACAAAAGAAAACCTTTTACGGTAAAGAGAAAAAATCATTGGCATATATAATTGGTATTATGAATATGATATTGCACGGGGTAGAAGCCCCCAATATTATACACACCAATACGCTTGCAGAAAATAGTGCCGACATACAAGAAAAAGACCGTTACAATGTGGTGTTAGCAAACCCACCATTTGGAGGAAAAGAACGTGCAGAAGTACAAGAAAATTTCCCAATTAAAACAGGTGAAACTGCTTCTTTGTTTTTACAGCATTTTATTAAAATATTAAAAGCGGGTGGTAAAGCTGGTATTGTAATTAAAAACACGTTTTTAAGTAATACCGATAATGCTTCTGTTGCCATACGTAAAGAACTACTAGAAAACTGTAACCTACATACGGTCTTAGATTTACCAGGCGGAACCTTTACAGGTGCGGGTGTGAAAACTGTGGTCTTGTTTTTTGACAAAGGTGAACCCACTAAAAAAGTATGGTTTTACCAATTAAACCTTGACCGTAATTTGGGAAAACAAAACCCACTAAACGAAAAAGATTTAGCCGATTTTGTAACCCTACAAAAAACAAAAGCCGAAGGTGAAAACTCTTGGAGCATACGTTTAAGTGACATTGACCAAACAACTTTTGACCTTTCTGCAAAAAACCCAAATACACCAGAAGAAGCGCCTTTACGCCAACCCAATGAAATTTTGGAAGCAATGGCTACTTTGGATGCTGAAAGTGCTGATGTAATGAATGATTTAAAATTGTTGATTGGAAATGAATAAAGAATTGACAATGGAAAAGGCAAGTTTGCCTGATGGATGGGAGATGAAAACTTTAGGAGAGGTTTGTGATTTAAAAAGCGGTAAAACCATTTCAAAAAGTATCGAAAGAAGTGAAGGCGAAATTCTTTATATCAAGGTTGGTGATATGAATCTTAAAGGAAACGAAAACTATATTCAGGTTTCCAATCGTTTTGTAGATGAAATAGATATTAAGGCTAATCAAATCATTCCTATTGGTTCAATTATTTTCCCTAAAAGAGGTGGTGCTATTGCAACTAATAAAAAACGCAGAATTGTTAAGCCAACAATTGTAGACTTGAATACAATGGCTTTAGTTCCTTCAAAGATTATTAATAAGGATTATCTGTTTCATTGGTTTCAAAAAATAGATTTGGCAGAATTAAGTAATGGAGCGAATATTCCTCAAATAAACAACTACAGTTTTGATAATGTTTTAATTTCATTTCCAAAATCACTAACCCAACAAAAACAAATAGTAGCCCTATTAGACAAAGCTTTTACTGCCATAGCTACCGCAAAAGCCAATGCACAACAAAACCTACAAAACGCAAAAGAACTTTTTGAGAGTTATTTACAGAATGTGTTTGAAAATAAAGGAGATGATTGGGAGGAGAACACTTTGGAACAAATATCTGAAAGTATTTTTGCAGGAGGTGATAAACCAAAAGATGCTTTCTCTAAGGAAGTAACTACAGAATATAATGTTCCTATTTTTGCAAATGCGGTTAAAAAAAGAGGTCTATATGGATATACAAATAAAGCAAGAGTTTTAAAGCCTTCTGTAACAATATCAGCAAGAGGAAGTGGAACTGGACATACCGAATTACGGAAAATGAAATACTATCCTATTGTAAGGCTTATTGTAGTTATCCCTAATTCAGAAATTATGGATTTGCAATTTTTAAAACACTCAATTGATAATTTGGATATTTTAAGAAGTGGCTCAGCTATTCCACAATTAACGGTACCAATGATGAAAGAATATAAATTGGCTTTCCCAAAAATTGAAAAACAAAAACAAATAGTAAATAAACTTGATATTCTATCAGCAGAAACAAAAAAACTAGAAGCCATTTACACTCAAAAAATAGCCGATTTAGAAGAAATGAAAAAGAGTGTGTTGCAAAAGGCGTTTAGTGGGCAATTACTATAAGTATGAACAATTACAATCCAAAAATACACAAGCGCAAATCTATCCGATTAAAAGGATACGACTATTCGCAAGCGGGACTTTATTTTGTAACCATCTGTTGCCAAAATAGAACACATTTTTATGGCGAAATAATTAATGGTGAAATGAAATTGAATACCGCAGGCAAAATGATTTACAAATGGTATTATGAATTGGAAAATAAATTTACAGATATTAAATGTAACGATATGGTAATTATGCCCAACCATTTTCATTGCATCATCCAAAACGTAGGGGCAGACCTGCGTGTCTGCCCTAATACAAAATTAGGCGAACCTACATTGGGCAAACCATTACCTACATTAGGCGAACCATCGCCTACATTGGGCGAACCTACATTGGGCAAACCATTACCTACATTAGGCGAACCTACATTGGGCGAACCATCGCCTACATTGGGCGAACCTACATTGGGCGAACCATTACCTACATTGGGCGAACACGTAGGTTCGCCCCTACATTGTGTGGTGCAATGGTTTAAAACAATGACAACAAATGAATATATTCGTAATGTAAAATCAAATAATTGGAAACGTTTTGATGGTAAATTGTGGCAACGCAATTATTGGGAACATATTATACGTGACGAAAAATCATATCATAAAATTTCAGAATACATAATATCCAATCCTCAGAATTGGAAAAATGACACCTTATATTAAAATTAATATGAATGAAGCTGAAACTAGAGCAGAATTAATAGACCCAAAACTAACGGAAGCAGGTTGGGGAGTTGTAAAAAGTTCTAAAATATTAAGAGAACGCAACTGCCAAATAACCGCAGGTCGTATTCAAGCAGGTGGTAAAAGAGCCAAACCATTGATTGCCGATTATATTTTGGTGTACAATGGCATTAAACTCGCTGTAGTTGAGGCAAAAGCAAGAAATTTAGAAGTTGGTGAAGGTGTAGCACAAGCCAAATTATATGCAGACAAATTAACCTTAGACACTACTTATGCTACTAACGGAGATGATATCTACCAAATCTGTATGCAAACAGGTCAAGAAGGTATTGTAGACCGTTATTTAACACCACAAGAACTCTGGATAAAATCGTATCCATTACGCGCCAATTCAGAAATTACAGAATTATGGCGAGATAAATTCTCAGACATTCCATTTGAAGATAAATCGGGTACTTGGCAACCACGCTATTACCAAGAAATAGCCGTAAATAGAACGTTAGAAGCTATTGCAAAAGGTGACGATAGAATTTTATTAACCTTAGCTACAGGAACAGGAAAAACAGCCATTGCTTTTCAAATTGCTTGGAAACTGTTTCATACCCGTTGGAATCTATCAGTTAATAATCAATATCAAAAACGTCAACCAAGAATTTTATTTTTGGCAGATAGAAATATATTAGCCAATCAGGCATTCAATTCTTTTTCAGCGTTCCCAGAAGATGCTTTAGTACGTATAAAACCCAAAGAGATAAAGAAAAGAGGAAAAGTACCAACCAACGGAAGTATTTTCTTTACCATTTTTCAGTCTTTAATGGCAAATGACAACACCGCAGATGCCGAAGAAATAGAAGAAGAAAACACAACAAGTTATGATACAACTGCTGCATATTACAATCAGTACCCAAAAGATTATTTCGATTTAATAATTATAGACGAATGCCACAGAGGCGGCGCCAATGATGAAGGAAATTGGAGAGGTATCTTAGACTACTTCTCTCCTGCTGTTCAATTAGGCTTAACGGCAACACCAAAACGAAAAGACAATGTAGATACCTACAAATACTTTGGCGACCCTGTTTATACCTATTCTCTTAAAGAAGGAATTAATGATGGGTTCTTAACGCCTTTTAAAGTAAAACGTATTAAAACCACCATAGATGATTATGTCTATACAAATGATGATACGGTTGTAGAAGGAGAAATTGAAGAAGGTAAATTGTATGAGGAAAAGGATTTTAACCGTAAAATTATAATTCCTGCAAGAGAGCGTTATCGTGTAAAAGCATTTATGGATGATGCTAACGAACAAGATAAAACCATTATTTTTTGTGCAACACAAGACCACGCAGCAATGGTGCGTGATATGGTAAATCAGTATAAAAAAATAAGTAAAAACACAAGCTATTGTGTTCGTGTTACTGCAAACGATGGTCAGATTGGAGAAGATGCATTAAAACAGTTTCAAGATAACGAGAAAAGTATTCCTACTATTTTAACAACGTCTCAAAAACTATCTACAGGTGTAGATGCGCGTAATGTGCGTAATATTGTATTGATGCGCCCTGTTAGTCAGATTATTGAGTTTAAGAAAATTGTAAGTAGAGGAACAAGAACCTTTGATGGTAAAAACTATTTTACCATCTACGATTTTGTAGATGCACACCAACGTTTCCTTGACCCAGAATGGGATGGCGAACCAGAAGACCCCGTGGTCTGTGGCAAATGTAATCAAGAACCTTGCGTTTGTAAAAAAGGAGACCCAAAACAGTGTACTATTTGTGGGGTACAACCTTGCGCTTGTTTAAAAGAGCCACCTCCAGAATATAAAAAGAAAGTAAAAATTAAATTAAAAAATGGTAAAGAATTAACAATTCAACATACCTCTCAAACACTATTTTGGGATGCCAGTGGAAAACCTATTTCGTCAGAAGAATTTTTAAATAACCTACTTGGAGAATTACCAAACTTATTTAAAAGTGAAGCTGAATTACGAAAATTATGGAGTAATCCAACAACTAGAAAAATATTACTTGAAAAATTAGATACCGCAGGTTACGGTATAGAAAAACTAAACGCTTTAAGAAAATTAGTAGATGCTGAAAATAGCGACTTATTTGATGTGCTAGAGTATGTTTTTAATAGCGAAATAAAACCAATCTCAAGAACGGAACGCGTTGCAGCAGCAGAAGGGGCTATTTTTACGTTAATGAATCATAAACAAAAAGAATTTATTGAATTTGTGTTGAGTAAGTACATTGAAATTGGTGTAGGTAAATTAGACCAAACCAAGCTGCCTACTTTACTTTCAAGTATGTTTCAATCTCAAGCAGACGGAATAGAAGAATTAGGCGGAGATCCTTTAAAAATTAGAAATTTATTTATTGAATTTCAACAATATTTATATAAAACAGCATAAAGCAACGCAAGTTCAAGCACATTTAAAGTTTGCTCGTGCCTCACAATTAAATGAAACGAATCACGAACACCTAATGATAAAATAAAAACTAGGTGAGTAAATTTAAAAGAGCTTTCACGCCAACGCTAGCAAGTTTGCGGCAAGAAAAGCCAGACACCTAATCGAGGTACCATCTGGCAATGAAACAATTGCCAGTGCGCCTTTTACCACTCAGCGTAAACCTATATCACCACACTAAAAATAACCAAAAAACAAAATCCCCAAACAACACCCTTAATAATAAAATATAGTAAAGATATAATAATTTAAAATTATTATGTATATTCATAGTCTTAACCTATTAAACCCCAATACTATGAGTAAGCAATACGAAACAGGACACGCAAAAAATGTAGCCAATCTACAAAAGCTAATTGAGCAAGTAACAGTCTATACAGAATACAACCCTTCTGTAGTAAACCTAACTATCGCAAGTTTAAACACTTTGTACAGTACAGCACTAACCGTACTAACAGAAATTAAAGAAAAACGAAACGATAATAAATACGCAATCCATAACAGACAGGAAATCTACGAAAACTTAAAACCGCTATCCACACGTATTATTAACCAGTTAGATATTTTAGACCTCTCTAAAGGAACACTAGACCAAGCCAAATCTATAAACTATTTAATTCAAGGCTATTCTAAAAAAAAGCCCGTAGATAATAACGAAACCTTAGAAGAATCAAGAACAATCTCTACCTCTCGCCAATCGTACACCCAGTTAGCAGATAACTTTTCAAAACTACTACAGTTACTAACGTCCGTACCAAGCTACACCCCCAATGTAGCAGAATTAACAATCACCAGCTTAAACGAATATTACGAGGCCTTAATTACTAGTACACAAAAGGTCGACCAAACAGAAGCCGAATTTAATGCAAAACTCATAGAACGCAATAGTATTTTATATGCCGATAGCACTGGGGTGTATGCCATTGCACAAAATGTAAAAAAATATGTAAAAAGTGTTTATGGCGCTATTTCTGCGGAATACACTAGAGTAGCAAGAATAAAATTTACCGTATTTTAAAAGACAACGGTAAGGTGTAAATTAAGCCCTGCACGCCTATTATATAATACAGCCAACCCAAAGCATAAAACAAACACCCTAAAGTAATGTTAAGGCCTCTAAAAGTATAAAACAAGGCACTAAAAGAAAGAAACTAACAACCTAAAGTATAAAGCACAGCTCCCAAAGTTATAATACTACAACTAAAAGAATACAACGGCCTACCAAAAGGTATAATGTAGAGTCCCAAAGTATAAAGCACCGTTCCGGCAGTTATATTATGGTGTTAGTAAAAACACCCCTAAAAAGCACTTAAAAAAACGGCAGATCTAAAACCAAAAAAAAAGCACACCAAAGTCGTGTGATAAGGTTAATAATGTACTACAAATAAAAAAGGCAACTAGAGTATATAAAAAAGACGTAAAAACCACAAAAAAGGATTATTCAAGCACAACCACAAGAGCACCTAGTGCGCCCTAAATAAAAAGAAATGGCTAAAAACACTAAGCCGTACTGTAGCCTGTTTGCAACGTAAAGACAAAGCCTTATTGGTTATAGAGCCCCATTAATGTGTCTTCGTTTATAAATTAGAGTAACCGCTAGCGTGATCTTACCTTAGCCGTCAAGAACAAAAAAGCGCGTACCCTACCACCAATAACTTTGTGGTTTGGTAAGCGCTTTTGTAATACATAACAGGTACACAACACAACAATTAGTGCGTTATACGACCTTAAAAGACCATCGCGGTTATATGTTAGCTTGAGTGGACTATCCGTCGTTATAACGACCTCTAGCCGTTATAAGTGCCTTGTAATTAACACGCTTGGCGATACATTCGTTTTCAATAACAAGAATTAAATCAACGCGTCTAAAGATACTTATACCGTGACTACTAACTAAAGTCGTGCTTCTGCGTATTGTATAACCGTTTTATTACAGTTATAGTGTAAAACACAAAAACAAAAGACATAATACCTATATTATGCCCGCTCTTAAATAAAGACCGCGTCTATTTCTTTTAATAGTGTACAAGGAGATGTAACCTGCTATTTAAAATTAAAAACACGCAGAATACAAACGGTAGCGTTAATAAAGTAATAATATTGCACACTAATACCATCACCAACAACATCCTTAAAAACGAGAAAGACAACGTACTTATGAAACGATTACACATAAAAAATAAAAGACGGCATAGCGCACTACAATTTGCCCTTGTTTTACTAGTACTCCTGGTAGTAGAAATTGTTATTCTTATTAATATAGCAACGCTAAAACCGTCAGTGTACGTACCACTTATGACCCTTATAAATATGAGTGCCGTCTATTTCTTTTGGAGAAAAAACAAAAACAATAGAGCACAAAATACACCCGAAAAATAAAGCAGAACATAAAGGGTGCAACCACATAAAAAGAACAATACCCTCCAATAGCAATAACTACAAATCTAAAAGCAATACCGTAAACAGTACTAAAACGAGCGCCTTACGCTATAATAGCGCGGTATCTCTCCCCTAGTTTCTAGGGTGAGAATCCTGCACAATAAGCGCACACTTAAAAGCATACGGCCCCTTTTACAACCGTGCTTTACCTCTGTTATATCTTCGCTTGGTATGTATATAAGTCGTAATAACGCCCTTGAGCTGCTATAAGTTCCTCGTGATTTCCACGTTCTGCAATACGTCCGTTTTCAATAACAAGAATCTGGTCGGCGCGTCTAATGGTACTTAAACGGTGCGCAATAACAATAGTGGTTCTGTTTTCGGTTAACTTATTTAAACTCTTTTGTATTAAAGCTTCACTTTCGGTATCTAAATTAGAAGTAGCTTCATCTAAAATAATAATTTTAGGATCTGCTAGAATTGCTCTAGCAATGGCGATACGTTGGCGTTGTCCTCCAGAGAGTTTTACACCACGCTCCCCGATTAAGGTTTCTAAGCCATCGTCAAAACGATCGGTAAACTCATTAACATAAGCTGCATTTACAGCAGCTTGCAACTGTGCATCTGTCGCATTAGGTCTCGGAAATAAAATATTCTCTTTAATGCTGCCTTCAAAAAGAAATTCGTCTTGCAACACCACACCTAAATGCTTTCTAAAACTACTTAATTGTACAGTCGATAAATCGTTTCCATCTATAGTAACCATTCCCGATTTCGGATTTAAAAATGTAGCCGATAACCCAGCAATGGTCGATTTCCCAGATCCTGAACTCCCTACCAAAGCAGTAACAGAGCCAGAAGGGGCTTCGAAACTTATATTGTGTATTACCTCTTTGCCTTCACCATAGGCAAAAGAAACATCATTAAATACTAAATCACCTTTTACGGTATCTAAAGCAACGACTCTATTAACATCATCCTCTTCCGCAGTCATATTCATTAACTCTTCGGTTCTATCTAAACCCGCCAGCGCCTCGGTCAACTGACTTCCAATATTACTCATTTGCACAATAGGCGCAATCATAAATCCTAACAGTAAGGTAAACGATAAAAAATCTCCTGTGGTAAGTTCGCCAATCATTATTTTGTATCCCCCAATACCCATAATTCCGGTCGAAGCAATACCTAATAAAAAGGTAGAAGAACTCGTCATAATAGCAGTAGCCGTTAAACTCTTTTTAACGTTAATAAATAAGCGGTTTACCCCTTTTTCGAAGACTATATTTTCTTGCTCTTCAGCATTAAAAGCTTTGATAACCCGAACACCAGCAAGTGTTTCGGTTAAACGCCCCGTAACCTCTGCATTAATAACCCCTCGTTTCTTAAAAATAGGACGTATGTAACCAAAAGCTTTTAAAGCAATCACACCAAAAACAGCCACAGGAACAAGAACAAAAAGCGTCATAGACCAACTTATATTTACTAAAAGCACTAATGAAATAACGGCAGTAATAGTACCACCAACCATTTGAACCAATCCAGTACCGATTAAATTTCTAACCCCCTCGACATCACTCATAATTCGAGATACCAAAGCACCCGATTTTGTGTTATCGAAAAAACTTATAGGTAAAGACAAGACTTTTTTCTGTACCTGTGCACGTAGTTCACTAATTAAAAACTGTGCTTGTACACTTAGTATTTTAGTCAGTAAAAAAGAAGTAGCAGCCGATACTAATATGGCAATACCTACAATTAAAAGTAAGGTGTATAACTGGTCGAAATCTTTATTAGGAATAATATCGTCTAGTAACGCTTTGGTTTTCCAAGGTAATACCAACGCCGATAAACGACTTAAAACAATAAGTAGCAACCCTATAAGAACTAAGTTTCTACGTGGCCAAATAATAGTTTTAAATGCGGTTAACATAGTAACCTTAGATTTTTTCTTGTCGGAAGTATGTGCGGTCTCTTTAAAAGATTTCATAGTATAAAATTAGGAGTGCAAATATAAGTTTATTATCAATGAGATAGTCTTGTTATAGAGGTTAATACTCTTTTTAACCCAAAAGACACTTACAATGATCTATACAATTACACACCTACAAAATACACCACCAAAACCCCCTATCAGTATTGATTTGTTTTTAAGATGAAGTAAAAAAGAAAGGTAGTCATAAAATAAAAACACTAAACCGAAACACTATCCATCTAAAAGCTGCAGCACTCACTCTTTGCACCTAAATAAAATCACAGACTATTCACAATGCACTTTAAAAAAAACAAGTCTCAAATATAATAAAACTATCTAATTATCTTCAAATGCCGACCCCGACCTATCGCGCATCTATTGTAAAATTTGAAATGAAGGCACCGTAAAATTTTAAGCTGTTTAAGCTAACAAAACGAATGAATTGACAACTGATTTCTTCAGCAAGTTCCTAAAATTTAGGAGCACAATGATAAATGTAGATAGAGAGTCGTAAGCCTAGACTTTTTTGTTTCTTTTTTGGGCAATGCAAAAAAGAAAAAGAGTAATAAATAAAACACTTAATCGAAACACTATTAATCTAAAACAAACCAAAAAAATCTAATCTGATTTTAGTACGCTTAAAAACTAGGTATTAAATCAGTATTACTTATTTTCTTAAGATAAATCAATCCCACCCCCTTTAGGGTTGGGGTAAAGAAATTGAGATAAGTACTAGTCAACCACAATAACGAAGTGAACTAAAAATCATACATAAACATTCAAAATAAGAGTAGCAACCTCCAAAAAAAACTTCAGAAATTGCTACTGTATTTTAATCCTTAAAAATAACATCTTAGACTTTTGAATCCTCAAGGCTATTCATAAAATCAATAATAGCTTTAATTTCATCATCGGAAAGGTTTAACGCATCCAAAGGTAACGTTTGATGCTCTAATTGAATCCCTAAAGCACTTCCGCCGCCATTATTATAAAAGGTCATTACCTCATCTAAGGTTTTATATACGCCGTTATGCATATACGGTGCGGTAAGCGATACATTTCGTACTGTAGAGGTTTTAAAAAAGTGTTTTCTAGAATCGGTATTAAACAAATAATAGCGGCCTAAATCCGGAGAAATTTCTGCCATTGCTCCAGTGGTTTCTGGAACGCCTAAAGCTTCAAATTCTGTTTCTGTAAAGTTAGGAGGTACCGTACCATTAAAAACAGGTGCAAAATGACAAGTGGCACATTTCGCTTTTCCCATAAACAGATTAAAGCCTCTTATTTCACTTTCTGTAATGGTATGTTCTACTCCATTAATATTATTATCGAATTTAGAATTAAAAGCATTTAGACTTCTTATATAGCTAGCGATAGCATTGCGAATGGTATTGCCATCTATTTTATTATCGTATATTTTTTTAAATATAGCAACATAAGTCGTATCGTTTTCGACCGCTTTTCTCATCGTTTCTAAATCACTATGAAACTCTTTTTCGTTTTTTACAACGGCTGCCACTTGCCCTTCTAAACTGCCAGCCCGACCATCATAAAAGAAACTTTGTTGTAAAGCGGCATAGGTTAAGGTTGGCGAATTTCGGTTTTGATTCGCAGAAATGGGTAATCCATCGGTAAACGCCTTGTCTTTATGGTGACACGATGCACAGTTTAGATTTTGTTTGGTAGACAAGCGCTTGTCGTTAAAAAGCTGCTTTCCTAATGCTATTTTCTCTGCTTTATAAACGGTAGTTTGTTTATAATCTGAAAAGTATTCCAGATTAAACGTGCTACTAGAAAATAACGACGTTGCATCGTTACTTATCGCCAGTTGAAATGGATACTCCGCCCCCCAATCCTCTTGGGTCGCTACCAACAATTCTAACTGCTTGTGTGTATGGTTTTTTATAAACCCATACCGGTTAAAACTAGTAAAGTCTGTAGCCAACCCCTTTAGCGTAGACTCTATTTCACGTAACCATTGGTTATACAATTGTAGATTACTAAAACTGTCTTTGTACAACTCTACAATTGTTTTTAATTCTTTGTAAACAATGGTCGATTCTTCTAACGAACGCTCTAATATCGGGGAATCAAAACCGGTGGTACCTGTTACTGCCACACGAATTACAGCATCGCGTAGTAACCATAATAAGTGATAATCGCGTAATTGTACTGTAGTATTTTGTGCAATTAATCCTAACCGGTTTCTAGTAAAATTAATAGTATTAGTAATGGTTTGATTTGAAATAGTATCATCATGAAGCTGTTCTTCTAACACCTGAAAACCAAATGGAGCATTCTCTTTAATATCGGTCGCATCTTCTTCCTGTACTCGTAAAATATTAGGTTGATTTAAAGACTTATAATTGTTCTTATCTACAAAAGACAGAATGGGTTCTACACGTTTAAAATAATTTCTAGACTGTATAAAATAGGCTAACTTTCCGACTTTGGTAGTGGCTATATTTACACTATCTAAATACAAATAGCACGTATTTAAATTAGATTTATATTGGGTTTCCAATTGCACTAAAGGGTCTTGTTGTTCGTAAGTAGTACTTGTTTGCTTACAACTGCTTAATATTATAAGCAAAAGACACATACCAAGAGTATGTGTCTTTTTTAATTTAAAAATAGGTGTAATCATATTATCTTTCTAAACCTTGAACAATGTGAATAACACTTCCTTCCGTACTTGCTGTTGGTAACCCATTTGCTTTAGGATCGTTAAACGCAGGATCATTCCAACCATGGTTTTGCGTTATTAATAAGAAGGTGCCTTCTACGCCAACAGTATCAGAAACATCTATCATTCCGGTAAGTTCCCAAGGCGAATTAACGGTTCCAACACCATTTAATTGTGCCGTTTCTTGGTCGCACTCTAGTACTGTTTTTAATGCCCCAGTATTTAAGTTGTATTGGTATAAACGTGCAAAGTGTGTTTTATCAGCCGTATCAAAATAGCCGTTTAAGTCTTCTTGGATATACGCGTAGTTTTCTGTTACAACAATGTTATCTGGACTATGAAATGTTTTCGCTTTTCCGTTTAGTTTATCACCATCTAACACGCAAGTAATAGTACCTGTTCCAGTTGGATCATTTTCATTTAGAGTCACCTTATAAACGCGACCGTAAAAGGTACCTTTATCTATTAGCGCATCTTTTTTACGACCAGTAACACAGAAGTAAAGTTCTCTATTATCTGAAGCACTACCTCTTCTCCAATCAAGATCTTCTAATCTAGAGAAGCCCATAACACCTTTTGTTTTAGCTTCAGCATCTAACATATTAATTTCGGTTTCTTCTAACTGAACAAAATCCATAGGATACGATTCTCCTTCGGCCATATCCATTTCAAAATTAACGGTAGCATCTAAAACCCGTAAACCAAATAATTGACCACCATATAAATCACCGCGGTCACCCACGTACATACCTAATTGTCCTGAAGGGGTTTCGTTATCAGCATGATCATCACCAATAAAAGCTACTGTTTTATTAGGGTAAGCCTCTTTACCTATAACAACTGCATTCTCTGTAGACCATTGTCCAAACGCGCTTAACATATTAGCATAGGAAGCTGAAGAGGCGTCTTTATAAGGATTAGTAGCAAATACACCTTTTGATGAACCGCCCCACTCACCTCCTGAAAGATATATAGGTCCAAATCCGTGCTCTTCTGGTGTGATTAAACTTCCTGAGCATTGCGCAGTATAAGCGGTTGCTTCTGCGTTTAAAATGTATTCCCCGTGAACCGGTTTAAAAGTGTTATCTAAAGTTATTCTAGCGATAGAATAATCACCTTCAATATTATTAATTAAAGTAAACGTCTCATCCCGATTTTTAAGTAATCCTGCCCCATCGGCTAAAGAACCATAAACAAAATCTGGTGAGTCCGGCAATTGATCTTCAGAAGATAATAAAGGATAAATTTTGACATTGGAAAAAGCAGGGTCTAACTTTAAATAATTGCTCGTTACAGAATGTGCTTTCAGTGCTACAGAATTTGTCGTGTCATTAACCTCTTCAACGCCAAAATTGTCATCATCACTCTTGCAGGATGCTAATGATAAAAAGGACAAAGTCAGAAGACTTAATGTGTGTAATCTTTTCATAGTATTGTGTTAATTATTAGTTTGTCAAATTAACAACGAGAAGATTACTGTAAGCTTACCTGTAGTTTACTAGATTGTGAACAAAAAAAAGATATGTTATATAAAAGTAAAGCTTACTTTTTACCGGTTAACTATAAGAAATAAGAGTATTTTATAAGAATTTGAAACAAAAAAAAGCAGTACATTACATACTGCTTTTTTAACTATTTATTACTTATTCGGTTAAGCTTTATTTAAGCGTATCATTCCGATTTTGTTTAAAACTAACATAATGCAATAGGTAATATCAACCTCAAACCAACGCACTCCAAAATTAGCACGTCCGCTGTGTTTATGGTGATTGTTGTGGTATCCTTCACCCATCATCAAGAAATCAAATGGCAATAAGTTTTTAGAAGTGTCACTCACCTTAAAATTAACATACCCATAAATATGAGCAAACCAGTTAATAATAACACCGTGTATTGGCGCCATTAAAAAGGCTACGGGTAAAAATAACCAATGCCACCAAACACTTGCAAAAATAATGAAAAACGTCGTGTATAAAGCACCCCAAACCAATCGCGAAATACGAGAGCTCGCAAACTTATCAAACCGTTCCCACTGTGGTACGTTTTTAGTAAACTTCTCTGCTACTGGTATACGCTTTTTATTAATATCTTGATAAATATTTTTGGTGCGCCACATCATAGTAAACACATTAGCATCGTATTTTGGTGAATGCGGATCTTTCTCAGTATCGGCATACGCGTGATGCATTCTGTGCATAACACCGTAACCGTAAGCGCTTAAATAATTTGAACCTTGAAATAACCAAGTTAAGAAAAAACAAGCGCGTTCTCCAAACTTAGACATTTTAAAGGTTTGGTGTGCTGCATAACGGTGTAAAAAGAAGGTTTGAAAGAATAAACCAACGTACCACAGAACTAACATTAATATTAAAATCTCCATATTCGATTTTTTTTTACAAAGTTCGGGAGGTTTTTCAGTTTTTCAAATGAACCAAGGTTAAGAAATTTGCTTGCGAATACGACTTAAAGCTTGTGGGGTAACCCCAATATAAGAGGCTATATATTTTAAGGGTATCTCTTTTATTAGCTTTGGGCGATCGGTAAATAGTTTTAAATACCGCTCTTTGGCTGTTTCGTTTAATAACGATTGTTCACGTTTAGATTTAATTAAAAACAAGCGCTCTGAAGATATGCGACCAATTAAATTACCTATAACCGATTTTTTATACACCTCCTGTAAATCGGCATACGAAATACTCCACATTGAAATCGCGGTTAGCGCTTCAATTTGGTATAACGACGGTTTGCGTAACAGAAAAGAATCGTAAGCACTAATAAACTCATTTTGAAAACAAAAGCCAAAGGTAATGTCCTTTTCAACGTCTTCCTTAGGTATAACAAATCGTGCGATACCTCTATCTATAAATGAAATATAATTTTCGGTTTCGCCCATATCAAGAATGAGCGCTTTCTTTTTAAAAGAGCGGAGTGTTAATTTCGAGGAAAAAAACTGCCAATCTTCTTCGCTTATCGACACCGTTTCTTCTATGTATTCTCTAATATTAAGCATAACTTGATTTCTTTAACAAAGAACGCTATTTATTCTTTTTAAATGAAAAAATAAGGCCTAATTTAAACTTAAAAGTGGTGTTTTTACATAAAAAAAGACGTTTCCTTTAAAAACGTCTTTTTAATCTCAGAGATAAGTGAGTCGTGATTTAAAATACTAAATCGACTACTAAATCAAATTCATCGTAAATAGTTTTATCTTTTAAGCCATCGAAAAAACTAGCCGATCCATAACGTACACCATATTTTGTACGGTCTACTTTTAACGTTGCCGTCGCTTTATTACCATAAACCGAAAAGTTAACATCCACTGGTGCTGTTTGGCCTTTAATCGTTAAATCGGCAGTTACAGTGTATGCGTTTTTACCACTAGCAGTAACCGTTGTGAATACTAATTGAGCAGTTGGGTGTTTGGCCACTCCAAAGAAATCATCAGATTTTAAATGGCCATCTAGTTTACCTTTGTACTCCCCTTCTAAATCCGTACTGCTTATTGTAGTCATATCTATCTCAAAAGCGCCACCAGTTAAAACCGCATTTTCAAAATGTAATTCACCAGATTGTATCGCGATAGTCCCTTCGTGAGAACCCGTTACTTTATATCCTTTCCAAACTACTTGGCTTTCCTCTGTTTTAATAACCTTTTTTTCGGTATTTGAAGTAAAAGAAAAGCTTAAAAAAGCTACTAATACAGCTATTACTCCTGTTTTAATAAAATGTTTCATCGTTTTAAAATTTAAGTTTGTTTTAATGTATTCCACAAAGATATGCCCTTTAGACATCTTAGAAAATAAGCTAGTTTATAAAAAAATAGTAATCTAGTTTAATATTTTACGGCTTGAGGAGTTCTTTTTTAACCTTACTTAAGAATTCTTTGGTAAACCCTAAATACGATGCCAACATATACTGCGGAATGCGTTGTTCAATTTGCGGATATTTTGAATGAAATAATTGATAACGTTCTTTTGCTGAAAGACTAAAATTTTGAATGATACGTTTTTGGGAAGCGACAAACGCTTGTTCTATAATTTTTCTGAAGAAGCGCTCCAACTTTGGGATGCCCTCAAAAAGTGATTCTATAGTCTCATAGGGAAACTGAATAACTTCTGAGGCTTCAAGACACTGCACATTAAAATCGGAAGGGGTTTGCG
Source organism: Bizionia saleffrena (assembly GCF_008086175.1). Taxonomy (GTDB): domain Bacteria; phylum Bacteroidota; class Bacteroidia; order Flavobacteriales; family Flavobacteriaceae; genus Bizionia; species Bizionia saleffrena. The sequence goes on from NZ_VSKM01000010.1 coordinate 120,788, forward strand.
AAACAAAACTCCCTAAATCGGACGTCCACCAATCTTCAATCGAAAACATTACAATGTGCTCCTGGCCATCATTATCTACAAAAAACATTTTAGTGCAGCCGGAAAGTATAAAACACTGCGTCGTGCTTATGTCGCCTTGTTGCAAAATATACTGCCCCTTTAAGTATTTCCTGTAGTCTATTTTAGAACATAAAAAGACTTCTTCCTCCTCAGAAAGCGTAACGTGTTTCCGAATATAATTCAATAAAGGTTTTGCGTGCTCCATAGCTTTCATCGTCATTGACAAAGATATTATAACAGGGTCTTATTTTAACATAATATTGCAGTTAAAAAAAATGAATTGCCTTCATTTAAAAGCTATTTTTGCGGAATGCAAAAAAACAAACCTCTAAACTTAGAATTTGTGGGTTTAATGGCGGCATTAATGTCTATTGTCGCGTTAACCATTGACGCCATTTTACCGGCCATCTCAAAAATAGGAATTGCTATTAATACTTACGACTCCGCGTCGCATCAATTATTAATTACAATGATATTTCTAGGTTTAGGTGTTGGTCAGTTAGTATTCGGTCCTTTTTCAGATAGTTTCGGACGAAAACCTACCGTCTATATTGGATTTTCTGTTTTTGTGGTGGCCAGTATTATTTGTGTGCTATCGCCATCGCTAGAGTGGATGGTGTTTGGGCGTATTTTACAAGGTATCGGTTTATCGGCACCGCGAACCATTAGTATTTCTATAATTCGCGATACGTATAAAGGCGATTATATGGCGAAAATAATGTCTTTTGTAACTTCTGTATTTATTTTAGTTCCTGTTATTGCACCTGCATTAGGCAAGTTTGTATTGGATCATTACAATTGGAAAGGTATTTTCTACGTGCAATTGGTAATGGCAATTATCGTTTGTATATGGTTTTGGAGACGCCAACCAGAAACACTAAAACCAGAATTTAAAACCAAGTTTACAAGGCGCGTGTTCGGTAGCGGATTAAAAGAGCTTTTAAAGCACAAAGAAACAATGGGATTTACACTAATCTCAGGATTTATAACGGGTGCCTTTATGGTGTATTTAAGTGCATCACAACACATTTTCGAAAATCAATACGGATTAGTAGAAGAGTTCCCTTTCATTTTTGCAGGACTTGCTACAGGGATTGGTGTATCGACTTTATTAAACGGAACGCTAGTGATGCGCTTGGGAATGCGTCGCTTATCCTTTTTGGCCCTTATCGTTTTTACACTAAATGCGTTCGTTTATATACTGTTGTTTTGGTCTACTGCCAACCCAAGCTTACCCATTTTATTACTCTTTATGGGAATTCAGTTCTCTACTATAGGTTTTATTTTCGGAAATATTAGAGCAATAGCTATGGAACCCATCGGTCATATTGCGGGTATTGGCGCCGCTATTACTGGTTTTGCAGCAACACTTTTAGCCGTTCCTATTGCTACAGTCATTGGTTATTATATAAATAGTACAGCACTACCGCTATTTGTAGGCTTTACTATTTTTGGAGTGCTTTCTCTTAGTGTTTTTATTAAAATGAAATCCTTTAAAAAAATAGCCATCACAAGCTAACAAACACTTAAAACTCAAGAACCGTAATCTGCAGTCTACCCCATTCTTTATGCTAGTCTTTAATAAAAATGGTCGATAAAAGAAGCACTACGATTAGTTTTAAAGGTGAGAATTAGGTATATATATATATATCGAAGTTAACGAAATTTTAAAAGGATTAAAGCTATAGTCGGAAGAGCTATTTAATATATATAACATACTAAAAGTTGAAATTTATAGTCTATTATTGGATTTTTATTTAACTTTAAAAAGATGAAACGGAAAATAAAAGTTCTATATATTGTTTTTAGTGTCATAGCATTGTCTTTGGCTTTATGTTCTATATTTTCCATTTTGAGGAATACAGAAAGCCGATACTTGAAAATGCTTGATTTTCCACGCATTCAATTATTCATCGCATTATTTATCTGCTTGCTACTCTTTGTAGTTGCGTTGAAGCGGTGGAAATGGTATGACTATATGCTAAGTAGTTTAATGTTACTTGGTTTAATTATTAATGGCTCTTATTTAATCCATTATACGCGTTTAGTCTCTGTAGAGGTGCCATTCGCAGAAAAAGTAGTAGCCACAGATACCAAAGTGAGTCTTTTAATTACTAATGTAAAAATGACAAATCGAAATGCTCAAGACTTACATAAATTGATTGCACTGAAACAACCCGATTTAATTTTGGCTATGGAGGTAGATAAGTGGTGGGATACTAACCTTAAAGTTTTAAAGAATGACTATCCCTATTCGCAGCATACTACTAATGCGGTTACTTATGGTATGGTTGTGTACAGTAAATTACCCTTAAACAATCTCGTAGTTCATTACTTGAACAACAAAAATGTTCCTTCTTTTGAAAGCACTATAACCCTCGAGTCTGGTAAGCAAATCAAATTTTATTCAGTGCATCCGGTCCCTCCCACTCATTTTAAAGATTTGCCCGACAATGCCGGTCAGGAAGAAAATGCGTTAAAAAATTTGGGCAAAAAAATTAGTGAGCAAAAATTACCAGTTATAGTCGCAGGAGATTTAAACGAGGTCGTTTGGTCTTATGTTGATGAATTAACAGGAACAAAGAATGTACTTTATGATGTTAGAGTGGGTCGAGGTTTTTATAATAGTTATAACGCAGAAAACCCTTTTATGAGATGGCCTTTGGATCATATTTTTGTGACGAAAGAATTTAAATTAAAAAGATTGGAACGCTTATCAAAAATGGGATCAGATCATTTTCCTATTTTAGTAGAGTTGGTTTTATGAGTGCGTTTAAGTAGACTGTTCTTTTACCCTAAAAAGGTCTTTTGTAATAAATTATGAGTAGCTATTACTCCAATAAGAATCTTCCATTAAATAATGTGCCTTCAAAAAGAATGGAAGCGCCAAATTTATAAAGATGTCGACACGACTTAAATCGGACAAAAAATTATCTGTATTCAATTGTATTTAGAGCTGAAACATTATGTTTAAACTCTAAATGCGATAAATTATGTAACCATAAATTAGATAAAAAGTCCGCCAGTATCTCAGGTCAAATCTCACACGTTATCACACACAATTAATAAAATAATTTTAACCAATACTGTAAAGTTAAGAACTCTATGTGCTACTGGGCTCAATAAACCAAAATTGCACATTCTGCCTAATCTTAAAATAAAAGATAACACCTACCGAAAGGTTCTAAAATATTTTATATTTCTCTTCAAATCGTTATTAAGAGTAAAAACTTTTACAAGTCAAAAATTTCAATATATCGAAATACAGTTACAAAATGTTTAATAATTAACTGTTCAACGGCATTCTAAATTAAAACGAACATATATCAGTTTTAGCAACCGAGAAAAGACTAATATTGACGCTGAAATGCAAGTTGTGCGATTTCATTCGAACAAAAAACCGAAATTCAAGAAATTAACTCCTGTTAGTTATAACCAAATCCCATAAAAATGAATTAATGACATTACAAATTTACCATTTTAAGTAGGCCTTAGTACTTACCTATTTCCTAGGCGCAACAATCATTCTCTGCGCTAAGAATGGTTAACTGAGAACAACCCTGTACTTCACTCTTAAAACAAGCTAAAAAAAGTCTTATCTAAGTATTTATGAAAATAGAAACCCCTTCACCTATAATTACTTAACGACAATTTACTTTGTCCAAAAATAAAATACGTAGAACTACGTATTGTGATAAAATAGATGAAAAACTAAATTTGCACGAAAATGACCACAAAAACTTATACTTATTGAGACCTAATCACATAGGCGACAAAACCAAATATCTTAACGTATTACTAATAATTAAATCTTATAAAAATCAATTAATGAAATTCCAAATCACCCAACTTAAGTACGCCTTAGTACTCTCCATTTTCATAGGTGCAACAACTATTCTATGTGCTCAGAATGGTGATACAAGAGGAGCGCAAGTCTCGACTTTTAAAACTAATCTTACCGTAAATTCTACACAAGATGTAGAATCTTTTAGATTGAATCAAGAAAATGATCAACAGCAGATTATTGAGCAATGTTTAAGATTCCAACCTTTATTAAATAAAATACCTGCCGATGTGAAAGACAATATGAAAACTTATTTCATTTTAAATAAAGCTTTAACTATTGAATTATCTTCTCATTTAAAATTAGAAGGTATGCCAATAATTACGATCTCTGATGATAAAATCAGTTCAACTAAATCCTATTATAAGTTCCTTTACATAAAGATTGAGAAAAATAAAGCTTGGGTTAGATATATTTTTACTTATGCAAAAGATAATGTTAAAAAAACAATTCCAATGTCCATTGAGTTAACAAAAAATAATTCCATTTGGAAAGAATCTAACTATCAAATATTAAAATAATATTATGAAAAAACTTACTTTTTTGTTTTTGTTCTTAGTTACTTTTATGAATGAAGGCTTTGCTCAATCTCCTTTGTGTGAATCAACAGCAATTAATTTTTGTTGTGAATATGTTGAGTTCGTAACAATTAATGGTGTCACACGAGCCGGAAACACAGATTATACAGGACCGGGTTATTATGACTATACAAATGAAATTTTAACTAATTTAATAGCAGGTAATACTTATCCTGTAAGCATTGTCGTAAATACAAATTCTAGTTATCAAGAATATATAAAAATTTGGTTTGATTTTAATGGAAATGGTGTTTTAAGTGATGCTAACGAGTTAATTTTTGATCAGTCCAGTACAGTTAATGGATCATACACCTTTACAGGTACTTTTACAGTCCCTACATCAGCTTTTAACGGCGATGTTTATTTAAGAGTTATGATGGTATATGATTCAACGCCAGTTTTATGCGGTAATTACTCTTATGGTAACACATTAGATTTCAAAGCAAATATTTCAGGAGGAACCACATCTGAGACTTTAACCGTAACCACAGTGAATACTGGAGGTTCAGGAGTTGTCGTTAGTTCACCGGTAGGCATTGATACCGCTTTAGGATTGGACTCAGCAAATTATACTTTAAATTCATTGATTACATTAACAGCTACACCTAATGGAAGTGATAACTTTATAGGATGGTCAGGTGATGCAATAGGTTTAACTAATCCATTAACGGTTACAATGGATGAGTCCAAGAGCATTAATGCTAACTTTGGGTCAGCAAATGCAAGCCCTACCATTTCGAATATTTCGAATATAACTGATTGTCCTGAAACAGCTATAGTGGGTCCTTTAAATTTTACTATTGGAGATATAGAATCTAATTCTTCTGATTTAATAGTTTCTGCAACTTCCTCAAATATTAGTTTAATTCCTAATGCTAATATCTCCCTAGGAGGATCAGATGAAAATAGAGTCATTACCTTAACACCTAATTCAAATGAGTCAGGCACATCGACAATTACTGTTAAAGTAACAGATGAAGAAGGTGCAATGACATCCACAACTTTCAATGTAACATTGGCAGATTCCATAATACCAACATTAACTGCGGTAGATAACATTACCGAAAATGTAGACGCCAGTTGCGAATTCTCTATTCCAGAGTATTCAGGCTTAACAACAGCTACCGATAATTGTGGAACCGCAACTCTAAGCCAATCACCAACTGTGGGCACTGTAATTAGTGGGCACAATACGGTGCAAACCATTACCCTTACGGCAGATGACGGCAACGGAAACACAAACACTACAACTTTCGATGTAACATTGGCAGATTCCATAATACCAACATTAACTGCGGTAGATAACATTACCGAAAATGTAGACGCAAGTTGCGAATTCTCTATTCCAGAGTATTCAGGCTTAACAACAGCTACCGATAATTGTGGAACCGCAACTCTAAGCCAATCACCAACTGTGGGCACTGTAATTAGTGGGCACAATACGGTGCAAACCATTACCCTTACGGCAGATGACGGCAACGGAAACACAAACACTACAACTTTCGATGTAACATTGGCAGATTCCATAATACCAACATTAACTGCGGTAGATAACATTACCGAAAATGTAGACGCAAGTTGCGAATTCTCTATTCCAGAGTATTCAGGATTAACAACAGCTA
>NZ_VSKM01000011.1 GCF_008086175.1 Bizionia saleffrena
TCGTCGCGATCTCTGCGTTAAGGATTGAGGCTTTGTTGGAGCTCTCCCGATTTTTTATCGGGAAGCGACTGCCGAAAGCCTGACTGCATTGCAAAACAAAACAGTGTTTTGCAATGCGGTAACGCCCAAAATATAATATAAGTTATAGAAAAAAGTTCCAAACTAGACCGAATCGCACGGCAAAATCGCGATACGGATGGTTTGGAGCGGCGTAATAATCGTAACCGGTAAAAGGTGCGTTAAAATGTTCGGCCTTTATATAGATACGCGTTTGACGCACTTTCGCATTGATAAAGAAATCCAATCGCGGGAATCCACCATATTTTCTATCGGTTTGCACGTAAAATTCTGCTAGTAAGGGATCGTAACCATTCATATTATATTCTGTGAAATAGTTAAACGTGAAGCCGGTTTGCAAAAACATTGCATTTTTAAAAATGTAATTTGAATAATAGAGCGTGTTTCTGGTAATTACTTCTGGAACGTTAAAGACCTGATTATCGTCTTTTACGTTTTGATACATTACGGTATTATTGAGGTGGAAGTTACCCACTCGAAATTCCTTATTGGCTTTAAATCTTAAATAAGAAATGGAAGCCTCATTTTGAAACGGCTTTACAAGTCCATCTACATCTGAATTTTTAAAGTATATATAATCGTTTATAGTGGTCGCGTCTATGGATAGATTAACGTATTTATCCGATTTAATATGAAAGGCCAATTGCTGTGTTTTTGTATTATTAAAGCTGTTTTGCCAATTGTAATTTATATAACTACTTTGATATAATAAAACATTATAATTAGGTGCTTTAGAGCTGTGATTTAACTGTGCAGCAACTAAAATATCGTCGTTTAAAGCAAAGGCTGCTTCACCTTTTATATAATTACCTTCGAAATCGCCAGATACATTTAAACCAACATCTCCTTTAACTTTAAATTGACCAATTTGTTTTTTGTATTTACCGCCAACAGTAACAATATCACCAATTAAACGATTGGTTAATGTTTCGTTTTCTAGCACTACAACTTTATCGTACCCGTAATTGTAATGGTTATTACTAACATTAAACTGCAATTCTCCTAGTGTATTATTAGCGTAATTTATTTGTACTTGGTTATAAAAGTTTTCTAATGAGACGGTGTCTTTTAATGTGGTGGCTTGAAAGGCTTCCCCGAAATAGGTATTTGCTGCCTCTTGTTCGTACTTATATGCACGGCGATCTAAAGAGATTACGTGTTTTACGTTTAGGGTGTTTTGTGAGGTTGAATCTTCTTTTTTTATAAACTGATAACTGTGATCTAGATAAAAACGTTTGCCTTTAAGAATGTTTTCGGCGTCTTGAAAGTTGACTTCCAATCGGGCTCTGTCTAGCAAATCTTTATCTCCAGATTCGAAAAAAGTAACATTACTGTCTTTTAGTCCGCCATTTTCTCGATTCATTAAATCTTGAGCTACAAAATGCCCGCGCACATTATAGCGCTTGTTTTTAGTTTGATAGCTCGAGGTAAACCTAAAATTCCCGGTACTTGTTAGCACGTTTTGGTAAGTACCTAGAGAACGAAGTCCTTTGTAAGCTATAGAGGCATTAAATTGTTTTGAGGTATTTACGGTAAAAAAAGCATCTAATAATTGCCCTTGCTTAAAAGCGGTTTTATAAAACAACTCGGTTAACGGTGTTGGCACGTGGTAATACTTTATATCTTCGGCCTCCATATAATTAAAATGTCTAGCTTGCGCACCAAACCCGGGTAAAAGGCTTGTGTTCTCGAAGTCGTAACTTAGCGTATTATAACTTTGTCCGATATTTGCAAATGGCATAAGATTAAAATTATCTTTGCGCAAATAGTTGTATTTATACTCCTTTTGTATGGTTAATGTGGTATCGACATGAGTGGTATCGTTGGCCTGAGACACGACTAAATAATCGGTGATTTTAACAGCGTCATTTTTAACGTTTTTATTGCTAGTGCTTTTATTTGCGCCCCTATTATCAGCAATAGTATCGTTCCTATTGCTTTGTTGTAAATCAGCTCTAGTTAGAGTTTGTTTTATTTGTCCGGTGGCTGTAATGCTAAAGATTAATAAAAATAGGATTAAAATTATTTTATTCATTAAATCATAATTATTTTTAAACTTTAAAACTCAGGTCTTAAGTTTCGTCAAAAATAGGAAATATCTTTTTGGAATTTTATCTTCTACAAAGAAAGACTTAAATATTACCTTTAATAACGCCAAAATACTAAGTATTATATAAATGTTGAAATTAAATTATTCTGGTTTAGAATTAGAATGTGGCACAGATGAAGCTGGCCGAGGTTGTTTAGCTGGCCCAGTTACGGCTGCCGCTGTTATATTACCTACTCATTTTAAAAATCTTTTATTAAATGATTCTAAGCAACTTTCTAAAAAAAAACGCGATGCCTTATTACCTATTATTGAAGCTGAAGCTCTTTGTTTTAGTTACGCGCACGTTTACCAAGAAAAAATAGACGAGATTAATATTTTGAATGCTTCAATTTTAGCAATGCAACAATCCATAGGGAATTTAAAACCAACACCCCTGTTTATAATTGTTGATGGTAACAGATTCAAACCTTATAAAAACATACCCCACGAGACTATAGTTAAAGGGGATAGCAAGTTTTTAAGTATAGCGGCCGCTTCGGTTATAGCAAAAACCTATCGCGATGCGTATATGAACACTATTGATAAGGAGTTCCCTATGTACAACTGGAAGCAAAACAAAGGATACCCCACCAAAGAACACCGCGCAGCGATTAGAAAATATGGTGTTACAAAATACCACCGAAAGAGTTTTAAGCTTTTGCCCGACCAAATAAAACTTGAGATTTAATTTATTCTTTTAAAAGAAATAGATTAAGTAATTTTACCAAAATATGTCACTAGTCTTTATGAAAAACATTTATTTTAGTCTTTTATCAGTGTTTATACTTTCGGGTTGCCAAAACACGTCTAACACCACGTCGCTATATGATGCAATTCCTGAAAATGCTTCGGTTATACTTCATATAAAAGACAAAGAAAGTTTAACCAGTAACCTTAAAAACAATAGTTTACTTGGAGACTTAGCCGACACTAAAAATTACGACAAACTATCTCAAAAATTAGTCGCCTTAGATTATGTAAATACTACCCAACGTATTGTGCTCTCTTTATTAAAGGATAAAAACGATAGTTTGCAGTTTACATTTGCTACGAAATATGTACCAAACCTATTTAAAATTGACTCGTTACAGAATCATAAATCTGAACAATTTAAGATTAACCAATACATAGCACAAAAAATAACGATTAAAAACGAACGTTTATATGCGGTAATAAAAGACAGTATCGCTTTTGCAGCCTCTACACAGCCACTTCTTGAGGCTATTTTACAACCCACAAAAAAGAACGCACAGTTAGATAAAATAATTAAAACGACAAATACAGACCAATCGTTTTCAGTGATTTTAAATCACAAACAATTAAAAACGCAAACTACACTTTTACCTTCGGACAGTCTTTTCACCTCTCGTTTTACAAATTATAGTGCTTTTGATACCGAGATTTCTCAAGACCGTATTTTACTAAATGGTATTACTATGGCTAACGATTCTACAAATAGTTTAATCAACGTTTTTAAAAACACGACACCACAAGACACTCAAATTGCTAAAATAGCACCCTCAAACTGCGATTATTTAATGAGTTTTACTTTTGATTCGTTTGCCACTTTTAAATCGAATTTGGAGGCTTTCAATGGGACTAAAACCAGCACTTCTATTACAACCCTTTTTAACAATATTGTGGAAGTTGGCGTCATCACGGAAAGCGATAATACAGCTGTTGTATTAAATTCGATAGATGTAATTGCTACTAGAGATGCTTTAATTAGTGCACAAACCGAAGCGGAAGAGTACAGACAAGTCACCATATATAGGTTTGATGCGCCTGCTGTTTTTCAAAAAACATTTTCGCCACTTATCGGTTTTAAAGAGGCCGCTTATTATTGTAATATCGATCAGTTTTTTGTGTTTTCGAACACCATAGAAAACCTTCAAAATATTATTGCGAACTACCAAAATAAAACGACTCTTAGCGATCGGGACTATTATAATGAAGTGGTTTCAAATTTTAGCGACCAATCGTCTTTATTTCAAATGGCGACCTCTTCAATTTTAAAAACTACTTTAGAAAAGGGGCTGGATTCTGAAATTAAACCGACGTTACAAGCGTATAAATTATCTGGCATTCAATACATATACGATACTAATTTCGCCCACGTTAATGCCATCATTAAAAAGAATAAAGCAAAAGCAGAACGCAATGCCGTTACAGAACTTTTAAATATTAAATTAGATAACGATATTTTAAATACACCGCAGTTTGTGCTAAACCATCGTACTAAAGAAAAAGAAATTGTAGTCCAAGATGTTAAAAACAAACTGTATTTAATTTCTAATACTGGAAATATTTTATGGAAGAAACAATTAAAAGGACCAATTTTAGGTAGTATTGAACAGATTGACACCTATAAAAATGGCCGATTACAATTAGTATTTGCAACGCCAAACCACGTGTATGTAATTGCTAGAAACGGAAAGAATGTAGACAATTTCCCGATGATTTTTAAAGATAAAATCACACAGCCCTTATCGGTATTTGATTACGATACTAATAAAAAATACAGATTATTTGTTACGCAAGGCTCCAATGTATTACTTTATGATGCTACAGGAAAAACAGTAAAAGGATTTAAATTTACTAAAGCAAACGGAACGATTAATCACAAACCGCAACACATACGTTTAGGAAATAAAGATTATATTTTGGTAAAAACAGAGAAGCAACTTCATATTTTATCACGTCGCGGTTCGGCTCGTGTTACCCCAAAAACTAAAGCTAATTACAGCGATCAAGGCGTTTACGAATACAACAATACGTTTACAACGATTACCCAAGACGGGAAACTAATAAGCATTGACCAAAAAGGAGGCGCTAGCATAAAAAATCTAGATTTAAACGATAACGTAGCGTTTACTACTACCACAAAAACATTGGCTGCACAAAGTGACAACAAACTAATGATTAGAAATAAGACGTTAGAATTGGATTTTGGAAACTACACAGCGCCAAAGATATTCTATATCAATAATAAAATTTACGTATCGGTAACCGATTTACAAGCCCAAAAAGTTTTACTTTTTGATAGCCAAGCAAAAAGCATCGATAACTTCCCTGTTTATGGTAACTCTACTATTGAATTAGACAATATTGATAAGGACAGCAATTTGGAGTTTATTACTAAAGGAGAGTCTAATTCTATTTTACTGTACGAAATTAATTAATTCGCAAAGCGGAAATTATTCAGACTAAAAACGATAATTTTCAAGCTTATTTTACTCTTTTAAACAGGCTTGACGTTCTTTTAATACTGTTACATTCGAAGCTTTAGCGCTAACTAATTACAGCCTTTCACTTCTCTAATTTTATTATATTTCTCTATAACAGCGCTTAAACTTCTTTTATCTTTTATTTATAATGTGACATAAATAGCTTAACTTTAGTTTAATAACCAACTAATAACAAGTGTATTATGAAAATAAATCCTCTTATTTATTTGTTCCTTTTAGTTTTTATCTCTTGTAATAATGATAAAAAAGAATCTGATAAAGACATAGATACCGATTCTGTAAAAAAAGAACTGACCAGTTATAATTATGTTTACGAAGGCGATTTGGAACGCGCCTATATTAAACATCGCATTATAGATTTAAAAAAAGAATTGGAAAGTTTAAACGCGACAATCCAAGCAGGCAAAAACGATGAGAATAGCATCGTATTTCTCGAAGAGACCGAAGCAGAAATTTTAAAACTTAACAATGATTACCAAGCTATAATACTCGTTAAAAAAGGAGTGCTGCCAATAATACCGCCGCCACCGCCGCCGCCGCCTGTTCCTTGTTTATGTTTTGATGTCTTTAATAGACTTAATCAAGTTGTAGCGACCAATACTGTTGTTTCGCTTTCGGCTACTTTAACAGACAACAATGGTAAAAAAATATTTTCTACCAAAGACATTATGCCAGAACCCATTTTAGATACGAGATTAGTAGTTTTCGATTTAAATACCGATTTAGAAAAATTTACAGACGAAGGCTTTTTAACCATAGAAAAAATAATGAAAGACGACTCTAAAAAAACATACGATGTTTCGGTTAGCGTACATCCTATAGAGAACACTCCTTAATTTTAAGTTTGATTTTCTCTGAAAATCTCTAGAGTTCTTTATACTGCTGCGTTTCATTTTCAAATTACAGATTCATAATGGTTTTTAAACCAAGAAACATCACGTTTAAATTAATAGAACACAGCCTCATGTCGCTGTTTTTTATGCTTTTCACGATTTCTATTTGCGCTCAGAATGAAAGTGAAGATATACATAGCATGTTTAAAAAGATGACTACTTATATGTATACTAATAAGGACTCCACTTTTCACTATTCTAACGCTATTGTTTCGGCCTCAAAAGACCCCAATACTTATACCAATGTGATTTACGCCTATTTATACGCCAACAAATCAGCGGCTTATTTTAATGATTTCTGTACTTTAAAACGCAATATCGAAAAAATCGACAGTATTTTTAGTGCTCGCGAAGACGCTTTATCTCAACTTGATCGTTTGTATTATATAAAGAACTCGGCAAATTATGATAAAGGCGTTTATTTCTATAAGTTAAACGATTATACAAAAGCACGCGATGCACTAAAATCTATTATCGATGTATCACAAAGCGATCCTAGAGCCATAAATAATAATCCCAATAACGATTTAGTTTATGGTGCCTACACAACAATCGCGAAAATGTATAGCAACGATGGCAAATATGAAATGGCAAAAGACTATTATAGCAAAGCGATTCGGTTTTTAAATACGCACGCAGAAGATGCATACAGTGTCTTTAAACTGAATAGAATTTACAGTTTAATTGGCGAAATTTATAAAAAGCAAAACCAACCTTTAGTTTCTAATACCTATTATAAAAAATCGCTAAAACAAAGTATTGTTTTTAATAATGCTAATGGAATACTCACCGAAGCCAATACCATCGCAGAAAACTATATTTCATTAAAACTAACTGATAGTGCGGAATTCTATTTAAAACAGATGGCACCTTTTCTGGAGGACAGCAATCCGTATACGTATAAGTATTATAAGACAGTGGCACAATTGGCTCATTTATATAATGACACTGTTGCTGTGGTAGCTAATTTTAATAAGGCACTACTATTAAATACTGCTAAATGGAACACTAAAAAACATATAGAAACTGCCGAAATCTATCAAGAATTATCTAAATTCTATAGTGCTATTCAACAGTATCCTAAAGCGTTATTACAAATAAATAAGGCTATAGAAAATGTTTCTGGGGATAACGTAATTTCTTCATCGGTAAACAATACAATGTTATTTCGGTTATTAAAGATAAAAGCACAGCTCTTAAATACAATTAGAGATTACGAAAACGCCCTAAAAACGGTACATCGCGCCGTTGCTATTTTAGACATTTTAAAACCCTCCTTTAAAAACAACACGGATAAATTATTATTAATTAACGACGCTTATCCTTTAATTGAAACAGGCCTGGATGCTACGTACAACTTATATGGAGAGACTAAAAATGAAGCATTAATTGACCACGCTTTCTTTCTTACCGAAAAAAACAAAAGTGTACTCCTTCTGGATGCCTTGTTAACTAGCGAGGCTTTTACTTATGCCAACATTCCTAATCATATTATCGAAAAAGAGCACATTTTAAAATACCAAATCACGGCATTAGAAAAAGAACTCAACACCAATACTAATACTGATAAAAAAGATGAATTATTCGAATTGCAATTGGAGTACCGAGAACTTATCGAAGGTCTTGAAAAAGACCACATAAACTATTACAATTTAAAATACAATCAAGACGTCGTTACCGCAAATCAACTTCAGAAATCCTTAAAAACTAAGGAAGCCATAATTGCATTTTTCTACGGTAATTCTTTCATCTACCGCATTACCATTACCAATTCTACTAAAGAACTGAAACGCATTCGCAATACTAAAGCACTTCAAACGTCCCTTTTAAATTTTCAAAAACTTATAAGTTCGCCGACTTCCAATCGTAAAAACTTAGCTACAATTTCTAAAGAACTTTTTGCTATTCTAATGCCGAAAACATTTGAACTAGAAAAAATTAAAAACTTAGTAATTATTCCTGACGGTTTACTCAATTATATTCCTTTTGGAGCGCTAGAATCTTTAAACACAGAATATAATTATGCGATCCAAGAATATGAGATTAGCTACATTAATTCGGCTACATTATTAGAGCAATTAAAGGGCAAAAAGAAAAACAATGGAAAACTTTTAGCCTTTGCTCCTACATTCGCAGGTAAAATTAGCACTCTTTTACCGTTACCCAATACAGCAAAGGAAATCCGAAGCTTAGCAAATCATTTTAAAAGTGATTTATATTTTGATACGCAAGCTAATTTGAAGGCTTTTGATACTTTAAGTAGTAAATACAGTATTCTACATTTGGCTACTCACGCCGTTTTTAATAATTCTACCCCAGAGTACTCCTACTTGGCATTTAGCGCCAACATAAAAAATGAAAATCTGCTATATGTAAAAGACCTATATAATTTAAAACTTAATGCCGATTTGGTAACGTTAAGTGCTTGCGATACCGGGATGGGAGAATTAAAACGCGGGGAAGGCTTGCTCAGTTTAGCGCGCGGGTTTTACTTTAGTGGCGCCTCGAGTTTAGCGAGTACGCTTTGGAAAATTAACGACGCGTCTTCCTCACAATTAATGGATGCATTTTACTCTAACCTAGCTTCTGGGCAACCAAAAGATAAGAGTCTCCAAGCCGCTAAACTAGAATTTATTAATTCTAATAAAGAAACGGGGTTGTCTCACCCTTATTATTGGTCTGGATTTATTATTTCTGGAAATACAACCCCTTTACAAACAACAACAAATTATACAGTATATATAATAGGTATCGTCGCGCTTTTAATTATACTACTTTTAATTAAAAATCGGCGTAAATTAACTTAACTTATTTAATAACTTTTTAGCTTCTTGACGTTTGTAATTCTGTTGCCTTAAAACTAATTTGAGTTCCTTTTTGGCCCGTACGATATCATTTTGTTTTAAATAAATTAACGCTAGATACCAATGTGATTCCCCAATAAAAGAAGAAGCTTCGGTGGTATTTTTATTAAGTAGTCCCTTTGCTTTTTCTAAGTCACCGAGTTCTAAATAGGTCTGCGCTTTATAAAATAAGATATATTCTTCAGGATTTTTAATAGTATTAAAATTAGTTAAAGCCATGTCAAAATCTTGAGCTTCGTATGCCACAAAAGCTTGACGTTCTATAGAATTTATAGTGTCGCTTCGGGTAATAGGAAACACAGTATTAGGATGTGTAACGTAATTAGTTGCGTATAATTCTACGGTATTTACACCAAAAAAAGCATCGTAGCCAAACCAGCTAGCCGACATAAATAAAAGTACTGCCGCCGCTATTTTCCAATTAAACCATTGTGTTTTCTCATCAGATTCTTTACGCGTCTTTATTTCGGTTTCTAAGGTTTTCAATTTGGTTTTAAGACGCTCGCTTTCGGTCTCTTTTATCGCAAGTTTTAAGTTTTTTTCAAATTCAAATTGTGCCTTAAATTCGGCATCTTCAGCTAATAAACTCTCAAATAATTGTTCTTGATTTGGTGTTAAGCTGTGAGAAAAATAACCGTTTAATAATTCTTCTTTTTTCATTACAAATTTAGTTAAGCTTTATGCGTTCTCTTAATGTTTTCATGCAACGCGATTTGGTGCTTTTTACTACATTTTCGGTATTATAATCGCCTTGGCTTAAAATCTCTTTTATGGTGTATCCACGGTAATAAAACAAAGTGAGTAGTTCTTGGCATTGTTTACCTAGCGTTTTAAAATGTTTTTTAAGCAAGCGCTGTTGCGTTGTTAATGCTTCTGTCTCCATTTCAATGGTTTCACTAATTTTAGACTCTTTTTGTAATAGACGCACATCAAAATCTACTATTTCCATTTTATTACTTCTTTTTATCCTATCAAAAATCATAAACTTTCCTATACTAATAATGTAGGTAGAAACGCTACTAGTTAACGCCTGCAATTTTCCACTCATTACATTAGTATAAAAGGCAATATAAGCGTCTTGATATACATCTATAATGTCGTCGTCTTCCAAATTATAGCGCCTAGCAAAATGAATAAATCTGGCCCGATTATTCTCGTAAATCTTTTTATAAATAATCTCCGATCCTTTTTGGAGGTCTTCAATTGTGATGTCTAAATCTAATGTACCCATTAATGTAAATGCTTCGAAAAGGTTAACACTACTTTAATCTAAAATACAACATTTTAAAAAAAACTCATATTTAATGTTAACCTTTTTATTTCCATACTATTAAATAGTAAACCAAAACCTTTTAATTATGAAACTATTTAAATTACTCCCCTTAATTATTCTTATGTGTGTTAGCACTTCTATAAACGCTCAGATTTTTAAAAAGCTAGGAAAAAAATTAGGCAAAGTTGTCGAGCGTACCATTGAAGGGAAAGCCGAAGAAAAAACAGCACGAGAAACAAGTAAAGCATTCGACTCTACATTTAATAATCCTTCAAAAACTTCGAAAACTAGCAGTCCTTTTAATATTATGGGTAAAGCTGAAGCTCCCGCTGGAAGCTACGCGTTTACCCATAAATATGTTATGAGATTTAATGATGGTAAAAAGACTTTCGACATTACCTATTTCCTTTCCGAAAGCGGCAATTATATGGGCTCAAAATATAATTACGAAGAGAAAGGTATGGAGGATATGATTATGGTTATCGATGCTACAAGAAATACACTATTCACTTTTATGACTGTCGATGGCAAAAAAACGGTAATTAGTATGGGTTTCGATATAAACGATGCTCCCGAACAGGTCGAAACAGAACAAAACATTTCATTTAAAAAAACAGGACGCACCAAAACTATTTTAAAGTTTTTATGTGAAGAATATACCGTAAAAAGCCAAGACTCCCAAGGTTCTATTTGGATTACAAAAGAAACTGAAGTGCGTTTTTTAAACCTGAAGCAACAAATGAAAGGCACTAAAAAATTCAATCAAAAATGGTTAAGTCTTGGTGACGGTTTAGTTATGGAAATGGATATGGTAGATACTTCGCGCCGTAAACCTAAACCAATGAAAATGGTATGTACTGCTTTAGAAACAATCAATTATACTTTAGACACTTCAGAATATGGGTCTTTGTACAAAAATTAAAAAAAAAGAAGTTCTCTTGTTAACCTTTTGTAAAAAGTCCAATTAAATAAGTAAATAAACTATTAATCTTAAACATTAAAATTATGAAACATTTAGTATTAAAAACGAAGTATGTAGTATTAGCTTTATTAATTAGTTTTAGCTTCTCCTGTTCTGTAGAAGACGGCGCAGATGGCGTTGTTGGTGCACAAGGCGAACAGGGTATTTCGGGAACTGATGGAATAAATGGCAATGCCAATGTACAAGTATTAACTATAGATATGTCTACGGAATCAGGTTCGTTCGACGATAAATCTGTGCCAGAATTAACCCAAGATGTCATAAATAATGACGTCATACTAGGCTATATTAAAAGAGGCGAGATGTGGTTTCCTTTACCTGCTGTTGCCGATATTATTCCTTTTAGTGTTTCGATAACCATTACTGTAGGCAACTATAGTTTAGATTATGTAGATGGCGTTACCGGAAGCTCATATAGTATTAATGCTGGTGATATTGATTTGCTTAAAATTGTAATTATAGAAGCATCCAATAGTTCCAAAAACAGTAATAATAATCTAAACGCTTATGAAGAGTTATTGAACGCTGGCGTAGATGTAACTGATTTTAGAGCCGTTTGCGACTATTACGATATTGCATACTAAGCCTCCAATTATTCTTAAACTCCGTAACACCCATAGAGCACGAATTAGTAAATCGAAATTAATAAGGTGGTAAAACCCTTTCCTACAATCAAGGTGCTATTAATCAATTTGGTTTTATGCTACTTTTAATTTCAAACCTCTAAATCGTATTGCGGAGTTCTTTTTTCTTCAAAAACTTTCCTTCACAATTACATTATATTTACTCACAATCCATAACTGTAGTCATTTCTCCGCTAAAGAATCATTCAAAAATTAGAGTTCCAATATAAAAAGAAACACGCGAGTTATCATTTTTTGTTATTTTAATTCTACTATAATTAGTACTATTGCATAGGCAAAACTCAATTCTGATTTAATTCAAATTTACAAGATGATAAAACGTACAAATGCGACTATTTCGAAGTTTATAATTCATAAAGTCGGTAACAAACACAACGATACAAAAAATGCTTTTTCTGAGAAAGAAGTGCATTTCGACGAAGCGAGTTACGAACTTATGCTTCCATTTTTGTTGCGTCCTTTCGGATCTGTTGTGCAAAGTTTCCGTTTTAATCATCACGCAAATGTAGAATTGAATGAAATAAACGCCTACGCAAAATCCATTTTAGGAGATGAAGAAGCCTTTGTAGAGTCTTCAAAAAATATTGTAAAACATTTATACGAGCAATCTAATTCGGCGCAAATAAAAACCGGAGATGTTTTAGTCGCTATTTTTGAAGGCATAGAATATAAGGAGATGGTAACAAATGCTATCGGTATTTTTAAAATTGAGAGTAAAGTCAATTTTTTTCAAACCTTTTTAGAAAATAATAGTTACGATGTGCTGGTACAAAAAGGAATTAGCTCTAAAAAAGTAGATAAAGGCTGTTTAATTTTAAACCAAAAAGACACCGAAGGCCATATTATTTTAAGTGTAGACAATAACAGTTACGACGCGCAATATTGGATCGATAATTTCTTAAATATTAAGTATGCCGACGATATGAATAACCATACGCATAACTATTTAGAATTATGCAAAGAGTTTTCTACCGAAGTCTTAAAAACAAGTTACGGCGAACAAGAGCGCAATATCTTTTTAGCGAAAACGATAGATTATTTTAAAGAAAATGAAACGATAAATGTCGAGCGTTTTAAAGAAGAGGTTTTTACTGATGAAAAACACATTCGAGAATTTGAAGATTTTAAAAAAGATTATGAAACAGATTTAAGTTTAGTATTACGTAATCAATTCGATTTGGCTGAAGCTGTAGTTACAAAAGAAAAGAAAAAGATTAAAACCGATATAAAACTAGATACTCACATACAAATTAAATTAGATATTGATGCGCCTGATGCGGCGAGTGAACATTTAGAACGTGGTTATGACGAGGACAAAAAAATGCATTATTATAAGGTGTTTTTTAACAATGAAGCTTAATTAATTAAAACAAGATAATGAGCGTTTCTAATTTAACGATTCACGACGAAACAACAATTGACTTTGATACCATTCATTTTAGTCCAGAGAATAAAAATTCTTTAACGCGTTTACTTAAAGAATTTAAGCATATTGATGCGTTAAGCAAGTACGATTTAGCGGCAGATAACAAAATTTTATTGTACGGCCACACCGGTTGCGGAAAAACAACAACAGCAAAAGCCATTGCTAAACACATTAACAAAAAAATCTATATTTTAGATTTAAGTACGATTGTATCAGCAAGATTAGGTGAGACGCCGAAAAATGTAGCCACTGTGTTTAAAAAAGCGGCGCAAGAAAAAGCGGTGTTATTTATTGACGAATTTGATTATTTAGGCACATCGCGAAGCCTTAACCAAAAAGACTCTGCCGAAATGCAGCGTCTGGTAAATAGCATTATTCAGCTTATTGATTATTACCCAAAAGACGCGCTTTTAATTGCAGCCACTAATTATAGTAATGCTATCGATTCGGCATTGTTACGTCGTTTTCAGCTTAAACTAAAATTCGAACTCCCTACCAAAGAAGAGCTAAACACTTATTACGATAGTTTATTGGAACACTTCCCAAAAGAATACCATCAGTTTTCTAGAGCCTACGACATTTCTTATGCTGAAGCAAAAGACCGATTACATCAGGCTATAAAAGCACAAATTATTAATGAAGAAGAGCAGAAACTACTATAATCCACGCTTTATAGATCATAAAAAAAGCAATCTCGTAAAAATAAGGCCGCTTTTTTTAATTTGTATACCATAGTAAATTACACCTTTGCTGTCGTAAACTCAGCTTCAAAAAGCATTGCAAAGTGTTTTATTAATTTTTCTTTGACTTCGTCTTCGTTAACGGTTAGTTTTCCTAATTCTACATTAAGAGAAGTCACGGCTTTTCCGCGAATGCCACAAGGAATAATATTATCGAAATAGCCCAAATTAGCATTTACGTTTAAGGCAAAACCGTGCATTGTTACCCAGCGACTCGCACGTACACCCATTGCGCAAATTTTTCTAGCAAACGGCGTCCCAACATCTAGCCACACGCCAGTTTCTCCAGGGCTACGTTCGGCTTTTAATCCGTACTCGTCGAGAGTAAGAATTATCATTTCTTCTAAAAAGCGTAAATATTTATGTATGTCGGTAAAGAAATTATCCAAATCCAAAATAGGGTAACCAACAATTTGTCCGGGTCCATGATACGTAATATCACCACCACGATTAATTTTATAAAACGCGGCTCCTTTTTCTTTTAGCTGATCTTCATTAAGCAATAAGTTGGACACATCTCCACTTTTACCCAAGGTGTAAACATGCGGATGTTCAACAAAAAGAAAATAGTTATTGGTTTCCAAACTTGCATCTTCTCTTCTGTTTCTAATTTTAATATCTAAAATCCCTTTAAATAATTCCTCTTGGTAATTCCAAGTATCTTTAAAATCTTTAGACCCTAAATCCTGTAGTTCGATGTGCTTATTCATAGACTACAAAATTACAAATTAATTACTGAAGCTCTTAATGTTACTAAGTGAAAGTAGTTTAAAAAAAGGTAGAGAATACTATTATGATAAGTTAAGCTAGAATTACTAATTGAAAGACGTCGTAATTTTTTTAAAAGTTTAGTAAAAACTGCCCTTATTATAAAGACCTACCTATTTGGGTTATTTAAAATCACTAAAGCGGCAACAATGCCAGGCACCCAGCCACAGAGCCATAATAAAAACACAATTAATATAGAACCACAGCCTTTATCTAAAACGGCTAACGGCGGACAAATTATTGACAATAATACTCTCCAAAACCCCATAACTTTGATTTATTTTTTTGATTTGATTTGATTTGATTGACGATAGAAAAATTTACATATCCTATAACACTACATAAGACGGTTATTAAATCTTTTTGTTACACTTAACGTTAGCGCTTACTCTTTCGATTTTAATTTTATTATTAACTATTCATTATGAGGTCTTAGTTAAGCAGTTATGGAAGCGCTCTCTTTTTTTATCGGGAAGCAACTTGTGTACGCGTAACTAGAATGGTATCCAAAAAATAATTTTAATTGCAGTGTAATAATCTTATCTTTGCAGGCTTAATTACACACAAATTTAACTATGTCACAATTATCTGAGCAAGAGCTCGTACGAAGAGAAAAACTTGCCAAATTACGCGAGTTAGGAATCAACCCTTATCCAGCCGATTTATTTCCTGTTTCTGAGACTTCAAAGCAAGTCAAACAGGATTTTGAAAACGGTAAAAAGGTGGTTATTGCAGGACGTTTAATGTCTCGTCGTATTCAAGGTAATGCAAGTTTTGCCGAACTTCAAGATAGCGAAGGCAGAATTCAAGTATACTTTAATCGTGACAAAATTTGTGCTGGAGATGATAAAAGTCAATACAACGATGTTTATAAAAAATTACTAGATATTGGTGATTTTATTGGTATTGAAGGTGAGCTTTTCACAACGAAAGTAGGTGAAAAAACAGTGATGGTAAAAGAATTTAAATTGCTTAGTAAAGCATTAAAACCATTACCATTACCAAAAATTGATTCGGATGGGAATGCACACGATGCCTTTATTGACCCTGAATTGCGTTACCGCCGTCGCTATGCCGATTTAGTGGTAAACCCTCACGTTAAAGAAGTATTTATTAAACGTACAAGGTTGTTTAATGCTATGCGTAACTTTTTTAACGAATCTGGATATTTCGAGGTAGAAACTCCTGTTTTACAACCTATTCCAGGTGGTGCTGCAGCGAGACCATTTATTACACACCATAATAGTTTAGATATTCCGTTATATATGCGTATCGCTAACGAATTATACCTAAAACGTTTAATTGTTGGTGGTTTTGATGGTGTCTACGAGTTTTCTAAAAACTTTAGAAACGAAGGAATGGATAAAACCCATAATCCGGAGTTTACAGCGATGGAAATCTATGTGGCTTATAAGGACTACAATTGGATGATGGATTTTTGCGAAAAACTTCTAGAACATTGTGCAATTGCTGTTAACGGAACGAGTGAAGCGACTTTTGGCGAGCATAAAATTAGTTTTAAAGCGCCTTACGCACGTGTAACTATGGCCGATTCTATTAAGCATTTTACAGGTTTTGATATTACGAATAAATCCGAAGACGAGATCCGCGAAGCTGCAAAAAGTATGGGTATTGCAGTAGATGCTACTATGGGTAAAGGAAAATTAATTGATGAAATTTTCGGCGAAAAATGTGAAGGTAATTATATCCAACCTACCTTTATTACCGATTACCCGAAAGAAATGAGCCCACTATGTAAGGAACACAGAGACAATCCTGAATTAACCGAGCGTTTTGAATTAATGGTTTGTGGTAAAGAAATTGCCAATGCGTACTCTGAGCTTAATGACCCGATTGACCAACGTGAACGTTTTGAGCACCAATTAAAACTAGCGCAAAAAGGAGATGATGAAGCTACCGAATTTATTGACGAAGACTTTTTACGTGCTTTAGAATATGGTATGCCTCCAACCTCTGGAATGGGGATTGGAATGGACCGTTTAATTATGTATTTAACAAATAACCAATCTATTCAAGAGGTGCTTTTCTTTCCGCAAATGCGACCAGAGAAAAAAGCAATTCCAATGGGTGACGATGAAAAAGCAGTGTTCGCTATTTTAAAGAAACAATCGCCAGTAGATTTAAATATACTTAAAGCCGATTCTGGCTTGAGTAATAAAAAATGGGATAAGACCATTAAAGGATTAACGAAATTAGGTGTAGCAAAAGTCGAAAAAACAGACGATGGTTTGTTTGTCGAGCTAGTTTAAACCTCAATATAGTTTAATATAAAACAGCGTTACTTTTAATAAAGTAACGCTGTTTCTGGTTAAACATAAACCGCACAAAAAAGCTTCAAGTAGACCTCGAAGCTTTCATAAAATTTGAAACATATCCTGTTATAACACTTATAAGCCTAAAGTTTCAATCCCTTGTTCGAAAATTACATCCACAGGAATACCTGCTTCGCTTAAACGATCTAAATCACTTTGAAGTTCTTCTGGAATCTCTCCGTATTTACTTACAAAAGCCCCAACACCATCGTAATCGCCTTCTCCTTGGTAGGTTAAAATCACTTTCGATAATTCTTTCATTGCGACTTCCATTTTATCAAATTGTACGGCGTATGTTCCATCTTCATTTCTAGAAAATGATCCCATTTCTTTAAAGAAATTAAAACGAATCATATTTGCTTTTCCGTGCGCACTAGACGCGCCAAAACGCACAGATCTAAAAATACCAGCCATAAACGTAACCATATTATCTTTTAAATCTTCTTTAAGCTCACCTTTAGCGTGCAGTTGTTGCACCATATATAATCCTAAAACATCTGCTTTACCTTCTTCCAGTGCACTTGCGTATTCCTTTAAAGAGGTACGAACTGTTCCTTTATTATTAATGGTGTTTTTAATACCTAAACCGTGTGCGACTTCATGGAACATTGTATTTGCAAAAAAAGCATTAAAAGTAACGTGCTTACGTTGGTCTTCGGTAATTAGCACATCGGTAATTGGTAATAATATTTTATCAAATTTTGCCTGCATTGCATTTTTTAATTGCAAGCGGCGTGTTCCTTTTTTAAGTTGTACCTCTTCATCATTTGGTAAGTTAATCGCGATCGTTTTACTTCCAGAATTACAGTCACCCGCATAAAACACAACATCGTAAGCATTTAAATCGCTATCGGTTCCTGGCTCTTCTTGTTTGTATTTATCGGCAACAGGTAATCCTTTTTGCAATTCTGGTAAAAAGCGACTGAACCTTGCCAAACGCTCGCTCCATTCTTGATCTTTAATTAAAACATAACCTTCGTGAGCCGCTTTATTCCCGAATAATTGATCTTCGTATGTTTCAATGGGCCCAATAACAATATCCAACGTATTATTTTTCATTTCCATCCAAGCAAAATCACTCGCTTGGTATTCGTCATTTAATACTGCCGCGGCCCGCAACTCTAAGTACTTTTTAAATCCGGCGTCGTCTGCTAATTCCGCTGCCTCTAATAATAAACTTGAAACTTCTTTTACTTCAGCTTCAAATTTCTGGTGATAAGGAATCGTGAATAATTTCCCACTCTCGTCACGACGTACAAAATTGTATAAACCCGATTTATTTTCTAACGTTGCATTTTCAAATTCTTCCTTTGTCATATCTTGCGGATAGTAATTAGCGCCTTTGGGTTTTTCACCTACACCGTCAACAAACGGTTTATTATTTGCTAAGCGATCCCAAGGGCCATAATTAATAGACGCGTATTTTTTCGTGTCGTTATCTTCAATAGAATTTAATAAAGCATCACAATCACCATACGCTTCGTACCAGAAAAGAGCATTCATTTTATCGGCAGCCTTAATTAAAATAGGTAGCATTTTACGCTCGTTTTCGGTAAGACCACTCAAATCTGTGGTTAGTTTCACACTAACATATTTGTTTAAGTTAACTTGCATTTCTGTTTGTTCAGTTTCAATTTCTACCATAGGTGTGGTTTTTTCAACCTCATTTTTACAAGACCATAAGGCTACAAGGCTTAAAACTAGAGTTAATCCTTTTTTCATAATACGTATTTTAGATTTACGTAAAGATAAAGTATTTAGAAGAGACGCTAAACTGTAAAAAAGAAGTTATATTTACGCATACTATTAAACCTTAAATTCGCTTAATAGTCTTAAAAACAACTAACAACACTATATTAACGATTCGCTTACGCGATAATAAACACTTAAAAACGATGAAAAAATTAGTATTAATTGCCATTGCATTGGTAACATTCCAGATGAATGCACAAAATGAAAAAGCTGAAAAATTTAACAATAGTAGCGTTGAAGAAATTGCAGAAATGCAAACAGCACGTTTAACGAAAGCATTAACTTTAAATGAAGCACAACAAAAAAGAATAAGTATTCTTTCGCTTCAAAATGCAAATTTAGAAAAAGAAATGATGGCTGCTCGCAATAATAAATCACTTTCTAAAGGCGAGCGTAAGAAAATTCAAAATAAACGTCACGCGCTTAAAAACGAAAGAGACAATCATATGAAATCAATTTTAACTGCTGAGCAATACACAAAATGGTCGTCCATTAAAGAAGAACAGAATAAAAGAGAAGACAAATTAAATAAAAGAAGAGCACAATAGCTATTAACTCTTAAAAAGGTGATGCATTTACTCACTTTAAGTCAACAATAATAAGACGCAGCATAATTAATCTGCGTCTTTTTTATTTGCGAATATTATGTAAATAGCTTTCCTTTGGATAATTAATGAATAATACTTGAAAAAATGAAAAAAATAATTACTTTTTGCTTCTTTGCTTTTGCGCTCGTTTTAGGAACTCAAAACGCAGTTGCTCAGAACAAACTTGAGATTAACAAAGTGGCTAACGAAAAGGCATACGAGTTAAGAAAAGAATTAAAATTTTCTGATGATGCATTGGAAGAAACCTATCAAGCTTATCGAGAAAAAGCGCTTAAAGAATATTCTTTAGCGAAGCACGACGGTGTTAACACTCCTGCGTATGCGAAAAATATGGCTACTGTTGAAGCAAAATTTTCGGCTACAATGGAAAGTGTATTAACAGAAGAACAATATAAAAGATTTACAATCATTAACGAGTCTAAGTAACCAGCGTTAGTAATATAATCTTAAAAAGTATAAGTTATTTAGTCCTGAATAATCGCTACAGAGTAATAAAGGATTAAATTTAATATTTAAAGCTGAACAATGACTCCATTGTTCAGCTTTTTTGATTTATAAGTTTTCATTTCTATTTTACATTGTTTGTGCATTTGATTTGGAGTCAACATATGATTTGATAAATGAGGTCTTTCTTGATTATAAATTTTGATTGATTCATTAATGATTTGTTTCTTTATTTTTAGGTTTACCTCATATTTAGCGATATTAAATTCTTGCTTTAAAATTCCATTGATTCTTTCTGCTACTGCATTTTCGTAAGGATCATATTTTTCTGTCATACTGGTTTTGATTCCATTTTGCTCAAGTAATTCTTGGTAATCATTTTAGCAATATTGTAAACCTCTATCTGAATGATGAATTAAGGGGTGTTTTTTATAGCCATACCTAATGCTTGAAATGAACCTTCAACAGATAAACTATTGGACACGTTAAACCTCTACAATTTTCTTGGAATAAGCATCCGTAATTAACGCTAAATAACTTGGGGTTTCTCGCCTTCCAACATAAGTAATATCACTACCCCAAACTTGTTCTTGTTTATTAATCTTTAGGTTACAAACTTTATTTTTATGCTTTCTAAATCTATGGTGTGAGTCTGTTGTAATATGATATGATTTCCTTGGAATAATTAATAAATGATTGGCTTTAAGTATTCTAAAGAGCTTATCCTTTCCTGTTTTTATCTTTTTTAAATCCTCTTCTAACAAATAATATAGTTTTCTTGTACCTAAACGTGGCATCTTCATTCTTAATACACAAACCAAATCGATGACTTGTTGTGCTAAATTTTGCTTACGCAGTTTTGATTTTTTAGTTCGGTAATACACCTGTCTATTTACCCCAAGTAATCCGCAAGTAGAAACTATTTTTTCTTTGGTTTGCTCTCGGTACTGATCGATAACTTGGGTGTGTAATTTTTTCTTATTTGAATATCATACTCTCTTTCAGCCATATCAACCAACATATCAAAAATAATAACCTTTTTGTCTGCTCGTTCTGCTAAATGTTCCGCTCTAGCTTTTTGTTTTTCTAACAACTTAACTTTTGCTTCTAGCTCAAGTATTCTTTGTTCAGGTATTTTAGACATAGTAACGGGTGTTTGATTTTCCCAATCAAAATTACCCTATTTTTTTAACCATTTAGTTACAGTGGAGTCACTTTGAATACCATATTTGGTCTGTGCTTGACTTTTTGTAAGAAGTCCTTGTTCAACTTCTTGAATAATTTGTAGTTTAAAATAAAGTGAGTAATCTTTTTGGGTACGCTTTACGTGCCCAGTGTTTTCTATACGTTTCATTACACTATTGTTTTAGTGTATCGCTATTTCAGAACGGGACAAGACATAAAAAAAAGCGATTGTACATTTACAATCGCTTTTTTTTATGTCTATCTAATATCTATTCAAAAACGGCGTTACACGCTGCAATGGTTTTATCTAAATCTTTATAGGATAAAGCATCACTTAAAAACCACGTCTCGAAAGCACTTGGCGCGATATAAACACCATTATTTAACATGCCATGAAAAAACATTTTAAATGTTTCGTTATTTCCTTTTGCTGCTGTTTCAAAATCAATGACTTCAGTTTCATCAAAATGCACAGAAATCATAGACCCTACTCTATTTATAGTATGAGTAATATTTCGATTTACCAATACTTCAGATAAACCTTTGTGTAAATATTCAGTTTTTTCAGCCAAACGATTAAAAATCTCTTTATCGTTATTTAATTCTGTTAACATAGCTAACCCTGCTGCCATTGCTAAGGGGTTCCCGCTTAATGTTCCTGCTTGATACACGGGGCCTAGAGGCGACAAGTGGTTCATAATTGCATTATTTGCGGCAAAAGCACCAACTGGTAAGCCGCCACCAATAACTTTTCCGAAGCATAGAATATCGGCTTTTACATTATACAGTTCTTGAGCACCACCTTTGGCCAATCTGAAACCGGTCATCACCTCATCAAAAACTAACAAGATGTCATTGGCATCACATAAAGCTCTTAATTGTTGCAGGAAATTGTTTTTTGGCGGAATACACCCCATATTTCCGGCAACAGGCTCTATAATAATACACGCTATTTCTCCTTTATTTGCTTCGATTAATGCTTCAACATTTCCTATATCGTTGTACTTTGCTAGTAACGTATCTTTTGCTGTTCCTGCGGTTACACCTGGACTATTCGGACTCCCGAAAGTCACAGCACCACTTCCTGCTTGTATTAAAAACGAATCACTATGTCCGTGGTAGCAACCAGCAAACTTTATAATTTTATCTTTCCCGGTATACCCTCTTGCCAAGCGCACTGCACTCATACAGGCTTCTGTTCCTGAATTTACAAAACGGATTTTATCTATGTTTGGCACCATTGAAACTGCTAATTCTGCAATCTGAGTTTCTATTTCGGTTGGCATCCCAAAGGAGGTTCCTTTTCTCGCTTTTTCGATTACTGCATTAACAACCGGTTCGTAAGCGTGACCCAAAATCATAGGACCCCAAGAATTTATGTAATCGATTAATGTGTTGCCATCTTCATCGTATAGGTAAGCCCCTTTTGCCTCTTTTACAAAAATAGGCGTTCCTCCTACCGCTTTAAATGCTCGAACTGGAGAATTCACACCTCCAGGAATAACTTGCTCTGCTTTTGCAAACAAAGCACTACTACGTTTATAAATCATAAAATATTTTACTCTTTTATAATGGTTTAATATATAAAATTTGACCTATCGCTAATTCGTTCGATCTAAGGCCATTTAAATCTTGAAGTGCTTTCACCGACATGTTATAAGTTCTCGATAATGAATATAAGGTATCGCCAGCCACTACCGTATGTTTGGTGTCGTCTTGTACCAAGCGTTTTGGTTCTTTTCCTAAAACTTCTAAATCGTAATGATACAATTGGTAACGTTCTATTAAGCTAATTAGTTTTGCTGGATACTTTCTGTCTGTTGCATAACCTGCCGCTTTTAGTCCTTTGGCCCACGCCTCGTAATCGTCTATTGGTAGATTAAAAAGGGTAGAGTAACGTTTTCTTTCTTTTAAGAATAATGAATGATCTCTAAAAGAATATTTAGAGTGTTTATATTTTCTGAAACATTCTTGCGCTGCATCATCATCGTGATAAATTTTATCGCCCGTCCACTCACGGTGACATTTAATACCAAAATGATTATTTGCCTCAACCGATAAACGTCCGTTTCCAGAACCCGACTCTAAAATACCTTGCGCCAATGTTATACTAGCAGGAATGCCATAATCTCTCATTTCATCTTTCGCAATACCGCTATAGTTTGCAATATACGCTTCCGTTGCAGTAGCATACACTTTAGTCGCCGACTTTACTTCTCCCCTGTCTTTAGGGGCAGCAATAATTACATTCTCTC
Organism: Bizionia saleffrena; assembly: GCF_008086175.1. Lineage (GTDB taxonomy): Bacteria > Bacteroidota > Bacteroidia > Flavobacteriales > Flavobacteriaceae > Bizionia > Bizionia saleffrena. The sequence goes on from NZ_VSKM01000011.1 coordinate 23,583, forward strand.
CCGTATTCGTTTTAGGTTGTCGTATAACGCGTTCTGTTTTATTTTTAGATTTACTGGTAACCACCTTTTTACGCGATCCACAACTTAAAACGAGCATACTTAAACATATAATGGTAACTATTTTTTTCATTAATTTTATTGTATTAACGGTAATTCTTTTTGTTTTAAAATAGCGTTCATTCCTGCTATACCTTGTAATCCTCCGGTATGAATTGCTAAAATCTTCGTTCCTTTAGCAAAATATCCTTTTTTTATTAAATCTGAAATTCCAAATAACATCTTTCCCGTGTAAATAGGATCTAAAGGAATATCATTTTGCGCTTTAAACTGGTTTATAAACGTTATCAACTCAGGTTTTATTTTAGCATAGCCCCCAAAATGATAATCGGTAATTAATTCCCAATTTTTACGATTTGCAAATTTACTAATATCCTCTTGTAAAAAGCTTCCTTTTAATGCCGAAAAACCTAAAATTTTCTGATTAGGGTTAGAACTGTTAATTAACCCAGAGATTGTACCTCCCGTTCCAACAGATGCGCACACCACATCGAAACTTTTATCTCCTTCACTTAAGATCTCCTCACAGCCCTTAACAGCTAAATCGTTAGTACCGCCTTCGGGTACGGCATAAAACGAACCGAATTCATTCTCTAAAGCATTTAAAAACTCCGGATTGCTTTTATCTCTAAATTGTTCGCGACTTACAAATTTTAAATGCATTCCGCAACGTTTAGCATACTCCAACGTTTCATTGTGTACCGTTTTCTTGGCAAGCTCTTCACCTCTTATAATTCCTATGGTCTTTAATCCGGCTGATTTTCCGGCGGCAGCGGTTGCAATAATATGATTAGAAAAAGCTCCTCCAAAAGTTAAAAGTGTCCCGTCGTTATTCTCTTTAGCAAATGCGACATTGTACTTTAATTTCCTGTATTTATTTCCAGAAATAATAGGGTGTATAGCATCCTCGCGTTTAAGATAGACCTCCACATCTTCATTATGCCGTAAAATAACGCGTTCGTTTATGCTGTTTTCTAAGTTAAAAATCATAGCTACGAATATACTTTAAAAATTGCCAAAACGAACGTGTTTTTAAATAGTTTAGGTTAGACTCATTCGCATAAGCCTCTCTTTCAAATGAAATATTCTTATACGCTTTGTGGGTGTTTTTATACTGAATATATCTGCAAATAAATTCAATACCATAAACAATATAAAAAAGAAGAAGGCACAACTCGAGTTGCTGTTTTAAATGAATTTTCTCGTGATTAATTAAAACAGCGTCGTCTTTTAAAACTTTCGACTTTAAAAACACAAACGGATACATCGTTAAACCAGAATAGCCTTTAGGCACTAAATATTTAGAAAATAATATCACTTTTAAAAGCGTTCAAAAACCACTCCAATTTACATTATATTTGTAACATATGAAGAAATTTATACCAATTGAAGAGGGTGATTATTACCTAACACCCGAAGGTTATAAGTGTTTTACAGAACAATACCACTTAAAAAGAGGGTATTGCTGCCAAAGCGGATGTAGACATTGCCCTTATGGTTTCAATAAAAAAACAAATACAAAAACCACATAATTCCGAAGCATTAGCCTATAAAAAACAATGCCTTTCGTTAACTCTTTAATTAGTAGGAATGTACCGTCACTACTGATTACAAAAACATATTAAAATGACTTTTAAAGCGCAAATTCTAGAAGGTATTCCAGATCAATTACCTAACAAAAAACCTTACGAAACCGAAATCAATCACGCACCAAAGCGTAAAACCATTCTATCTCCCGAAGAAGAAAAATTAGCATTAAGAAATGCATTGCGTTATTTCGATAAAAAACACCATAACACTTTAATTAATGAGTTTAAGCACGAACTTGATACTTATGGTCGTATTTATATGTATCGTTTGCGTCCGGATTATAAAATGTACGCCCGCCCTATTAGCGACTATCCAGCACAATCGAAACAGGCTGCAGCGATTATGTTAATGATTCAAAATAATTTAGATAATGCCGTTGCGCAACATCCGCATGAATTAATCACTTATGGGGGTAACGGTGGTGTGTTTTCAAATTGGGCGCAATACCGTTTAACATTGAAGTATTTAGCCGAAATGAACGACGAGCAGACACTAGTTATGTATTCTGGGCACCCTATGGGATTATTCCCCTCGCATAAAGAAGCACCAAGAGTCGTCGTGACTAACGGAATGATGGTTCCTAATTATTCAAAACCGGACGATTGGGAAAAATTTAATGCGTTAGGCGTTACGCAATACGGACAAATGACTGCTGGAAGCTATATGTATATTGGGCCACAAGGTATTGTGCACGGCACCACTATTACGGTTTTAAACGCTTTTAGAAAAATTAATAAAACGCCAAAAGGAAATCTATTTGTAACCTCTGGCTTAGGAGGTATGTCTGGAGCGCAACCAAAAGCAGGCAATATTGCAGGTTGTATTACGGTGTGTGCCGAAGTAAATCCTAAAATAACCCAGGTACGTTTAGATCAAGGATGGATCGATGAAAAAATTACCGATTTAGATGAGTTAGTGGCACGCGTTGAAAAAGCAAAGGCCGAAAAACAAACCGTTTCTATCGCGTATTTAGGAAATATTGTAGAGGTGTGGCAAAAATTTGATGAGGCGAATGTCCACATCGATTTAGGAAGCGATCAAACCTCACTTCATAATCCTTGGGCTGGTGGTTATTACCCTATGGGCTTATCCTTTGAAGAAGCCAATCAAATGATGTCCAAAGATCCAGAGGCCTTTAAAAAGAAAGTTCAAGAAACGTTATGCCTTCACACGGACGCTATAAATAAGCATACGGCAAAGGGCACGTATTTCTTCGATTATGGTAACGCCTTCTTATTGGAAGCCTCGCGCGCAGGAGCAGATATTATGGCCGAAAACGGAATCGACTTTAAATATTCAAGTTACGTACAAGATATTATGGGGCCCATGTGTTTCGATTATGGCTTTGGCCCTTTTCGCTGGGTGTGTGCTTCTGGAAAACCTGAAGATTTAGCTAAAACAGACACCATTGCCTGTGAGGTTTTAGAAGAGATAAAACGTCATTCTCCGGAAGAAATACAACAGCAAATGAGCGATAATATTCAATGGATTAAAGGCGCTCAAGCTAATAAATTGGTTGTTGGCTCTCAGGCTAGAATATTATATGCCGATGCAGAAGGTCGTGCAAAAATAGCCGAAGCCTTTAACCAAGCAATTGCAAAAGGAGACATCGAGACCGTTATATTAGGTCGCGATCATCATGATGTTTCAGGTACGGACTCCCCATATCGTGAAACCTCAAACATTTATGACGGCTCACGGTTTACGGCAGATATGGCCATACAAAATGTAATTGGCGATAGCTTTCGCGGCGCAACTTGGGTAAGTATACACAACGGTGGCGGCGTTGGCTGGGGCGAAGTTATAAATGGTGGATTTGGTATGGTTATTGATGGTACTAAAGAAGCGTCAAAGCGCTTAAAATCAATGCTCTTCTGGGATGTTAACAACGGGATTTCTAGACGTAGTTGGGCAAGAAACGAAGGCGCTGTTTTCGCAATAAAACGCGCTATGGAAATGGAACCTAATTTAAAAGTAACCTTACCTAATTTAGTAGATGATGAAATTATAGACGCTTTATAATTACTAACATAAAAATTGAAAAAGATGAAATTAATAAAAACACTACCTGTATTACTACTTCTTTTAGTAGTTGCTTCGTGTAGTTCGGTGCGGGTGCAGTCGGATTACGATAAGAATGCTAATTTTAGTACTTACAAAACCTTTGCTTTCTTTAAAACAGGAATCGATAAGGCCGAAATTAGCGACATAGACAAACGTAGAATTCTAAGAGCCATAGAATCGGAAATGATGGCAAAAGGGTTTACAAAATCGGAAACGCCAGATCTTCTCGTTAGTATTTTTACAAAATCACGCCAAGAAGTTAACGTGTATAACAACGGAGGTTACGGAATGTACGGTTACGGCTGGGGCTGGAGTCCTTATTATAACCGCAATACAGTGAGTACTTCTATGCAAGGTAGTTTGTATATTGATTTAATCGATGCCAATAAAAAAGAACTTATTTGGCAAGGTAAAGGTTCAGGGTATTTAAACACCTCGGGAAATATCGATGAAAAAGAAGCACGAATTAATGAATTCGTTTTTGAAATCTTATCGAAGTATCCGCCGGAAGCTAAAAAATAAATTTTAAAAAAGCGATTCAATTTTAAAAATTGAATCGCTTTTTTCTTTACTCTTAGACGCTACTAATCGTCCGTTTTTATTTTTATTTTAGTCTCTTCGCCGTCTTCTTTAATTTTCACCTTTTTATCTTCAGTTTCCATTTTTATTTTAGTGTCTTCGCCATCTGTTTTAATTTTGATTTCAGCGCCCTCATTTTTCATTTCTTCAATCAACTCTTCTTTTTGAGATTTTTCATCTCTACAAGATGTAAATGCAACGGTCATAAAACTTATGGCTAAAGCCGTGTAAATCAATTTTCTCATTTTAAATATGTTTAATTAGTTTAAGTTAAATATACTAATTAATTGTAAACCAAATACATTAAGGGAAATAAACTGTAGCGTGACCATTTGCAACCAACCACAAGTTAACATCTACTCCTTCTAAAATAATAGTTGCTAGATAACGACCATACTTACCCTGCTTATCTTTATAGGAAATAATTTCAACTTCTTTATCCAAAATCATTTCTCTTAAAATGTCTCTTACTTTTTTGCCTTCAATTTTTTCAGCTCCTCTAACTTCTGGCGTATCGATACCGTACAAACGTAATTTCATTTGCTGAAAATGTAAAAAACCTAAATCTACAACAGCAGTCTCCGTATCGCCATCGTAAACAGCAATAATTTTTGCTTTATAATTATACATCTCATCCTGTTTTATGGTATTAATTTACAACTATTTAATAATTACAGACTTAAAATAAAATTATTATCACATCTATTGAACTCTTATATTTGTAAAATATGGACAACAACAAACCTCTTTTAAGAATTAGTGATATCGCCGAAAAACTAAACGTTTCCCTAAAAACAGTAAGAAGACATATACATTCGGGCAAATTACAATCGACAAAAATTGGTGGTGTTCATCGTATTTCTGAAGCGGACTATCTTCAATTTTTAAACACTTTTAAATCGGAAACCATAGAGAAGCAAGGCGCTGAAAAACAGCCAAAGCACCTAAAATCTAAAAAAACAGATACTATTAATTGGACTGATATTAGTGATTTATGGGATACCCCGAAAGCTACACAGCTCACCTCAGCAGATTTATTTAGTGGCACTGGCGGAATGGCTCTAGGTTTCCAGCTAGCTGGTTTTACTCCTCTTTGTGGACTTGATTGGTTTAAGGAAGCTGGGGAATCGTATCGTAAAAACTTGAAACATCCTCATATTGAAGGTGATATTACGAGTAACGCCATAAAAAAAGAATTTATTTACACCGTTAAACAACAACTTAACGGCAAACCATTAACGGTCCTTTCTGGCGGATTTCCTTGTCAAGGATTTAGTATGTCGGGTAGTCGCATTGTAGAAGATGAGCGCAATTCGTTGTACAAAGATATGTTAGATATTATTTCAGAATTAAATCCGGAGTATATTGTTGCAGAAAACGTAAAAGGACTGCGCTCAATGCTAAAAGGCAAAGTTGAAAATAAAATAATTAAAGATATTGAAGCTTTAGGCTACAACGTAAATGTTACCGTTTTAAATGCTGCCGACTATTATGTCCCGCAAAAAAGAGAACGTATCATTTTTATCGCTAATAAAATTAATAAAACTAATTATCACCCTGCACCGTTATTGGAACCTGCCACTTATATCACCACAAAAGAAGCCATAAAAGATTTAATTAAGGTGAAAGACAACCCCTCTATAAATCATGTTCGCACTAAACATCGCGAGGATATGAAAACGCGCTTGGCAGCCGTACCCGAAGGTAAAAGTTTATACGATAATTATAGTGACTCGTGGAAAAAATGCTCGTGGAATGAAGCGAGTTGCACTATTAAAGAAAATCATGGCGGTGTCAATATTCACCCTATCGAACCGCGTGTAATAACGGTTCGAGAAATGGCACGACTACAATCGTTCCCCGATTGGTTTATTTTTGAAGGCTCGAAATCCAAGCAAATGGTACAAATAGGGAATGCCGTACCGCCACTTTTAGCAAAGGCGATTGGATTAGCCATTCGAAAATCGTATGACGAAAAATAGGGCCTAATAACCGTTTCACTTTAAAGCATAAAAAAAGAGAAGCCCTAGAACTTCTCTTTTTTAATAGTATTTTATTGATACAATCCCTTCTTCGCATTTAATTATAAAAATTAAGTTTTAATAATTAAGAAGGCTTTCTATTTTTACTTTTATTTTTTCTGTTGAAGGAATCATTGTTTCTTCTAAAGTAGAATTTAAGGGAATTGCTGGCATATTTTCACTTCCAATAGTTAGTACTGGCGCATCTAAATATTTAAAGCATTCCTCTTGAATTTTACCTGCTAATGCTCTAGCAAAACTGTTGTTTGACGGCTCTTCAGTAACGACTAAACATTTACCTGTTTTCTTAACCGATTTCATTATTGTGTCTTCATCAAGCGGGAATAACGTTCGTAAATCGATCACTTCAATTTGGTCTTTCATACCTAATTCTTCACTTGCATTCATTGCCCAATGCACGCCCATTCCGTAGGTAACAATGGTTAACGTTTCTAAGTCGTCTTGTTTCCATATTTCTTGTAATACCCACGCTTTACCAAATGGCAGGACGTAATCTTCGCTAGGCTCGACAGACGTCGCCCCTTTTGTTCCGGGCACTTTACTCCAATACAAACCTTTGTGTTCTAGGATAACCACAGGATTCGGGTCGTAATACGCCGCTTTCATCAGTCCTTTTAAATCGGCACCATTACTAGGATATGCTATTTTAATGCCGCGAATATTAGTAATCACACTTTCTACAGACGATGAATGGTAAGGCCCGCCACTTCCGTAGGCACCAATTGGCACCCGTAAAATCATACTTACAGGCCATTTCCCGTTACTTAAATAGCAACTTCTACTCACTTCTGTAAATAATTGATTTAATCCTGGCCAGATATAATCGGCAAATTGAACCTCAACAATGGGCTTTAAACCTACGGCACTCATTCCCACTGTGGAACCAACAATAAAAGCTTCTTGAATTGCGGTATTAAATACACGGTCATCACCAAATTTCTGCGCTAACGTTGCTGCTTCTCTAAACACACCCCCTAAGCGACCTCCAACATCTTGGCCGTACAACAAACACTCTTTGTGCTTTCTCATTATTTCCTCTACAGCAAATAACGCACAATCTACCATAACCACTTTCTCGGCACCTTTTGGAGAGCGTTCTCCTCGTTCTTCGGTAATTGGCGTCGGTGCAAAATCGTTAGTAAATAAATCTTCAGGTTTTGGGTCTTCGGCTAATAGTGCTTTATCGAAATCAGCTTGAACATTCACTTTTACCGCCGCTTCTATTTTATCAATATCTTTTTGCGAAAATCCGTTATCGAACAATTGTTGTTTTAAAACTGGATACGGATCTCTTGTTTTTGCTTCCTCTAGATCATCGCGATACCATTCCATTCGCACTCCAGAAGTATGATGATTTAACAACGGTACTTTGGCGTGTACTAAAAACGGTCTGCGTTCGGTACGGATGGTTTCTATTACTTTTTCTAAGGCTTGGTAACTTTCTGTAAAGTTGGCACCATCAATAGTAATAGCTTCTAATCCTTTAAAACCTTGCGCATACTCGAAGGCATCTTGAGCACGGGTTTCGGCTGCATTGGCAGAAATATCCCAACCATTATCTTGTACTAAGTATAAAATAGGCATTTGCTTTAAAGCGGCCATTTGGAACGCTTCGGAAATTTCGCCTTCGGTTACTGAGGCATCCCCTAAAGAGCATACCGTAATTGGTTTGAGTTCTTTAGATTGCGCTTGGGTAGATGTATCAAGAATTGAATTATCTAAACCTTGTTTTTCTAAATACTGCATTCCCATTGCTGTCCCTGTTGCAGGGATAGTCTGCATTCCTGTTGCCGACGATTGGTGCGGAATTTTAGGTTTATCTTGATCCTTTAAACTCGGGTGTGCATAATAGGTTCGTCCGCCAGAGAACGGATCGTCTTTTTTTGCTAATAATTGCAACATTAAGTCGTACGGTTTTAAACCGAAAGACAGCAACATCGCATCGTCTCTGTAATATGGAAAGGCATAATCTTGTGGTAACAATTGCATACCCAATGCGATTTGTATCGCTTCGTGTCCACGAGAGGTAGCGTGTACATATTTTGAAACTTGTTTAAAGTTCGCTTCGTACAACTCGGCCATTGCTTTGGCGGTGCATAGATTTAAAAATCCTTTTTCTAAAATGTCTTTTTTCATATTAAAATCTATTCGTCGGTTAGCGAGTTTTTAATAACAGTGCCGTTACTTTTTTTCTGAAATATCGCTGCTGTATTATGTTTAATAATTACGCTAACTGACGGTTTATTTTTTTGCTATTGCGATTAATCGTTTACTTTAATTTGATCTATCGGAACTTAAAACTGCGTTAGGGATTGAGGCTTTGTTGGAGCGCTCCCGATTTTTCTTCGGGAAGCGACTGCCGAAAGCGCGACCCTTGTGGTAACGCCCAAACACTGCTATGCTAACTCGTTTTTCAAGGTAATTAACCAATTAAATTTATCTTCGGTCTGGCCTGTTTTTATAGCGTCTAGGGTATTATTAACGTCTAAACCAACCGGACTTTCGTCGGAAACGTGAACTACTTCATCGTCTACTCCAATCTCCTGAATGTAAGCAATACCAACGGCGGTACCTGTACCGAAAGCTTCTTCTAACGTGCCATTCTTTGAAGCTTCTTGCACCTCGTCGATAGTAATGGCGCGCTCGGTAACTTCGAAACCTTTATCGCGTAAAATAGCGATAACACTCATTCTCGTAATGCCATCTAAAATGGAACCATCGCGTTTAGGAGTAATGAATTTTCCGTCGATTTTGAAGAAAATATTCATTGTTCCCACCTCCTGAATATATTTATGCTCGACCGCATCGAGCCACAACACCTGGTCGTACCCTTTTGCTTTTGCTAGCTCCGTCGGAAGTACAGCTCCTGCATAATTACCTGCGGCTTTAGCTTCTCCCGTTCCACCGTGCGCTGCACGAATGTATTGCTTTTCGGCCCATAATTTAATGCGCTTACTAAAAAACGGTCCTGCTGGTGAGGCCATAATTATAAACTTATAATGTGTTGCTGCACGCATACCAATAAAGGCTTCGTCGGCGTACATAAACGGTCTTAAATATAATGCACTTCCATCGGCTGGCGGAATCCAATTACGTTCTAAAGACACCATTGCTTTTAAACCTTCTACGAATAAATCTTCGGGAAAATGTGGCATTCCCATACGGTCGGCACTAGCATTTAAGCGTGCCGCATTTTTATCGGCACGAAAAATCACCGGATTTCCATTGGCGTCTTTCGTTGCCTTCATACCTTCAAAAATCGCTTGTCCGTAATGTAAAGCCATTGCTGCCGGATGCGTTGGAATAGCGGATAAAGGTTCTATTCTTGGATTACTCCATTCGCCATTGCTATAATCGCAAATAAACATATGGTCTGTAAAAGTGGTCCCTAGAGGAATGTTGTTAAAATCGAGGTCTTTAACTTTCGATTCTGCAATTTTAGTAATTGCTATATTGTGTTTCATTATGATATGTTTTAATCGGTTCTAGTGCTTATATAGAACATAAATATTATAGTTTTCTATTGACATCGAACTGCTCGAAATAATCGGCAACCCGGCGTACGAAGCTTCCGCCTAAAAAGCCATCGACAACACGATGATCGAAAGACAGCGATAAATACATCATACTACGTATCGCGATTTCATCTCCATTTTCTGTTTCGATAACTTCGGGACGCTTTTTAATAATTCCTAAAGCTAAAATGGCTACTTCGGGTTGGTTTATAATAGGCGTGCCCATAACGCTACCAAAAGTACCAACGTTAGAAATTGTAAACGTGCTTCCTTTTATATCGTCTCCCGCCAATTTATTTTCTCTTGCTTTTCCGGCAAGTTCGTTAACGTTTTCGGCAAGGGTTTTTAAATCTTTCGTATCGGCATTTTTTACAACAGGCACAATTAAATTACCACTTGGAAGTGCGGTTGCCATACCAATATTAATATTTTCTTTTACAATAATCTTATTACCGTCTACCGATGCATTAATATTCGGGAAGTCTTTAACCGCCTTTGCTACGGCTTCTACAAATAATGGTGTGAAGGTTAAGCGCTCACCGTATTTTTCTTGAAAAGCCACTTTATTAGCATTTCTCCAATTTACCATATTGGTTAAATCGGCTTCCACGTAAGCGGTAACATGTGGTGCAGTATGCTTAGAATACACCATATGATCGGCGATCATTTGCCGCATTCTATCCATTTCAATGACCTTACCCTTCCCTTTATCGAAGTTTAGTTGCGGAATTCGGTATGCCGTAGGATCTTGAGTTATGGGCTGAGCAAATTTATAAGGCCTGCCATCCTCTATATAATTAAACAGATCGCTTTTACGTAATCTATCGTCGTTTCCTGTGGCTGGAATTCGTGCTAGTTCTTCAAAACTGATATGGTATTCTTTCGCTATTTTTATAATTAGCGGAGAAAAGAATGTATTGGTATTGGCTGTTGAAAAAGCACCAGTTGTTACTTGTGGCTGTGATGCCGCTTGATGCTTCTTAGTTGGCTTTTTTGATTGTTTTTCCTTTTTTGGAAGCTTTTTATCTTCAATTGAAGCTGATTTACTGCCTTCGGTAGAAGCATGAAGTTCTTCAGACAGTGCTAAAGTTGCTATTACAGTACCTACTGGCACAACATCTTTGGCTTGAAAAAGGGTTTTAGTTAATTTTCCTGAGGCTGGCGCTGGGACTTCGTTATCTACTTTGTCTGTCGCTACCTCTAGAATAATATCACCTTCATTAAAACTATCGCCTTCATTTACTAACCAATTAATGATTGTTCCTTCGGTAATACTTTCGCCCATTTTAGGCATTATTAATTCAAAATTTTTCAAGCTTAAAATCGGTTTTAGTTAAAGAATTAAAAGTACTAAATTTATAGTCTGACAAATGTTAAAACCTAGGATCATTAATTCGTAAAGACTATAAATCTTTTTAAAATCCTATTTCTAGTTTTAAATTCTTTTAGTTCGTATATTTGTAAGTATAAAAAAATAATTTTCTTATGCAGAATGGTCTTGATAAAATAGACACTCGAATTTTAGCGTTGCTGCAACACAACAGTAATAGAACAACAAAAAGTATTGCTACGGAGTTAGGAATGACGACGACACCTATTTTTGAACGTATTAAGAAATTAGAAAAGGAAGGGTATATTACAAAGTATGTTGCTGTTTTAAACAATAAAAAAATAGGATTAAAACAAACCGTGTTTATAGGTATTACCTTGCAAGGTCATACCAGAAGTTTTCTAGAGAAATTTGTGACTCAGATTAACAGTTTCCCCGAAGTTATCGAGTGCCACCGTGTGAGCGGAAATTTCGACTATCTATTAAAACTGGTTGTTGAAGATATTGAAGCTTACGAAACGTTTATTATTTCGAAATTGACTTTACTTCCTTATTTAGGAAATGTGCAGAGTTTAATTACGTTATCCACGAGTAAAGAAACTAATGAGATTGATTTGAGTAGGATTCTTTAAATAGTTGTAAGAAATCAAAATATGGTCTACTACATTTGGATTCCTTTTACTTAAATCGACACTTTTAGGCAACCTACTAACGCCTAATCGCTTTAACTAATAGTCAGTCTTTCGGTTTTAGTAGCTTCAGTCGCCTTATAGGTTTATATCAGTTTTATGAATTTCGTAAATCGATTATACGATTTAGTTTCCCTCCTACACTTTTAGGTATTGCTCCACAACAGTTTAAAGTGACCTTAATGCTTAATCCTATTTTATCTTTTATATTCTTTTTCAATGCATTAGATATGGAAATCAATGCTAAATTTTTTACAACGTCTTCGTTAGTGAATCCATTTCCTAATCCTATTTCTACCTGAAAATCACTATTGGTTTCCACCTTTACTTCTACTTGATCCGAGAGCCCTTCTTTAGTTACAATTAACTGATAGTTGGGAGCTAATTGATGGTATCCATTAAATATTTCTTCAATTTGAGTATGAAATAAGTTGACACCTCGAATAATTAACATATCGTCTGCACGCCCTTTTAACATTCCCATTTTAATGTGAGTTCTAGAAGTACTTTCATCATACGATAGACTACAAATGTCATTGGTCCAATACCTTAAAAAAGGCATCGCTTCTTTAGTCAGCGTTGTAAATACTAAGACACCTTCCTCACCATAAGGAAGTGGTTCTCCAGTATCTTTATCTACTATTTCTGGAAAAAAATGATCTTCCCAAACATAACTCCCTGTACCCTGTTCGTTATACGCTTCTTGAGATACACCAGGTCCAATAACCTCACTAAGCCCATAAATATTAGTAGCTTTTACCCCTAAAGAAGTCTCAATATCTTTTCTTATAACTTCGGTCCAAGGCTCTGCCCCCAGAATAGCATATTTTAGATTAATATCTGAAATGTTTAAGTTTCTTTTTTCTAATTCAAAAGCAATCGTTTGCGCATAGGAAGGTGTGCAGCAAATAACTTCTGGCTGAAAATCTTGCAAAAGAGTTATTTGTCTATCGGTCATTCCTACAGACACAGGAACTACCGCCATACCCAATTTCTCTGCTCCGTAGTGTATACCTATACCTCCAGTAAACAAGCCGTAACCATAACTGTTATGCATTTTCATACCCGGTTTAGCACCGCCTGCCGACAAAGACCTTGCTACTACTTCAGAAAAAACATCCAAATCATTCTTTGTATAAGCGACTACTGTAGGCTTTCCTGTAGTACCACTAGAACAGTGAATACGCGCTAATTTATCTTGAGGCACGGTTAAAAACCCAAAAGGATACTGATCTCTTAAGTCCGTTTTTTTCGTAAAAGGAAGCTTATGGATGTCATTAATAGATTTTATAGATGAAACGTCTACACCAGCTTCATCAAACAAATTTTTATAAAATGGAACATTTTTATACACGCGATTTACAAGAGTTACAAGGCGTTCGCTTTGCAGTTTTCTAAGCTTTACTAAAGGAAGTGTCTCTATTTCTTTATTATACATAGTATCCTATTTTATTTATTATTTTTAAAAGCTTGCAATGTTTTATAAAAATCTTCTTGTATTGGTAGGTCTTTTGGTATTTCTCGTAATGGTTCAACTGCTTCTAATGATTCATGGCAATCGGCTGGCAATTGTTGATATAATCGTGTACCAGCTGTTTTCCAAGAAATCATTTCATCACTCACTTGTTTTATCACTTTTCCCGGATTACCAACAACCAAACTACGATTAGGTATTTTAGTTTCGGCTTTTACAAAAGCCATAGCGCCAACAATGCATTCATCACCAATTTCGGCATCGTCCATTATAACGGAATTCATACCAATCAGGCAGTTTTTGCCCAAATTAGCCCCGTGAATGATAGCACCGTGGCCTACGTGAGCGTTTTCTTTTAGGATAATTGATTTCCCTGGAAACATGTGCACCGTACAATTTTCTTGTACATTTACACCGTCTTCTAAAATAATCTGTCCCCAATCTCCGCGAATCGCAGCTCCAGGGCCGATGTAACAGTTTTTACCAATAATTACATTTCCAGTAACTGCTGCTTGTGGGTGTACGAAACTACTTTCGTGTACAACAGGCGTGTACCCTTTAAATTTATATATCATATTATTTATGATTAGTGATTGGGAAAGATTGGTGAATACCGATTTTATTTAAAATCTTTAAGCTTTTCTTTTGTGAATTCGGAAAGCACTAAAGTACCACTAGTGGCAGCGCGTTCAGCTAAAAGCTCATCCCAGTTTTCAGTACCACTCCAGAAAACGGCTTTCATTTCTTTTATCGCTTCTGGATTGTAAGTACATAAATGTTCGGCAGTTGCATTTACAGCGTCGTCTAATTCTTCCATGCTATCATAGACTTGAGCAAATAATCCTTTTTGTTGTGCCCATTCTGCTGAATAAAACGCATTGGCGTCGATAGCGATTTGCGACATTGCACTCAAGCCTATTTTACGCTCGATTGCTGGACCGACAACAAATGGTCCGATACCAATATTTAATTCACTTAACTTTATTGCAGCAAATTTCGTTGCCATACAATAATCGGTCGACGCTGCTAAACCTACGCCACCTCCAACGGTTTTACCTTGAACACGTCCGATAATGAATTTAGGACATTTACGCATCGCGTTAATTACATTGGCAAATCCTGAAAAGAATACTTTTCCAGTCGCCGCATCATTAATATTTATTAATTCGTTAAAACTAGCTCCAGCACAGAACGTTCTATCTTTTCCACTTTTTAAAACAATAACTTTAATAGCGTCGTTTGTTCCTGCCTCTGTTATGGTTTGTGCTAATTTTGCTAAAATATCTCCCGGTAAGGAATTGTGCGCAGGATGATAGAATTCTATATGTCCTACTTCGTTTTGTATGTCTAATGTTACGTATGGTGTGTTCATCTTTTTTATATATCAATGCGCAGGTGTTACGCATTCGTATTAATATTTCCTTTAGTAATTTATGAAAGTGTCCAATCGGGATTCATCGCCATTATATTCTACTTCCATTCTCTTTTCCACTTTTTAGCTGTTTTTTTCTCTTTTAATAGCTACCCTTATAGCGGTATGCTCTTCGAAGTAAACTAGCTTCTAAATATTATAATGGCCTAAGAGGGTTATATAAGTAGCTACTTTATGTTATTTAATTCTGCTCTGACTATTATTTGTTACCCCAACTTAAAAGAGGTGATTTCTGTCGTGCGTTAAAATATATGTGTAATACTTTTTAAACATCTCATATAAATTAAGGCGTCTGCGCAATATGTGCGCAGTGACATCCTAATAAAATTACAACAAATGGAACACCCCTTTTCTATTTAAACTATCCATCCTATAAAAAACAAAAGCTATTTTCGTTTAGGACAACCGACTTCTCGGGTGTTTCGAACAGTTTAATTTGTTACAGCAAATTGAACTGTTCGAAATGATGATTAAGGTGTTTACGCTCTAATAAATACCATTCGTATTTATTCATATCACCAAAAACCATATTCTTTAAAACAACGTCCGAATTTTCTTTGAAGAATAACAGATATGCGTCTCTTGCTTCTACTAATTTTGCTTTAGCTGTTTCGAAATCTGGGTGTTTTAAATCTTCTAATTCGCCTTTTTTATAAGTTGGGAATACTGTTCCTTTAGGAAACTTATCATAAGTATATAATGAATTATGGACTTTCTCCACTATTTCCTCAGGCGTTACGCAATTGAAATCCTGGATTTCCCCTGATGCTATTCTATACCCCTCTTCTAAATGTTCTAATAAATGTTGAGGTGTCAAAATACCCCATTGTGGTTTTGTGTCTGCCGTTAATATACTTAAACAGTCTTCTATTTTCTCATCGGTAATTTCTACAAACGTTTCTTGTTTCTTTTGTACCATAGTTAAAATAGTAGCGACGGCGACAAGTTCGTCTTCGGCATCGAAAACCTCAACAAACCATTTAACAATTCCGCTTGGGTGTTCTGCCGAAGCAACATCTCTATCTACTTTTTGCTTACATGTTAAACGTGCATAAACGGTATCGTTATGGTATAACGGACGTAAAAAACGGCAATCTTCTAATCCGTAGTTAGCAGAAACCGGTCCTTTGTTTGGATATACAAATAACCCTGCCGCTGCCGAAATTATAAAATAACCATGTGCTGTTCTTTTTTCGAAAATACTGCCCTCTAAAGACGTGATATCGGTGTGCGCATAAAAATGATCCCAAGTGACATTGGCAAAATTAATGATATCGGTATCTGTAAACGTTCTTTTGTGCGTTTTTAAAGACATCCCCGGTTGGATATCTTCCCAATGGTATTTAAACGGATGCTGTGGGGCGTCCTTATATTTTGAGTTAGGCTGATAAATACCTGTAATTTCTGTTAATGTACTTGGAGAACCTTGAATAGCGGTACGCTGCATATAGTGTTTTACACCTCGCATTCCACCCATTTCTTCTCCTCCACCAGCGCGCCCGGGTCCACCGTGCACTAAACTTGGTAACGGCGATCCGTGGCCCGTGCTTTCTTTTGCACTCTCACGATTGATTACTAAAATTCTTCCGTGGTGACTTGCTGCATTGATAACATAATCTTTAGCAATTGCATCGTTATTTGTGGTGATAGAAGACACTAACGACCCTTTACCTAATTGCGCTAAAGTTATTGCTTCGTCTAAGCTCTTGTACGGCATAATGGTACTTACTGGACCAAAAGCTTCTGTTTCGTGCACCGCTAAGTTTTTAAAAGGGTCATCTTCGCGTAATAAAATAGGTGAGATAAACGCCCCTTTTGAAGCATCGGCTCCAATAGTTTTAACGTGGTTTAAATCGCCATAAACTATTTTTGCTGTTTTAGACAATTCTTGAACGCGCTCGCGAACTTCTGCCACTTGCTCTTTACTTACTAAAGCGCCCATTCGCACTTCTTTTAATCGCGGATCTCCAATAGTGACTTTATCTAAAGCCTTACCTAAAGCAATCTGAACATCTTCGACTAAATTTTGAGGCACAATAATACGACGGATAGCCGTACATTTCTGTCCCGCTTTCACGGTCATTTCTGTACGGACTTCTTTTATAAACAAATCGAATTCTGGTGTTCCCGGTACGGCATCTTCTCCAAGAACTGAAGCGTTTAATGAATCGGCTTCCATAGTAAAAGGCACCGATTCGTCTATGATACGTTGATGTGATTTTAATAAACGACCAGTAGTTGCCGATCCTGTAAACGTTACGACATCTTGAGACCCTACACCATCTAAAATAGTTCGTGCAGAACCTGCTATTAATTGTAACGCTCCTTCTGGTAAAATACCTGAAGCTATAATTTCGCGAACAACAGCCTCGGTTAAAAAAGACGTATTTGTTGCTGGTTTTACTACTGCCGGCATTCCTGCCATCCAATTAACTGCACATTTCTCTAACATTCCCCAAACTGGAAAATTGAAAGAATTAATATGAATCGCGACCCCTCGTTTAGGCACCAGAATATGATGGGCCATAAAGCGTCCGCCACGAGATAAATCGATAGGTTCGCCTTCTACGTGATACGACTGATTAGGGAATAATTTACGCAAGGATGCATTGGCGAATAAGTTTCCGAAACCTCCTTCAATATCTATCCAGCTATCTACTTTTGTTGCTCCGGTACGGTAACTTAATTCATAAAAAGCGGCTTTCCTTTTCGTTAAGTACAGCGCTAAAGATTTTAGCATATTACCGCGCTCTTGAAAAGTCATTTTTCTAAGGACTTCACCTCCTTTTGTTCTTCCATATTGAAGAATTTCGGCAAAGTCTAAGCCTTCGGTATCAGATAGTGCTACAATTTCTCCAGTAACGGCGTCGTGCATTGGCACACCTTCTCCATTACCTTCTATCCATTGCCCTGTGACGTAATTCTGTAATTTTTTCATCGATTACTATTTTATCTTTTCCTAAATAAAAGGAAACTATGATTTATCTATCTCGATTGTATTTATCTAAACACAGTCTCGAAATGATCTGTTTATTTTAAACCGTTTTACTGCGTTAGCGATTAAACGGTGTGTTTTGAGCTCTCCAGACTTTTTGTGTCTGGAAGCGAGTAGTGCAAGCGCGACCCTTGTGGTAACGCCCAAATGCTACTTGCTTACGTTTTCAATAATGGCGGCGTAACCTTGACCAACCCCAACACACATTGTAATTAAGGCGTAACGCTTGCTCTGTTCTTTCAGTTCTATAGCGGCCGAAAAGGCAAGTCTTGCACCCGTAACGCCAAGCGGGTGACCAATGGCTATAGCACCTCCGTTTGGATTTAATCGTGGATCGTTATCTGCCAATCCCCAAGCACGTGTGCACGCTAAAGCTTGAGCAGCAAAGGCTTCGTTAAGTTCGATGATATCGATATCGTCCATAGTCAACCCGGCTTTTGCTAAGGCTTTATTTGAAGCTTCGACTGGGCCAATTCCCATAATTCTTGGCGCGACACCGACAACTGCCGAACTAACGATGCGCGCTAGTGGTTTTAAATTGTATTTTTTTACAGCGTCTTCTGAAGCGATAATGGTCGCTACTGCACCGTCGTTTAATCCTGAAGAATTTCCTGCTGTTACGCTTCCTCCTTCTTTTTTAAATGCTGGGCGAAGTTTTCCTAATATGTCTAAAGAGGTCGTTGGTTTTACAAACTCATCTTTTGAAAATTTAATAGGATCTTTTTTACGTTGCGGAATTTCGACGGTTATAATTTCTTTTGCTAAACGGCCATTTTCTTGCGCTTTAGTCGCTTTTGTCTGACTCCAATAAGCAAAAATATCTTGATCTTCTCGCGAGATATTGAATTTTTCGACAAGGTTTTCTGCCGTATTCCCCATACCGTCTGTACCGTATTGCTGTTGCATTTTAGGATTGATAAAACGCCATCCGAAAGTAGAATCGTACAGTTTAGAATCGCCTCCAAATGCTGATGATGGTTTTGCCATTACGTAGGGCCCACGCGTCATATTCTCAACTCCTCCAGAAATAAACACATCGCCATCTCCTGCTTTAATAGCTCGATTAGCGTGAATAATTGCCGACAATCCTGAGGCACATAAACGGTTTACGGTTTCTCCTGGGACTGTAACTGGTAATCCTGCTAATAATGACGACATTCTCGCCACGTTACGGTTGTCTTCTCCCGCCTGATTGGCGCAACCCATTATAACATCGTCGTAAGCTTCTTTTGGAATACTAGGATTTCTTTTTACTATTTCTGAAATGACCAAGGCGCCTAAATCGTCTGTACGAACAGCGGAAAGTGTTCCTTTGTAACTTCCTATTGGCGTTCTTATACCATCTATTATATATGCTTCCATTTTATTATTTTATTTTTAATTGCCGATGTTAGATTACGGTTTTTGAAGCCTCATTTGCTTCGTTAACTTTTATCTCATCTTGCCATTATACTATTTTTATATTTTTAATCTAAGGACTTTTATACCTTTGTATTACAAGACATTTTATTCCCAGTCTTTATTTGTACGATACACTACGCCTTTAAACAAAGCAACTAATTCGTCACCTCGCTTTACTTCTATAATATTAAACCCTAGCTTATTTTTTACGGATTCTATAACAGATTCTGCCGTAATATAATCGCCTTCGTTCAATGCTTCAATATGATTAATACTGGTTTCTATAGACACAGCAAATTTTCCGTGAGTGTTTGCGGCAAAACCAAAAGCGGTATCAGCTAGGGAATAACTTATTCCGCCGTGCGCTTTACCCATACTGTTTAGCATTTCCTTTCTAATCGTCATTGCGACTTTGCAACGTCCTATTTCAGAGTCTAGAATTTCTATTCCTAACCACGTACTATAGGAGTCGAGACTTAGCATATTTTTAGGTATGAGGTGTCCTTTTGTAGGCATTAGCTATTTGGTATTAGTGATTAGGTGTTATTTTTTTATAGTAAAACAGTCCTTCGATTACACTCTAGGAAACCTCTGTTTCACTTAAAACATCGTCCCAGTTTTTTTTTTAAGAATTCCTACGTTGCAATCGTAATAACTACGTATTTAAAAGAATGTTTTGTTTTCATTTTTCATTCTTCTAAGCAATGGACTGCAGCGGTATCTATCTTCGTGATAGTCGTTGTATAAAGCATCTAATTTTGAAACGCACCAATTGATACCTTTTTCATCTGCCCAAGCCAATAATCCTTTTGGATAGTTCACCCCTTTCGTCATTGCTATATCAATATCTTCGGCCGAAGCGATATTTAAAAACAGCGCATCTGCTGCTTCGTTAATTAACATTACCAATACGCGATCGAAAATTGTTTGTGCTAAAACTTTATCTTCTTTCGGTTCTGCGTTTAAAGCGCCTTCTGAATAATCATAAAATCCTTTCCCTGATTTTCTTCCTAAATATCCTGCTTCGGCAAATCGTTTTTGCGTAAACGACGGTTTGTATCTTGGGTCGAAATAGAACGCTGTAAACACTGTTTCGGTTACGGTATAATTAACATCGTTACCTATAAAATCCATTAATTCGAAGGGTCCCATTCTAAACTTTCCGATGGTTTTCAAACTGTAATCGATAGTTGCAAAATCGGCAATTCCTTCTTCGTAAATACGCAACGATTCGCCATAAAATGGTCGCGCTACTCTATTAACAATAAATCCTGGTGTGTCTTTCGCTACCGCAACAACTTTTTTCCAATCTAATAGGGTTTGCTTTGCTTTTTCTAAAACTTCTTTTGAGGTTTGAATAGCGGGTACAACCTCAACTAACTTCATTAATGGTGCTGGATTAAAAAAGTGGATGCCAACACAACGTTCTGGTTTTTGCAATGATGCCGCTATCGAGGCTATGGACAAGCTTGACGTGTTCGAAGCAATTATACAGTCCTCTGAAACATAACGTTCAAGTTCTATAAACACGTTCTTTTTAACCTCTATGTTTTCAACAATAGCTTCAATTGTTACATTAGAATCTGATAATTCTTTTAAAGTATTAACATAAGAGATATTAGATTGAATACGCGTTTTCTCGTCGGCATCAACGCGTCCTTTTTCTATTAAACGTGTTAATATTTTTTCTAAAGCGGCTTTGGCTTTATCTAAAGCAGATTGGTTTAGATCAAATAATTTAACAGTACAACCTGCTGTCGATGCGACTTGCGCTATTCCGGAACCCATTGTTCCTGCTCCTATTATTCCTACGTTCATATATTAATATCTAATTTTGAATGTTGAATACAGAAAATTGAATCACACACGCTTAGTTGTGCTTATATTCCGTATTCTAAAACATTCTTTTTTGTTATTATGAGATGCTTAACTATTATATTACTACTTATCTCCCTTTAAATTCTGGTTTACGTTTTTCCATAAATGCAGCAACACCTTCTGCATAATCATCACTTTGAGCGGCTTCAATTTGAAATTTAGACTCTAAAGCTAATTGTTCTTGTAAAGAATTTGTTACCGATTTATTAAACAATTCTTTTATAAACCCTAAAGCTTTTGTTGGCATACTGGCTAATTTTAAAGCGAGTTTAGAAACTTCTTCTTCGAATTGTTCCGCCGGAATAGCCTTGTAAATCATTCCCATTTTATCGGCGTCTTCGGCAGATATTTTATCGCCTAACATTGCTAAAGCCGATGCTTTTTGAAAACCAATTAATCGCGGTAAAAAGAATGTACCTCCACTATCTGGCACTAAACCGATTAAGCTAAACGCTTGTATAAAGCTTGCTTTTTCGTGGGCTACAACAATGTCGCAGGACAATGCAATGTTAGCTGCTGCACCAGCGGCAACACCATTTACTGCCGCAACGATTGGTTTTTTAATGTTTCTAATACGCGTAATTATAGGGTTGTAATGCTCGTCTAATATTTTTTTAAATCCAGGGTTTAAATCAGGATCTGTAACTTCTTTTAAATCTTGACCTGCCCCAAATGCTTTCCCACTTCCAGTGATAACAATTGCTCGCACCTCATCATTTTTTTCGCAAGCATCTAATGTATCTTGAAATAAAAAGGCCATTTCACGATTAATACTGTTAAACACTTCTGGTCTGTTTAGCGTAATGGTCGCTACTTTATTTTCGATTTTAAGCTGAATGCTTTCTGTCATAATTTATATTTTTTTGTTTTAAATTAAGAGTGCTTCTATAGAAGAAACACTACTCAATAAAAAAATGAAAATCGTATCAATTGTTATTTTTTGTACGAGGTATGAGGTTTTTACTTGCGCGAGATTACTATTTTAAACATTTAAAATAATCAAAAGGCTCTTGGCAATCGTCGCACTGAAATTGTGCTTTACATGCCGTGGAACCGAATTGACTCACTAAACGTGTGTTTTGAGATCCGCAATTCGTACACTTTACAATACGTTTTCCGTTTAGCAATACATCCTTGTCTGCTTCTGCACCCAAAGGCGCTGCTATACCATAATCCTCTAAAGCTTTCCGGCCGCGTGGCGTAATCCAATCGGTGGTCCAAGCTGGAGCCAAAATCAATTCTATTCTAGAATCGTATCCCGCTACTTTTAGTACGGTCTTTATATCGTCTCCAATGACGTCCATAGCCGGGCAACCACTATATGTTGGTGTAATTTCGACGTATACTATTTTGTTTTTTATGACTGCAGAACGCACTACTCCCATATCCATAATTGATAAAACAGGAATTTCAGGATCTGAGACGTGTTCTAAAATTGGAATTAAAATCTCGTCGATATTTTGTTCTGTTGTCATATTTATTTTAAGATATAATCTCTTTACGTTTTCATTTTAACTATAATCTTTCGACTGTACCGGAGGCCACATTATTATTACTATACCCTTTTTTCTCACTGTTTAGTCGAGAACAGTCAAGACCTCGTTACCATTCCGATTTACACTTCTTCTTTAATCTACGACCTCTAGACGGCATGTAAAGAGGCTTTATAAATTAATTACCACTCCATATTTGGATAGGCAAGCTGCATGTACTGCATATTGCTTAAGATATAACCGAAATGTTCTGTGTGAATTCCTTTTTTACCGCCTTTTTGAAACCATTTCGATTCAGGTATTTTTAGAGTCGCTTCTTCTAAAACAGCGTTAACTAGCGAATAGTATTTAACTTTGAGTGCGGTTACATCGACACCAATTCCTTCAGCAACCATTGCTTTATCGGCCGCCGTTTGATGAAATAATTCGTCGGTGTAGGTCCATAATGAATCGATAGCTTCTTGCATTTTATCGTGACTCACGGTTGTACCGTCTCCTAAGCGTTTAATCCAATCTGTTGAAAAACGTTGGTGATAGCTTACCTCTTTAATTGATTTTTTAGCGATTGCAGTCAAGGTAATATCATGACTCTTTTGAAGCTCTTGTAAAAATAACAAGTGGTACACATCAAACAAAAACTGACGTGCCATTGTGTAAGCAAAATCTCTGTCTGGTTGCTCCACTAATAGTACATTTACATAATCGCGCTCTTTACGAAGAAAAGCAATGGTATCTTCGGTCGCATCACCGCCTTTTAGTTTTGCTGCGTATTGGTAATAACTTCTTACTTGGCCAAATAAATCTAAGGACATATTTGTACACGCGATATCTGTTTCTAAACTTGGCCCGTGCCCTGTTAGCTCGCCTAATCTTTGTCCTAGAATTAGGGAGTTATCTGCGATACCGAGAATATAATTATATAAGTTTTCGTTTTTCATATTTGCTTTCCACGACCGTGGGATTCTTTTTATTGAATGAGACTTCTCTTCCTATTTTAAAGTATTAAACTACAACCTCTCGACTGCGCTAACGGAGACACTTTAATTCTTAGTAGACTTTTTCTCGATGTTTGGTCCAGCGCAGTCGAGATCTTGATTGCCTCTAAAAACGTTTATTTAATTCGTGAGTTTCCCATTTTCGTGGGAATTGTAATTTAAAGCACGCTTACATTACATATATTTCACGTCGTCTGGAAGATCGTAAAAGGTAGGGTGACGATATACTTTATCTTGAGCAGGCTCGAATAACTCGCCGTTGTGCTCTGGATTTGAAGCCGTAATATCTTTAGATTCTACAACCCAAATACTTACCCCTTCATTTCTTCTCGTGTATACATCTCTTGCATTCTCAAGTGCCATTTCTGCATCGGCAGCGTGAAGGCTTCCAAAGTGACGATGTTCTAATCCGTTTTTACTGCGTACAAAGACCTCCCAAAGTGGCCAGTTTTTTGTTGACATAATTATATTTTTATTTGTGTAATGTTCTTTTAGCAGCGCTAAAGACATCGTACAATTTAAATTGCTTGTTTTATTTTACGTTCTGCTTTTTTCTCGGCGTGAGCCATTGCTGCATCGCGTACCCATTCGCCACCTTCCCAAGCGTCAATTCGCGCTTTCATGCGTTCTTTATTCATTGGACCGTGACCTTTTACTACTTGCCAAAATTCGTCCCAATTAATCTCTCCAAAATCATAACTTCCACGCTCTTCGTTCCATTTTAAATCGGGATCGGGGATGGTTAAACCAATTAATTCGGCTTGTGGTACGGTTTGATCTATAAATTGCTGACGTAGGTCGTCGTTAGATTTTCTTTTTAGTTTCCATTTCATAGATTGTTCGGTATGCACAGATTCGGCATCTGTAGGACCTAACATCATTAAACTAGGCCACCACCAGCGATTTAGTGCATCTTGCGCCATATCTATTTGTTCTGGTGTACCTTGGGTTAATTTTAGCATGATTTCGTAACCTTGGCGTTGGTGAAAACTCTCCTCTTTACAGACACGCACCATTGCGCGAGCATACGGCCCGAAGGATGTACTACATAAAGGTACTTGATTAATAATGGCTGCACCATCTACTAACCAACCAACGGCTCCCATATCTGCCCAAGTTACTGTGGGGTAATTAAATATTGAAGAGTATTTTGCTTTACCCGAGTGTAATTGCTCGTATAATGCGTCTCTAGAAATACCTAACGTTTCGCAAGCGGAATATAAATATAAACCGTGTCCAGCTTCGTCTTGTACTTTCGCTAACAAAGCGACTTTACGACGCAATGTTGGCGCTCGAGAAATCCAGTTACCTTCGGGTAACATACCTACAATTTCAGAATGTGCGTGTTGCGACATTTGCCTAATGTGAGTTTGACGGTATTTATCCGGCATCCAGTCCTTAGGTTCTATTTTTTCGTCTCTAGCAATGCGCTCTTCGAATTGCTTTTCTAAGTTTTTAATTTGTTCTTCACTCATTGTATTATAGTATTAGTGAATATTATCTTGGTATTGCGTTAAGGATTGCGGCGACATCCTTTTTTGTTTTTCTCAAAAAAGATATAGCGAAAAGCCTGACCCTTTAAGGTAACGCCCCAATTATTATTTTAAAAAAAATCACAAACTATTTTAGAGTTTATGATGCCTTATAATTAAGGTCTTATACATCGAAATCGACTACCACTTTATCTGTTGTTGGTACGGCTTGACAGCTTAATATGTAGTTTTGCGCCACTTCGTTATCGTCGAGGGCATAATTTACTTTCATTTCTACGGCACCTTCTTTAACTTGGCATTTGCAGGTGCTACATACGCCTCCTTTGCAGGCGAATGGCAAATCGGCTCCTGCAGCCAAAGCACCATCTAAGATGTTATCGAAATCGTCGTCCATTATAAAATGAAATTCTTTTCCGCCATCTATAATTGTAACTTGAGTGCCTTCTACTTTTTTATCTAAAACTTCGGCGATATGTTTATTTTCTTCTTCGCTACTACCAGAGAAAAACAGTTCATAATGAATTTTTTCTTTCGGTAATCCAGCAGCTTGTAACTCGTCGCTAATTAGAAAAATCATATCCTGAGGACCACAAATAAAAGCATGATCTGTATCTGGAACATCGATAAAAGTTTTGGTTAACACAGCCAACTTTTCTTTATCGAAACGGCCATTTAAAAACGGAATATCACGTTGCTCTTTAGTTAAAAAATAAAACACTTGAAATCTTCCAAAATACTCATTTTTAAGCTGTTCGATCTCTTCCTTAAAGATAATGGATTTTACGGTTCTATTCAAATAGAAGAGTTTAAATGTACTGTTTGGCTCGCTTTCAAGGTGTGTTTTTATAATTGACAGCATTGGTGTAATGCCACTTCCTGCAGCAAATGCAATATAGTTTTTTGCCGTTGCGGGATCGCAGTCTATATAAAACTCACCGTGAGGCGGCATTAATTGTAGCGCGTCGCCTTGTTTTAAAGTGTTAAAGGCGTAGTTAGAAAACACGCCGCCGCGAATGGTTTTTACGGCAACTTTCCATTGATTATCTAACGGACTTGAGCATAAAGAGTAGTTACGACGAATGTCTTCTCCGTTAATTTCTTTTCGTAAAGTTAAGTGCTGTCCTTGTTTAAATTTAAAAGTCTCTTTTAAATCTTCGGGAATATCGAAAGTAATGACCACTGTATCTTTCGTCTCCTTATATATATCTGCAACTTTTATGTTGTAAAAATCTGCCATATTGTATTCACTAATTTTAACTAACACCTGTTAGTTTAAGCACAAATTTACAAAATTATTTAATACCTAATTGTTAATGTTTACGAGTTAATACCTTTAATTAAAATATGACTTAGACTTTTAGATAGGCTATTTTTATCTAATGCTTCTTTTTTAGGAATCCAAAGGTATAACGAGCGCAAAGTAGACAAGAGGGAGAAGAGTATAATTTCTGGGTTTTCATCTACAATCTCTTTATGCTTTATGCCCGCTTTAATAATGTTTCTAAAATCTTCTTCGTAGCCATTTCTCAAGGTTAAATAATACTCTAGTTGGTCTTCAAGATGCATCCAATCGTTATTTAAAGATGCCATACCATAGGTATTTTCGCTGGCTATTTTAATATGTAACTCGACAATATCGGTTAATTTCTGGGCGGTAGCGGTATCGGCATTTTTAATGCTATTCATTTCATTGGTAAATTCTTCGGCTATAGAAATGATAATGGTATTAAGAAGCTCTTGCTTGGAATTGATATGATTATATAAGCTAGCCGCTTTAATCCCCAATGCTGTTGCTAAATCGCGCATTGTTACCGCACTATATCCTTTTTTCTTAAATAGTTTTGCTGCAGCTTTTACAATTTCGTCTTTTCGGTTTTGTGGCTTCATTTTAAAAGGTATGACTCTGTTTTGTTAAGATTATAATCAAACGTTAATCTTAATCTATGCGTAAGATTAATTTATAACTTTGTGTACTTACTTTAATGATAGAATTGACAACCGTTATGGACAGCAATATAAAAACAAATCCCTTAATTGATAAACTTCCGCCACATTTAAAGCAATTTATTAAACCACAAAATTACGCTGATTATTCGCCAATAAACCAAGCGGTTTGGCGCTATGTAATGCGTAAAAACGTGTCGTATTTAAGTAAAATTGCTCACGAATCTTATCTTAAAGGTTTGGAAATGACGGGGATTTCTATTGACGACGTGCCAAGTATGTATGGTATGAATAGGATTTTAAAGAATATTGGTTGGGCTGCTGTAGCTGTCGATGGATTTATTCCTCCAAATGCATTTATGGAATTCCAGGCGTTTAAAATTTTAGTAATAGCCTCGGATATTCGCCAATTAGAAAACATAGAGTACACACCAGCTCCAGATATTATTCACGAAGCGGCAGGCCACGCACCTATTATTGCGAACCCAGATTATGCAGAATATTTAAGACGTTTTGGTGAAATTGGATCGAAAGCAATCTTGTCGTCTCACGACAATGATATGTACGAAGCAGTGAGAAAACTCTCTATTTTAAAGGAAGCTGCCACGTCTAGCGCAGAAGAGATTAAAGAAGCCGAAGATTTAGTAAATACACTTCAGGATAAAAAGGTGCCCCTTTCTGAAATGGCTCAAATTAGAAATTTACATTGGTGGACTGTAGAATACGGATTGATTGGCTCCTTAGAAAATCCGAAAATTTACGGTGCAGGATTGCTATCTTCTATTGGAGAAAGCACATGGTGTATGACCGATAATGTGAAGAAAAAACGCTATAGTATTGCTGCTGCCGAGCAAGAGTTCGATATTACAAAACCACAACCGCAGCTATACGTTACTCCAGACTTCGCGTATTTAATGCAAGTTTTAGAAGAATTCTCGAATACAATGGCCCTAAGAAAAGGAGGCTTTAGAGGGTTGCAGAAACTTATAGACTCTAAGAAAATTGGCGCGATTGAATTGAATACAGGCTTACAAATTTCGGGTATATTTACCGAAATGATTACCGATGAAGACAACAACGTCGTGTTTTTTAAAACCGAAGGCCCTACAGCTTTAGCCAACCGCGAAAAAGAGTTAATTGGTTTGGGTACCGAAGGAAACCCTAATGGTTTTAGTTCTCCTATAGGCAAATTAAAAGATATTAGTTTAGCGATTGAAGATATGGGGCCACGAGATTTAAAAGCGTATAACTTTTATGATGGAAAACGTATTGCTTTTGAATATGAAAGTGGGATTTTAGTTGAAGGGCTTAATATTACAGGAATTAGAAATATCTACGGAAAACTGATTCTTATTGAATTTGAAGATTGCACGGTAACCTATAAAGAGCGCGTCTTATTTTCGCCCGAAGATGGTATTTTCCGACTTGCGGTAGGCTCGCGTATTGTCTCTGCGTTTGCAGGATCTGCAGATTATAGGTCTTACGATAATCTTTACCACGTATCGCTTACCGAAACTAGGAAAATTGAGAAAAGTGCTGCCGTTTTAGAATTAGAAAGCTTATATTCTACAATCAAAACGTTAAGAGCTAAAAACTCATTTAGCTTAGATACTATTAAAACAGTATTTAACACACTTAAAGACAACCATCCATTAGATTGGCTATTACCTATTGAATTGTACGAACTTCTCCATAAAACTGAAGCCGCAGAATTAAAAGAAAATATTATAGGGCACTTAGAAACGATTAAATTAGCTAAGCCTAAGGCCACTCATTTAATTGAAGATGGGGTAGCATTAATTAAAAAATAATAAAACACTATGGGACTTTTAGATTTTATTTTTGGAGCAAAAAAAAGAGAAGTACACGCTTTTCTGGATAACAACGCGGTAATATTAGATGTCCGCTCACAGCGCGAGTGGGATAATGGGCACATCGCAAATTCGGTGCATATTCCTTTAGACGAGTTAAATACGCGCGTCCAAGAAGTAAAAGCTCTAAACAAACCTATAATTACGTGTTGTGCTAGTGGTGTACGCTCGTCGAAAGCTGCAAAGTTTTTAAACTTAAATAATATTAGCGCTACAAATGGTGGTGGTTGGCTCGGTTTAAAAAGTAAATTATAATTTTAAATCCTTTAACGTTTCTTGTAATTTTTCGGGCGTTTCAATAATTGTTTCGTTGTATTGCAACGTCCAGCCCAAAGAATGCGTTAAAATATAAAACTTAGAGAGTTCGCTAATGAGTCTGTTTTTAGCATTCGCTTTTAAATCAGAATTTTCAATCTTTTTCATCAAAGCTCTATTTACTTTATCTTTAATGGCGTTATAATCTTTTGCTGCAAACGGGCTTAAAAAATCGGCTTGAATATCATAATATTCAAAATCGGGATAGATTTTAATTTCTTCTTCGGGAATATTTAAAATGTACAGCGTTTTATTTTCTTCATCTATTTTATATTCAATTTTGCTTAAATCGTACGCAACCGTAACTTCTGCATTTACAACAACGAGTGCTTTCTTTTCAACATTAATAAAGTTCCCAAATAATGCTTCAGATTTGTTGTAATTAAAAACCTGACTAAAATACCCTTCGGTAACCACCAATTTGCCCACATTTTTAAGTTGCTCTTGTATAAGTGCAGAATGTTCTTTTAAAATAATTTTATCTTCATTCTGGTCGCCACAATATTTAAAGGTGAGCACGACTACTAGCGTTATAACAACGCCAAAAATTAAATTTCGCATAAAACCAAGATAAGAAAACTTCTAGCTTCCATTATAAATTAGACCTAAAAAAACATCAGCAACACGAAGCAATTAAAAACTTGCAAGTTACTGATGTCCTAAATATAAATATGATTAATAGCAATATAAACATACAAAATTATGATTTCCGCTCACGAAAAAATCGATAAGCAGCAGTAAAAGTTGTTGAAAGGCTATAATTAAGAAAAACTAAAAAGACATAAAAAAAACATCAATACAAAAGTAATTAAAACTCTAAGTATTGATGTTCCTAATTGATTAATAGCCTTTTAAAGGTACACTTTATAATAGCACAATCCATAATTATTCGACAAACTGCTAATTAAATTGATAAACATCGAAGTCTCATAAAACGCATTAAAAATTAATGTTTAAGGACTGTAAATGAGCTATTTTACGCTGTAAATCTTCAAGAAATTTTAAATGAGCTTGAGAGGACGGGTTAAAAGGTTTGTGAATGAGTCCTTTTTGAACCGCGTCAATCTCTTTCATAATAGGTGTCGCTTTTGGTACAATCCAAGCGGATTGAAATTGCTCCCAAATATAATGCACAGCCATCATATTAGGATGCAAAAGGTCTTCATTATAAAAGCGGTAATCTCGAAGTTCGTCTATCATAATTTCGAAAGACGGGAAATAAGAGACTCTTTTATCGCTGTTAGACTCCGTTTTTAGAAGGTGATGAATAGCAGCAATTAAGTGCGATTTGCTTAATGTATTTTCAATAAAACCATCCTTTATATGGCGCACGGGAGATACGGTAAAAACAAACTGAACTTTAGGATTAATCGCCTTCACCTTACTAATAATAGTTTCTAAACTCTTAGTGATTTCGGCGATGGTTAATAAGCACTTCTCAAACTCCTTTTGTGGCACTTTATGACAATTAGCGACAATTACACTGCTTTCTTTTAACGCATATACCCAAGCCGTTCCTAGCGTGATTATAATATGAGAGGCTTTTTTAAGCTGATAATTGGTTAACTCCAATTTAGCATTTAAAGTGGCTAATACCCCTTCTTCCGAAGTGCAACTTAATTTTGAATGCGCATCGTAGCATTGCCAACGTTCATTGTAATAAAAAACATCGTCTTTTGTATATACTTTTTGCTGAAGTGCGTTAACTATGAGATTTTCAATCGCTTTGGGATGAAATAAAATCCCGAAGGGATTGGACGTATTTTGAAATTTAAAATAACTAAATTTCTCTGAAATATTTTCGGCAAAACAAGACCCAAATAGCACAACGTTAGACTCGTAATCGATAGGATTATCGGCTTTTTGTATTGGTATTTGGGTTTGAAGTTTCACTTTTTAATTTTATGATAGCTATTGAATATAGTTTTTAGCTTGGTAAAGCGCTTGCTCAATTCCTGCAGGGTTTTTACCTCCAGCAGTTGCAAAGAACGGCTGGCCACCACCACCACCTTGAATAAGCTTTCCTAATTCGCGAACCACTTGCCCCGCGTTAAGGTTGCGTTCTTTAACCAATTCCTTAGAAATATAACAGGTTAACATCGCTTTATCCGCTTCGGCAGTTGCGAATAATAAGAATAAATTTTTATGTTTACTTCCTAATTCAAAAGCAACATCTTTAATTCCCGAGGCATCTAAATCTATTTTTTTTGCCAAGAACTGAATCCCGTTAATTTCTGTAAGTTCATTCGCTAATTCACCTTTTAAATTCTTCGCTTTATCTTTTAGTAAGCTTTCAATTTGTTTTTTTAACGCCGTGTTTTCATCTTTCAAAGATTCTAAAGCTTTTACAGGCTTTTTGGCGTTGTTAAGCAAATCTTTCATTTCAAAAAACGCACGATTATTTTCAGAATAAAAGTCTTTCACCGCATCGTTGGTAATGGCTTCTATACGTCTTATTCCAGATGCGACGGCACCTTCTGATACTATTTTAAAATGCCAAATATCGGCAGTGTTTTTTACGTGTGTCCCACCACAAAGCTCCATAGATTGTCCGAAACGAATAGTACGCACTGTATCGCCATATTTTTCACCAAACAAAGCTACTGCCCCTTGTTCCAAGGCTTTTTCCATTGGTACCGATCGGTGTTCTTCTAAATCCAATTTACCTTCAATTCTTGCATTCACAAAATCTTCAACATCGCGTAATTGCTCTGGTGTTACTTTTGAAAAATGAGAAAAGTCGAAGCGTAAATATTTTGAGTGTACTGCACTCCCCTTTTGCTCTACGTGCAGGCCTAAAACTTCTCTTAAACCTTGATGTAGTAAGTGTGTTGCTGTGTGATTACATTCGGTGCGAGAGCGTTGTTTTGTATCTACTGCCGCCGTAAACGCGGCGTTTAAATTAGAAGGCAAATTTTTAGAAAAATGAATGATTACGTTATTTTCCTTTTTAGTATCAAGAATATAAACAACATCACCTTTGGCGTCTTCTAAATATCCTTTATCACCGACTTGGCCACCACCTTCAGCATAAAAAGGGGTTAAATTAAACACTAACTGATACATCTCTCCTTCTTTTTTAGAGGTTACTTTTCTGTATCGTGTAAGTTTAACTTGGGCTTCTAAGTGGTCGTATCCTACAAATTCTTCAACGGCATCTTCTATTAAAATGATCCAATCTTCGGTAGACATTTCACTGGCAGCACGCGACCGTTGTTTTTGTTTTTGTAATTCTTCGTTAAATCCTTTTTCGTCTAATTCCAATCCTTTTTCAGATAAAATTAGAGCGGTTAAATCTATCGGAAAACCATAAGTATCGTATAATTGGAACGCTTTATCTCCAGAAACTTCCTTTCCTTTTGTGGTCTCAATAATTCTATCTAGCAACACTAAGCCTTGATCTAACGTTCTTAAAAAAGACGTTTCCTCTTCCTTTATTACATTTTCTATTAACTGTCTTTGGCTTTTAATTTCGGGGAACGCGTCGCCCATTTTTTTACTTAAAACGCTTACTAATCTGTAGATAAACGGTTCTTTTTTATCTAAAAAGGTAAACCCGTAACGTATAGCACGACGTAAAATTCTACGAATGACATAACCAGCCCCCGTATTACTAGGTAACTGCCCGTCGGCAATAGAAAACGCCACAGCACGAACGTGATCAGAAATTACACGAATTGCAATATCGATTTCCGCGTCTTTACCATACTCTGTATCAGTAATAGTTTCAATCTCACGAATAATAGGCGTAAAAACATCGGTATCGTAATTAGATTTCACGTCTTGTAACACCATACACAAACGCTCGAATCCCATTCCTGTATCGATATGTTTATTTGGTAACACCTCTAGAGAACCATTGGCTTTACGGTTGTATTGCATAAATACCAAATTCCAGATTTCTACCACTTGTGGATGATCTTGATTTACAAGGTCTTTACCTGAAACTAATACTTTTTCTTCTGGGGTACGAATATCGACGTGAATTTCGCTACACGGGCCGCAAGGGCCTTGATCGCCCATTTCCCAGAAGTTATCCTTTTTATCCCCCATTAAAATACGGTCTTCAGGAATAATTTCTTTCCATAAATCGTACGCCTCTTGGTCCATTTCTAGAGCATCGCCATCGTTGCTACCTTCAAAAACGGTAACATATAGTATGTCTGGATCTATTTTGTAAACGTCTATTAAAAGCTCCCAAGCCCACGCAATCGCTTCTTTTTTAAAATAATCACCAAAACTCCAATTCCCCAGCATTTCAAATAACGTATGGTGGTAGGTATCGTAACCTACTTCCTCTAAATCGTTATGCTTACCCGAAACACGTAAACATTTTTGCGAATCGGTTAAGCGGGTGTTTTTTGGTTTTGCATTTCCTAAAAAATATTCTTTAAAAGGCGCCATTCCCGAATTAACAAACATTAAGGTAGGGTCATCTTTTAAAACCATTGGTGCAGATGGCACAATACTGTGTTTTTTATCTTCGAAAAAACGTAAATAGGTAGAGCGAACGTCTTGAGATTTCATAATGTATCTAGTATTCTTACTTCTGTTAAATTACTATTAACAGTAAATTGTTTTTAATTTTTATCCCTTAAATTTATCTCTTAAATTTCAAGGGAGCTTACCTACAATTATACTAATATCAAAAATATTACGATAATATTTTTGTAGGTTTGTTCGTTAACTAATCAATTAAACTCTTTTTTTTAATTGATTAGCATTGCAAAAATAGCATAAATTAGATAATGAGTAAGGTAAAATATTATTATGATTCAGATACATTATCGTATCGCAAAATAGAACGTAAAAAAAGACGTACAATTAAGTATGCCTTGTTTTTTTTATTTGCCGCTGCACTGTTCGGTTTTGTGGTTGTTTTTATAGGAAGTCAGTACTTAGAATCACCCAAAGAAAAAGCCTTAAAACGCGAATTAAGTAATATGCAGATTCAGTTTAATTTACTGAATAAAAAAATGGACGACGCAGAAACTGTTCTCGCCAACGTAGAAGATAGAGATAATAATATTTACAGATTATATTTTGAAGCTAACCCCATCCCTGAAGAGCAGCGAAGAGCCGGTTTTGGAGGTGTAAATCGATATTCGAAATTACAAGGTTACGATAATTCTAAAATAATTACAGAAACAAGTAAACGTTTAGATGTCTTACAAAAACAGATTGTAGTGCAGTCCAAGTCTTTAGACGAAATTGTACTTTTAGCCGAAGAAAAAGAAAAATTCCTGGCTACTATTCCTGCTATTCAACCGGTAAAAAACGAAGATTTAGCACGCGTAGCTTCAGGTTATGGTTATAGAACTGATCCTTTTACAAAAGCAAGAAAATTTCATTATGGTATGGATTTCACGGCCTCTCGAGGGACTCCTATTTATGCGTCTGGAGATGGTGTCGTGATTAGAGCCGATAATAACTCAACAGGTTACGGTAATCATATTAGAATAGATCACGGTTATGGATACGTCTCTTTGTATGCGCATATGTATAAGTACAATGTAAGAAAGAACCAGAAAGTACAACGCGGCGATATTATTGGATTTGTAGGCAGCACTGGTCGCTCTGAAGGCCCACACTTACACTATGAAATTTTTAAGGATGATGAACGCATCAACCCTATTCATTTTTATTATGGCAGTTTAACAGCCGAAGAGTTTGATAAACTTCTCGAGCACGCTTCATTAGAAAATCAATCTTTAGATTAATGCATATAGAACTCTCAGAAAAACGCTATTACGCCATTGGCGAAGTAGCCAAAGCATTTAAGGTGAACACCTCATTAATTCGGTTTTGGGAGAAAGAATTTGATGTGTTAAAACCAAAGAAAAATGCCAAAGGAAATCGTAAGTTTACACCCGAAGATATAGAGCATTTAAAATTTATTTATCATCTTGTAAAAGAAAGAGGTTTTACGCTTGAAGGTGCCAAAACACACATAAAAGATGAACGCAGACAAACACTTTCGACTTATGAAATAATTAGTAAATTAGAAGGTGTAAAAAACGAACTTATTAAACTAAAAAACCAACTTTAAAACTAACTATTATGAAAAAATGGCTTATCCCTGTAATTATTTTAGGAGTACTTGTTGTAGTATTCTATTCTTGGGGAAAAAACTTTAATAACACAGCTATCGATTTAAAAGAATCGGCTACCAAATCTTGGGGTAATGTAGAGAGTAGTTACCAACGTAGAAACGACCTTATAGGGAGTTTAATAAAAACAGTGCAAGGTGCTGCAGATTTCGAGAAAAGCACTTTAGAAGCTGTTATTAATGCACGTTCTAAAGCAACCTCAGTAACAATCGACCCTTCGAATATTACACCAGAACAATTGCAAAAATTTAACCAAGCGCAAAGCGGAGTAAGTAGTGCATTATCGCGCTTATTAGTCACTGTAGAGCGTTATCCCGATATTAAAGCTAACCAAAACTTTTTAGAATTACAGTCGCAATTAGAAGGAACCGAAAATAGAATTAATGTAGCGAGAGATCGTTTTAACGAAGCAATCGAACCGTATAACAAGCATGTTAAACGTTTCCCTAATTCTATTTTAGCGGGAATTTTTAACTTCGAACCAATGGATTACTACAAAGCTGAAGCAGGAAGTGAGAAGGCTCCGGACGTAGATTTTGATTTTAAATAAAATATGCCAAATACAACTGAAGCTTTTTTAACACCAAGTGAAGAAAAAGAAATTGTAGCCGCTATTCGGGTTGCAGAAAAACAAACCTCTGGAGAAATTAGAGTACATATAGAGAAGACCTCTAAAGGCGCCATTGAAGATCGCGCTTTAGAAGTGTTTTCCGAACTAAAAATGCACAACACAGCACAACGTAACGGCGTGCTAATTTATGTTGCTGTAGACGATAGAAACTTTGCGATTTACGGTGACCAAGGTATTAATGCTGTCGTTACAGAAACGTTTTGGGACGATACCATATACAGTATACAAACACATTTTAAGAATGGTAAGTTTAAACAAGGTTTAATCGACGGTATTTTAAAAGCAGGAGAGCAGTTACAAGGGTATTTCCCTTGGGATGATACCGATAAAAACGAACTCTCAGATTCTATTTCTAAAGGTTAAAAAACACTATGTTCGATTCTCTATCCCGTAGATTTCATTTAAAATCATTGAAAAAAAGCGCACTATTCTTAGTCTTTGCTTTATGTTCAATCTCACTCACTTTTGGACAGTTCGACATTCCAGAAAAGCCCCCTTTAAAAGACGGCGGACAAACGAGTGTTTACGACTATTCCGATTTACTATCACCAAATGAGAAAAGCACTTTAGAAACTAAACTTATTAAATATTCTGATAGCACATCAACACAAATCGTGGTTGCTATAATTGCCTCGACTGAAGGCGAATATATTAATTATCTCGGCGCTAATTGGGCTCAAGAATGGGGTATTGGAGATGCTAAAAAAGATAATGGAATTTTTATTTTACTAGCACGAGACGACCGTAAAATAGGAATAAGTACAGGAAAAGGGACAGAGCATTTAATGACCGATGCAATGTCCAGACGTATTATAGAAATAGATATTATACCCTTCTTTAAACGCAACGATTATTACGGCGGATTAAACCGCGGTGCCGATGCTATTTTTGAGGTTATGCAAGGCGAGTATACTGGAACGCGAGAAACCGCCTCAAAAGAGGGATTCCCTGTTGGTTTAATGTTTTTCTTATTCATTGTATTTATTGTCATCATAGCTTCTATTTCTAAAAATAAAAGAGGCGGTGGCGGTGGAAACCATTCTAACAGACCTAGTATTCTCGATGCTATTATTTTAAGCAGCGCTGGACGCGGCGCCTTTGGCGGCGGTGGATTCGGTGGTAGCTCCGGCGGAGGCCTTGGTGGCGGAGGCGGCTTTGGTGGCGGTTTTGGTGGTGGTGGTTTTGGTGGTGGTGGAGCTTCGGGCGGCTGGTAAAACTTATTGCCTTTTAGAAATAATTTCACTATTTCAACTTCTTTAGCGTAATAAAAGCTCTATAAAATTTAGCCTTTTAGCAACGAAGCCAATTACAAATTATAGGAAATGCTCTTTATCTCTTATGAGATAACATTAAAACACTGTCCAAATTGCGGACAAACTTACCATACTAAAAGACTTTCGAGTGTTTCAATTTTAGAGGCCTTAATTAATAATATATTTTCATTAGAGCAATCTTTTCTTAAAACATTAAAGTAGAGTTACTAAATCCTAGCATCTTACCGTTCAGATTACTGGAATGGATTTAGAGGCTAATACTATAGTCCTATTAAATTCTTAACTGTCGCTGCATTATTCTTTTTGTTACCTTTTTTGTTGGTGGACGATTTTCTAAGAATTACAGTAACCAATACGATTTCTGTACATTTTACTTTTCTGTTTCTAAACATAATATTCTTCTCTTTAATCGCTTTTATTGTTTATAAAAAACAGAAGAAGAATTATATTAAACTTAAAATCAATTATTTATAACGTTAGTCTCTGGTCTATTCTTTTTGTTCCAATTTCAATATTTCTAGAGTTAATAAAAGTCGAAAACAATTATCAATTAATAATTATATTTTTTCATCTTAAGTCTTATGCAAAGAATATAGAGTATCACTTTAAGTCTACTTATTCTTTTTCTATCTCTACTTTTGCTAGCGTAATGTTTATAAATTGAAGCTCTAACACTTCAGCATAAAACAAAAAAAACAGCATATGGCTATGCTGTTCTTATTTATTCTTTAAAACTTAAGACGGTTTCTAAAAGGCGTGTATTTCGTTAATTGTTTAAACTACTCGAGCAAA
Organism: Bizionia saleffrena; assembly: GCF_008086175.1. GTDB lineage: Bacteria > Bacteroidota > Bacteroidia > Flavobacteriales > Flavobacteriaceae > Bizionia > Bizionia saleffrena. The sequence continues at coordinate 61,547 of NZ_VSKM01000011.1, forward strand.
AAACTTTTATAAACTCTTAACATTTGAAATTATATTTATTTCTTTCTCAAGTAAACGCTTATCGGCACCCCTTTAAAATCATAAAGCTCTCTTAGCTTATTCTCTAAAAAACGTTTGTAAGGATCTCTTACATATTGTGGTAAGTTACAGAAAAAGGCAAATTGCGGTTGCGGCGTTGGCAACTGCATAATATATTTAATTTTAACGAATTTCCCCTTGTATGCTGGCGGTGGATAATTCTCTATAATTGGTAAGAACGTGTCGTTAAGAACGCTTGTTTTAATTTTTTTAGTCCGGTTTTGGTAAACCTCAACAGCTGTTTCTATTGCTTTATAGATACGTTGTTTAGTTAACACAGATATAAATACTATGGGCACATCAGTAAAAGGTTCCATTTGCTTACGGATTACTTTTTCGAATTCAATAGTCGTTTTGTGATCTTTTTCTACTAAATCCCATTTATTAACTAAAACCACAATTCCTTTTCTATTTCTTTGAGCTAACCAAAAGATGTTTTGTACCTGTCCATCAAAGCCGCGTGTTGCATCTAAAATAATAAGACAAACATCACTATGCTCGATCGCGCGTACACTTCTCATTACCGAGTAGAATTCTAAATCTTCTTTAACTTTAGACTTTTTACGAATTCCGGCCGTATCGACTAAATTAAAATCGAATCCGAAACGGTTATATTTTGTATCTATAGAATCTCTAGTTGTTCCTGCAATATCAGTAACGATATAACGGTCTTTACCAATAAGGGCATTTATAAATGAAGATTTACCGGCATTTGGTCGGCCTACAACAGCAAAACGTGGGAATGCTTCCCCTTCTTCCTCTTCTTGCTCTACTTTCTCTGGAAGAACTTTAACAAGAGCATCTAATAAATCACCTGTTCCACTTCCGTTTATACTAGCAATAGTAAAGTATTCCCCTAATCCTAAAGAGAAAAATTCTACGGCATCTTCTGCACGCTTATTATTATCGACTTTATTAACGACTAAAAATACTGGTTTTTTTACTTTGCGCAATAATTCAGCAACCTCTTCGTCCATACCAGTGACACCAGACTCTACATCTACCATAAAAATAATAATATCGGCTTCTTCGATAGCTAAAATTACTTGTTTATCGATTTCAGCTTCAAAGACATCGTCACTTCCTTTAACATAACCACCGGTATCTATTAAAGAAAACTCTCTACCATTCCAATCGCTTTTTCCATAGTGACGATCTCTTGTTACACCACTAACGGCATCAACAATGGCTTCACGTCGTTGAATTAAACGATTAAAAAACGTCGATTTCCCAACGTTTGGTCTTCCTACTATAGCTACTATATTACTCATGGTTTCAAATTATTTTGCAAAGATAGTGTTTTGGTGTCAAGAAAAAATACTATTTTAATCTCATTATTAAAAGATTATGAATAAAAACATAAATGATGTGGTTTTGCGCCCGCGTTTTAAAAGGCAACTCAACACTAGTAAGTCCTTGATTTTAGATGCTTTTGAAACTATAGGTTCTCAAAAAACGGAATTTATCGTTTCGCGGATCGAGGACCACGTATTTATTAAATTACCAAAAGCTAAGCAACAATTTTGGTCGCCACAGTTACATTTAGAAATAAATGAAGTTGATGAGAAAAACAGTCGGCTGTATGGTTTATTCGGGCCTAACCCAACAGTATGGACGCTCTTTATGTTTTTACATTTCGCTGTCGCCGGTTTATTTATCGCTTTTGCCATTTGGGCTTACTCTAACGCTTCATTAAACACCGACTACCAATTACAAATTTGGGGTATGTCCTTTATGGTAATTGTTTGGTTTGTATTGTACTTTGCCGCAAGGGTAAGTAAATCTTCTAATCAGGCTGAAATGAATGCACTTTACCGTTTTATGAAAGATGTGTTACAGACAAAGGTCTAAACCTCCTTATTTATTATAACCAAATCGTTTTAATTGAGTTGAATTAGAACGCCAGTTTTTATTTACTTTTACATACAGTTCTAAATGAATTTGCTTACCAAAGAATTTTTCTAAATCCTTTCTAGCTTCAACTCCAACGCGTTTTAAGGCACTTCCTTTATGACCAATGATAATTCCTTTTTGTGTTTCGCGTTCTACCATAATCACTGATCGGACACGAATAATCTTTTCCTCTTCAAAAAATTCTTCGGTGTCTATTTCAACAGCATAAGGAATTTCTTTTTTGTAGTGTATTAAAATTTTCTCTCTAATCGTTTCATTTATAAAGAAACGCTCTGGCTTATCCGTTAACTGGTCTTTAGGATAAAACGCTGGAGATTCTGGAAGCAACTCGATAATTTTATCGAACACTTCTTTTACATTGAACCCTTCTAAAGCCGAGATAGCAATAATTTCGGCATTCGGCACTTTTTCTGCCCAAAGCTGAACTTGCTCTTCTAATTCCTCTTGATTGGATTTGTCAATTTTATTAAGTAACAATAAAACCGGGATTTTAGCACTGATGATTTTATTAAAAAACGATTCATCCTTCAGTTCTTTTTCACCAATTTCCACCATATAAATAAGTAAATCGGCATCTTCGAAAGCAGACTTTACAAAATCCATCATAGACGCTTGAAGCTGGTATGCAGGTTTTATAATACCTGGAGTATCACTTAAAATTACCTGAAAATCCTCACCATTAACAATTCCTAAAATTCTATGACGCGTTGTTTGCGCCTTAGAGGTGATGATCGATAATTTTTCGCCCACGAAGGCATTCATTAAAGTAGATTTCCCAACATTAGGATTTCCAATAATATTTACAAAACCAGCTTTATGCATACTTTTTATTTTTTTTTACAAAGATACTCTTATTACACAAGGTACGAAAAGAAAAAATAGTGCCTAATTTTAAAAAGTAACTGCTTTTATTTTTTTCCACAAAAGCTTTAGAATAAAAGCAAACACGATTGTAGATAGTGTTAATAATAGTGCTTTGGTATAACGACCATAAATCCAATATCCGGTTGCAAATAAGGCGCTATATACCGCGATACACCCTACTAACGTCGCTAAAATTCCCGAAGGCACATTCCAACTACCACTAGTCATCACGGAGATATCTTTACCTTCTAATTTACTTTTTGCGATCACTTTAGACCACCCCGGACCGCCAGGCTGTATTTTTTTACAAAAATCAAACAAAGTACTATTCGTTTCGGGAGGCGTTAAGAAAGTGACTAAAAGCCACGATACAGTAGTAACCAATACTATAAAGGGATACGTCATCCAGCTTGGCATTAGGCCATCAATCTCTACTCCTGTTAAAATATTGGCGCCTCCAAATAGCCAATCGCCAAAACTTGTAAAACTTATTAAAATTGAAATAATTCCAGAAACGACCATTGCTGAAATTTCACTCCATGCGTTAATACGCCACCAAAACCAACGTAAAATAAAGATGAGCCCCGTTCCTGCGCCAAACATTAAAATAATATTGAATAATTGTAAAGCATTTGTGAGCACTAAAGCCAAAGCGGCAGAAATAACCATTAATAACACTGTTGATAGTCGCCCCACATTAACGAGTTCTTTTTCGGACGCCTCAGATTTGATATGTTGTTTATAAAAATCGTTGACAATATAAGAGGATCCCCAGTTTAAATGCGTTGAAATAGTAGACATATAAGCAGCAATTAAAGACGTTAAGACGATACCTAAAAGTCCGTTTGGCAGCTTTGTTAACATCGCTGAATACGCTAAATCGTGACCTAGTTTATCTTCAGCTATATTAGGAAAAGCTTCATGAATACTTGCTATATCCGGATAGACTACTAATGATGCTAGCGCGACTAAAATCCAAGGCCACGGACGTAAGGCATAATGTAAAATATTAAAAAAGAACGTCGCCCCGATCGCATGGTTTTCGTTTTTTGCAGCTAGCATACGCTGTGCTATATAACCACCACCTCCGGGCTCGGCACCAGGATACCATGCACTCCACCATTGTACAGCAAGCGGAATTATTAAAAGAGTTATTAAGGCTTCAGTGTCTGTAAAAGAGGGTAGAATATCCAATTTATTAACTACGTTTTCATTTTCCATTAATGCCGTCAACCCACCAACTTCAGGTAAATTAACACAATAATACGCTGCGGCTATACCACCAAACATCGCGACAAAGAAAAGTATGAAATCGGTATAAACCACCCCTTTAAACCCCCCAACAGTACTAAAAACAACAGTTACGAGGCCTCCAATAAAAATAGTTTCTAGAGGAGATAAGCCTAACATTACTTGTCCAATTTTTATTGCCGCCAAGGTTACGGCCGACATAGCCAAAACATTAAAAACAACGCCTAAATAAATCGCTCTAAATGCTCTTAAAAAACGTGCGGGTCGACCACCGTAGCGTAGTTCGTAAAACTCAATATCTGTATTTACTCCCGATTTACGCCACAGTTTAGCATAAACAAAAACCGTTAAAAGTCCGGTTATTAAAAAAGCCCACCATACCCAGTTACCACTCACCCCCTTATTACGAACAATATCGGTGACTAAGTTTGGAGTATCCGTAGAAAAAGTTGTAGCTACCATAGATACGCCCAATAACCACCACGGCATTGTACGACCCGATAAAAAATACTCACTCGTGCTTTTACCTGATTTTTTTGAAACGACAAAACCTATTGTAAGGGTTACTAGAAAAAAGCCAATTATGAAAGCATAATCGTAGGCATTCAATGAAATCATATAAGATAATTATTTGCTGAGTGTTTCTTAAAACTAATTTAATACGCAGGCCATAAACAGTAGACCTCTTTTTTACGAAGGCAATATAGCCACTTTTTAAGTTTAATATTTTATATTTACATGTCAAAATTTGTAATGAGGGAAATTCATATTACTGCTGAAGATACAGAAAGTACTATTAAGCAGATTCAAAACGTTATAGGAGGGACTATCGAAAGTCGCTGGGGAGAACACATTTTAACGGTAGACAACGCAGTCGCAAAGGGAGCCATCCGTTATATTGTTTTTGAATGGGGAGGTGATTTTTTATACTATGATATTGCTTTTTTTGAAGATATTGTTCTAAAAAAAGACACTTCTGTTTATAACCCTATTTCGTTTATATATTGTTTGAACGGGCATTTTAAACACCGTTTTAACCATCAAGACAATTACAAAACACTCGAGCAATTTCAGTCGGTCATTATGACAAGTAAAAATGGGGGTTATAGCAACGAGTATTATCCTAAAGGCATAAAACTGGAAGTTAATGTTATTCAAATTAATAGAATTAAATTCCTTAACAAACGATTAAATGATGCGTCTATTTTAAACGATAAACTTTTTAAGGTGTTCTACGATACGGATTATCAAAATGTATTTTCTTATTATGGAACTTATAATTTAAAACTGGCCGACCATATTAGCCAGTTTAGAAAAGTTGAACAAAAAGGAATGCTCCGTATTTTACTTATTGAGGGGCAAGTTTACCAAGTGCTATCGTTACATATGCAACAGCATAATAAAGCGGTGACTAACAAACCCATTTCTAAATCGTTAACTAAAAACGAACTAAAAACCATACGAGCACTTGGGAACACGATTTCTAATAACGTTTCTCTTGAGTATTCTTTAGAGAAATTATCGCTAAACTCTGGCTTGGCTCAAGCGAAACTTCAAGAAGGATTTAAGCTGTTGTACGCAAGAACGGTAACCGAATACATTAGACACGTAAGACTTGAAAAGGCGAGAGACTTAATAAATACAAGTGATTTAAATATTTCGGAAATTGTTTACACCATAGGTTTTAGTAGTAGAAGTTATTTCTCTAAGATATTCAAAAATAAGTATAAAATTAGTCCGAGTGCTTTTCAAAAAAATAAGCGACGTTAAACTTTACGTTAAAAATTAAGTTGTTTTAATGGTGTAGAGCTGCAATTCGTTTGCGCTTTTTACTATTATTTTAATGGTTTTCATTTCTGTATTAAGGCCTAACCAGTCTTCTCTTTGCGCTTCTCGTATTATTACTGGCATTTTTAGAGGTATTGACTTGTTACCAGTAATACTTTCTTTTTTTAGAGTATTAATGATGGAGACCGTTAAAAATACATCGTTTGTTACATTATAAATCCCTGCTAAGGTGAAGGGTTTTGTATCTTTTGCTTGAATTAAAATTCTTTGTAAAACACCATCGTTTAAATACGTAGCGACAATACCCGTTACTAAAATTAAACATCAGCGTATAAAAAAGGCCTCTTCATAATGCGATTGGGACTCTACATCTTTACTTTTAACGCTTAACGTATTAAGCGCTTTCTGAAACATTTTCCAATCATTTTCATAATTGTGAGGTAAAATCCCCCAAATACCCTGAGAAATGACATCACTTTGTTGCAATGTAATAATAAGTATCGTAGTTTCTTTAGCGCCATCTATTGTTTTGTGCGCTCGGTAAATATTAGGAAAAAGGAAATACCGTTTGAATGTGTTTTCTAGAGCCTGCCGAGTTGCGTCGATAGAGAGTTTATAATTCATATCTCATAGTATTATACGATTATCAGTCTAAAAATAAGTCAATTGAAAGACTATTAGTTGTTCGTATAAAACGATATTTAACTGTATCACGACGCGGACAGATTCTATTTTTACTCACTAAAAAAGCATAATTATGTTAAATTATAATAACTATTGATTGCTTTTTGTTAAAACACTGTGAAAAAATTAACGCTTTCCCAAATGAGTTAATTAACGGTTTAAATGAGCAAGAATACCTTTCTAATTGCCTTTAGATTTGTAACAAATAACTATCAATCTTTTCTGATATTTCAGTAAAAGTATAAGTCAAGAATTGACTTATTAACCTTAAAACAAACCATTATGTTACGTTGGACAATCACATTTATTATAATAGCCATTATTGCCGGAGTATTAGGCTTTGGAGGAATTGCAGGAGCATCTGCAGGAATAGCTAAAGTTCTATTTTTTATTTTTATCGTTCTTTTTATCCTGTCGTTAATTAAAGGATCTATGAAATAGAATAAACCTAACCAACCGAATTATAACCACTATTCTATTACTAAAACTTTATAACGTATAAAAATTACGCTTACTTATAATTTCAACGCTAATTTTTAGCTTAGCTGTATTCATCTTGTGTCAAGAAGAGAAATGAGCAGATAAAAAATTTAAGGCACTACAATGTGCGACGACATTGATGATGCACCAGATGTTTTGGGTATCGTTGAAGATGTACAAGAAGAAATTTAGGATAAATTTTAGCAACAAAATAAGTTAACGCTGACAACTCAGTAATTATTAATCTAAAAACAACACAATGAAAACTATATTTTTTATCACAACGCTAATGGTCGGTTCCATCGCATTTGCACAAACCAAGCCAGTAGACAAAATGGAATCCACTCAAATAAAAACTGAAACCGTAAATGAAAATGGTAAAATGGTGGAAAAGAAAGTTAAAATTGTTACCAAGAAAGAGCAGGAAGTTAAAACAGCGCCGTTAAAATCTGGGGAGATTGACGCACCAATGATTGAAACGCCAACAAAAATAACGAAAACCATTAGCGTTGACAAAGATAATGACGATCGTTTTGAAGAAATTTCTGAAATCACTTATTATACTTACAATGATCGTTCGTACGGATTTAAATCGACCAATTCAGGCTTTGTAATGAGCGTAACAAGTAATGAGGCAGAACGTGTTTTTGGTACCGCTAGACGAACTCAAAACGACGAAATCTATGTTATAACGATGAATGATTACTCTGGAGTTGGTTATTTCAATCAAAATAATGATTTTGTAATTGAGTATTTCGATAAAGATAAAGGTCTGATGCAACAACGATCGTTTAAACAAACCCAATTTTAATACAACCTGATTCTATTTATACCAAATGCCTTATATACTTATGGGGCATTTTTTTTCGGGTTTAAATCTTGTTTATTATAATTCCCATCCTAGGGTGGTACGAATAATATAATCATCGTACGAGGTGCCTTCAATTGGTCTGTTATCGTAATTGTAATTTAATCCTATTTTAACAAATAAATCTAAGGGTAAATCGTATTTAAAATCTATTTTAAAATCGGTTCTCACCCTCCCTTTCTCAGTTAAACTTGGGTAAGTGGTGACACCTGACACTAAACCCAAATCATTAAAATCGAACAGGTTAACTTCTAAAGACGCATAAGCTTCACCACTATTTCGGTTGTTGTTTAGCGCTTCGTAAAAGTCTTCATTATTCCACGCCACTCCAATAGCACCTGCAAGGTACATACGGTTATTGTGGACAAAATATTTACCAAAACCTAACTTGTTTGTTATTCTTAGCTGTAATTTTTGTTCGCTATTAGAAAGGAATTCCGATTGGAAGATTAAGAAATTATCGCGTTTTAAGAAATAATTAAAAGACAATTCCCCGTACGTTCGTTGAATTTCTTCTACTTCATCTTGATTACTTCTCACGGAATTAAAGGTAGCTCCAACACTAAAATAATCGGAGGTATACCCCAAATTGCTTGCTAACGATAATTGACTTAAATTACTTGCCTTCGTAAAATTGTACCCAAAAGAAACCGAGGCGTTTAAACGTGACATAAAACCATCTTTGATTGGTTTAATAAAGACGACATCAGAAATATTTATAACACTATTATTGTCACTAATTTCAATAATTTCATTTGCGGTGGCGGAGTTTATTCCGTCCAGTTTATAACGCGTGCCATTGGAAGCCGTTATCAGGAAACTTTCAATGCTTTTAATCGTACTTACTTTTTTCCATTTAACTTTTAAATCACTATTACTGTATGATGTTTTAATGGTTAACACTCCACGCTCCATTTTTTTTATCTCTCCAATAATTCTATCTCCATTAGCGATCACTAAAGTGTCATTTTGAGAAAAAGCACTTAACGCGACCAACACAGTAATGCAGAATAGTACAGATTTTAATTTCATTTAAATTGCCATTAAATTTAAATGCAAATATAAACAAGGAATTTTATAAAACCATTAGCCTAGTTAAACCGAAACCTAACGATTACCTAAATTAGACAAACAATCACATCATCGCACAAGCAGCTATTTAATAAGGCACCACTCTAAACCCTCGTAATCTCGGTGTTTTAATTATCTAAAAATTACGTTTGTTGGATTTATATTTTATTTACAATACTAAAAATAAATAGGTGCACTAATGTGTATAGTGCAAAAACGACATTTAACTTAAAACTTATCTTAGTTTACCTATTCAAAATAAAAGAACACCTACTTTAAGTTCCCTTTAATTGCTCCAACCTAATCTAAATTTATTTTAGAAACGCCACGTTTTTATCTGTCCATATTTAGCATTATCCCCTCAATAAAATAATGTATTGTGCTTATAAGACTGCTTTACATTGGAAATATTGCACGATAATTTACACCTATTTTTAGCGCAACTAGGCCTCGTAGTTATTTTCTATATTAAGATAGTAAAGCCATTTAAAAATTATGGTTAGCACAAATAATATTACAGAACAAAACATTGCTTCATTTTTTTTTTAAAAATTGACATCTCAATTGTGCTTTGAAACTTTTAAGTCATCATTTTTAATAGCAAAAACAAGTATATTATGGCGCAAAAATATATAATAAAAAGTGTTTTAATCACCCTTAATTTATAGCTGTTTTTACTGTGCATAATGACTTTTATCATCTTATACACACCTTATTTGCTTTAACTTAGCGTATAATCTAAAACTAAAAAGTAATGAAAAAAAGATCACCAGTATCTAGCATAATGACAAAAAACGTTATCACACTCAATACAAATGATTCATTGGAAGTCGCGGAAAAAATTTTTAAGGAACATAACATTAGACATATTCCTGTTGTAAAAGGATCTCAGATTGTAGGAATGTTAAGTTACACAGATTTACTACGTATAAGTTTTGTTGAAGCCGCCTATGAAGACGAACAAGAGATCGATTCAACGGTTTATAATATGTTCTCCATAGAACAAGTTATGGCAAAGAATTTAGTTAATGTAAACGCAAATACAACCATAAAAGAAGTGGCAGAAATACTGTCTAAAAAAGAATTTCACGCTATACCTGTCGTTGATAATGATAATTTAGTCGGAATTGTAACGACAACAGATCTTATAAATTACTTAATTGAGCAATTTTAAATTTATTCGTTAAATACCTTAAGTGCGCTCTGCGATAAAAGGACTCTACTAGAAGTATTAATTGATAAACTCTTTTTTTTTGGCATCACAATCGGTCTCAAAAAATTAGAGTTTATTCTTATCAAGAAAAAAGAGTAATCGGAAACGATTAGTTTAAAATATTAATAGACTTATTTATTAATTTCTTAAATCGTGCAGCGCTAGAATAGGCACGTTTAATTGAAATGAAATTTCTTTCACCATTGGATTGGTAAGTATACTTTCGAAAAAAACATGCTTCCTATTTATAAAAGCAACCATACCGCTAGATCTACTTTCTACACATATATTTACAGCACTTAAAACAGAATCACTTGAAACATTATGAAATTTATAGTCTGTCCCTTTTAATATTTCTTGAAGTAATTTCTTGTTTTCTAACTGTCTTTTATCTAATTCATCTTGCTCTAAAATATGGAGAACTACAATCGTTGCATTACACGATTTAGCAATGTTGGTTAAATAGTTGAGTTCTCTTCTCTTATAATGTGTTTTATAACTTGTTGGAAACACGATGTCTCTAGGTAATGCTAATTGCGCCTTATTGGGCACTACTATTACGGGACAATTTCGTATTTTCTCCATTACATTAACCGCCACACTTCCAAAAGAGGTTGTTAATGCATCTGTTTCTCCTTTGGTTCCCACTACAACCATTTCTATGTCTTTTTCGTCTACAATTATTTTAATGGCATCGACAACAGTATTATACGTTGAAATGACTTTAAAACTATGCTTAGAGTTAAAATTATCGTTCAGTGCTATAATATCGAAAACCTTGGCTAAACCATTTTCTGAGTCTAGCTTTGCCGTTTGGTACCATTCTCCTTCAGGATTTGCTTGTAATAAACTTTTTAAAATAGGGCGCGTTGTTGAAAACGCATTAAGTAGATAAAAATCGCAAAAGTCATTTTTATATAATTCCCTAGCGTAGTGAATGGCTTTTACGGAGTTTTTAGAAAAATCTGTTGCCAGTAAAATTTTATGTCTCATACTTTTATTTTTACGCCATTACACATAACTTAACATCGTCCTTCTCAATTTAAAGTAATAGTTTTTAGCTAAAACAAGGAATGACTAAAAAAGGGATAACAGGATGAAAGCCTATATTTTTTACGATGGGCTCTTTTGTAATACTCTCAATAAAACTGTGTTTATAATTTATCATGGCCAAAACATTAATGTCCTGTGCTCTAATAAATTCTTTTATAGCAAGCTCTTTAGTATTATTATCTGTCATCCAATGAAAACTATGCTTATACCCTTCCAAAGACTCTTTTAGTAGTACTAAATGAGTATTCTGTCTGTGTGATAAATCATCACTTTCATTAAAATGAACCACTTTAACCTCAGAATTACACAGCTTAGAAAAGTGCTTTAAAGAGAGCAATTCTGAGCTATACAAATGCTTAAAATCCGTTGGAAAACCAATATGTTTAGGTTCTATATAATCGAAATCGGCCGGAACAACTAAAATAGGACATAGCTTCATTTTAGTAATAATGCTAACCGCATTACTACCAAAAAGAAATCTATTAGTGCCTGAGGCCCCATTTGTTCCCATAACAACTAAATCTATGCTGTGAGTTTCAATAGCTACCTCAATACTTTTTACCAGAGGATCTTTACTATAAAAAATCTCGAACTTATGCAATGCGTTTGTTTTATCTGCTTCAGCTTGTGTTTTCAGCCCTAACAATTGGTATTGCGCTTTTTCTTCTAATTTATCAATGTACTCCGAACTAATATAAGTGCGCGTACTAGAATTTGAAAAAGACCAAGCGTGTAAAAAGTAAAACGTGCACGGCTCGCTATTATATAATCTTATCGCATATAGCGCTGCGCTTAAAGCGTTCTTGGAAAAATCAGTAGGTAGTAGAATATGATGTCTCATAGTATTCTATATTTATTCTTTTATAATAATACGCATCCTTTTAGCTTTTACACGGTATAACTAAAAAAGGAATAGTTGGGTGAAAACCTATCTTTTTTATAACCGGCTCTCTCATAATGTTTTCAATAAAACTATGTTCGTAATTAATCATAACCAGTATATTTACACCTAACTCTTCAATAAAATCTTTAATTCCTTGATCTTTTTTGTCGTATTCCGGAATCCAATGTAACGTGTAAGAATATTGTTTTAAAGCTATTTTAAGCTGCTCTAAATTATAATCTTGAGCTTCTGAAATATCGTCAGTTTTATTAAGATGAACAATTCTAATTTTAGAATCGAATAATTCTGCTAACTGTTTTAACGGCAGTAACTCTGTATTATAAAGACGGCTAAAGTCTGTTGGAAACGCAATTTGTTTTGGATTAACAAATTCGAAATTATCTGGTACAGCAAGCACCGGACAATTCTTTACTCTTTTTATAATACTTACCGTATTACTTCCAATAAATCGTTCTGTTGCATTAGTAGCTCCCTTGGTCCCCATAACAACAAGGTCTATTTTTTTACTTTCTACACAGGTTTCAAGCGCATCTTTTAAGTCCTCATTAGTTACAATCGTTTCAAAATTATGAGTAATACTCACCTTAGATTCTTCGGCTAATTTTTTTAATTTTAAAAGCGCTGCCTTTGCGTTTTCGTCCATAACACGTGCTAATTTATTAGACACGTTCTGCATAGCCACCACTGGCAGGTTCGAGGAATGCAAAAAGTGAAATGTGCAGTCTTCTTTTTCGTATAATTTGAAGGCATATAAAGCCGCACTCCAAGCGTTTACTGAGAAATCTGTTGGTAAAAGTATATTAATTTTCATAGTGTTTATCTTAAAATAAAACGCTAAACTAACATTATAAATACTATTTTATACTGATAAAAGTCAGTGCGTAGCAGGAATAACCAAAAAGGGTACATTAATATGAAAACCAATTTGATTTATGGTAGATTTGAAAAATATATTTTCGAAAAACGATTGTTTATTATTAATCATTACGAGTAAATTCACATCTGTCGTTGTCTGAAAACTATCAATTGCAGCGGTAACTGTCCTACTTTCGTAATGATGAAATAAAAAGAAGGCGTCTGCAAATTGTTCTTTTAATTGTGATTGGCTATTTTTCTGTCTAGACGTTAATGCCTTTCCCATAGAAACGTGCAGTGCATTAACTTTAGAATGGTGCGCTTTAACCATTTGTTTTAACACCTCTAATTGCTCTGTATCAAAATCTATCTGAAGATCTGTGGGAAAAAGAATTTGACGTGGTTTTTGATATTCAAATCCCGATGGAATTGCCAATATAGGGCATTTTATTTCTTTAAATACGTGCACTGTATTAGAACCGAATAACACCTCGTTAGCACCAGTGGCGCCTTTAGTACCCATTACTATAAGATAGGTGTCGTTTTGGGAAATAAATTCTTTAATCCCAGAAATTAAGTAGTCAAACCGAGAAACGGTTTTAAAGGTATGTTTGGAATTCTTCTGTAACGTTTCAGAGAGTCTCTCACTAAACGCATTAAGGTTATTTATTGACGTGTTTTTTATAACATCTCCCAGTTCCAACTGCGCAGGATACCCCAATACAAACTCGGCAGTATACACTACTGGAATATAAGTGTTTAGCAAATGAAACGTGCACCTCTCATCTTTAAAAAGCGTAATAGCATATTGAATTGCATTCCAGGAATTATCAGAAAAATCGGTTGGTAAAAGTATATGTTTCATAAGGATAACTCTGTGTTATATTTTAATTGCGGGACGTATTTTGAAGCGCTAAAAGCGGAATCTCTAAGCCGAGGCTCACTTGATCAATTTTAGAAGGAAAAAGCATATCCTCCAAAATGGAATATTGCGTATTGACCATCGTTAACATATCGATATCGTTTTCTTGAATGTATTCTGAAATACCTTGAGTGATATTTTTACCGTTTTTTACGCTAAAATTAACTGTGCTATTTATAAGTGCCTCCTTTATAAACTTTTGATTATCTTCTTGACGTATAGACAGTTTATTACTTGTAGAAACGTGTACCACATCTACAGCGCTTCGGTGCAATTTCGCTAATACGCACAATAACTCTAACTCACGTTGTTTGTATGGAATGAGATAACTTGTTGGAAACAATATACGCTTTAGTGCCGTATTAGTATATTGTGCTGGAATTGTTAAAACAGGACATTGTACATACTTTAAAACTTGAAAAGCCTGACTTCCAAAAACAATATTTCGCGCGTCAGATTTGCCTTTGGTGCCCATAACAATTAAATCGATATTTTTATCATCGACGATGTCGTTCGACTCTTCCACAAGCGTATTAAAGGCCGAAATACTGTGGTAACTATGCTTCGGATTTGATTCCGATTCATTCACTTTTTTAAGCAGATTTTCAAGATTCTCTTGAGACTCTTTTTTCACCTTAGTTAAAACAACTTCAAAATCTTTTCGCGATTTTAGATCACTATGGTCGTAAAATGCATTTCTATACGTATGCATAAAATAAAATTGCACCTTTTGATTTTTAAAGAATGCCAAAGCGTAGTTAATCGCATTCACTGAGTTTTCTGAGAAATCTGTTGGTAATAGTATCGATAGCATGATCGCTTATTTTATATATTAACTATAAAACTAAGTACATAATTCTTGAGAAACTATGATATATATCAGATTACACCATTTAAAATAAGACTTTTAGCGCCTCTGTTTATAGCGACCAATTTGTATTCCCGATAATTCTTATTAACGGTGTGTAAATTAAGGTGAATCTTAATTATTTATAATTAAAGAGCGACTACTTCGCTTAACGGTTATGTGGTTTAATCTTTTAATTACGCTCAAGAGTGATTAGCGTGAAACCCACATCGCCTCTAAAAAAAATAATATAAAATTATTCTTTTTCAGAGGCTTGTTTAGAGGGTTCTAAAATTATAAAAAGAAGCGCTATATCAGGTTAAGAGTTAAATTATGAGATCTCTAAAATAGAGAATCTCGCCGTTTTATAACGCCCAATATTTCGCTTAAAAACAACGGTTAGGATTCTTTTTGTATTGTTCTTCTAAATCCTTAATACAGCTTTTTAATTTGAATTTATTTATTCGAAATCCTCTTTTTTCTCGTGTATAACAAAAAACGGAATGTCTGTGTGATAGCTTATGCTACCCACTTTTGAATGTAAAAGTATTTTCTGGAAGTAGTTTAAATTTTTTGCTACCATACAAATAATATTTATATCTCTGCTTTCTACAAAGTTTTGAATACCAATTTCTACTTTACTTTCAGTTAAGTAATGAAAATGATGTTCGTGGTGGTGAAAATAATCTTCCAGTAGTTCTCTATTCTGCGTTTGGTCGTTATTAAGGTTTATTTTGTTTTTACTAATATGCAGAATGCGTAATGTAGCATTAAATCGTTCTAGGATTTCGGCTATTGGTTGTAAAATTTGCAAATTATGTGCTAGCGAAAAATCGGTAGGTAATGCAATTTCCTTAGGCGAAGTAAAGGTTGCGTTTTCGGGTATTACTAAAGTGTTGCATTTTACTTTTGTAAGAACATCGGCTGTATTAGTACCTAAAATAACTTTTTTCAAGCCCGACTTACCTTTAGTCCCCATCACAATAAAATCTATTTGTTTTTGGTCTATAATTTTACGAATACCTGCTACGAAAATATTTTTTTCTAATATGGAGTAAAAGTTATGATTCTTACGATCTATAGATAAGGTTTCAACACGTTCTAAAAGTGTGCTTATTTTATGTTTTGACTGTTTGAGCTGAATAGCCTCTCTTTCGCTTTTGTCTAAGTATGGCGGCACTCCACTAGTCATTGCATCACTCATATCGTTGATGTGCACAATATAGAAGTTACATTTCTGGTTTTCGAAAAACTGAATAGCATAATTTATGGCATTCCAAGAATTTTCAGAAAAGTCTGTAGGTAGTAATATGTTTTTCATAGCTCATTAATTTTAGAATGGCTAATTTAAAGATAAGACGACAAACTTAAAATGATATTGCTCATTTTATTACAGTCTTTTTTAAAGCCTATGTCATATTTTTCAATTTCTCGAGATCCAAAACTCTAATATTTCTCCCATCCGCAGTAATAATACCTTCCTTTTTAAAACGGGTTAAAGTCCGAATTAAAGTTTCAGTGGCTATTCCTGCAACACTAGCTAAATCGCTGCGAGAGATATTAATGGGATCCTCTGGTTTTCGATTTAATTTTTCAGCAAATTTTAAAATGGTTTTTGCCGTTTTTTTATTTACCGAACCATACGCCATTTCCAGTAATTGGTTCTTTACAATTAAAAGATCGTCTGATATTAGTTGCATCAGCTCCAAAGCAACCTTAGGATTATCACTTAATAACTCATTAAATAGAACAGTTGAAATCCCCGTTAAATGCACGTCTTCAATAGCAATTGCGGTGGCTTTATTTAGTACGCTCGTGGTAAATGAAGTGTAACCAAACAAATCGTCTTCTTTATATAACGAAGTAACCAACTCTTTACCTTGTTCGTCGCTTTGATGACATTTTACTATACCTTTATTGATGAGATAAATATAATTGGAGTGACCGCCTTCGCAATAAATTGTGGTATTTTTTTGAAATGTAAAATAAGTCCCATTATCATCGAAGAAATTTTTCAAGTCATTAATAGACTTCATACCTTCTAATGTAGCGCCGTTAGCAACCGTATTAAAATCTTTAAGAATTAATGCCTTAGCCAAACGACTTTCGATAGCATTAATAAGTTCTTCTTCTGTAAAAGGTTTCGTAATATAATCGTCCGCCCCCATATTCATTCCTTTTCTCACATCTTTATGTTCTGTTTTTGCTGAAAGAAATATGAAAGGAATATACTTTGTAATCTCGTTTTTAGACAACATCTTAAGTGTATCATAACCATCGCGCTCGGGCATCATAATATCACACACAATAATATCTGGCACAATTTCATTAGCCAAAGTCACACCAACCGCTCCATTTGATGCCATATAAACCTTATAATTTGAAAGTTCTAAAATTTCGGCGATATTTTCTCTCAGCACGAGATCGTCTTCAATAAGTAAAATACTTGTCATTGTTTTGCCGTATTAGGAAGCGTTATTGTAAAGGTTGCACCCTCGTTTTCTTTACTTGTAAAACGTATGGTACCCCCTAAATTTTCTAGATGCGTTTTAACAATATTTAAACCAATTCCAGTGCCCTGAATATTAACAACATTACGCGCTCTGAAATACCGATCGAATATATTTTTCTGGTCTGCTAAAGGGATACCAATACTTTGGTCCTTAATCTCGATTGTTGTAAAAGTATTATCTTGAGCTACACCAATAGTTATTGTTGTATGCGCTTTAGAATATAATATAGAGTTATTAATTAAGTTAGAAAGCACTAATACCATAATTTTTTCATCTTGAAAGAGCGATAAATCATCAATATTATCGGGGTATGTAATAAACTGTCCTTCTTTTAATAGCATATTGGCGTTGTAAATAACCTCATCTATAACTTTACTAAGTTTAAAGTGCGATAAATTATATTTTAACATTCCCGATTCTAAGCGTTCTAAAGACAAAAAATCGTTGAGAATTGTATTTAAATACTCTACTTTATCACCAATAATTTTAACGTGCTTATCCCGTTTATCTTGTTCTTTACTACGTTTATATTTACCTAATAATACAGACGAAGTTAAAATACCACTTAAAGGTGTTTTAAATTCATGAGACACTAACGTTAAGAATTTTGTTTTAAGTTCGTTAAGTTCTTTTTCTTTAGACAACGCCATTTTAAGTTGCTTGGTGCGCTCCTCAACAGTCTTTTCTAATTTTTTAGTATAATTTTTACGCTCTGTAATATCTAGAACAATCGCAACAAAAACCTCTTTTTCTCCATAACAAGAAAGTTGTAAGTGTACCTCGACAGGATAGAGCGATCCATCTTTTCTTTGGTGAACACTTTCAAACTCTAATTTTTCGAGATCCTTTTTTAAAAGAACCGCCATGTTTTCTCTAAAATCGGTTACACTATCATTAATTTTCAGGTCTAAAGGCGTCAATTTTTGCAACTCCTTGAGCGTATAACCCAAGTTTTTTTGTGCGCCGTAATTAACATTAAGAAATTTTAAAGTTAGTACATCAAAAACATAAATTTCATTTAAAGACTTATGGATAATATTAGACAAATGGTTACTCTCTTCTTCCGCTTTAATACTGTTTGTTATATCATTTTGAATACTAATATAATTAGTAACCACACCCTCACTATTAATAATAGGCATAATGTAAATATCATTCCAAAAAAAAGTGCCGTCTTTTTTATAATTACGCAATTTAATTTGGCTACTGTTCGCGTTTGTAAAGGCCTCTTTTAATAGCTTAAGACTGTCTTTGTCCCCATCAATCCCTTGTAAAAACCTACAATTTCGATTAATTATTTCTTCGCTTGAATACCCTGTAAGATTTTGAAATGCAGTGTTAGAATAAATAATAGGATTATCTTCTTGTAGCGCATCTGTAATAAAAATGCCATTACTGGCAGACTGTAAGGCACTACTTTTTAACATTAAATTTCTCTCGATTTCCTTCCGTTCCGAGACATCATTAATTAAAGCCATAACATAGCTATTATTGTATATGGTAAAGGGACTTAGTTCAACTTCTATAGCAATTTTAGAGCCGTTTTTTTTTAAACCATAAATATCTGAAGCCTCTTTCATACTTCTGCGTTCACCACTTTTAATGAAATTCTCAAAGTGATTATGATGGTTTTTATGGTATTCTGGAGGGATCAGACTATTTAATTCTTTTTGAAGTAACTCACGTTTTTTATATCCAAATAGGGTTTCAGCAGTCTGGTTAACTTCCACAATTTTTTGTGTGCTATCCACTATAATGACACCTTCTGAAACAGCTTCGAGTAGTATATTAAATATTTCTTGATTTTGAGGAATCATTAATTTGGGATTTAAGATGTACACTATTAGGTTTAAATTTAATTGTTTCGCAACGGGTAGCCTAATACTAACCGTGAAGTTTTTCTTTATTTAATTCAAACTGATTTATATCATAGTTATAAAGCACCAAACAACTTACTTTTAAGCCGTAAAAACACGCATTTTGAATACAGACGAAAACATAACATTTCAATTTAACCAAAGCTTAGGTCAATTATTTTATGCTGTTGCGTCTGCTGATAATACCGTTAGAGACGAAGAGGTCATTGGCACCGAGAAATTAATAAAAAATTACTGGCCACCTAAAGAGTCTTCTATAACCAATTCTAAAAACACCATTGTTAATACATTTACAAACCTTTGTAAAGATAAAGAGCGTAGTGCTGAAGATTGTTACAATAGTTTTATAGACTTCAAAAAACAAAATGAATTTATTTTTACAGACCAAATACGTATGCTCATTTTAAAAACAGCTAGGGAGATAGCGGTAAGTTTCTCTGGTATTAATAAATCGGAACTCATTCTACTCGGCACGCTTAATATTGAATTAAAAAAGGGGAGTTTATAAGTGGCTGCACCAACGTCGTATTGAAAGTTGATTTATCGATTATGACAAAAACTTTTGAAGAGAATATAAGGTAACTACGAAAACCAGTAAATATTCGAACTCTAAAAACACTTCCTTTAAAAATATAATGGTAGAACTAACTAATATGCAAGACTGGTTTAATGATTATCCCTTTATTTTAATGGCTTTCAAGTTTATGATTGTTGTTTTAGTCGTTACAATAGGCATACAATTAATAAGAGCCTATCTAAAACGAAAAATAACAAATACTGCCATTCGGTATAAAGCGCAAAAAGGCACGGAGGTTTTTGGCTATATTTTACTTTTTTTGCTAGCAATCTCTTATTTTTCGGGTTCTATTAAAGATTTGACTCTTATTATAGGAGTAATCACCGCTGGGTTGGCTTTTGCTTTGCAGGAGCTCATTTTGAGTATTGTCGGCTCTATTTATATTCTTTTATTTAAAGTGTACCAACCTGGAGATCGCATAGAAATTAATAATATTAAAGGCGATGTTATTGATGTGGATAGTATGTACACCACCATGATGGAGATTGGAGGATGGATAAGTGGCGATAACTATAGCGGTCGGATTGTAAAGTTGAGTAATGCTTATGTTTTTAAAGGTGGTGTTTATAATTACTCGCAAGATTTTCCGTTTATTTGGGATGAACTTGATTTACCTATTCGCTATGGATCAGATATTGATTTGGCAAAAGCGATTGTTATTAAAATAGCTTCTGAAATACTATCGGAATTTACAATTAATTCTAAATCACAATGGGAAGGTATCGTTAAGAAATATTATATAGAAGATGCTGAAGTACAACCGACCTTAGCGGTATCACTTACCGATAATTGGATTAAATTTAACCTTAGGTATATTGTAGATTTTAAAAAACGACGCTCTGTGAAACACCATTTAAGTGATAGAATTCGAGTAGAATTTGAAAATTCAGAAGGTAAAATTGTATTAGCGTCTGCCACCATTGAGCTTATTAAAATCCCAGAATTGGATGTTAAAGTAAATATCGCAAAGCAAGAATAGAACATTACTCAATTCCCGTTTATAGTCGTTATTACTCTGCGTTAGTACACTTATTATTTAGTTACTCTAAAAAATAGCGCTTGCAAACTTCAGAGTTCATCATTAATAGTCTTTGTAATTTTAATTTCTCAGTTATTATTTCTTAATGTTATCTTACTCGTACCAAAGCGCTTATTTTAAATTTCAAAACCGACTACCTTCTACGCCTGTTACAATTTGCTCTCTATACATGATAAAACCTTGATTACAAGTTTTGATTATTATAGACGACCTAAGTTATTTAATATCATTTTAGACTACCTTTTGATGTTTTGTAGGTTCCATTAAAAAATCAACGCAATGAATATCCACGATAGTAGGATGTATCCTGTTAAGGCCATATCTTAGAGGTGTCAAAAAATAGGACCGCTAAAATAACAACTATGAAATCGTTTTCTCTTTTAACTATTACTTTATTATGTGTTGCCCTATTATTAGTAGATATCACCGCCTTTTATTGGTTGCAATCCATAATGCATTTTGTAGATTCTGTGATTTTTAAAACACTACTATACACTATGTTTTGGCTGTTCACTGTGGGGTTGGTGGTATCCATTTTAGTTTTAAAAATTACTTTAGACGCTATTAGCCCAGTAAGAAAGCAATTACTTATTTCCAGGTTTTATGGGCTTGGTGTTTTATCTTTTGTCCCCAAGCTTGTCTTTATTATTGTAATCTCAATTCTCTATTTTACCAACTTCTTATTTTCTGAAAACAAGTCGCTAATTATAATTCCTATAATTGGAGTGCTTTCAGGATTCTTACCTTTTTTCGTGATTTTACATGGTGTTTTTAAAGCTATTTATAAATTTAAAGTATACCATCATACAATAGAATCTAAACGCCTACCAAAATCTTTCGATGGATTAACGATTGTTCAAATTTCAGATTTGCATTTAGGTAGTTTCAATTACGCCTATAAAAAACTAGAAAGTGCTATTGAAAAGATTAATAATTTAAAACCCGATTATATTGTTATAACCGGCGATTTAGTAAATAATTATGCTTGGGAATTACGCGGGTGGGACAGCGTTTTTAAAAAATTAGAAGCAAAAAAAGGAAAATATGCTATTTTAGGTAATCACGATTATGGCGATTACAGCGAATGGGAAACACCAGAATTAAAGCAGGAGAATTTTGAGGCGATTCAACACTTTTTCAAGACAATTAATTTTAAATTATTACTAAACGCGTCTGAGGTTATCTCAAAAGATACTGAGAAAATAGCAATAATAGGTATAGAAAACTGGGGAAAACCCGCCTTTAAGGAGTATGGCGATTTAAAGAAAGCGATGGCCAATATTGAAAACATTCCGTTTAAAATTCTATTGTCGCACGATCCTACACACTGGCCTGAGGAAGTTATAGATAAAACCGATATTACGTTAACTCTTGCTGGCCACACTCACGGTATGCAGGCCGCATTTCAATATAAAAACTTGCAATGGAGTCCTATAAAATATAAGTTTAAACATTGGGCCGGCCTGTACCAACACAAATCTCAATACCTTTATGTTAATCGAGGTTTGGGATGGTTAGGGTTCCCTGCTCGAATTGGTATGCGTCCAGAAATTACTTTTATAGCATTAAAAACGAAAACTTAATTAAGTCTTTAGCCCGAAATACAATAACTGCGTCTTACTTCTCTTTTTTCGCCGCTTTTCTTTCTTGGCGTTCTAACTTTCTAAAATAACCTCGGGTTAGAAAATTATGCTTAAGCGCTTCCATATTTTCGTTAAACTTGTCTGTACCCTCATTTATATTCTGTAATGTAGATTTTAAACTATTCACTAAGGCGGTGTCTTGCACGATGTAATTATACGCCCCCTCGCTAGAATTAAAGTCTGAAACAGCAGCGTTAACCGCATCTACTACACTATCCATTTTCGCACTAGACGCTTCAAGATTA
The DNA here is from genome assembly GCF_008086175.1 of Bizionia saleffrena. Lineage (GTDB taxonomy): Bacteria > Bacteroidota > Bacteroidia > Flavobacteriales > Flavobacteriaceae > Bizionia > Bizionia saleffrena. The sequence goes on from NZ_VSKM01000011.1 coordinate 84,233, forward strand.
GTTACCATTGCTTTTAATTTAGCACCAGATAAGGTATCGTTAAGCAAAACGCCTAACACAGAGGTGTCGTTAGTTTTTAATTTTAAGAGTATTTTATTTACTTCACGAATAGAGTTAGAGGCACCATAACTTGCATTTTTAAGACTAGCGATAGATATTTTTAAGTCTTTTGCCATAGTTGTATCATTAAGTAATACGCCAATAGTTCCTTCTCCTTGAGTAATATTTTTTGTTATTTTCAACAAATCGGAAGTCAATATCGCTGCATTTTCTGAACTCGTATTTAACGTGTTTAAAATATCTTCTGGCCCGATTTTACTGTAAGACTCAATACGGTCGCCATTTTTTATAACCTCTGAAGCCCCTTTGCCTGGCACAATATTCACAATCATATTACCTACTAATCCATCTGATCCAATAGTTGCAATAGCATTTTTTTTAATGTGAGTAATAATTTTCTCATCGATACTCATATTTATTTTTATTGTTGAATCGTTAATCATTAAGATGCCTTTAACCGTACCAATATTTATTCCAGCATAGCGCACATTATTACCGTTTTGCAAACCATTTACATTCTGAAAAAAAGAACTAATCGTAAATGTTTTCTTAAACATATCTTGACGTTGTCCTATAAGATAAACCGCCGCAATAAATAGAATTATCCCAATAATTACAAAGAGCCCTAAATTAAATTTTTGTGAGTTTGAATGTTTCATAATTATTTATTTTTAAAAAAGGCTTTTATTTTTGGATCTTCACGCTTAGATAAATCTGCAAATGAGCCTTCTGCATAATTGGTACCATCAATTAGTAGAATCATTCTATCTGAAATAACACGAGCACAATCGACATCGTGAGTGATAATAAGTGATGATGTGCCATATTTTTTCTGAATCTCCTGCATAAGCATTATAATTTCTTTTGATGTAATAGGATCTAAGCCACTGGTAGGCTCATCGTAAAGCATAATTTTCGGTTTTAAGATGAGGGTTCTAGCCAAAGCCACGCGCTTTTGCATTCCACCAGACAATTCTGAAGGCATTAAATCGATAGCGTGGATTAACCCAACACTCTCTAACGCTTCCATAACCATAGCTTCGGTATTGGTCTCATCAAATCTATCGGAATGACGTCTTAAGGGAAATTCTAAATTTTCTCGTACCGTCATAGAATCGTACAAAGCACTTCCTTGGAAAAGGAATCCTATATCTGCTCTTAAAATATCTAAAGCTCTCTGGTCTAAATTAGTAATATCTTTGTCCATTACAGAAATCGAGCCGCTATCTAATTCCATTAAGCCCACTAAGCATTTTATCATTACAGACTTTCCAGAACCGGATTTACCCATTATCACCAAATTTTCACCTTGATAAAGTTTTAAATTAAAACCGTTAATTACGTGGTTATCTCCAAAGCTTTTTTGCAGGTCTTTAATCTCTAAAACAATGTCACGTTCGGTTATGTGCTTTTTATCCATCATAAATCAAAGAAAATATCAGTTACAAAAACGGCAATAAAGTCTATTACAAATAATAACAGAGAAGCTACGACTACGGCCGAATTTGCCGCCTTACCAACGCCGGCCGTCCCTTTTTTACAATAATACCCTTTATAGCACCCCACTATACCAATGGCTAAACCAAAAAAGAATGTTTTAATGGTTGCTGGTATAATATCGGCAAATTCTAAGGCATTAAACACCTGATTAAAATAGAGTGTAAAAGAGACATTCCCTTTGCTGTTTTCAATTAAAAAGGAGCCATATAAGGCTATGGCATCACCGATAATAACCAATAGAGGAAGCATAAGAGTAACTGCCAAAACACGCGTTACTACTAAATATTTAAACGGATTAGTTCCCGAAACTTCCATTGCATCAATTTGCTCAGTAACACGCATAGAACCTAACTCTGCACCAATACTAGAACCTATTCTCCCCGCACAAACCAGAGCTATAATGATAGGGCCAATTTCTCTAACTATAGATATACTCACCATAGATGGCATCCAACTTGCGGCACCAAACTCCATTAAAGTGGGACGTGTTTGCAAGGTGATAACCAAACCAATTATAAACCCAGTAATACAGACCAAAAAGAGAGAGCGATTACCCATATTATAGCATTGTCGTCCTAATTCTTTCAATTCTAAAGGACGTTTAAGTACATCTTTAAAAAATCGAACGGTAAAAAACGACAATTCTCCAATTTCGGTAAAAAAGGACTTTGAGGCGGATTTTATGTTAGTAAAAATATGCATTGCGAATTTTAGGTTCGTTCAAAAATAGAAGATTATTGCGTACCCTAAGATGATAACCGTCATCTTAGGGACTAACAATTAATTTATAATATTATATATAAGAATGCAAAACAGAAATAAAACCTCTTTTAATTGACTTTTGATAATCGTGTTCCAAATACTCTTGATATCGAATAAAAACACATTACTAATGTAAATAAGGGACTAAATGTGGTTTTACCAACTAAAACCAAGAAATAAAAACTAAACTCTAATACACTGTATTTCAACACCACGGGTATGCGCTATTATTTAACATATGCCGTCACGATTCTACTCTAATAACTGACTCGATTTTATCTATTTTTTACTACATTTTTTCATATCGTCCCGTTTTATCTTTCAATTCTATTCTATAAACGACCCCTACCATAGCTTCGTTACTTTTTTGATGAGAATCTCTCATAGAATTTTTAATGGTAGTATCACCAGTCATTACGGGCATTACGGAGTCTCTCAGTATCTTAACACCTTCTTGGCGTTCTTCTCGTGTTTTTAATTCTTCGTATTTTCCCCAAGCAATAACACTTCGCCAATTACTCATATTTTCCATAACATCAACTTGAAAACACACCATCGGGTTTTTTCGCATCATATTAATCTTAAGTCCTTCCGTAGTATGTCCGTAAATATATTTCCCGTCATAAGCATAGGTTATAGGAACCACATAGGTTTTACCATCGGCGTGACAGCCTATTCTTCCAATTATAAGACTGTGCAATACAAATTCAATTTGTCTACTATTTAATTCTCCTAACATATATTTTAACGTTATAAATTACACTTATGCATCAAGTTACGTAAAAAAAACAATTTTATAACTGATTTAAATCAGCCAAAAATGCTCACTTTACTTGGTCTTCTATTACTATTTAGTATGCTACGGAGGTAGGTGTTTAAAAATATTCGTATCGGGCTGTTAGACACAACTAATGCACCATTTAAAACCTTACAATCTTGAAGCGTCCGCATTTCTCGATCACCAATTTAAGTGCCGATAACAGAAGTCTTATGGGCACTATATTTCTAATTTTACGCTTTAAAACCTATCACATTTTTAACGTGATGGATACCTGTTTAACAAACTTAATTCTAATGCTTTTCTTACGTTACTCAAAATTTTATCCACCTCTTCCACCGTAACATTTCTTATTTCAGCAATATCTTGTAAACTAAGATGTTGTTTTGTTGAGAGCTCAAAAACCGTTTGCATTGGTAGCGAGAGATTATGTAAAACCAATTGAATATGACGGCTTAGAGCTTCTTCATTTAAGTCTTTATCTATAGTATTAGTAAGGGCTTTCAAGTTATCTTCTATAAATACGTGGTTCAAAGTATAGTCATTTTTATTATATGAACTATCGTTCAATTCTTCAATCATTACTAAATCACCTCCACCGTCAGTACTAAAGTTTTCTTCCATAGCGTCCCATTCAGGCTTCGAATAGTCGTCAATATTTTTAAAGAAAAAGTCATCAAATTCTTCCTCAATAATTACATCCTCTAAAAGGGCATTTGTTTTTTTGAAAAGCCAGAGATAAAAATCCTTATCATCGGTAATAGTTTCTATATGGTCATAAATCTCTATGAAGAGTTGATCTATAAAATCGTCAGCTTTGTACATTCCTTTAGGAAAGCCCCCTTTATTAATTGCTGCATCTAGCCGTCCTTTGATATATATTTTCAATTCGGGCATAATTTTTAGTAGATGCTGATTAAAATGAATTTTATCACCTTCCTTTTTCGATTTAATCAGTTTAGGAAATGTTGTTTTTGCAATAATGCGCAGATGATTTTCGTGATAATATGAAATATTTCTCTTCATTAGTTTTCTATTTAAGTAATTTATATTCGACGTAACAAATTGTGATTTATTGTTTCAGATAGAGGCGATAGACTCTATGTATAGAGCCCTCCTGTAAAAGTAAAACATCACTTAAAAATCGCTCAATTTTACAAAATATTGAATTTTGAAACACGCAACTCTTTTCATTAAATTTAAGACTAAAAGAGAAGGTGTCCAATGACCTAGATCAGTTTTAGAACGGAAAAATGAAAGCACTTTTAGATTCTACTGCTAAATCTTATTTTTTTTAAAATAAAAACACAATAAAGAGTAATTGTAATTACTGAAGATGCCGGAGGTATAGCTCTATAGTGCGCAAGGGTACTAAAAAAGGATTTGTTAATTATCACCGACTATTCACAAGCATTAGTTGATATATCGATTACTAGTCTTATAAAAGAAGGTTTTAGTGCTAAAGGAACACCTTGCGATATTACGAATGAAGATGATATCGAGAAACTTGTAGATTTTACATCCCGAAATGGGCTGTTCAAAGCGCTAATTCATACTGCTGGTATAAGCGGACCCTTGAAAGATTTAAAAAAGTTTTTACAATCGATTGGCTAGCCACAGAGCTGTTAATTGATGGCTTTTATAGATTAGCAACGAAAAATTCTTCTGCAGTTTTACTAACTTCAGTGATGTCTCATACAGAACCAACAAACGCCAACTATTATGCTGCCTTGTCTAATCCCAAAAAGGTCGATTCATTCAACACGATTAGCAAATTCGTAAATGAGAGTTCTAATATAATGTATATTTTCGCGAAACGTGGCGTGCAATTTCTAACTCAGAAACACGCAGATAAGTGGGGTAAAAAAGCAGCTGAAGAACATCCAGAAAGAATGGCGTTAATAAAAAAAGCAACGCCTTTAAAAAGAAATGGTCAACCAGAAGACATTGCCGATGTTATTCGCTTTTTAATTAGTGATGACGCAAGATTAATTACTGGCACCAATATTCTTTTAGATGGTGGTGTTATTAATAATATTAAAAAAGCCAACCAATCCTAATTACGTTTACGTAATTGTGAGGTTTAAACTCTAACCGATAACTTACAGAATCTTGGTTTGAAATAATTCCAAGTTTCAATTTTAATAGTAATGGCACCCTCAAATTTGAGATAAGATTGTTAACGTATGGCAGACGCGATAGCACTAATATTGAGATATGCCTTAAACAAGAATATGCTACGTAACAAATAGATTAGCTAACAATCCCTTTACGGTTCTCCATCAAACCCAATTTATCAAGAGATGGTTAAATTTGGCAGTATCTTCATTCAATACCACACAGTAGATAACTGTGTGGTTAATACAATATTATTACAACAACCAACTTATTGATGATAGTTTAATTATTTGGTACCTAGATAAATCGGACCAACTAGAGGCTTCAAACCACTCCCTTTTAGGTTAACAATGTAATAATATGTTCCCGTCGGAACTTTATCTGCACCTCCAACCGAGTTACTGTGTGTAAATCCATTCCAGTTGTTCTTATAATCTCTAGATTCATAAATTTTAGCTCCCCATCGATTAAATATTTTAATATCAACGGTGAATCCACAATCTTCTATACCTTCTACAGTAAAATATTCATTCCATTGATCTCCATTTGCAGTAACCGCTTTAGAAATTATTACTTCATCACCACAACCTAACACTATGCAGTCATCATTTAAAGTAATTGTAACTTCTGTATTTCTAGGACATTCTGTAGTATTCTGAAAATAAGTAAATGTATGCACACCTAATTCCAACTCAAAGGGATTAAACATACTTCCGTTTATAGTTGCATTTCCTGAAGTTACAGACCACGAACCATCTGTTTGAAAATCACCTCCTAATAGACTAAATAAATCAAAATCGAAATCATTATCAATGCATAAATCAGTTTGATTACCAATTGTCGGTGCTGCTTCTTGTGTTCCTGTTACAACCCAACTACAAGTATCATTATTAAACGTCGCTGTTTCCCAACATTCTGTCGCTGGTGCTGCTGATTGTTCTCCTGTTACCTCCCAAATACACGTATCATTATTAAACGTTGCCGTTTCATAACATTCTGTGATTGGTTCTGCTGCTTGTGTTCCTATTACAACCCATTCGCAAGTACCGTTATTAAACGTCGCTGTT
>NZ_VSKM01000012.1 GCF_008086175.1 Bizionia saleffrena
AAGGTCAAGAAGCCAATTACCAACCACCAACAGATAGTACGGGGACACTCTATTATTTTTGTGTGATTAGTTTTAGTGGTGCCGGAAGTTGTAATGAAATTACGACAGCGCCTGCAGCAATCGAAGTGGTTCCTAACGTAGAAATTAGTGGCGAATCGCCACTAAGCCAAACGCTATGTTCTGGAGCCACCCCAGAAGACTTAAGTTTTATAACCGATGGTGGCGGTACCGGTACCATTATTTACCAATGGTATGCTTCAGATGATATAATAATCGATGCGTCTGATGCAGCAGTCGGTACAAACACAACTGTTTTCAACCCGGGTGTTCAAAGTCCAGGGACCTATTACTATTATGTAACGGTTGATGTTGACGAAAGTTTAGGGTGTGCCGATGTCTCGAGTGCTATTTTTACAATCGAAGTAATAGAAGATCCAGAGGTGGTAATCACCCCATCCGAACAAACGATTTGTACTGGGGTCTCCGCCGATTTATTAGTGGCTCAAGTAACAGGAGGTATCGATTTAAACGCAGATGGCAGTATCGATACTGGCGACTACGATTTTGAGTGGTATTTAAACGGCATGCCGATAACAGAAATAAATGATGCGGATGGAGACACGAGTACTTTTAATCACGACAACTCTTTACCAGCAGGCGTGTACACTTACTATTGCGAAATAAGTCAGCCAAACGCTTACGACTGTAACGCCACGAGTAACGCGGTAACCATAACGGTAAATGAAGGGCCATCTATTGTGACACAGCCTATTGGTGCAGAATACTGTTTGGGCGATACAATGGCAGAATTGGAGGTTGTTGTTACAAATGGTGTTGGCATTCCAGATTATCAGTGGTATTCCAATGATACAAACGATTTAGATACACCAAACCCAGTAGGCACAAACACTAGTCTATTAACGCTGCCAAATACAAACGTTAGTGTATTTTATTATTATTGTATTATTTCCTTTTCGGAAGGAGGATGTGGTGATTTAACGACTCAAATGGCACCAATAACTATTAATCAAGTGCCACAAATCAGTAATTACGATGCTCTTATTTGTAGTAATAATACGTTCTCAATAATTCCCGATAATACAAATGGAGATATTGTGCCTCTAAACACAACTTATACGTGGTCGCCGCCTATTGTAAGTCCTGTTGGTGGTGTTATTGGTGCCGTAGAAGAATTAACGCCTATAACGAGTATTTCACAATTTTTAGAAAACACGACTACTAATCCAGCTACAGCAACCTATACGGTAACGCCTGTTGCTGGAGATTGCATGGGGGATACTTTCGAGGTAACGGTAACGGTTAATCCGTCTATTACAGTGTTATCTGATTTAACAAATAACAGCTGTTTTGAATCCAATAATGCGTCTATCGAAATTTCTGTAGCTGGAGGTGTGCCATTTTCAAATGCAAATCCTTATACTATTACATGGAATGGGCCGAATGGATTTACCAGCACGGATGAGGATGTTTTCAACCTAGAGATTGGTACTTATGTTTTAAATGTATTAGATGATGGTGGTTGTCCCTATTCGGAAACATTTAGTATAACAGAACCTGAAGACTTAGTGTTTAGTGCTATTAATTTCGACCCACAAACAATATCGTGTTTTGGAGCTAATGATGGTGTGATAGCTATTAATATTGAAGGCGGAACTTTACCTTATGTTTATAATTGGACGAAAGACGGACAGTCTTTTTCTACAAATGAAGATCTTTCAGATTTAGGTCCGGGAAATTATGAGGTTACTGTTACAGATGCTAATAACTGTGGGCCCATCATTCAAAGTTTTTTAATTGAAGAACCGCCATTACTTGAAGTGTCTATAGGTTCTCAAACAAATGTGTTTTGTTATGGGGATTCTACAGGAGCAATTACAATACATGTTATTGGTGGAAGACTAGGTTATACGTACGCTTGGACAGGTCCTGATGGGTTTGTAAGTGCGAATCAAAATATTGATAATTTAAGTGCTGGTAACTATACAGTTGTAGTAACCGATAGTTCTGGATGTCTCGATACGATGACTATTAATATTATTCAGAATGATGCCATCACAATAGATGTTACAACTACAGACATTGAATGTTACGGTAATAATGATGCTTCAATTACGATAAATAATATATTAGGAGGCGTGCCACCTTTCGCTATTGCTTGGAGCAATTTTGGAACGGGGCCAGTGCAAACCGACTTGTCGCCAGGAACCTACACGATTACAATTACAGATGCTGTTAATTGTTCAGAATCTTTTTCTATAATTATTGAAGAAGCGCCTCTATTTTTAATTAATCCTGAAGTCACTCAAATGTCTTGTTCTGGAGAAAATGATGCAAGTATTGTACTTAATTTTGAAGGCGGAATGGAGCCTATTACAGTCGTCTGGGATGATGATGATACAGCAGGAGTGGAGCGCAATAATTTAGCTCCGGGAACGTATTCTGTTACTATTACAGATGGAACGCCATGTGTTATTCAAGATAGTTTTACCATAATTAATATTGCGCCATTACAGCTCTCTACAAATGTTATTAATGCTTTCGATTGCGATGATGCCAATAGTGGCGCCATTAATTTATTAATAGCAGGAGGTACACCACCTTTTAACGTGGTTTGGTCTAATGGAGCAGTCACAGAAGATTTAGTCGACATTCCACCAAATAGTTATACTGTAATCGTTACAGATGCTAATGGTTGCGAAATAGAAGGGAGTTGGGAAGTGGATAGGTTTGAGCCTTTAGCGGTTGGAGTAGATACTCAGTCTGAACCCGATTGTGAAGCACAGATAATACATCAAACGTTTGTTGCTGTTGCTAGTGGAGGTGTGCCGCCTTTCCAGTATAATTGGTCAAGCGGTACTGTAAGTGGTCTAAATAATGAATCAATGACTACAGACGAAAATGGATTGGTAATTTTAGAAGTTACAGATAGTTTAGGCTGTAGTACCAATTTTAGTTTCAATGTAGAAACGCCAGTTATAGGTCAGCCAGATTCCGAAATAACAGCGTTTGGATATTCTAATTATGGTGTGTTTGCCATTCAAGATCCAATTCAATTTACAAATACAGCGACCGGAGATTATGTTAGTGTTTTATGGGATTTTGGAGAGGGCAGTTTTTCCGCTGAAGAAAATCCTATTCACACTTATTTACAAGCAGGGAATTACGTGGTAACCCAAACTGTTACATATCCATTTGGTTGCTCTTATAGTACTATCGTGACGCTAACTATTGAAAAAGGTTATAAACTTATTATGCCCAATGCATTTACGCCTAATGAAGATGGTTTAAATGACTTTTTTGGACCGAAACATATTGGATTAAACACCTTAGAACTTAATATATACGATACTTGGGGAAGTCTTATTTACTCAGAATCTGGTGAGAGTATACGCGGTTGGGATGGTAAGATAAACACTATAGAAGCCGAGAACGGAAATTATTATTACACTTTTAAAGCACGCACATTCTATGGCGATGCCATAGCAAAACAAGGATCCTTTGTATTTATTAAATAATAGCTAGAATGAAATTTAAAATTATACTCTTTATAGTACTCCTCTTAACGGTGTCTGCAGCAAAAGCTCAAGACCCCATATTTTCGCAAGCTAATTATGTGCAAGAAACTTTAAATCCAGGGTTTTCTGGATTTGAGGATAATGGTAAAGTCTATGCCGGTGTGCTTAGTCGGTTGCAATGGCCAAATTTAGATTTAAAACTAACCACACAGTATGCCTTTGTAAATAAGTCTTTCGATTATGGTCCGGATCTTGGTTTTGGCATAGGTGTCAATGCTGTATGGCAGTACGAGTCGTTTAATAATTATAATTATTTTCAGATAAATACAAATTATGCACACCGTATCAATTTAGATGGCGGCTGGTTTTTTAGACCAGGTATAGAAGTTGGTGTGGGGAATAAAAGTAACCGATTTAGGAATCTTAGGCTGGGAGATCAGATAAATATTAATACAGGAACTATAAATCCGAATTCTGTAGACCCCTTGGCTAATACTATTAAAAACCCGTATTTTGTAGATTTCTCAACCGGTATTGTTTTTGAAAAAGAAGCGTTTTATGGCACATCCTATTGGTTTGGAGCTTCTGTAAAACATTTAAATAGACCTAATATTTCTTTTGTTGAAGGAGAGAAAGTGCCTTTAGATATATTTTATTCGCTACACGGTAATTATCGTTTTCCTTTTTTAAATGATAGCAGTGTAATGATGACTGCCAATTATATGCAACAAGGGCAATATAACCGTTTAGATGTGGGGTCTTTATTTCAAGTAGAGGAATTTCTTGTAGGTCTTACAGCAGCTACAAACCCAGCGCTTAATGACGATAATAGTCATTTATTAACCTCTATAAATGCATTTATCGGATTGGAATATTCCGAGCTGCGATTTGGTTTTTCTTACGATATGAATACCTCTAAAATAGGTAATACGTATGGTGTTTACGAGTTTTCATTAACGTACCTCTCGAGATGTAAAAGCTGTAATTTAGACCGTAGTAGAAAGCGATAAACAGACGCCACTAATCGGTAAATTAGAACGGGCTAAGAATTTTTTAAATACACTCTTTTTTTACATCAGGAAAAGGTCTGTACGCATAATATTGAAGTACCTCTTCCAAAGCCATTTTAAGCGCTTTGTTTATTGGCAGAAGGATGTTTCCTAAATGAAAGTCAATTTGGTTTAATTGCATATAATATTCTGTAAATACAGGTACGTACAATCCTTTTGTAATGGCTTCGGCAGCCGATTTATAGTCTTCTGCCTGACCTTCTTTTATGATTTTGCAAGTCGCTAATCTTAAATTCCCGTATTTATCGGTGTTGGCAGCGAAACCAAATAGGCGACAAATAAGACCTCGGTATTTGTAATTACTACACCGACCGTGACCGCTTAGGGATAAAGATGTGTAAATGAAACAAGTTGAAGTCTCAGTTTTATTAAGTACATCTAGTGTTTTTTTTGCGTCACCGTTCTTAAACAAATGAAAGGCCCAAGGTAAAAATTCTAATGGAGAGGCCTCTATATTGGGATTTGTACAGCATTTCCCGCAACCAGAAACACAACTCATTCCTGATGCTTTTTCAAACTGAGCGCCTTCTTCCTCTAATTGATGAAATAGACTTTCTACCAATTGTACTCTGCGCTCTATAGACATAGTTTTTTACCTAAGATAGGCTTAATAAGAGTGGTGCCTTTAACTTATTTCATAAAAGAATTTTTAATTGTCTATTTAAATATTTCATTAATCCGTAATTAAGGCATATTTCACGGTAATAGATTTACTGTCTTATACTGTTTACGTAATTAATCTATTCAACTGGGCGTAACTTATTTAGTTATTTTTATAGGAGGAATTGCATTGGTGCTATAAAGAGAACAATGAATAAAATGTAGCAGATGGGGTAAGAATAACGCTTAAGAAGCTGAAACAACTGTCTGTAACCTTATGTGGTGGAGATAATAGTTTGATAGTGACACGCAATTCGTTGGAAGTTGTCTGTTTTTTATTTGAATTTATACCGGCAAAACTCACAAAGCCAGTGGCAATCCCCTTAATTTATTCTCAATAAATTATTTTTTAATTAAAGGTTATATCTTAAGGTTTTATTCATTTTGGGGAATGCAAAGGCTTATGTTTTTATTAATTTTAGCTTAAAGAGGAAAGGTTTCGCAATAGTTAGGTTTTAGTGTATTCTGCTTGCGAGATCAGAATCAGACTACTGTTTTATTTCCCTCCATTTTCCTGTTAAATCCAACCTACCGGTAAGCTCAAAATAGGTCATCATTTTTATTTGGTATTGCTGTATTATTATAATAAGATGTTGAATAAATACCCTGAAATGATAATGCAAAGCGTAACGAGACCAAAAAAGATGGCGATCAGTTTTAAGGACATCACTTTCTTTAAAAGCATGGCTTCTGGTAATGATAAGCCAACAACACCCATCATAAAAGCAATTGCAGTACCTAAAGGGATGCCTTTTGCAACTAAAACCTGAACTACAGGAAGTATACCTGATGCATTCGAGTACATTGGCACCGCCAAAATGGTAGCAATAGGTACAGCAAATAAATTGTCTTTGTCCATATATTTTTCAAAAAACCCTTCCGGAATATAACCGTGCATCAATCCTCCAATGGATATGCCTACCAACACATAAGGAATAATACCTTTAAGTATTTTTAGCACTTCATTCCAAATAATGGGTAACCTTTGTTTTAAAGTTTGTTTTTCGGCAATAAAAGCATCTTGATCTTTTTGTGCAGTAGCCAAAATTTCTTTTACCCAAGGTGTTAAAAAGGATTCCAATTTTAATTTTTGAAGGATAACGCCCGAAATGGTGCCCAATAAAACACCACTTATCACATAAATAAGGGTTGTTTTAATTCCAAACAACCCCACAAAAAGTCCGATGGCTACTTCATTGACTAACGGTGAAGTAATTAAAAATGAAAAGGTAACACCTAAGGGTATTCCTCCTCTCACAAAGCCGATAAATAGTGGGACTGACGAACAAGAACAGAAAGGAGTTACCACACCAAATAGGCTTGCCACTAAGTATTCCAATCCGTATAATTTATGCCTTGACAAATAATTTTTAACCTTGTCTATGGGAAAGTAACTGTTGACGATTCCCATAAAAAAGATAACAATAAAAAGAAGGATTAAAATCTTTGCGGTATCATAAATAAAGAAGTTTAAGGCTTCAGTCAAATGTTGCCCTTTGCTCAAATTAAAAACATCATAGACCAACCAATCTGAACTATTTTGTACCCAATCAAACATTTTAAATCGGGTTAATCGTTCCTGAGATGTTACAAGACAATTTTACCGTGTTGTAGATGGTACCAAACTTTTCAATATTCTTTTTTAGCAGGGTCGAATTTAATTTGTCATCATTAGTATAAATTGTTAACTCGTAAAAAACACTGTCCATCCTAGGTGGGTTTTCAAGACGTGTTGCATTGACTTCAAGAGAGGCTTTTGTATAGGTGAATTTCATCAGTCTAGAAAAACGTTCAACATTTTTCAACATACAAGCGGCAAAAGACCCCAAGAATAGTTCAGCAGGATTTGGTAAGGTTTCAGCCGTTTTTGGGGAGGTGCCAAAATCTATATTTGATTGCTTTATAAAAATAACGGCATCCTGATTGGAGTGGGATGAAGCTGTAATTTCGTATTTCATAATCTGTGTTTTAATTAGTTTAAAAGTCCCAATACTTCATCTTTTGAAGGCACTCTCCCTTTTATTGCAATAACATCATCTATTACCAAGGCAGGTGTAATCATTACGTTATATTTCATGATCTCCATTATATCCTCAACTTTTTCAATGGTTGCATCAATGTTGTTCTCGGTAACCACATCTTTAACAACTCCTATCATCGCTTGGCATTTTGGGCATCCTGTGCCTAGTATTTTAATTATTTTGGTCATAATAGTTGTATTTTTTTATCGCTAAGGGGCGGTAGTAGTTAAAAATAGCAATCAGAACATTGCTGAAATACTGCTTTTGTAACATTCCCATTTTTATTATTAATACAGTACCTTATTCTCGCGGTTTTAATTCAACATAAATAAGATTCGTTTTTTAAAATTCTTTTAGATGTGGAGAAGCTGTAGATTGAGCCAATGGAAACACCTCTCCCAAAATCGTCTGTGTAACAACGCAATTGGTTCTCAAGACACTTTAAGAGTGCAATATGAGTAGGGAGAGCTAAAGCTTGCACTAATTTAGCCAAAACTTCTGTGTTTTCCGTATACTCTATTTGTTCTACACTTATTTTTCATATTCCCTATCTTAAATATACGATTGGTATTTGAATTGAAATATGACTTTGATCACCTTGATCTAATTTTACTGGTAATACAAAACTCTTAAGAAATGGTAGGCATAATAAATTTATCCTTACTAACGCTTAAACACAATATCCCGCTGTAGGTTTTATTAGGAATTGTGGTTTAGAGGGAGTAGAAGGGGTTTGCACTTGAAATAACGGAGAGTACTTTGGTGCCTATTGCTAAATTAATGGGTAGCTTCTTTACAGAGTAATAGTGCAAGCTAGGTAAACACGCCTGTTCTAGTTATAATGTTTATCGTGATTTGAAAGCCCAAAATTCATTCTTTGGCAAAGGTGCTGCGAACGATTTTAATTCCTTATTACCAGAGACTTGATAGGTGATTTTTTGTGCATGAAGACAAATAGATAAAGGAAAGTAGTCTTGATCTGAGCCGTATTTTTTATCGCCAACAATAGGGAGTCCTATATGGGCTAGTTGTGCCCTTATTTGATGAAATCGACCTGTTTTTGGTTTAATTTCTAAGAGATAACCAAAATCGTTTTTGTCTATAACCTGGTAGGAAAGAGTACACTCTAAAGCGTCTTTGGATTTTGATTGGACTATATCTGCCCTTTTTTCTAGAGTATTTTTTACGAGAAAATTTTTTAAGTTGTCCTTATCCTTCGAAGGTTTGTTTTTAACGATTGCTAAATACGTTTTCTGAACTTTTCGGTTGCTAAATAGGGCATTAAATTCTACCAAAATACTTTTTTTCTTGGCAAATAACAACACGCCACTTGTTACGCGATCTAGCCTATGGATTACTCCAATATAGGGTTTGCGTTTACTTTTTAAAAGGTGATTAAAAACTTGGTCCTCAACAGTGTTATTCTCGTATGGGCTTTTCTCACTTATAAGGCCGGCCATTTTGTTTACAACTATATAATCGTTGGTTTCATGTACTACTTCAAATTTGGGCATTGGTAGTTTTCTTTTTTTTAGGGGCTGAAGACTACGTTCAGCAAGTTTAGTTTCTATCTGTTTACAAAGAGAAGCCTTAAATTAAGTCTTAATTACAAAATACGATACTAATCATTCCTCTGTCCTTCTATACAATGAGGTAATGTAGTATACTAAGAAATAGTTAGGCTTTTCTTGGTTAATTAAAAGTTTGAAAGACTTTAAATCCTGTCTTTTTTATGTATCGGAATATAAAATTGCTTAATTAAATGGCCTAAAACAGGTGTTTGTTTTTATAGCTTTTTGTGTTATTATAACTCAAATTAAGAAAAATTAATAGTTTATGATAACTATAGATGTGCTTTTATTTATTCTTTACGAAAATTAATTTATGTCTACTTTTAGTGTTTTCTCTTTGTTCTAATTCAAACTTACCGATGGATTTAATAAGGGGCGTCAACTTTTCAAATCCATAGTTCCTAGAATCAAAGTTGGGTTGCTTTTTTTGCAATAAACTTCCTACATCTCCAAGAAAAGCCCAGCCATCTTCGTCGGATAAATCGGATATAGTAGCAGAGATTAGTTTAGTCACTTTTGGAGTGACTTTATCTATGCTATCTTTTACGTGGTCTTTCTGACTAATATTTTCTTTCTTTTCCGTTTGCTTCCTAATAATTTCAATATAAATAAATTTATCGCAGGCCACGATAAAAGGATTTGGTGTTTTTTTCTCTCCAATTCCAATCACTTGCATACCCGCTTCTCTTAATCTAGTCGCCAGTTTGGTAAAATCACTGTCGCTAGAAACAAGACAAAAACCACTAACTTTCTCAGAATATAGAATGTCCATCGCATCAATTATCATGGCCGAATCTGTCGCGTTTTTACCTGCGGTGTAAGCATATTGCTGAATAGGGGTAATAGCATTTTGTAACAATAGGTTTTTCCATTTTGATAAATGCGGACTCGTCCAATCGCCATAAATCCTTTTAATCGTGGGATTTCCATATTTTGCTATTTCTTCCATCATTTCCTTTACGTGAGCAGAGGGTATGTTGTCTCCGTCTATTAGTACGGCTAAATTCATATTCATAATGTGTGTAGTATTACTTCTTTTTAATGCTAGTGAAGCTAAATTTCAGTTATAAAGGCATTTAACGGCCCCGTGTATCGTACCTTATTTTTGATTAGCAACTAATTTAGCAAAAGAAAACGAACCAAAGAGAAATCTAGAGAGTTTTATAAGCAAACACAGAGCGAAAAGTTAATAAAAGAGGTGTTAAGTGATTGTTTTTCGTGTTTTTTATGTGAACGATTCTGTATTTACTTAACAAATGTTGGCGCGGTAATACACTAAAAAACAATGTTTTCTTAAAGCACTCCTTTTTCTTAAAATGATTTAGTGGAATACTTGTTTCCTCTAAAATTTTCTAGGCGTTATTTTTATATTTAGAAGTGTGATACCGGTTCTTTGAAAGGAATATACTTTTAAAATTAGACTTAAAGCCATTAACGATGAGGTTCAATTCCCAAGACTATCCCAAAGACCAGACTCATTTATTAAATAGGTGTTAAATTGAGTGAAAATAGAGATAACTATATGATAGTAATTGATAAACCGTATGTTTCAGATTTTCTTATTAAAACTATTAAGGAAAATAATTATGAAATTGTGGCTACTGCTCAGGCGAAAAATATGATTGCTGATAAAAAGCTGAATTGGATCACCGAGGAAGAAGCAAAAGATAGTTTAAAGAAGAATCCGGAAACCCCAATGTATACCAATTCTGAAAACACAATCAACTGGATTCAAAAGAATGTGGTTTCATTAAGCCTTCTCGATCAAATTGAAGTGTTCAAAAATAAAATCAAATTTAGAGAACTAATTAAAGAGTCTTTCCCCGATTATTTTTTTAAAGGAGTGAGATTTGAAGATCTGAGAAAACTTATTGTGGAAGAACTTAAATTCCCATTCATTATAAAACCTGCAGTTGGTTTTTCTAGTATCGCTGTGCACAAAGTCGATACTGCTGCAGAATGGCTACAAGTTTTAGATAAGATAGATTCTGAGAATAACCATTCTAAAGACCTATACCCTAAGGAAGTTTTAAATATATCAGAATTTATTATCGAAGAATATATAGCTGGAGACGAGTACGCAATTGATTGTTATTTCGATAATAAGGGAAAACCAGTGGTGCTTAATATTCTTCATCATATATTTTTATCTGATAAAGATGTAAGTGATAAGGTGTATTCAACTTCACAAGAAATAATACAAAAATACAAGAATGAGATAGAGGCTTTTCTGGGTATAATAGGGGAAAAAGCAAAACTAAAAAATTTCCCTGCTCACGTAGAATTAAGAATTGATAACAAAGGCATCATAAACCCTATTGAGGTAAATCCTTTAAGATTTGGAGGGTTTTGCACCACCGGAGATTTATCTTGGTATGCTTACGGGATTAATTCCTATGAGGCCTTTTTTCAATCTATAAAACCAGATTGGGAGACGATTTTTAAAACCAGAAAAGGTAAAAAGTATAGTATTATTGTTTTAGATAATAATTCGGGCATTGATGCAAGTGAAATAGAGTCCTTTGATTATGAGAAATTAGTATTAGATTTTGAAAAACCTCTGGATCTAAGAAAAATTGCATTGAATGAATATTCAGTTTTCGGTTTTTTGTTCACTGAAACACAAAATGGAAACGAGAAAGAACTACTGGAAATTCTGGGTTCTGACTTAAAAAAATACATCAGACTTAAATAAAAATAAAACCAGAAATTAAGTAATAACAAAACCAAACAACGTCAATTTTCTTAACACTTTAGACTTCAATACTAGTTGTGTTTTGGTGTAACATTCCGCGCGACGCGTACGATGGCTAAGGATAAAGAAGGGTAAATCGCTAGGTAAAGATATGTCATAAACTAAAAAGTTTACAAAATAATGAGGTGGTATTTAGCAAATAATACGGTAGTTGGGAGGGAAGCGATAACGGGCAAACGGCAATTAGCGAGGCCTTAGTTAAGATTTTGGCTACTTATAGAGTCGCATTATAGCGAGAGGATTCCAATTGCCCAAAGTCTAATTCTTAGAACGAGCAAAACCATTATATGGTTAGAGGAGTTATTTTATTATTGAACGGTCGTAAATAGCTTGACTTAAATTTGTTTCGAGAAGAGCAGGTGTAAGAGGTGGTTTGAGACGCACGCTATTACTATTTATGGTTGGAGAGGTTTGTTTGATAAGCATAGATGTCATTTATTTTAGAATTAAATAGTTTCATAAAACGTGGAGGGAATTCATCCCTTAAACAGACTGTTTTACCTGTAAATGGATGTGTGAAGCTTAATGAATATGCATGTAAATACAACCCCTTACCGCGTAAAATTAAAGGTTCAATCCCGTATGCTGCATCCCCTAATATGGGAGTGTTAATGCTGGCCAAATGTTTACGCAATTGATGCCTTCTACCCGTTTGAGGTTTTAATTTCACTAAGTTGAGATGGCCGAATCTTTGCGAGGAAACGGTTTCGAGTAGATTGTAATACGATAGTGATTTTTTACCGTCAATTTCTGAAGTGATACTTCCTGCCTTTTTCATTTTACCAATAGTAACGGCATAATATACTTTGTAAACCGTTTTGTCCTCAAACATTTTATTTAAAGCACGAATACTACTACTCGTTTTTCCAACCAATAAAACACCTGTGGTCGCATAGTCTAATCGATGCACGGGCTGAGGTTTAGTAGCATCTGGAAGCGTGCTTTGTTTAATATTTTGAGGTAATGCATTGGCAATAGTTTTAAAACTATTACCGCTCACTACTATGCCCGCAGGTTTATGGAGTAGTGCTAAATAATCATCTTCGAATAAAACGTTAAGTTGAAATATCAATTTCTTATGCGGTGTAACTTCTTTTGGAATAGATAAAGTTAAGCAGTCACCCCCGTTTATTACTGTAGCGGAAGTCGCAATAACAGCGTTAACCGTAATAAATTTTTTCTTTAGTGCTTTTTTTAGCGCCGATTTCGTAATCGCAGCAATGAATAGGCCAACACCATATTCCTGCAGTCGCATTGGAGCGGATATTTCAGGAACAATATGTGTTTCTTTTAGATTGATTGTGGGTTTGATTTTTGTTAATGTTTCTGTTTTAAAATAAATAGTGTCTTCGTTGCGCACGTAAGATACTCAATAGAATTCCGATGGCTAGTATAGATTTTAATTAGTCTAAAATATAAGGCTTATTTTTAAGTGGTGTTACTATTTTTTTTCTGCATACCCGTAAAATGTCGCAACGGTTACCGCCTTATTTTTATCTGCAATAGATAAATAATTTGTTGTATTTAAGAGTTTTAAATTAGGGGTTACCATTTATTTCTATTGAAATTCTGGCGAGATAATTCTTGAAATTTGAATACCGTTTTCTTTATTTTGAATAGTAAAATAGACCTCCGAGTTTATAGGAGCTAAATTTCCAGACAAGAGGTTACAAAACAGATGACGGATAACGTAAACAACACACAAATTGTGATTTGCTTTTAGAAGACCCGTAAGTGCGGTGGTTTTGAGAGGTGTGCTGGCAATAACTCGATTATTGGTAATGTTCGCTGTACTAAATGTAAAGTTTGTTTGTCTAATTGTGATATTTGTTTTACATTTGTTGACAACAAAATTATAATATTATGAAAGTAAATTTTTTATTTCCTAATAAATTCAAAAAAACGGGTTGGTTTTTACTTATTCCTTCGGCAATTTTAGGTTTCATAACACTTAAATATGAGTACGAACCAAACTTTTTAGATTTTGATATCCCTGCAGTTTTTATAGATGACTTATTTAAGTATAAACAGCTACTAGGAATGGTTAAGAATAATATTCTCAATGAAATCTTTGGAATTTTAATTATTATTAGTTCTTTACTTGTTGCTTTCTCTAAAGAAAAATTAGAGGATGAATATATATCCAAAATTAGGCTAGAGTCTCTGGTTTGGGCTGTTTATGTTAACTACGGAATTCTTTTGTTTGCGTTTTTGTTTATCTTCGATTTTTCTTTTTTATGGGTCATGATATTCAATATGTTTACGGTATTAATCTTTTTCATAATTAGATTTAATTGGCAAATTTCAAAACTTAAAAAATCAGCTTATTATGAAGAATAGTATCAAAGTAGAAAGAGCAAAAAAAAATATCACTCAAGCCGATTTAGCTAAATTGGCAAAAGTGAGTAGGCAGACAATTAATGCTATGGAATTAGGTAAATATGTTCCCTCAACAGTTTTGGCACTAAGATTAGCGCAACTATTTGACGTCGAAATAAGCAAAATATTTACGCTGGAAGATTCAGATTGGGTTTAATATGCATTACCGTCAGCGTTTTTGTATAGGGTTTGTTGGTAGGTTGTATGTCCAGACTCTTCGTAGTAAAAATAGAGGCTTGCAATTAAGCAGCGACCCTAATTTAAGTAAATATTTTTATATAATATCGGCATCTTTTGCGTACAGCAAAGTAAGTAAGTAAGTAAGTAAGTAAGTAAGTAAGTAAGTAAGTAAGTAAGTAAGTAAGTAAGTAAGTAAGTAAGTGATTTAGAGGGTGCGATTTTCGTAATTAAGTGGTAGGATAAACAGACTTGCAATCAATTGATTGTTGGCGGTCTACTGGATTGTCAGAAGCCTTTTAACAGATTTGTATTTTTTATATGAATTCTATTAACTTTATTTTCGCGTCTTTCCTGGCTTTAAAATCTCCTTCGTTAGTGCCTCCAAATTCATATTCGTAGTCCTTTCCATCAACGTTAATTGTTTCAGTTCTAAAATTTGAATTTACCTCTGGGTTATTTGAAATTAAATGTCCGGCATTTTCATATTTTATATTCTGAAAAGAATGCTTAAAATTATTTTCTTTTAACCGTTGTTCTATTATATCAGCCATTATTAATGAGGGCCAAACCTTATCATCACTTCCGGAAAGAAGCAGAATAGGACCATTAATTTTTTCCGCTTTAATAGTTGCTTTATTTACTAAATCCGTTTTCGATAAACCATTTTCCAATATTCTAGTAATTTAATTTTACCCGAGTCGTTTCCAGAAATTTTATCCATAGGCACATACGGAATGTCAATTCCGTTATATTTTCAGCTTGGTTTCAATTGATTTGAATTATAGGGTAAAATAGTATTTGACCAAGAAATCGAACGTGTTGAATACGCAACAACTCCGCTTACAATTTCTGGGAATGTTGAAGCAATCACTAATGCTAATTCTACATTTCTTGATGCTCCCATTGTAATAATTTTTTCAGGGTTAACTGATTTCCTAACCACTTGATTGCAGTTTCAAAGTATTCTAAATTAATTTCTTCTAATAGTTTTGGTAAACCTTCTTTTCGCGTATATGGCAATTGTTTTGCCCCCTATAAAACAAGAGTATTCTTTTAAATTTCGTTAGTTAAATTATGCTGTTAATTTATTCATTAAAATTAGGTGTTTGTCAGCGTTCCATTTTTCCATTGGTGTTATTCTTCCCAATAGTCCGTGTAGCCTTTCGTTGTTGTAAAACAGCACATAATCTTTAAGGATTTTTTCTATTTCTCCAAAGGTTCTATATTCAAATCTCTGAAAAATTTCTTTCTTTAAAATGCCGTGATAGGCTTCTATATGAGCATTTTCTTCTGGTGTTGCGATGTGAGTAAACTCTTGAGCCACACCTATTATTGCTAGATATTCTCTTACATTTTTTGCAATAAACTGACTCCCGTTATCACTTCTAATCACTACATTATTAGGATATTGATAGTGCCTAAATAATTCAGATAGCAATCTTATCACTTGAGCTTGTTTAATTGAAAAAGCAAAAAGGTCTATTAATATTCTTCGCGTATGAACATCTATAACAGATAAAAGGTAAGCGTTTTTACCAGCACTGGGAATCCAAACCATCTTTATATCCATTTCTAGACAATCAAAAGGTTTTACGGTCATTACTTTTCTGAATTTAACAAACTTACGTCCAGAACCGCTCCTGTCAATACGGTCTTCCAACTTCAATAGGTTCGCTTCTTTCATTATTCTATATAGTTTCTTGTGGTTTATTGTATAACCGTCCCGAGTCAAATAAGCAGTCATTAATCTATAGCCACAATCTATAAAAGGATGACGTAATATGGTCTTTACAGATTCAATAACAACAGCCTGGGTTACTAATCCATTCTTACTATGATAGGTAAATCTACTTGGCTTGTTTCCTTTTTTACCTAAGCTTGGCTTGCGATAATAACTGCTGTGAACCATTCCTGCCATATCGATTATCTTAGTTTTACTGATTTTATATTTCTTAAAAATAGTATCCACTAAATCTTTTTTGGATCTGATGTCCCAAACTTTTTCTTTAAAAGTTCACGCTGGACTTCTAGCTCAATTTCCTTGTTACTTAATAGCTTACGAAGTATTCTGTTTTCCTCTTCTGCTTGCTTTAACTCTTTACTACGTGCGTCATAGGTGACTTTTAAGCCAGACACGCCTTGGGTATCATATTTCTTCCTCCAATTGTAAAAAGTTCCCGTACTAACCTTGTATTTACGACAGGCTTCAACAATTCCTAATTCTTCAGATGAGGATAGAATTTCTAGCTTTTCTTCTAAACTCCATTTCTTATATTTCATATCTCAAAGGTATTAATTGAAATTTAAAATAGCACTCCGAACTTATTAGGGGCTAAACTAGTGTGTTTGCCCAGTATGGGCATCTTTAACTTACAGCAAAGTAAGTAATTAATCTATAGGGTGCAAGTCCCTTATGCGCTGGGGTAACGCCTAGAAGCATTAGTAAGTCGCAAGGGTGGTAACTGCAAAGTTACATCTGAAGAAAGCGAAATACAGCGTATTCACGAATACAGAAAAAATATAAAAGAGAATGAGTAAACTACAAAACTCGGTACTGACGAACAGAAACCGTATACAGAGGCCTATTTATTCGGGTAAGCAACCACATCATTGCAACGCCCAAAGAGTATCAAAAGGGTAAGTAGGTAGATACGGCAGGGATTGAGTGAAAGAAGATGTCATTACCTGGGGAGATCTCCAAAGTTACGAGTTGGCCTATTGGAGAAGTCAGCAGAAGTCATAGTACTTAAGGGAAACGAGGTGGGAGAAAAAGCCCATAGGACTCACAATTAAGGAAGGACGGAACAACGTTCTCTATTAAATTCGCATAGGAGCAAATTTTTGTAGCCTATGCTTAAAATAGTAGGTAGCTTCAATTGGTGTAAAGAGCAATTGTTGAGATGAACGTTGAACCGCCGTATACGAGACCCGTACGTACGGTGGTGTGAGAGGCGCACTGGCAATCATTCGATTGTCAGCCGTCTACTCGATTGGCAACTGGCTTTTATTCTTCACTAAATTCAAACCATTTCTTTTCCATATAAACTGTATCAATTAATGTCCCTTTTTTTAGAATGGCAATTTTCATAAACTCATTTTCAGTTGATAAATACTTTAATTTTATATTATTCATTGATTGAGTATGGTAGTATGAACCATATTTGCAATTGTAAGGATTGTCCTCAACATCTTTTGTGAATACTGAAATTAAAATCAATTTTTTTGATAAACTATCTTTTTCTTGATAACCAAAGATTTTGATTTCGCTATTTATATTTTGAGGTATCCAAATTGTACTATCTTTTTCAATGTATGCTTTTGAATAATAAGTTGGGTCTAATTCATATTTTGATTTAACTGAACCTGAACATACATCGCCTTCCTCAATTCCATCTAACCAAATTTTTAATTTTTCAGTTCGCTCTTCAGTTAACTTTCCCAAAAAATAGGAAACACACATTGGAAAGACGCTACCATATTCCACTCGTTTGTCTTCAGCTGGGAATTTCATTTCCAATTCCGCATCTCTGTAAGAAATCCAAATTCTTTGCGTTTTTTTAAGTCGCTCAATAAAAATCGAGTCAGTTTTATATTCAGTTATTATTTTTTGGTAAACGTTGTTTAGTTCAGCATCTGCTTTTCTAAATTCGTTATTCGCTTCATCATTCATTTCCGATTGAGTTTGCGAAAAACAAGTCAAATTAAAAGTCAGAAATAATATAAATAGTATTCGATTCATTTTTCAGCGTTCTGTTTTTTAGCTTGTTGCCAACGTTGTTGTGTATGATTAGTGGCGTGTTTAAGCACCTAATTTAGCAAATAAAAACTGAATAGAAAATCTGCAAGGATTTTCGTAAGTAGGCGATAACCAGCCATTAATTATACACGGTGTGTGTGCCCAGTATGGGCATCTTTAACTTACAGCAAAGTAAGTAATTAATCTAGAGGGTGCAAGTCCCTTATGCGCTGGGGTAACGCCTAGAAGCATTAGTAAGTCGCAAGGGTGGTAACTGCAAAGTTACATCTGAAGAAAGCGAGACTACAAAACTCGGTACTGACGAACAGAAACCGTATACAGAGGCCTATTTATTCGGGTAAGCAACCACATCATTGCAACGCCCAAAGAGTATCAAAAGGGTAAGTAGGTAGATACGGCAGGGATTGAGTGAAAGAAGATGTCATTACCTGGGGAGATCTCCAAAGTTACGAGTTGGCCTATTGGAGAAGTCAGCAGAAGTCATAGTACTACTTAGAAACAGACAATAGTTGGGATTGCTTAAACCATACCCCATCAGGAACACGAGTAGGAAGGACAGAACATTAAATCACGTTGAAATTCGATTAGGAGGCTTTTGCTAGCCTAATCTTAAGCCAACAGAAGTAAACATTTGTTTTAAACAATTTATGATTGCAGAAGTATTAGAAGCCAAAAACCTCTATAAAGCAGCACAGCAAGTGGTGCGAAATAAAGGAGCTAGTGGAGTAGATGGTATGCCGGTTTCGGAGTTAACCCAATATATACGGGTCAATCGAGAACAAATAAGCACCACTATTTACAGTAACGGCTATATACCGCAAGCCATTTTAGGAGTATCCATACCTAAGGAAAAGGGAAAACCCCGTCTTTTAGGTATCCCAACAGTAATAGATAGGTGTCTACAACAGGCAGTAAGCCAGCTACTAATAACCAAATTCGAGTACGGATTTGAGCCCTTTAGTTTCGGTTTTCGACCTAAGAAGAACATCCATAAAGCAGTACTACAAGCTCAGGAATACATCAATGATGGCTTCCAAAACATTGTAGATATCGACTTAAAAGGATTCTTCGACGCGGTAGAACATAGCCTACTATTACAACTAATTTACAATAAAGTAGACTGCCCAGTCACGCTGCGATTAATTCGCAAATGGTTACGAGCGCCCATACTTATAAAAGGGCGCTTAGTTAAACGGCGAAAAGGCATACCGCAAGGCAGCCCACTAAGCCCGTTATTATCTAATATCTTATTAGATGTTTTAGATAAATTTCTTAGCAACAAAGGGTTTCGTTATGTCCGCTATGCAGACGATTTTAGTATTTATACAACATCGAAAGCAAAAGCAAAGCAAATAGGGAATCAGGTGTATCTTTTTCTAAAAGACACATTACATCTTCCAATAAACGGAGCAAAAAGTGGCATACGTCGCCCCGTAAATTTCGAGTTGTTAGGACATAGCTTTGTACCCATTTATAAGAAAGGTGTAAAAGGGCAATACCAACTTGTTGTAAGCAAAAGCGGTTGGGATAAATTCAAACGGAAACTAAAACTTTTAACCAAGAAAACCAATCCAGTATCTTTAACAGAACGTTTAAGCCGCCTCACACAAGTGTGTCGAGGATGGCTTAACAACTATCGTTTAACAAACAGTTATACAAAACTTAAAAAGTTAGATGAATGGTTGCGAAACCGCCTGCGGTATTGCATTTGGCACCATTGGAAGAAAGCAGAAAGGAAACGTAAGAATTTAATACGTCTAGGAATAGAAGAAGGACAAGCTTATGCTTGGAGCAGAACCCGAATGGGAGGCTGGGCAGTAGCCCAGAGTCCTATATTAGGGACTACACTAACCCTATCTAGACTAAAGCGAAGAGGGTATAAACCGATGATAGATTACATAAACAAAATACAAACTTCGATTTGGTGAACCGCCGTATACGAGACCCGTACGTACGGTGGTGTGAGAGGCGCACTGGCAATCATTCGATTGTCAGCCGTCTACTCGATTATCTTTAGTGCTTTGATGTTCAGGCTATTCTCCACATTTAGTTATTCCACTTTTTATTTAAAAAAAAAATTTAAAAACTTTCCAAGTTGCGCCTTTTATTTCTTCGTGTTTAATTGATTTACAATATTTCAGTTTCCGTAAACTAGTTTTTTTTTCTTTTTAATTACGATTCCATAAACTTGCTAAATTCCGCATTGTATTTTTCTAGTTTTGAGAGTTATATTATCTTACTTTCCTTAAATTCCAACAATTCAGATTCCACAAACGCGCTCATTTTCCACACACAATTCTTTTAGGTTTAAGCGATAAATTCCGCAAACTGACTTTTTATGAACGATTCCACAAACTTGCTAAATTCCGCATTGTATTTTTCTGACTTTTGGAGTTCCAGTATTTCAGTTTCCTTAAATTCCAACAATTCAGATTCCACAAACTTACTCATTTTCCACACACAAATTATTTTAGGTTTCAGTGATAAATTCCGGAAACTGACTTTTTAATTGACTCCGCAAACTTGCTAATATTCTAATTTTAAATCACTTAATTTATGGGTTTCAGTGATTTTTTTTCGCATTAAAGATAACGTGTTTGTGTATGGAAAGTTGCGTTTTTGTGAGCGAGGATTTTCCAAAGGAAAATCAGACGTAACAAAAGTGCAACGACCGTTAATTAAATACTAATGTAGCAATTTTTTATACACGATGTTAGCACCAGTATTTTTCATTCCTAAATTTCTTATTCTTTCCATTTTAGGACTTTATTCATTTTCCTATTCACAAGTTTATATTCCACAAAAGCAAATAAGTAAAAAATTAAGTTTAGAAACAAAACCATAAAAAAATTACTTTCCAATTTTCCAGATTTTATAAAATAATATAATTTCAAAATCAATGCGACCGACAGAAGAGTAAATAAAATCATTGACATTAATTTAAATCTCAATTTATATTCTCTAAAGTTTTCTTTTTTAAAAGTCACAATTATTTTCGGAAGTAACTTTTCAAAAGGTGTCGAAATTCTTAATAAGTCAATTCTGTTATTATTCTCAAAACCCAAAAAAAACTTATTTGGCTCATTTAAATAAGTTGAAGCTGATTTGAAATCTAAAGATGTGTGTCTTTTTAACGATAATAATCTAATATTCCGTTCTGTTTTTTCAGAATCCAATTCAGCAATATTTATCTTTTTAAAATACAATTTTCAGTTTTAGTTATATTGGTGCTAACGTTGTTGTGTATGATTAGTTGCGTGATTAAGCACGGAATTTAGTAAATAAAAACCGAATAGAAAATCCGCGAGGATTTTCGTAAGTAGGCGAGAACCAAGCAATTAATTATACACGGTGTTGGCAAATCGTTTTTTATTTATTCATATTTTTTTAAATCATATGCACAAAGTAATTTTCTGAAATTTGTATCATTTTTAGCTTTTATTCCTTTCAAGTGCTTTTCTACATCGTTGAGTTCGAGATTGTCTTCAAATATATTCCAGATTATACAACCAATTTTGTAAGTTAATGGAATTGACATATCATCCATAATTGCTTGTATTGTGTTGTGCTTTTTCTTTTGATTATCTGACGTAGATTTTAAGGCATTTTTAATATTTGTTATTTGTTGAGCTTTTAATTTGTCTGCAACTTTAATTTCTCCATTTATACTACTGAAACCAAAAATCGGAAAATATTGAGCACTTTGAAGTTTGTACTTGTCGATAAGCACCAAAATTTGATGGTTTGATTCCTCCATAATTTTGAAATAATTAGTCATTATTTCAGATGCTGTTTGGTATTGATAACTAATGGTCTTTGATGAACCAATTGCGAGGATTTTATCTCCATTCTTTAGAGAATCCAAATCCTCGGTAATTTTAACTTCAATTTTTCCTCCAGCGTAAATTTCCGCAACTACATTTTGAACTTTTCTTACATCCATTGCAGATATTGGTAAATGTATATTTGCAAGTGCTTGATAAATTAATGTAAAGTTATCCGTTTTGATTTTATTAATTCTAACAGTTGAATAACCGTCCATATCAATATCGTGTTCACTTATTACTTCGTTGTCAGCATCTTTTTCATATTCTACTAAAAGAAAATTATTTCTTATATTTTTTGCTAAATCAGAATTTGGTTCAACATATGTAAATATGGTTTTTAAAATCTTTTTTATGTTGTTATCTCCAACACCATAACCAATAAAAATTATTGGATGATGAATAAAAAGAGAAAGTAATTGAGCTCGAATTAGTTCGTATTTTCCATCAAATTGAGAATAATCGTTTTCTGTAATTATTATCTTATGTGGTTCTGTTGTACATCCGTGGATTTTGTATATTGAACCATAAGGATTGCTTAAAAGGATATTATTACCAATTAATTTGTCAAACTCAAAAATATGCTCAATCAAATTGTCATAATTTGTAGTTATTATAGAGCCAATATTTTTTCTCGCTTTTTTAAATTCGGCTATTTCAGGATTTTTATCTTCTCTTATTTCTAATTCTGAAAATATTTTAGATATATAGATTTTGAACCGACTTAAATTTTGTCCATTCTCCATATTTTCATAAAAAACATCATTTATCTCTTGGAATTTTCCATTCCTATCGTTGATTAGAGTTTCGTTAAATTCATTTTCTAAAAGTGATGCAAGTTTTTCGAAATTATAAACACCATCTTCTTGACAAGTAGACTTCAAGTCTAAATAATATTCAGAGTTTCCTTTTAAATCAAATGCTATTTTTTTTAAAAGTCCATCCCAAGTATATGAGTTGGACAAATACCTCAAACTCACACCTGTTCCTACAAATAGTACGGGATGATTTTTAAAATTTGAAATGAATTCTTTAATGTTCATAGGTGTTTCTTAAATGTTTGCCAACTTAGTTATATGAACACTTTATTACCCTATTCTATAACAAAATAGCTGGATATGGATGCTTTTTAAGCTTTTCTATAATCCATATACTCGAGGTAATAAAGCAATCAAGCCATAAATATAACCTATTATTTTCTTACAAATAGTCGAAAGGGTTTTTAATTTCTATTAAGTTAGTCGACGATACGTGCGTGTATATCATTGTGGTCTTCGGGCTGTTGTGTCCTAATAATTCTTGTATGTAGCGTAAGTCTACCCCGCTTTCTAATAAATGAGTGGCAAAACTATGACGCAAGGTGTGGAGTGTCGTATATTTTTTAATTTCAGTTTTGGCTACCGATTGTTTTAAAACCTGTCTAGCACTTACCTGCGAGTAGGGCGTGCCACCGCGGCCTTCAAATAAATAGTGCTGCGGATCGTAATGTTTAATGTAAGTGTGTAGTAATGGAATCAAATTTAGAGAAAGTAAAGTGTAGCGATCCTTTTTGCCCTTAGCGGCTTTTATATGTATCAGTCCGCGGCCGTAGTCTATATCGTTTAGATGCAAGCTCAATGCTTCACCTATGCGTAATCCGGCCGAATACACCAAACTAAGTAACGTTTTATGCTTTAAGTTTTTGGTGACTTCAAAGAGCGTCTTTACTTCGTGTTTGCTTAAAATATTGGGGAGCTTTTTGTCTTTGCTAGGCCGCTCAATGTCTATAATATCGACAGTACCGTGTATAAACGATACATAATGCTTAATGCCAGTTATGCATTGGTTTTGGTACGAGATCGACTTGTTAGGAGCCACAATAAAATCGTAATTAAACTGCTCCACACTTCGCGTCGTAATAGTGGTAATCTGCTTTAAACTTAAATACCTTAAAAAAAAAGCAGTGACCTCGCAATAGGTGTTCACCGTATTATCACTAAACCGTTTTTGATATAACCACTTTTTATAACCCTCTAGTTTTAAAAGTTGCGTTTCAGATAAAGCAGGGAGCGGTGGCGCTTTCTTAACAGCAAGTGGTGTTGGTTTTATCGCTGTCGCTTTAGGCTTTAAATCACTATAATCAACAAAAAAATGTTGCAACCTTAAATAGTCAAACAACTTGTTTAAGGCTGTTCTATTATAATACACGTAATACTTTTGTTCCAAAGCGCTCCAATGGCTATCGGTATAGTTTTTTATGTACTGTTCCACAATGGGGCACGGCGTAAACTGTAACGCAATACAATTGTTATCATCAAGGCGAAGCTTTTTTAGAGTAATAGAGGTCGGTTTTTGCATAGAAAAATTGATTAACCTCTAAATCTACCTAAAAATATTTTTAATTCCTAATGTGCTTCTAACCAGTTTATTCCAGTATCCAAATCAACGTCCAACGGAACCTCTAACGTAAAAGCCTGTTCCATCTCTGTTTTAATTAGCATTTTCATAGCCTCCAATTCAGGTTTGTAAATATCAAAAACCAATTCATCATGTACCTGTAACAACATTTTAGATTTGTAGTTTCCTACTTCCAAGGCATTATAAATGGCAATCATAGCGATTTTAATAATGTCGGCTGCACTCCCTTGTATCGGCGCGTTTACAGCATTCCGTTCGGCGCCACCACGCACAACACCATTTCTAGAATTAATGTCTTTTAGATAGCGACGGCGCCCTAAAACAGTCTGCACGTAGCCATTGTCGCGTGCAAAATCTACTTGCGCGCTCATATACGTTTTTAGCTTGGGGTAGGTTTCATAATACGTCTCAATAAGCTCCTTAGCTTCACTTCGCGATAAATTAGTCTGATTACTCAGTCCAAAGGCCGAAACCCCGTAAATAATTCCAAAATTAACCGTTTTAGCATTGCTTCGTTGTTCTCTAGTAACGTCGCTTAACGGCACATTAAAGACTTGTGCTGCTGTGCTTGCGTGTATATCCTCGCCGTTCTTAAAAGCAGTAATCATTGTTTCTTCTTTACTCAACGCCGCAATAATTCTAAGTTCAATCTGCGAATAATCGGCCGCCAATAAAATGTAATCAGCATTGCGCGGTATAAACGCTTTCCGCACTTGTCGGCCGCGCTCGGTACGAATAGGAATATTCTGTAAATTCGGGTTATTGCTACTCAATCTTCCGGTAGCAGCAACCGTTTGCATATAATCGGTATGCACACGTCCAGTAGTGGGCTCTATCTGCGTTGGTAACGCATCAATATACGTGCTTTTTAATTTCGATAGTCCGCGATAATCCAAAATATCCTGTATAATCTCGTGGTCTTTCGCTAAATACGATAAAATGTCTTCCGAAGTCGCGTATTGCCCCGTTTTCGTTTTCTTAGGCTTATCAACTAGTTTTAGGTTTTCAAATAAAACAATTCCCAATTGCTTAGGCGAGGCAATATTAAAAGTCTCGCCAGCAACGTCATAAATTTTAGCTTCCAAAATTTTAATATCCGTATCCAAATCGGCCGATAATGACGTTAAGAAATCGGCATCAAGATTAATACCTTCCAATTCCATAGCGGCCAAAACGCGAAGCAGTGGGATCTCAATATCATTAAATAAATGCTCAATATTAGCACTCCCTAATTCGGTTTCAAAATGCTGTTTTAGTTGTAACGTAATATCGGCATCCTCGACCGCATACTCCGTTTGTGCCTCTAAAGGCACATCGCGCATAGACAGCTGGTTTTTGCCTTTCTTACCTATAAGTTCTGTAATAGAAACCGGGGTGTAATTTAAATACGTCTCGGCCAAAACATCCATATTATGGCGCATATCCGGGTTTATTAAATAATGCGCTAACATCGTATCGAATAATTTTCCCTGTACTTTTATGGCGTATTTGTCAAGTACTTTTATATCATATTTTAAATTCTGCCCTACCTTTTCAATGTGCTCAGCTTCAAAAAACGGACGTATTAATTCTACAACCGCTTGTGCTGCCTCTTGGTTCGCCGGTACCGGTAAATAGAAGCCTTTGCCAACTTCCCAAGAGAATGCTATCCCCACCAACGTCGCCGTTAGCGGGTTTAGTCCTGTGGTCTCCGTATCGAAACACACACAGGTTTGCGCCATTACGTTCTTTATAAATAAGTCCGTTGCCATTCCTGGTGCCACACTTTGGTAAAAATGCGAAGTCGTAGCTATCGTTTGTCGCGAAAAAGTGTTGGGTAGCGCTTCCGCAGAAGTGCTCGCGGTACCAAATAAATTAAATTGTCCGGCACCAGCCAAGTCACTAGCACTAGCTGTTTTCTTAGATTCCGGTACCGCTGTCGCAGCTCCGCTTTCGGTAGTTTCGACCGTAAAGGTCTTAACAAAATTATCTATTAAACGTCTAAACTCTAACTCCTGAAAAATCTCAGTAACCTTTGGTATATCAGGTGCCGATAATTCAAAATCTTTAGCATTAAAAGTTACCGGCACATCTAGCATAATAGTCGCCAGTTTCTTAGAGAGTATCCCCAATTCTTTATTGGCTTCAATTTTCTCCTTCATCTTACCTTTTAGCTCGTGGGTATGGGCCAAAAGATTTTCCAAACTACCATATTGGGCTAAAAACTTCTTAGCCGTTTTTTCGCCAACCCCTGGTAACCCCGGAATATTGTCAGACGCATCACCCATCATTCCCAAAAAGTCAATCACCTGTAACGGGTCTTCAACTTCAAATTTCTTTTGTATTTCTGGTATGCCCCACGTTTCATAACCGCCACCAAAAACAGGCCGGTACATAAAAATGTTTTCGCTTACTAATTGCGCGAAATCTTTATCGGGGGTCACCATAAACGTCGTAAATCCTTCCTTTTCTGCTTGCTTAGAGAGGGTGCCAATAACATCATCAGCCTCAAAACCTTCTTTTACCATTATAGGTATATGCATCGCCTTTAAGATGTCCATAATATAAGGTATTGCTGTTTTTATGGCTTCGGGTGTCGCGTCTCGGTTCGCTTTGTACGCTTCAAAAAGTTCCACACGGTCGGCACTACCGCCTTTGTCAAAACACACCGCTAAATGGTCTGGTCGTTCGCGTTTTATAACATCTAACAATGAATTCATAAAACCCATAATGGCCGACGTGTCCACGCCTTTAGAATTTATTCTGGGGTTTTTTATAAAAGCATAATAGCCTCTAAAAATTAAAGCATAAGCATCGACTAAAAAAACGCGTTTTTGTTCTGACATGATAAAGTGTTTGTAAAACATCAAAACTACAAAAAAGTAAGCGGTTAAATACCCTTTATTAATTGGCAATTTTAAAAGACTCTGTAGTCTTTAGCACCCCTGTTTTTTTAAAAAAACAATGGGTAACGGTCTGCCTAATTATATTACCTATTAAATCTTTAACAGTTTAATAAGAGACTCGCAACTGTAAAACGCTTAATTTTAACACATAATACACTTCTGTTTATGATGCTGCGCTGGATTATTTTTATAATCATTTACCTAATTATAGATTATTACGCTTTTCAAGCGGTTAAAACCATTACCAAAAAAAAAGGGGTATACTGGTTGTACTGGGTGATTAGTACATTGGTAATTAGTAATTTATTTTACCAAATGATTATAAATGCCAATGATACCGTACGCGTTTTAACACCCCTAAAAAGTTACGCCTTTGGGTTTATGCTTAGTGTTTTTGTACCGAAATTAATATTAATCTTCTTTCTATTTGGTGAAGATATTTTAAGAGTACCACACGCTATTTACAATTATTTTGTAAGTACCAAAGTAGTCGATGCTAGTTTTATGGCGTCGCGTAGAAAATTTATAAGCTATATCGCCTTAGGGTTAGCTGCTCTGCCTTTTGGAGCATTGCTATACGGTATGTATAAAGGGAAATATAATTTTAAAGTCTTAACTTACACCTTGACCTTTAGCGATTTACCGGCCGCTTTCGATGGCTATAAAATAACGCAAATTAGCGATATCCATTCCGGAAGTTTCGATAATCACGAAAAAATAGAATACGCCGTTAACCTTATTAACGAACAAAAAAGTGATGCTATTTTATTTACCGGTGATTTGGTAAATAACTTCGCCGCCGAAATGAAACCTTGGAAAAACACCTTCGGTAAGCTGCATGCTAAAGATGGCGTGTACTCAGTATTAGGAAATCACGATTATGGTGATTATGTCGAATGGTCTTCCGAAGAAAAGAAAACAGAAAACCTTGATGAACTAATCGCTATTCAAAAAGAAATGGGCTTCGATATTATGTTAAACGAAAGCCGCTTTATAGAACGCGGTGGCGAACGTATTGCACTAGTGGGCGTAGAGAATTGGGGTAAAGGGGGTTTTAAAAAAGCAGGCGACTTACAAAAAGCAAGTGAATTACTAGATCCTAACGATTTTAAAATACTGCTTA
Organism: Bizionia saleffrena; assembly: GCF_008086175.1. Classification (GTDB taxonomy): domain Bacteria; phylum Bacteroidota; class Bacteroidia; order Flavobacteriales; family Flavobacteriaceae; genus Bizionia; species Bizionia saleffrena. The sequence goes on from NZ_VSKM01000012.1 coordinate 28,159, forward strand.
GCCACGATCCATCGCATTGGGAGGCGAAAGTGGTAGACCATGCGTATCAGTATCATTTAACGCTTAGCGGACATACCCACGGAATGCAATTCGGAATAGAAATTCCGGGTTGGTTTAAATGGAGTCCCGTAAGTTGGAGGTACAACCAATGGGCAGGAATTTATAAGCAAAAAGAACAGTATATTAATGTAAACCGCGGATTTGGATATCTAGCTTATCCTGGAAGAGTAGGTATATGGCCAGAAATCACCGTTATCGAACTTAAAAAACAAACGGAAGTTACGTAACTAGCAATCGGTTATTAAAAATTGTGTATTTTTATAATTATAGAATCGCATAACCCGAAACAGATTGTAATTAGGTAACTTAATACGTTATTTTATTGTAATCTGAAATTTTAATGAACACAAACACAAATGTCTAAATTTGGAGAATTAATAGATGTCGAGATACCGGTGCTGTTAGATTTTTATACAGAATGGAACGAACAATCTACGGCAATGCATCCGGTTTTAAGGGATGTTGCAGCGGCACTTGGTGACAAAGCCAAAGTTATAAAAATTGATGTCGATAAAAACAAAGAACTCTCTGATGCGCTTAGAGTAAAAGGTTTGCCAACACTTATCATTTATAAAGATGGTGAAATGAAATGGCGCCACAGTGGCGAACAAGATGCGAATACGTTAATTGGTATCGTACACCAATTTATGTAGTGGGTTTACTAAAAGAAATGGCTTTAAAGGTATAGCCTAATCCCGAAAAATGCTTGAGTACTTCTGGCAAAGCATACATCATATTCTTAGACGCTTTTATACTGTCATGAAACACAATGATATTACCGTCTGCAGTGTTTTTAAGTGCGTTATTAAGGCATTGCTCTGGGCTTAAATAATCTTCCCAATCGAAAGTAATAACACTCCACATAATAATTTTATAGCCTAAGGCTCTCAAGGCTTTGCTCTGCCTAGGTGTTATTTGTCCGTAAGGTGGTCTAAATAACGGGGGTTGTGCCGTGTGCGGTGTAATAGCATCAATAGCGCTTTGTGCTTTTAAAGTGTTTTCAATATAATTTTTAGTTCCTATATTCCAACCGCGTAAATGGTTATGAGTGTGGTTGCCAATGGCGTGCCCATCGTTTAATACGCGCTTAAAAACAGCAGGGTGTTTTTCTACATTGTCGCCAATGCAGAAAAAAGTCGCTTTAGCATTATAGCGTTTTAGAACATCCAAAACCCAGGGCGTAATCTCTGGGTTAGGGCCGTCGTCGAACGTAAGATAAATCACTTTACTATGAGACGAAAAATCCCAAACATAGTTTGGGAAAATTCGTTTTATAAAGGAAGGTATTTTTACGGGTACTAGTCTCACAAGTGTCTTGATTATTCTGGTAATTTAATACTATCTAATAAAGGGATGCTGCTGTCTCTAGAAATTAAATCTCTTTCCTCTTTTACCGGCGTATTAATCTGCTCTTCAACGCCATATAAACTGCTAAATAGGTTTACATAGTTGTTAAAAATAGTAAATTCCTTTTCGGCAAAGGTCTCATCGTGTTGTATTACCGTTTTAATTAAAGCATTATAACGTTCAATATCCGTATAAATTTCAACGATATTTTTCTCTTGATTCTCTCGTGTTAATTCGCTGTAATACTTTAAGTTTTCCTGATATTTTTCGGCAACATCGGTAAATAACTGCTGCGCTTTGCTTTTTGCGCCAACCACATAATAGGCGCCAATATAAGGCTCTAAAAGGGTATAATAACCAAATTTATCAACCGGCATATTAATCATAGCAATGTCTGCGATTTCTTCAGCTTTAACCAATTTATCTTCATTGATTAATGTTTCTATTAAGCGCGCTAAATTACCACGGTAAGAAATAGAGTTTTTACGAGTCTCTGGGTCGTGGTAAATGTCACCACCGCTATTTCCCCAGCCCCAGTTCTTTACTTTGTTATACATAAAATCACTATCTACACGTCCCATATCGAAAGGGTTAGCGCGTTTAACAGGCGTTTTAATCGGTACTAATTTGTAAACCATACCATCTAGCTGTAAGTAGTCTTTCATCCAGATATAATCATCTTCTCCAAAAGCACCACCAGTAAAGTAAATAGGGCGTTTCCATTCGTTATTAGCCACGATGTCTAACATTAATAAACGCTGCTTGTAAAGGGCGTTGCCATCCAGTTTAATATCGATATAGGGTACAATCTCATCGGCATCTTTTTCTTTTACAATGGCATATTTTAAAACATTCTCCTTGTTTACTGGAACTCTTATGTTTTCCACAGGGAAGTAATTGGTGCTTTTTAATTGCTCAGGATAACGGCTTAAATCTTCACCTTGTAATTCTAAAATTCTACGGTATTTTGTTTTAGGATTATCGCTAGATACAAAAGCGATAAAATCTTTAATCAACAACGTGTCTTTATTGTACGTACGTTTGTATTCTTCGGTATTAGGATCGTAGTACTTTAAGCTCTTCATTACATAATCTCGGGTGCCATATCTGTACTGGTCGTGCGTTAATGATGATGGAATAGGTTCACTCTCGTACGCTTGACGCTTCATCTGGTCGATATACCAATCCGTCTGAAATAAACTTGTGTTTATAATTCGCACATCGGTTCTATAACCTTCAATTTCTTGAGCGTACCATAGCGCAAACGTATCGTTATCTCCAATGGTGAATAGAATTCCATTTTCTCCACAGGAATCTAAATACTTTTTAGCCATAGAATTGGCGGTGTATTTTCCTGAGCGGTCATGGTCATCCCAGTTATTAGAAATTAAAACAGTAGGGACTAATAATAAACAGACTAAAGTGACTGCCGGAGCGAGCATCGGACTATTAATACGGGTGCGTAACGCATTAAAAATTGCGAAAACGCCAAAACCAATCCACATAGCAAACACATAAAACGAACCAACGACCGAGTAGTCTCGCTCTCTAGGTTCAAACGGCCTGACGTTGGTGTACACTTGTATCGCTATTCCGGTAAAGAGGAAAAACACCAAGAGTATCCAAAAGAGTTTCTTGTCTCTATTGAATAAGAAAAACAAGCCGATTAATCCTAAAATAAACGGAAGGAAATAATAAGTGTTTCTTGCTTTGTTATTTTTTACATCACTAGGTAAATGATCTTGCGACTGGCCAAGAAGCCAAGCATCAAAACCATTAATACCACTTAACCAGTTTCCGTGATTGTCGTAACGCCCTTGTATATCATCTTGCCTTCCGGTAAAATTCCACATAAAATACCTCCAGTACATATACCCTAGTTGGTATTGAAATAAATAAGAGATATTACTTGCTAACGACGGCTTTTCGATGTCTAAATATTTTTGCCCAAATTGCTTTAAGAACACATGGTAATCTTCATAATCCACATTGCCTTTGGCAACTTCATTTTTAAACTGTGTAATGTAAGCAACGTCTTGCTTAAGGCTTTCGTTTAAATAGACTGAGAGTTGATCGCCATACACAGACATAAACTGGTCGTATTCAGTTTCAGTTAATTCGCCATTTTGGTATTTAACGATGAACGTGCTTATTTTTTGTTCTGAAAACGGATCGATAACAAATTCAGGTTTTAAGTCGAAATTTAAAAATCCCGTAAATATTAAATAATTCTCGGCATTTTCGCCACTCCACATACGCGGTAAAATGGCAGCTTGTTCAGAATTGAAATTTTGTTTGGCATTTTTATACGCGTTAACCACTACGTATTTTCCTGTAGCTTCGTTTTTCTCGTACTTAGGTTTGTCGTCTATGTAAGGTTCCTTTTTATCTAATCCTGTATATTGCTCTGTAAATAACGGCCCATAAAATAAATGCGTTTCTGGATACTGTTCTAAATTATAGTACGCCAATAGTTCTCTAGCACTCGACGGGTTGTTCTCATTAATAACAACGTTGGCATTGGCACGAATAGGGAGCATAATCCAGGTTGAAAACCCGATAACCACAAACGTAATACATAAGATACCTGTGTTGATATTGACGTAGTTTTTCTGGCGCGTATACCGCAAACTAAAGTAAATAGCAGCTACTAATAAAATACCGGCAATGATAGATCCCGAGTTAAATGGTAAACCTACAGTATTCACAAAGAATATTTCTATAACACTAAAAAAGCGTAAAATATTTGGTGCTAATAGTTTAAATATAAATAACAAAATAGCCACCGATACTACATTGGCAACTATAAAATTAAGCGGTGTTATCGTTTTGTAGTTTTTGAAATAATAAATCAGCCCCAAAACAGGAATGGTTAAGAGCCCCATAAAGTGCACTCCAAACGAGAGCCCGATAACAAAGGCGATAAGTATTAACCAGCGGTTACCTCTGGGCTTATCCATATCCATTTCCCAGCGTAATCCCAAATAGAATAAAATAGCCATAATTAAAGTGGCCATCGCGTACACTTCAGTTTCTACGGCATTATACCAGAATGAATCGGTAAATGCAAAAGATAAACTGCCCACAAGAGCACTTCCTAATATTGCAATAGCGGTTCCTTTAGTAAAGATTTCCGATTTTATTAGCTTCGGAAGTAGTATCGTAAGACTCCAAAACATAAATAATATAGTAAACGCACTAGAAACAGCACTTAGCATATTCATCATTAATCCTACTTGAGAGGGCTCTAAAGCAAAGGTAGAGAAGGTCGCTCCAAGCATCTGGAACAGTGGTGCTCCCGGTGGATGGCCAACCTGAAGTTTCGCAGAGGTTAAGATGTATTCTCCTGCATCCCAATAACTAACAGTAGGTTCTACAGTTAAACTGTATGTGATTAATGCAATTAAAAAAGCGAGCCAACCAATAATGTTGTTCCACTTTTTAAAGGTGATTGAGGTCATATTTTAAATTATAATATTAAACTGTGGCGAATTTAGTAATAATAATAAAAAGACACTAATCATTTGGGGAGTCTTAACGCAGAACCTTTAAAACACGATGAAATGCTTGTAATGAGTAGGTTAACGATAGGGGGCGAAAAAAAGATGTATTTTTGATGAAAATTTATTGATAAATGTTTGCGTAAATAAAAGTTTGTCTTAAATTTGCAGCAATGTTAGAAACACTGGCCTATGGTGTAACTGGCAACACGTCGGTTTTTGGTACCGAAGAGTCTAGGTTCGAGCCCTAGTAGGCCAACAGACAAATCCTAATTCTTTTATAGAATTAGGATTTTTTGTTTTCAGTCCTTTTTTTCTTAATTTTTGAAGTGCTAAAAAGGGATCATTCCTAAATGTTGTTTTGATCCAAATTCTATTTGAATAACAGTACAGTGCTCCAAATCATATACTTGGAGTTAAGAAGTAGATTTTTAAAAAGGGTTTAGATTGGTCTCTTCGAGAGCCGTCGAGAGGTTACTTATAAAGTGACAAATAGAAAAGAATAGCTAACCGCGACAAGCCTAGGCTTTAGTGACTCTTTAGCGCCCTTGGAGGGGTGCACCGCTCCTTTAGAATTAGAATGAATGCTCTGCCGGGATATTTGGAAATTCGAACGCCTACACACAGATACACAGCTTTTGAGAATGCTGTGGCGTGCGTAAAAAAGAAATGGATAAATAGCGTTAACACCTTACATCGAAATTATATCCCTCACTCAAAAAAAAGCACGATAAGTAAAGGTGTTTTGAAAAGCAACGCGATAAAGGCTGTCGTATCCCAAAGCCATGAATTCTTAATTCTCACTACGCCTTTTAGCGATACCCTATAGATGGTGTATGGATGCCCTATGGATACCCTATGGATAATGTATGAGGAGTGTATGGTTAAAAAGCGTTTAAAACAGCCTTTTTAAAAGTTAAGACAGTATACTTAGTCGTATTAAATCTTAAAAGTAATTACGGGTCTTTTTGCGTGGTTCACTAAGTCCTCACTAATACTGCCATTTAAAAAGTGCGAGATCCCTTGTCGGCCGTGCGTGCTAATTCCAATCAAATCGGCATTAATAATTTGCGAGAAATTTAAAATGCCTTTCTCTACGCTCTCGTCATTATAGATGTTAGTTGTAAAATTTTCGAATGTATTACCTTCAATAAATTCTCGTATTCTTACTTTGGCAGTAGCGGTAGTTGTAAAATTCCCCATAGTATTCACCATAAGTAAGTGGATTTTAGCATTAAAAAGTTCGGCAAGTTTAATGGCTTGTTTGTAGGTGTCTTTATTATCATTTTTAAAATCTGATGCAAAAACAAACTCTTCAATAGTAAAATTAATATGTTCGTTTTTAATCACAAGAACAGGAACATCGGAGGTTCTTACAATTTTTTCTGCGGTCGATCCAATAAACATTTCTTTTAAACCATCTGCCCCGTGAGATCCCATAATTATTAAATCAATTCTGTTTTTTTTACACGTTTCTAAAATACCTTGAGAAATTTCTTTAAAATCAACAGTATGCGTGATCGAGAGAGATTGTAAATAGTCTTTTTCTAAAAGATCTTCAAATTTTTTCTGAGCTAATTTCATGAAATAGACAGCTTCTGGGAGCTCGGTTGGCGTGCCTAACTCACTAATTTGTTGGAGTGGTAAATCTAGTAGATGCAGAAGTAAAAGCTCACAATCGTGTTTTTTTGCGAGCTGAGCAGCCACCTTTAATGCGTTTTCTGCTTCCGGTGAAAAGTCGGTAGGAACAAGTATTTTTTTCATAAAAGAGGTTGTTTTAGTTGTTTTTCTAAAGTTAACTATAAAATTTGATATTTCAATAATTATGTAAATCAATATAATTGTGTATATTTGCACCGTTGTAATAAAAAAAGAAAGCGAGGGGACGGAGAGTCCCCTCTTTTTATACTTAAGAATGTTTGTAGCAAAAGTCAAAGAATTATTAGAAAACGGACTATTAGAAAGAGAAGATCTTTTTCTAATAGATCTTACCATTTCGGGAGATAACGAGGTTACTATTATTATCGATGGAGATCAAGGCGTTAAGGTAGAAGATTGTATCTTTGTTAGCCGCGCAATCGAACATAATATTGATAGTGAAGAATACGATTTTTCTTTAGAAGTCGCTTCAGCAGGGGCAACAACACCTTTAAAATTGCCAAGACAATACAAGAAAAATATTGGACGCGAAATAGAGGTGAGAACAGCAACTGAAACGATTACTGCAAAGTTAGTTTCTGCTTCAGAGGAAGCAATAGAGTTAGAATGGAAAGCAAGAGAACCTAAACCTATAGGAAAAGGTAAAGTTACCGTTCAGAAAAAAGCAAATATTGTCTATGATAACATATTAGAGGCAAAAGTGATGATAAAATTTTAATTCAATAAGAGTTATGGAAAATCTTGCATTAATTGAATCGTTTTCGGAGTTTAAAGACGATAAATTAATCGACCGTGTTACATTAATGGCTATTTTAGAAGATGTTTTTAGAAATGCCTTAAAAAAGAAATTTGGAGATGATGATAATTTTGATATCATTATAAATCCAGATAAGGGAGATTTAGAAATATGGAGAAATAGAATCGTGGTAGCAGACGGAGAAGTGGAAGAGCCCAACCAGGAAATTTCATTATCTGAAGCGCGTAAAATTGAACCAGATTTTGAAGTAGGTGAAGATGTGTCTGAAGAAGTAAAATTAATAGATCTTGGTCGTCGTTCTATTTTAGCATTACGCCAAAATTTAATTTCGAAAATTCAAGAACACGATAACACTAATATCTACAAGCAATTTAAGGATTTAGAAGGATCTTTATATAGTGCAGAGGTACACCATATTCGTCACCGTGCCGTTATTTTATTAGACGACGAGGGCAACGAAATTATATTACCAAAAGAAAAACAAATTCCTTCAGATTTTTTCAGAAAAGGAGATAATGTAAGAGGGATTATTGATAGTGTAGAATTAAAAGGGAACAAACCGTCCATTATAATGTCGCGTACTTCTCCTAAATTCTTAGAAAAATTATTTGAAGCTGAAATTCCAGAAGTATTTGATGGTTTAATTACCATTCAAAATGTAGTGCGAATTCCAGGTGAAAAAGCAAAAGTTGCGGTAGATTCTTACGATGATAGAATAGATCCTGTTGGCGCTTGTGTGGGTATGAAAGGATCTAGAATTCACGGTATTGTTCGCGAATTAGGAAACGAAAATATCGATGTAATTAATTATACAACAAACTTACAGTTATACATTACGAGAGCATTAAGCCCGGCACGTGTAACATCTATTAAAATAGACGAGGAAAATAAAAGAGCAGAAGCGATTTTAAAACCCGAAGAGGTAAGTAAAGCAATTGGTCGTGGCGGTCACAACATCCGTTTAGCAGGCCAATTAACAGGTTACGAAATTGATGTCTTTAGAGAAGGTGCAGAAGAAGATGTGGAATTAAGAGAATTCTCAGATGAAATTGAAGGCTGGATCATCTCCGAATTTAGCAAAGCAGGTTTGGATACAGCGAAAAGCATATTAGAACAAGATGTTGAAGATTTAATAAAAAGAACAGATCTGGAAGAGGAGACAATTCTGGATGTTATTAGAATTCTTAAGGAAGAATTCGAAGATTAACATATATTTGAGTAAAATTAAAGGTTAAAGGCAATTTATGGCTGAAACGATTAGATTAAATAAAGTATTACGTGAGCTTAACATCTCGTTAGATCGTGCCGTAGAATTTTTGAATTCTAAAGGTATCGAGATCGAGAAGCGTCCAACAACGAAAATATCTCAAGACACTTATAACGTGCTTTCAGGTGAGTTTCAAACAGATGCGAGCAAAAAAGTAAAATCTCAAGAAGTTAGTGAAGCTAAGCAGAAAGAAAAGGACGATTTGCGTTTAAAACGTGAAAAAGAATTGGAAGCTAAGCAGAAAGAAGATGAAGAGAGAGAACGCGCTAGAAAGCAAGAGGTTGTTAAAGCTAATAAACCCCTTTCAGGCCCTAAACAAGTAGGCAAAATCGACCTTGATCCTAAAAAGGCCAAGGAAGAATCTAAGCCAGCTGAAACTCCAAAAGTAGAGACTCCTAAAGTTGAAGCTCCTAAAGTAGAAACGCCAAAAACTGAAGCCCCTAAAAAGGAAGCGCTTAAAGTGGACGCCGAAACTAAAAAGGAACCTTCAAAACCGGAGGTTAAAACAGAGACAGCTAAACCTAAAACTACAGTGTCTAAAACAGAACCTGTAAAAACAGAAAAACCTAAAGCGACAGATAAGCCGTCTGTGGACTCTAAGGAGACTGTTAAAAAAGTAGACACGCCAACACCCGCTAAAAAAATAGAGACTATAAAAGCAGATACTCCAAAAGTAGACACTCCAAAAGCCACTAAGAAAGCAGAAACTCCGAAAGCAGAAACACCTAAAGTAGATGCTGTAAAAGAAGACGCTGAAAAACCTGGCGAGCTCGTTGAAGAAACAGTTAAAACAAAATATCAGAAACTTTCAGGGCCAAAAATTGCAGGAGAGAAAATAGATCTTTCACAATTTAAAAAGCCTAAGAAAAAGAAAGATGATAAAAAAGAGATCGATAGCGCGAACAAGAAGAAACGTCGTCGTATCTCTAAACCAGGAGATAATAAACCGGGAACGTCAACAGGAGGGAATACCAGAACTAACGACAGATTTAAAGGGAAAAAAGCGACGCCTGTACGTCGTACTACCGTTGTTAAAGAAGATCCTAGTGAAGATGATGTTAAAAAACAAGTAAGAGAAACCTTAGAGAAACTTCAGGGTAAATCTAACAAAGGTAGAGGTGCTAAATATCGTAGAAATAAAAGAGATTCACACAGAGATCAAACTGAAAAATCGCTTGAACAACTAGAAGCTGAAAGCAAAATCCTTAAAGTTACAGAGTTTGTAACCGCAAGCGAGGTCGCTATGATGATGGATGTTCCTGTAACAAAAATTATCTCTGCATGTATGTCTTTAGGTATGATGGTAACAATGAATCAACGTTTAGACGCTGAAACGTTAACTATTGTAGCCGATGAGTTTGGTTATGAAGTAGTATTTGTAACTGCCGATATTGAGGAATCCATTGTAGAGGTTCTGGACAAACCGGAAGATTTGGTTACCAGAGCACCTATTGTAACGGTAATGGGTCACGTAGATCATGGTAAAACATCGTTATTAGATTACATCCGTAAGGAAAATGTAATCGCTGGAGAATCGGGAGGAATCACACAGCATATTGGTGCGTATGGTGTAGAATTAGAAAACGGACAGAAAATCTCGTTTTTAGATACACCAGGTCACGAGGCCTTTACCGCAATGCGTGCGCGTGGAGCTCAAGTTACCGATATCGCTATTATTGTAGCTGCTGCCGATGATGATATTATGCCGCAAACTAAAGAGGCTATTGCTCACGCTCAAGCTGCAGGAGTTCCTATTGTGTTTGCCATTAATAAAATTGATAAGCCAACAGCAAATCCTGAGAAAATTAAAGAAGGATTAGCACAAATGAACCTTTTAGTTGAAGATTGGGGAGGTAAAATTCAATCGCACGATATTTCAGCTAAACAGGGAACTGGTGTTAAAGAATTATTAGAGAAAATATTACTAGAAGCAGAGATTCTAGAACTTAAAGCAAACCCGAACAAGCCAGCAGTGGGTACAGTCGTAGAAGCTTATTTAGATAAAGGACGTGGTTACGTGTCTACTATTTTAGTCCAAGCCGGTACACTTCGTATTGGAGATTATGTATTAGCAGGTAAAAATAGTGGTAAGATTAAGGCTATGCAAGACGAAAGAGGCCGTGAGGTTCTTGAGGCCGGACCATCGACACCGGTATCTATATTGGGATTAGACGGTGCTACACAAGCAGGAGATAAGTTTAGTGTTTTTGCAGATGAAAGAGAAGCCAAACAAATTGCAACTAAACGTATGCAGTTGCAACGTGAGCAAGATGTACGTACTACTAAAACATTAACGCTTGCCGAAATAGGAAGACGTATTGCTTTAGGAACGTTTAAAGAATTAAATATTATTCTTAAAGGTGATGTTGATGGATCTGTTGAAGCCTTAACCGATTCGTTCCAAAAACTATCAACCGAAGAAATACAAGTTAATATCTTACATAAAGGTGTTGGTGCCATTACAGAGAGTGATGTGTTATTAGCAACTGCTTCAGATGCTATTATTATCGGATTTAATGTAAGACCAGTGGGTAACGCTCGCGTTATTGCAGATCGTGAAGAAGTGGATATTAGAACCTATTCTATTATTTATGATGCTATCAACGATCTTAAAGATGCAATGGAAGGAATGTTATCTCCAGAATTAAAAGAGGAGATTACGGGTACTGCCGAAATTAGAGAGATCTTTAAAGTGTCTAAAGTAGGTTCAATTGCGGGTTGTATGGTAATGAATGGTAAAATATTCAGAAACTCAAGAATTCGTTTAATAAGAGATGGTGTTGTAATGCACACAGGTGGTTTAACCTCTCTAAAACGATTTAAAGACGACGCTAAAGAAGTTGCTAAAGGATACGATTGTGGTATGCAAATTAAAAATTATAACGATATCGAAGAGGGCGATACTATTGAAGCGTTCCACGAAGTTGAAGTAAAAAAGAAGTTGAGATAAACATCTACCTTTTTAAATATAATAAAAAGCATCTATTGAAAAATAGATGCTTTTTTACTTTTATGAGTTACCAGATTTTAATAGCACAAACGCAATCGCGTTGTGCGCAATCTAGCGGCTACTTATACAGTGATGTGCTGTAGTTTCAAACTTCGGGTTTATTGTTCCTGAGAACACGGGAAAGGGCCGATCACGCCGTAACGAAAAAACCGAACGGTCTATGCTATTAGTTTACATTATGGATGTTTCTAAATTGAGACGCCACTTTAACGTCGTATGTATTCTTCAACATTAAGTAGTTTTTTGTTTAGTTAGGTCTATACAGTGATTTTATGTTTCAAATAGGGAATGGATTGAAAGGTGCTGTACTGCGTTTTTGTTTATATGTTATTCTGTAATTTTTAAGATAGTATAACAGCTGTTGCTTTCGGGTACAATCAAGCCAGCCTTATAGTACAGGAGATTTTGAAGATATTATCTATTAATTTCTGTGGTATCGCAATTCAGTGTATCGCTGTATTTAAAGTATGCTATAAAATGAGAACAACCGTGTTTTGTATAAAAAAACAGATTACGGCTACCCTATTTTATTAGTGGATTTCTATACTGAAGTGTTAAATAATAAGCGAGGTGTTTTCGAGGCTGACTGAATTTTAAACGGTACGTTATAGATGAGAGTTTAATCGGTCTCTAGAATTAAAGGTTATGTAATATATACGATCAATTATGAAATATAAAACGTAACGTCTATAAGCTTCCCTAATAAAAAAAAGCACCTCATTTAGCGATTTAAATGAGGTGCTTTTTTATTCCTACTAAAGGGAAGTAATTATTGTTTTTTTGGGTTTAAAGGAAAGGCATTCGGAAATGTTTTTTTAATTTTAGCTAAAGCCCGGTCAGCCTCTAATCGCGATCTAAAGCTTCCTGCATAAATTTTGTAATTAGGCGTCTCGTATTTAAGCGAAGTGCTCCAATCCGTATGTGCCTGCTTAAACTTACTACGTGCACTTTCCGCTCCTTCTAAACTCCCGGAGTAGATATTAATACGGTAACGCTCATTATCACTCTCATTAGTGTTTATTTCTTTCTTTAATTCTAACAATTTTGTAATTTTGGAATCTTGATTGATCACTAATGTTCCTTCTTGCGCGTGACTGTAAAAACAGACTGATAGTGTTAATAAAATCACTAAACTGCTGTTTCTTAATGGTAATAATTTCATAGAGTTATCTTTAGGTATGCAAATGTATAGGTTATAAACGTAAAATGGATGTATTTTCTTATTTAGAATTTATCTAAATTAATAATTAAGACTTCTCTAACATTTATAAAATCGACTTTAAGTATTACTTTTGCTTAGAAATTTATAAGCGTATATTTCTTTCTGAATATGAAAAAATCGTACCAAAGTTTGGAAGATAATTTAACTAATAATATGAAACAGGTGATTCACCGTAAATTAGGACGTAACATACTAGGTTTAGGTCTAATTATTTTACTAGCATTTTCTACTTCTCTTCAGGCCCAAGATGGCGATCCAGTTGCAGGTAAGGCATTGTTTAACACGAATTGTGCAGCTTGTCATAAGTTAGACAAGAAAATGACAGGACCCGCATTGCGAAATGTCGAGGCGCGTTTAGCAGACGAAGAAGGTTTAGACCGAGAGTGGCTAAACAAATGGATACGTAACAGTGCCGGTATGGTAAATTCTGGCGATGCGTATGCCGTAAAAATTTACGAAGAATATAATGGTGCGGCAATGTCTGCATTTCCTTTGTTCTCTGATGCGGATATCGATAATATCTTAGCGTATACAGCAGAAGAGAAAAAAGAAGCACCGGTTGGTGTTACGGGAGTTGGAGCAGTAGCTGCAAACCCCCAAAATGATGGTGCTTCCAATAAGTTAATTCTTGCCGGTCTAGCATTATTGTTTTCTTTATTAGCGGGAGCGTTATTCTTAGTAAATAAAACACTACGCCGTTTTGCAGACGAAAAAGGCTTAGAATTAAATCAGAAACCAAAAAACACACCCATTTGGAAAGCTTTTCTCCAAAACCAATTTTTAGTATTGGTAACTGTGGTGTTCTTATTGTTGGCTGGAGGTTATTTTGTTTACGGTTACTTAATGCAAGTAGGAGTAAATCAAGGTTACGAACCAGTACAACCTATACATTTCTCACACAAAATACACGCCGGAGATAACGGAGTCGATTGTAAATATTGCCACTCTTCAGCAAGAGTGAGTAAGACGTCAGGTATTCCTTCTCTTAATGTATGTATGAACTGTCATAAATCTATTTACGAATATAACGGGGAAACTTCTGCTGCGTATTCTAAAGAGTTCTACGATGGAGAAATTAAAAAATTATACGACGCTGTTGGATGGGATGATGCAGAGCAAAAATATACAGGAGTAGAGAAGCCAGTAAAATGGGTTAGAATTCATAATCTTCCAGATTTTGCTTACTTTAATCACTCACAACACGTTGTCGTTGCAGGGTTAGAATGTCAAACGTGTCATGGACCTGTACAGGAAATGGAAATTATGTCTCAACACTCTCCATTAACAATGGGGTGGTGTATTAACTGTCACCGTGAAACAAAAGTAAAAGTAAAGGACAATCCTTACTATACAAAAATTCACGAACAGTTATCAAAAAAGTACGGTGTTGAGGAATTAACAGCAGCTCAAATGGGTGGATTAGAATGTGGAAAATGCCACTACTAATAAAATTAATTAAAGAAGTAAATTCAATTATATAATATGTCATCAAACAAGAAATACTGGAAAAGTGTTGAAGAGCTAAACGAAAATAGTTCTATTGTTGAGACGCTAAAACAAAACGAATTTGTTAACGAAATTCCAACTGACGAGTTTTTAGGTGATAAAGACACGTTAGAAGGTTCTTCTACAACACGTCGTGATTTCTTAAAATATGTTGGTTTTAGCACAGCAGCAGCTTCTTTAGCAGCATGCGAAGGACCAGTAATTAAGTCAATCCCTTATGTAGTTCAGCCAGAATCAATTATTCCTGGTGTTGCAAACTACTATGCTACTACAATAGCTGATGGTTTTGATTTTACAAGTGTTTTAGTTAAAACCCGAGAAGGTCGTCCAATAAAAATTGAAAACAATACATTAGCCGTAACCGATGGTGGGGCCAATGCAAGAGTTAATGCCTCTGTTTTAGGATTGTATGATAGCTTAAGGGTGAAAACACCAATGAAAGGCGAAAGCGAAATTTCTTGGTCTACTTTTACTACTGAAACTTCTCAGAAACTAAGTCAATTAGAAGGTACAGGAAAGCAAATTGTGTTATTAACACAAACCTATGCAAGTCCATCTACCAGCAAACTGATTTCAGAATTTAAAGAAAAGTATAGCAATGTAAACCATGTTGTTTACGATGCTGTTTCAGAATCTGCAGCATTAGATGCCTTTCAAGCAAAATATAACGAACGTGGTTTAGCGGGGTACGATTTTTCTTTAGCAACGACCATTGTGTCTGTTGCTGCCGATTTTCTAGGAGATTGGCAAGGTGGAGGTTTCGATGCGAGCTATGCGCAAGGTCGTGTTCCTGTAAATGGGAAAATGTCTCGCCATATTCAATTTGAGTCGGTTATGTCTCTCGCTGGAGCGAATGCAGATAAACGTGTTGGAGTAACACCAAGTCAGCAAAAATTAGTTCTAGCAAAATTACATAGTTTAATCGTAGGTAGTGCTTTTTCTAAAAGTTTACCGGCGCGTGTTGAGAAAGCAGCACAGTCTGCAGCATCACAGCTTACAAAAGCGGGGAGTACTGGTGTTTTAATATCTGGTATTAACGATGTCAATGCCCAAACCGTAGTTTTAGAAATTAATGAAGCTTTAAACAGTAGAGCTTTCGATCCTAAAACACCTATTAAAACAAGACAAGGTAATGATAAAGCCGTAAAAACTTTGGTTGCCGATATGAAAGCAGGTAAGGTTGGCGCTATTATTATGAGTGGTGTTAACCCACTATATACATTGCCAAATGCAACTGATTTTGCTGAAGGTTTAAAACAAACCGATTTATCTGTAACTTTCTCTATGAAGGCAGACGAAACAGCTTCTGTAACACAGTATATTGCAGCAGCACCTCATTATTTAGAATCTTGGGGAGATGTAGAATTAAGAAAAGGCCATTATGGTTTAATTCAACCTACAATCCGTCCGTTATTCAATACAAAACAATTCCAAGACGCACTATTAATGTGGAATGGAAACGATGTGGTGTATAGCGATTATATTAAAACACTCTGGAAGGAGACTATCTTAAATGGTGCTTCTTATAACAGTGCGTTGCACGATGGTGTTTTTGTTTCTAAAGTAGCTCCAGTAACAGAGGATACGACGGCTAATATAGAAGACGCTGTTGAAACTCCTGCTAGTAATGCATCAAGTGCTTTAGCAGCATCAGTTTTGGCGAAAGGAATGGAACTTACATTGTACACTAAAATAGGAATGGGAGATGGTCAACAAGCCAATAACCCTTGGTTGCAAGAGTTTCCAGATCCTATAACTAGAACATCTTGGGATAACTATTTAACAGTATCTGCTACCGATGCTAAAACGCTTGGTTTAGTAAACCAACACGTAGCAACAGGTGGTTTAGATGGAAGTTACGCCGATATTACGGTAAACGGAACAACAGTTAAAGTACCGGTTATTATTCAACCAGGTCAAGCAACGGGTTCTGTTGGTTTAGCTTTAGGTTATGGTCGTACAGCAGGTATAAAAGACGAAATGAAAACGGGTATTAATGGATACCCACTATATAACGATTTTAATAATGTTCAATCTGTAACTGTCGCTAAAGCTGCAGGGATGCACGAGTTTGCTTGTGTACAATTACATAATACATTAATGGGTCGTGAAGATATTATTAAAGAAACGACACTAGAGATTTTCAATACTAAAGATAAAAAACATTGGAACGCTGTTCCTATGGTTTCTTTAAATCATAAAGAAACTCCAGTAACGTCTCCAGAAGTAGATTTATGGGATGAGTTTGATCGTTCTATTGGTCATCACTTCAATTTATCTATCGACTTGAACTCTTGTACTGGATGTGGGGCTTGTGTTATCGCTTGTCACGCTGAAAACAACGTGCCAGTAGTAGGTAAAGAAGAAATACGTCGTAGTCGGGATATGCACTGGTTGCGTATTGACAGATACTACTCTTCTGAAGAGACTTTTGAAGAAGATATTACTAAGAAAAACGAGTTCTCTGGACTATGGGGAGATAAAGGGTCACTATCAGGATTTGGTGAATTAGAATCTGCCGCCGATAATCCACAGGTTGTATTTCAACCCATAATGTGTCAACACTGTAACCACGCACCATGTGAAACTGTTTGTCCTGTAGCGGCAACATCTCACGGGCGTCAAGGGCAAAACCATATGGCTTATAACCGTTGTGTGGGTACACGCTATTGTGCAAATAACTGTCCATATAAAGTACGTCGTTTTAACTGGTTCTTATACAATGGTAACGATGAGTTCGATTACCATATGAATGATGACTTAGGAAGAATGGTTATTAACCCTGATGTAACTGTACGTTCAAGAGGAGTGATGGAAAAATGTTCTATGTGTATACAAAAGACACAGAAAACAATTCTAGATGCTAAGCGTGACGGGCGTGTTATAAAAGATGGTGAATTCGAAACAGCATGTTCTTCAGCTTGTAGCAGTGGAGCGATGGCCTTTGGAGACATCAATGATAAAGAAAGTAAAGTTGCAAAACTATTAGAAGACGATCGTATGTATCACTTATTGGAATATGTAGGGACTAAACCAAATGTTCAGTACCATACAAAAGTGAGAAACACATCTGAAGCTTAGAATAAATTAATTAACGAACAATTATAAAAGGATTATGGCGTCTCATTACGAAGCACCTATTAGAAGACCCTTAGTTACAGGTGAAAAATCATATCATGATGTATCTGTTGACATTGCCGCTCCCGTAGAAGGAAAAGCAAACAAACAATGGTGGATTGTCTTTTCAATCGCACTAGTGGCATTTCTTTGGGGAATTGGTTGTATTATTTACACAGTATCAACGGGAATAGGAACCTGGGGTCTAAACAAAACAGTTGGATGGGCTTGGGATATTACCAATTTCGTTTGGTGGGTAGGTATCGGTCACGCAGGAACACTAATTTCTGCAGTACTATTATTATTCCGTCAAAAATGGAGAATGGCAATTAACCGTTCGGCGGAAGCAATGACTATCTTCTCCGTAGTTCAAGCAGGTTTATTCCCAATTATACACATGGGAAGACCGTGGTTAGCGTATTGGGTATTACCTATACCAAACCAGTTTGGTTCTTTATGGGTGAATTTTAACTCACCATTACTCTGGGATGTATTTGCAATTTCAACCTATTTATCGGTGTCATTAGTATTCTGGTGGACTGGTTTACTACCTGATTTTGCAATGTTACGGGATAGAGCAGTAAGACCGTTCCAAAAGAAAATTTATAGCCTTTTAAGTTTCGGTTGGTCAGGTAGAGCAAAAGACTGGCAACGTTTTGAAGAAGTATCTTTAGTACTTGCAGGTTTGGCAACACCATTGGTTCTTTCGGTACACACGATTGTATCTTTTGATTTTGCTACGGCAGTTATTCCAGGATGGCATACAACAATTTTCCCTCCCTACTTCGTGGCAGGGGCAGTTTTCTCTGGATTTGCAATGGTAAATACACTTCTTATTATTATGAGAAAAGTATGTAACCTTGAAGATTATATTACTGTACAGCACATCGAGTTAATGAACATTGTAATTATGGTTACCGGTTCTATCGTAGGTGTAGCTTATATTACTGAGTTATTTGTAGCGTGGTATTCTGGTGTGGAATACGAACAATATGCATTCTTAAACAGAGCAACAGGGCCATACGCTTGGGCGTATTGGATGATGATGTCGTGTAACGTTTTCTCACCACAGTTTATGTGGTTTAAGAAACTAAGAACAAGTATTATGTTCTCTTTCGCAATATCTATTGTAGTAAACGTAGGGATGTGGTTTGAACGTTTTGTAATTATTGTAACATCGTTACACAGAGATTACTTACCATCATCATGGACAATGTTCTCTCCAACATTTGTAGACATAGGTATTTTTATAGGGACTATAGGATTCTTCTTTGTATTATTCCTATTATACGCTAGAACATTCCCAGTTATTGCACAAGCCGAGGTTAAGACCATTTTAAAGTCTTCTGGTGAGCGTTACAAAAAAATAAGAGAAAGAGGTGAAAGTCTTTCAGGTACTGGAGCAGATGCTAGAACATCTGGTAGTGAAATTAAACAATCAAATACAGAAAAGTAGCCTATGGAAACTTCAAGAGTAATTCACGCTATTTATACAGACGATGATGTTTTAATGGCTGCTGTTAAAAAAGTAAAAGCCGAAAGATATCATATTGAAGAGATATACACGCCGTTTCCAGTCCACGGGCTTGATAAAGCGATGGGGTTAGCACCTACACGTTTAGCAATAACAGCATTCATTTATGGATGTATTGGTTTAATAGTGGCTACCTTAATGATGAATTTTATAATGATTGAAGATTGGCCTCAAGATATTGGAGGTAAACCAAGCTTTAGTTATTTAGAAAATATGCCAGCATTTGTGCCTATTATGTTCGAACTTACTGTGTTTTTTGCAGCTCACTTAATGGTGATAACATTTTATTTAAGAAGTAAAATATGGCCGTTTAAAAAAGCTGAAAATCCAGATCCAAGAACTACAGATGACCATTTTCTTATGGAGATTCCGGTGACCGGAGATGAAAAAAAATTACAGGATTTGTTATTTGAAACTGGTGCAGTAGAAGTTAACTTAGTCAATAATACGCATTAATTATACACTATGAAAAGTATTTTTAAAATTACAATATTAGCTTTAGTTTTAGTGTCTTTTGCCTCATGTCAAAAAAACTCTAGACCAAACTATGAATTTATGCCAAATATGTATGAATCTGTTGGCTATGAAGCTTATCAAGAGTCTGATGCATTTGCAAATGGAATTGAAGCTCAACTTCCAGCAGAGGGATCCATATCAAGAGGGCATATACCTATGGATATCGACGGCACTAATGACGGCTATTTATTAGCTAAAGAAACATTAAAATCACCTTTGGATTCAACGCAAGTAGATTACACTAGAGGAGGACCACTTTATGTTATTTATTGTGGAATTTGCCACGGTAATAAAGGCGATGGTGCTGGTAATTTGGTGAAACGTGAAAAGCTGTTAGGTGTTCCAAGTTATGCCGATGTAGGAAGAGCCATAACTGAAGGAAGTATTTACCATACTGTTTATTATGGTAAGAATGCAATGGGTTCTTATGCAAACCAACTTAACGAAGAGGAACGCTGGCAAGTAGTGGCTTACGTTTTACAGTTAAAAGCAGATTTAGAAAAATAAGATTTAGATAAAGTTTATATAAAGATATGTACACATTTTCAAGTAGACTAAAAATAGCTTCTATAGCGCTAATGGTCATCGGGGCATTAGGTATTGGATTTGGGTTTATGAGTTCTCATAAATCTTTTCAGGACGTTGAAACCATGTTATCTAATGAAACAGCCCACGGGGGTGGTCATGCGTTAGAAACTAATGCACACGTTGTTGCAGGTGATACCAATCATACTGATAATGCGCACGATGCCAACGCACACGAGGCGCTCTCAAGTGTAGAACATAAAGTAGACGAGCATAAAGAACATGTAGAGCACGTTCAACACCAAATAGCGAATAGACCGTGGTCGGCTATTTACGTTGCTGCTTTTTTCTTTATGATGATAGCCTTAGGGGTCTTAGCATTTTATGCATTACAATACGCGTCCCAAGCCGGATGGTCTCCACTATTACTTCGTGTAATGGAAGGGATAACTGCTTACCTATTGCCGGGAGCTTTAATTGTACTTCTTATTGCGGCACTGTCTCATTATATAGGGCACAACAACATCTTTATTTGGATGGATCCTGAAATGGTAAATCCAGAAAGTGATAAGTTTGATAAGCTTATAGCAGGTAAACAAGGATGGTTAAACGTACCAATGTTTCTACTTAGAGGTTTAATCTTTATTGGCGGTTGGTCGTTATACAGATACTTCTCTAGAAAATTCTCTATCGCTCAAGACCAAGCAGACGATAATAAAAACTTTAAGAAAAACTTCCGTATCTCGGCGGCATTTTTAGTGTTCTTTATCTATACGGAATCTATTATGTCTTGGGATTGGATTATGAGTGTAGATCCACACTGGTTTAGTACGTTGTTTGGCTGGTATGTGTTATCAGGAATGTTGGTTTGTGGTATCACAGTCATCGCCTTAATAACCATCTACCTTAAGTCTAAAGGATTACTGCCGCATGTAAACGATAGTCATATCCATGATTTAGCTAAATATATGTTTGGTTTTAGTATTTTCTGGGCGTACTTATGGTTTTCACAATTTATGTTAATCTGGTATTCTAATATTCCAGAAGAGGTGACGTATTTCGTAACACGAATTGAAGATTACAATTTACCATTCTTTGGAATGCTTATATTAAATTTCATATTCCCAATATTATTATTAATGAATAGTGAGTACAAACGTATTCCTTGGTTTGTCGTTATGACAGGATTAGTAATCTTAGGAGGTCATTATATAGATGTATTCAATATGATTATGCCAGCAACAGTTGGTGATAGATGGTTTATTGGTATTCCTGAAATATGTTCAATGTTATTTTTCACTGGCTTGTTTCTGTTTATTGTTTTTACAGCATTATCAAAAGCACCTTTAACGCAAAAGAGAAATCCGTACATAAAAGAAAGCGAGAATTTCCATTATTAATTATAAATTAAGTAAAGAAGAACGACAACAATGACGGCTTTATTAACAATTTTAGTTTTAGTATTTATTCTAGTTGCCATCTGGCAAATGGTTAAAATATTTGATTTAACTCAAGGTAATTCAAAAGAGGATCATAATCAAATAGCAAACGATAAGGATAATAAGTATCAAGGGTATTTAATGTTAGGCTTTTTAGTCTTCATTTATGCCATTACCATCTTTAGTTTTATCGAGTATGGAGATTTGCCATTACTCTCTAACTCGGCATCAGAACACGGTCCAGAGGTAGATAGATTAATGATTCTTTCGTTAGTTGTAATCTTCATAGTACAAGCAATAACACAATTCCTATTACACTACTTTGCGTTTAAGTATAGAGGTGAAAAGGGTAAGAAAGCATTGTTTTATGCCGATAACAATAAATTAGAAGCTATCTGGACAATTATTCCGGTAATTGTTTTAGCTGCTCTTATTATTCAAGGTTTATTTACTTGGACTAACATTATGAATGTGAACCAAGAGGATGATCCATTAGTGGTTGAACTATATGCACAACAATTTAATTGGACGGTGCGATACTCTGGAAACGATAACACTTTAGGTAAGGCTAACGTAAGGTTAATCGATATCGATAAAGCAAATATTCTAGGTGTTGATGAGTCAGATCCTAATGCTCAAGATGATATCATCACAAAAGAATTACACTTACCTGTAGGACGTCCTGTTTTAATTAAAATGCGTTCTCAAGATGTATTACACTCGGCTTATATGCCTCATTTTAGAGCGCAAATGAACTGTGTTCCAGGTATGATTACGCAATTCGGATTTACACCAACAGTGACTACCGAAGACATGCGTATCAGACCAGAGATGATTGATAAAGTCGCTAATATTAATACTATTAGAGCTGAAAAAAGTGAAGAGTTGATTGCGGAAGGGAAAGATGCTTTAGCGCGTTATGAGTTTGATTACTTAGTACTATGTAATAAAATTTGTGGTACCTCTCACTACAATATGCAAATGAAAATTATAGTTGAAACGCAGGAAGAGTATGATGCTTGGATTAATAGCCAAAAATTATTCAAAGACTCTTTAAATAAATAACACATAAAAATATAAAGATATTAGATTATGTCAGCACACGCAGATACTCACGCTCACGACGATCATGGTCACCATCATAAAGAAACTTTTATAACTAAGTACATCTTTAGCCAAGATCACAAAATGATCGCTAAGCAGTATTTAATTACAGGTACGCTAATGGGGATTATTGGCGTATTAATGTCAATGATGTTTCGTATACAGATCGCTTGGCCAGAAGAACCAAATGTGCTTTTTGAAGCATTACTAGGTAAATGGGCACCAGACGGTGTTATGGATGCCGATGTTTATTTAGCACTGGTAACCATACACGGTACCATTATGGTATTCTTTGTACTTACAGCCGGATTAAGTGGTACCTTTAGTAACTTATTAATTCCGTTGCAAATTGGAGCACGAGATATGGCCTCTGGATTCCTTAATATGGTGTCTTATTGGTTATTCTTTATCTCTAGTGTAATTATGCTGAGCTCTTTATTTGTAGAAGCAGGACCAGCAGCAGCAGGATGGACAATTTATCCGCCGTTAAGTGCCTTACCAATGGCGCAAGGAGGTTCTGGTTTAGGGATGACATTGTGGTTAATCTCTATGGCTATATTTATTGCCTCATCGTTATTAGGATCCTTAAACTACGTCGTTACCGTTTTAAACTTAAGAACAAAAGGAATGTCTATGACACGACTTCCACTTACCATTTGGGCGTTTTTTGTAACGGCTATTATCGGTATCGTATCGTTTCCAGTGTTATTAGCAGCTGCGCTGTTACTAATAATGGATAGAAGTTTTGGAACGTCTTTCTTTTTATCAGATATTTTCATTCAAGGAGAAGTATTGCATTACCAAGGAGGATCTCCAGTATTATTCGAGCACTTATTTTGGTTCTTAGGTCACCCAGAAGTTTATATTGTAATTTTACCAGCAATGGGAATTGTTTCAGAAATTTTAGCATCAAATTCACGTAAACCTATTTTTGGTTACCGTGCCATGATTGCTTCAATTTTAGCAATTGCATTCCTTTCAACAATTGTTTGGGGACACCATATGTTCGTTTCAGGAATGAATCCATTTTTAGGTTCTGTATTTACATTTACAACACTATTAATTGCAATTCCTTCCGCAGTAAAAGCCTTTAACTGGATTACAACTATTTGGAAGGGTAACCTCCAAATGAATCCAGCGATGCTATTCTCTATAGGTTTTGTATCTACCTTTATTACAGGTGGTCTTACAGGAATCATTTTAGGAGATAGTGCTTTAGATATCAACGTGCACGATACCTATTTTGTAATTGCGCATTTCCACTTAGTAATGGGAATCTCAGCGATCTATGGAATGTTCGCAGGTATCTACCACTGGTATCCCAAAATGTTTGGGCGTATGCTAAATAAAAAATTAGGATATATTCACTTCTGGATTACAGCAATCTGTGCGTACGGAGTTTTTTTTCCAATGCACTTTATCGGAATGGCTGGTTTGCCAAGACGTTACTATACAAACAGTAACTTCCCACTATTCGACGACTTAGCAAATGTAAACGTTGTTATTACAGTGTTTGCTTTAATTGGTGGTGTAGTACAAATAGTATATTTATATAACTTCTTTGTCAGCATATTCTACGGTGAGAAAGCAACACAAAACCCTTGGAGAGCAACTACTTTAGAGTGGACTACACCTGTAGAGCACGTACACGGTAACTGGCCAGGAGAGATACCTCATGTATACCGTTGGGCTTACGATTATAGTAAACCAGGTCACGACACAGACTTTGTCATGCAAAACGTACCCTTAAAAGAAGGTGAAGAAGAGCTTCAACATTAAACATCCTTAAAAAAGGGGTCTCAATAAGAGATTCAAAATACTGAAGCCTTTCTATTAATTTAGAAAGGCTTTTCGTTTTTTAATAAAAAAGTATAGTACACTTCGTATATTTGTTTGAATAGAGACGACGTAGGCTACAGATTTAGAAGTATCTATAGCGCTGAGTAAAATATATTAGACTCTATTTTATATCGCATAAAAATAAAAAGAATCCCACTATTGTGGGAGGTACGTATGAACGAAAACCTAGATCCCACAAACGATAATTTTTCATCTGAAGAATTTGATGCTGAAAAAAACTTAAGACCCTTATCGTTTGACGATTTTAGCGGGCAAGAGCAGGTATTGGAAAACCTTAAAATTTTTGTTCAAGCCGCCAATAGAAGAGAAGAAGCTTTAGACCATACGTTATTTCACGGTCCTCCGGGATTAGGGAAAACGACTTTGGCGCATATTTTAGCGAACGAGCTTAATGTAGGCATAAAAGTAACTTCAGGACCTGTCTTAGATAAGCCCGGTGATTTAGCAGGTCTTTTAACAAATCTCGACGATCGTGATGTGTTATTTATAGACGAAATTCATCGTTTAAGTCCTATAGTTGAAGAGTACTTGTACTCGGCAATGGAAGACTATAAGATAGATATTATGATTGAATCTGGCCCCAATGCACGGACGGTTCAAATCAATTTAAATCCGTTTACATTAGTCGGGGCAACCACAAGATCGGGTTTACTTACCGCTCCAATGCGAGCGCGTTTTGGTATTCAAAGCCGATTACAATATTACGATACCGAATTATTAACAACCATTATTCAACGTAGTGCAGAAATATTAAAAGTGCCTATTACAATGGAGGCCGCTATAGAAATCGCCGGTAGAAGTCGTGGAACACCTAGAATAGCGAACGCATTACTGCGTCGTGTACGCGATTTTGCCGAAATTAAAGGAAATGGTAGTATCGATGTTAAAATAGCAAAATACGCGCTTGAAGCTTTAAATGTAGACGCGTATGGCTTGGATGAAATGGATAATAAAATTTTGGCAACCATTATTGATAAATTTAAAGGCGGCCCAGTAGGTATTTCTACGATTGCAACAGCAGTAAGTGAAAGCACAGAAACGGTAGAAGAAGTGTACGAACCGTTTTTAATACAACAAGGATTTATTATGCGTACGCCACGCGGACGTGAGGTAACCGAATTAGCCTATAAACACTTAGGTAAAATTAAAGGACATAGTGAAGGGGGGCTATTTTAAACTGAAGTTCTGTCGAAAAGTTTTAAATGGCCACAAATAAAACCACCTATACAAAAGGGATTAAAGCCGAAGCAGAACGCCTCGGTTTTTTGTCTTGTGGTATCAGCAAAGCGGGATTTTTAGAAACCGAAGCACCACGTCTTGAAGATTGGCTCAATAAGAATAGAAATGGCCAAATGACGTATATGGAAAATCATTTCGATAAGCGCTTGGATCCTACAAAACTGGTAGACGATGCTAAAAGCGTGATTTCGCTACTGCTAAATTACTATCCTTCCGAAACACAAAAAGATCCTGAAGCACCTAAACTAAGCAAATACGCTTACGGACACGATTACCATCATATTATAAAAGGGAAATTAAAAGAACTCACCCACTTTATTCAAGATGAAATAGGTGAGGTCTCTGGCCGTGCCTTTGTAGATTCAGCACCTGTTTTAGATAAAGCATGGGCTGCCAAATCTGGATTAGGATGGATTGGTAAACACAGCAATCTACTCACTCAAAAAGTAGGGTCTTTTTATTTTATTGCGGAACTCATTATAGATTTAGATTTAGACTACGACGCGCCAGTTACAGATCATTGTGGCACCTGTACAGCGTGTATAGATGCGTGCCCAACGCAAGCTATAGTGGACCCATTTGTAGTAGATGGCAGTAAGTGCATTTCGTATTTCACTATAGAATTAAAAGATCAGTTACCGAATGCTATGAAAGGGCAATTCGACGATTGGATGTTTGGCTGCGATGTCTGCCAAGATGTGTGTCCGTGGAATAAATTCTCTAAACCACATAACGAACCCCTTTTTAATCCGCACCCCGAATTGTTGGAGATGACCAAGCAAGATTGGGAGGAGATAACAGAAGATGTTTTTAAAAAAGTGTTTCAGAAATCGGCAGTAAAACGGACTAAATTTTCAGGGCTAAAACGTAATATTGAGTTCTTAAAGGAGTAATATCCAAGTTAAAAAACTTACATTTGTGAGTCAACAATAATCAAAATAATATGAGTAAACAGAGCAGACGCAGGGAGGCATTGGTATACCATGCAAAGCCTACGCCAGGTAAAATTAAAGTAGTTCCTACTAAAAAATATGCAACACAAAGAGACTTGTCATTAGCATATTCACCCGGTGTTGCAGAACCTTGTTTAGAAATTCAAAAAGATAAAAATAACGCTTATAAGTATACTGCTAAAGGAAATTTAGTGGCTGTAATTTCTAACGGAACCGCCGTTTTAGGATTAGGGAATATAGGTCCCGAAGCTTCAAAACCGGTAATGGAAGGTAAAGGGTTGTTGTTTAAAATATTTGCCGATATAGACGTTTTTGATATTGAAGTGGATACTGAAGATATTGAAGTGTTTATTCAAACGGTTAAGATGATTGCACCCACTTTTGGTGGTATTAATTTAGAAGATATTAAAGCGCCTGAAGCATTCGAAATCGAAAGACGCCTAAAGGAAGAATTAGATATTCCGGTAATGCACGACGACCAGCACGGTACGGCAATAATTTCTGCAGCAGCATTGTTGAATGCTTTAGAATTGTCAGAAAAAAATATCCAAGATGTGAGAATCGTAGTAAGCGGTGCAGGGGCAGCAGCCGTTTCTTGTACACGCTTGTATATGGCGTTTGGTGCCGTACGTGAAAACATTGTAATGCTAGACAGTAAAGGTGTTATTAGAGACGATAGAGATAATTTAACATCGCAAAAAGCGGAGTTTGCTACGCATCGCGATATAGAGACCTTAGATGAAGCGATGGTAGATGCCGATGTATTTATTGGTTTATCTGCAGCCAACATAGTGTCTCCACGGATGTTGTTATCTATGGCTGCTAACCCCATTGTATTTGCAATGGCCAATCCAGATCCAGAAATCGAATACCAACTGGCAGTCGATACGAGAGACGATATTATTATGGCAACGGGACGTAGCGACCATCCTAATCAAGTGAATAATGTGTTAGGTTTTCCGTTTATTTTTAGAGGAGCTCTCGATGTAAGAGCGACTAAAATTAATGAGGAAATGAAAATGGCAGCCGTAATGGCATTAGCTAACTTAGCGAAAGAAGCCGTGCCAGAGCAAGTAAATATTGCATATGGTGAAACCCGATTAACGTTTAGTAAAGAATACATTATTCCAAAACCA
Source organism: Bizionia saleffrena (assembly GCF_008086175.1). GTDB lineage: Bacteria > Bacteroidota > Bacteroidia > Flavobacteriales > Flavobacteriaceae > Bizionia > Bizionia saleffrena. The sequence goes on from NZ_VSKM01000012.1 coordinate 55,910, forward strand.
TCCGATCCACGTTTAATTGCCGAAGTACCCCCTGCAGTTGCTAAAGCGGCTATGGAAAGTGGTGTAGCTAAAGAACCTATAGAAGATTGGGAGAAATATAAAAACACGTTATTAGAGCGTTTAGGCGCAGATAATAAAATTGTGAGGTTGCTAATTAACCGAGCAAAATTAAACCGGAAGCGCGTAGTTTACGCAGAAGCAGATCAACTTAGTGTGTTAAAAGCGGCACAAATTGCTTACGAAGATGGTATTGCAATACCTATTCTTTTAGGACGAAAAGATGAAATTGAACGTCTTAAAGAAGAAATTGAATTTGAGGGTGATATTTTAATTATCGATCCAAAATCGGATGAAGTAAAAGAACAAAAAGATAAATATGCAGAAGTGTATTGGAACCAACGTAAACGCCGTGGTGTAACGTTATTTTCTGCTAAAAAATTAATGAGAGAGCGTAACTTCTTTGCCGCAATGATGGTAAATGAAGGGGACGCCGATGCACTAATTTCTGGCTATTCACAAAGCTATCCTTCAGTGGTGAAACCAATGTTAGAAGTTATTGGTTTAGATTCAGGATCTACAAGAGCAGCGACAACAAATGTAATGATGACGCAACGCGGACCAATGTTCTTAAGCGATACCTCAATAAATATAAATCCCTCCGCTAGCGATTTAACAAAAATAGCACAAATGACGGCGGGCGTAGTAAAAATGTTTGGTATAGAGCCTGTAATGGCAATGACGTCGTATTCAAACTTTGGGTCTTCAAAAAACCAAACAGCAATAAAAGTACGCGAAGCGGTAATGTATTTACATAAAAGACATCCTGATTTAATTGTAGATGGCGAATTGCAAACCGATTTTGCTTTAAACAAAGAACTACTTCAAGAGAATTTTCCGTTTTCTAAACTGGCAGGTAAAAACGTTAATACGTTAATTTTTCCAAACTTAGAATCTGCTAATATTACTTACAAGCTTTTAAAAGAATTAAACAATTCTGAGTCTATTGGGCCAATTATGATGGGAATGCGTAAACCAGTGCATATCCTTCAATTAGGAGCAAGTGTAGACGAAATTGTAAATATGACGGCAATAGCAGTTATCGATGCGCAACAAAAACAAAGACGTGAAGCGCAAGCCGCTAGTATAGAGTAAAATTTATCCAATAATTTTATTACATTTGAGCGATAACAAGTTATTGTAAATGATTACACATATAAAAGGAAAGTTAGTAGAGAAAAATCCAACCGACGTCGTTATAGATTGTAACGGCGTGGGCTATTTTATAAATATCTCACTACATACATTTTCGCAAATTCCAGACCAAGAGAATATAACACTTTATACGCATCTTCACGTAAAAGAAGATGCGCATAGCCTATACGGTTTTGCCTCTACTGGAGAGCGTGAAGTGTTTAGATTATTAATTTCGGTGAGTGGTATTGGTACCAATACTGCGCGAACGATGTTGTCGTCGTTAACCCCGCAGCAAATAAAGGATGGCATCGCAAGTGAAGATGTGGCACTTATTCAATCGGTAAAAGGCATTGGTTTAAAAACAGCACAGCGTGTTATTATAGATTTAAAAGATAAGATTATTAAAATCTACGATATCGATGAAGTTTCTGTTAATAAAAACAATACCAATAAAGAAGAAGCGTTATCTGCTTTAGAAGTACTTGGTTATGCCAAAAAACAAGCTGATCGCGTTGTTGATAAAATTGTATCTGCCACCCCAGAGGCGAGCGTAGAAGATATTATTAAACAAGCTTTAAAAAAATTATAAAAGATTTTGAATAGAACTAACCTGAAATTTCAAAAATCCATTAAAAAGTATTTAGTATTACTATCTTTTACGCTATCAACTACAGTGGTTTTAGCGCAAGATCCAGTAATTCCTGTTGTAGAACAAGACTCTACAAAAACAGGGTTTGTAATGGGAGATATGGAAATGCCTAATCCGCAAAGTATAGAATCTAGATATACGTACGACCCTAAAACAGATAGTTATATCTACACAGAGTCTGTGGGTACTTTTACTATTAACTATCCTACAATTCTAACTCCTAAAGAATATCAAGACCTCGTTTTTAAGGAGAATTTAAAATCGTATTACAAAAATAAAATTGATGCTTTTGAAGGTAAAAAAGACAATACCGGCGACCAGCAGAAAAACCTATTGCCAGAGTTTTATGTGAATTCTGGTTTTTTTGAAAGTATTTTTGGTGGTAATACTATCGAGGTCGTACCGCAAGGGTCTTTAGAAATGGATTTAGGTGTTTTGTTTACCAAACAAGATAATCCGTCGTTTTCGCCACAAAACAGAAGTAATTTTACGTTCGATTTCGATCAGCGGATCAGTTTAAGTTTATTAGGAAAAGTAGGAACGCGACTTCAGGTAACCGCGAACTACGATACCGAATCTACCTTCGATTTTCAGAATTTAGTGAAGTTAGAATATACGCCAACTGAAGATGATATCATTCAGAAAATAGAAGTGGGTAATGTTAGTATGCCTTTAAACAGCTCTTTAATTTCTGGTGCACAGAGTTTATTTGGTGTAAAAACACAACTTAAATTCGGGAAAACGACTATAACAGGAGTGTTTTCTGAGCAAAAATCAGATACGCGATCGGTGGTAGCTCAAGGTGGAGGAACATTAAGTGAGTTCGATTTCTTCATTAGAGACTACGACGAAAACAGACACTTTTTCTTGGCACAATACTTTAGAAATAATTACGATAAAGCACTTAGTAACTATCCGTATATCAATTCTAACGTTCAAATTACAAGAGCTGAAGTGTGGGTAACCAACAAAAGTAATCGTACCGAAAATGTTAGAAATATTGTTGCCCTTCAAGATTTAGGAGAATCCGGTGTTATTGGAAACTCGGGGGTTACGGTTACAGCCGGACCAAATGCGTTTCCTAGTAATGGAAATAACCGATTAGATCCCACTAATATTGGTGGGCCCGGATCGCAATTAACATCGGCTATTAGAGATATCGCGACCGTGCAATCGGGGGTTATCGTCCCTGGTTTTAATGAAGGGTTCGATTATGCCAAATTAGAAAACACTAGAAAATTAAACGAAGGTCAAGAATACACGTTAAACACGCAGTTAGGGTATCTTTCTTTAAATCAACGGTTAAATAATGACGAAGTGCTAGCCGTAGCCTTTCAATTTACGGTCGGCGGAAAAGTATATCAAGTAGGAGAATTCGCAAACGATGGCGTAAATGCTACCGATGTGGATACTAATAGCGACGGCGAAGTTACCAACGTTACCAATAATAACTTAGTCCTTAAATTACTTAAAAGTAGTATTACAAGCGTCTCGCAACCTATCTGGGATTTAATGATGAAAAACGTTTATAATACGGGCGCTTATCAATTAAGTCAAGAAGATTTTAAGCTGAATATTTTTTACAACGAAGCCGCGCCTTTAAATTTTATTCGTCCGGTGGAGGGGACTACTTTTGGAACCGATTTTGAAGGTAATGCTATAGAAGAAACCACCTTGTTAAGATTATTTAATCTCGACCGATTAAACTTTAATAACGACCCCCAAACTAATGGTGATGGGTTTTTTGATTTCGTTCCCGGGATAACAGTGATTCCACAAAACGGAAATATCGTATTTACAAAAGTAGAACCCTTCGGCCGTTATTTATTCGATGTTTTAGATGATGATAATAATCCAGGAGATAATGCTACGGATTACAACAATGATACTTACGCCAATCTAAACCAAGAAAAATACGTTTACGATTTACTTTATAAAGGCACAAAAACAGCTGCCCTAGAAGAAAACGAAAAAAATAAATTTCAAATTAAAGGACGTTACAAATCTGAAGGGGGAGAAGGAATCCCTATTGGTGGCTTTAATGTGCCGCGTGGTTCTGTAAAGGTAACTGCCGGAGGGCGAGTGTTAGTGGAAGGTGTCGATTATACCGTAAATTATCAATTAGGACGTGTTCAAATTTTGGATCCTGCTTTAAAAGCGTCAAACACACCTATTCAAGTAACTACCGAGAATAACGCCATATTCGGGCAGCAAACAAAACGTTTTACAGGGTTAAATGTCGAGCATCAGTTTAATGAGAGTTTTATATTGGGTGCCACATATATCAACCTAAATGAAAGACCAATAACTCAAAAGGCCAATTATAATACAGAACCTATCAATAACACGATGTTAGGGTTTAATGGTAATTATTCTACCGAAGTGCCTTTCTTTACACGATTAGTAAATAAGCTTCCTAATGTTGATACCGATGCACCATCAAACCTATCGGTAAGAGGTGAGTTCGCCTATTTATTGCCGGGCGCACCAAAAGGAACCGACTTTAATGGAGAAGCGACAGCTTATGTGGATGACTTTGAAGGGACTCAAAACGGAATTGATTTACGTTCGCAACAGGCGTGGTTTTTATCGAGCAGACCCCTTAATTTGGGACGTATCTATAGCAACTCATCGGCATCTGAAGATGATAACGGATTGCAAAACGGTTACGATAGAGCGTTATTAAATTGGTATAGTATCGATCCTATTTTTTATAGTAGTCAGCGACCAAGTGGTCTTACCGACGATGATGTCTCTAATATTTACACGTCTCGAGTTTTTATAAACGAATTGTTTCCAGAGCAAGACATCGCTCAAGGACAAACCTCGGTAATAAACACCTTAGATTTAACGATTTATCCGCAAGAACGCGGCCCTTACAACTTTAAACCGGGTACCGAAGATAACATAATTACCACGCCAAACGAAAGTTGGGCGGGTATTACAAGAGGGTTATCATCGACAGATTTTGAACAGTCTAACGTAGAATATATTGAGTTCTGGCTCCAAGATCCATTTCAAGATAATGCCACAAACCCGGGAGGGAAATTAGTCTTTAACTTAGGGAGTATTTCTGAAGATGTTTTAAAAGACGGAAGAAAACAGTATGAAAACGGATTGCCTAAAGATGGAAATATCGCCTTATTACCACAAACCGATTTCGAAACAGTAGTACCACAAAATCAGGCGTTAATTTATGCTTTCGATACTACTGGACAAGAACGTATTAATCAAGATGTTGGTTACGATGGGTATAACGATACAGAAGAAGCTGCCGTATTTGCTGCTTTTGGGGGGTTAGCAGATCCTGCAAACGATAATTATCAATATTTTATAAATGCAGAAGGAGACGTGTTAGACCGTTATAAGCGCTATAATAATGTTCAAGGAAACTCGCCAGATAACTTTAGTGATACCAACCGAGGGTCTACAACGCAGCCCGATGTTGAAGATGTGAATAGAGATAATACAATGAATACTATCGACAGTTATTTTGAGTATAATCTAGACATTACACGACAAAATTTACCCATAAACTCATTAAACGAAATAACGACAAACAACCCTATTGGAGAGTTTATTAAAGATCTAAAAATTAGACCGAGAGTAATGCCAAATGGCGATACCGAGCAAATTCGTTGGTATCAATTTAGAGTGCCAGTAAATGTACCGTTATCTACTTTCGACGACCCAACAATACCTCAATACACAAGACAAAACGGAATTACAGATTTTAGATCAATCCGTTTCGCGCGTATGTATTTAGAAAACTTTAGCGAACAAACAACGTTTCGTTTTGGTACTCTAGAATTAGTGCGCAGTGACTGGAGACGCTACACATTGGCACTAGACGAAAACGATTCTAGTCCAGACGACCCCCAAACCGATTTTTCTGTAGGCGCAGTAAGCACGCAAACCAACGATGGTAATTATGTGTCACCTCCAGGCGTAGAGGCAGAACAATTAAATAATAATAATTCTATAATCGACCAGAATGAACAGGCACTTGTTGTTAATGTTTGTGGTCTAGAAACAGAAGATTCTAGAGCTGTTTACAAAAACATTAGTGTCGATATGCGGCAGTATAAACGTTTACAGATGTTTGTACACGCACGAGAAGGCGATATTGCAGGGCTTGGAAATAACGATTTGGTTGGTTTTATTAGAATGGGTAACGATTTAACTCAGAACTACTACCAAATAGAAATCCCATTATCGGTATACAATGGCGGCGCACAACCAGAAGATTATTGGCCAGAATCTAACGAGATTGATGTCGAGTTAGAATTATTACAACGTTTAAAATCGTTAGGCATTAGCGATGGCTCATTAGCGAACGAAGATGCTTCGTTTTACGATGTTATAGACGGTGAATTAGTAGCGGTGCCTTTTGCTAATCAGTATGACGGTTATGTTACTGGACAACAACGTTTAGCTATTAAAGGTAATCCTAATTTTGGAGCGATTAGAACCTTAATGGTGGGAGTTAAAAACGCTTCCGGTTTCGAATCTTGTGGAGAAGTATGGTATAACGAATTGCGTTTATCTGAAATGGATAATGAAGGCGGTTGGGCTACTGTACTAAGTATGGACACCAACTTTGCAGATTTTGCTAATGTAAGCGCAACAGGGCGTATGGCCACTGCAGGTTTTGGATCTATAGATCAAGGGCCAAACCAACGTAGTCGTGAAGATGTGAAGCAGTACGATGTGGTTACTAATTTAAATTTAGGACAGTTATTACCTAAAAAATGGGGACTGCAAGTGCCTTTTAATTACGGTCAAGCCGAAGAGCTAATCACACCAGAATACGATCAACAATACGAAGATTTAAAACTGCAAACACGTTTAGATGCTGCTGAAACAGAGTCGGAGCGCGACAATATTAGAGAACAATCGGAAGAATATACCAAGCGAAAAAGCATCAACTTTATTGGTGTTCGAAAAAATAGAACGGGCGAGTCTAAACCACAGTTGTACGATGTAGAAAATTTAACCTTAAACTATTCGTATAACAAAGTAGAGCATCGCGATTTTGAAATTGAACGTTCAGTAGATAAGCAATTAAGAGCAGGAGTAAATTATGCCTATAACTTTCAACCTAAAGTCATCGAACCTTTTAAAGAGAACGATTCGCTCTTCACCAAAAAATACTGGAAACTCTTAAAAGATTTTAATGTTAATTTGCTACCGGCAAGTTTTACTGTAAATACGGATGTGAATAGACAATTTAACCGTCAATTATTTAGAGAAGTAGAATTAGGGGGTAGTAATATCGGGTTAGAAGAATTATACAGAAGAAATTACACATTCGATTTTCAATATAATGTGAATTGGAATTTAACGAAATCATTAGCCTTCAATTTTTCAGCGTCTAATAATAATATTGTCAGAAATTATTTTAAAGAAGGTAACATTCGCGGTGAACAAGATCCAGAATTAGATGTGTGGGATGGCCTTTTAGATTTTGGAGATCCGAATAGACAATATCAGTTGTTAGGTATTAATTATGAAATTCCTATAAATAAAATCCCAGCATTAAGTTTTATAAAAGCAACTTACGCATATACGGGAGAATTTCAATGGCAAAAAGGTTCGGATTTATTCGGCGATATTGTTGCAGACGATGGGGTGTCTTACGATTTAGGGAATTCTATTTCTAATGGAAATACACATAACATAAATTCAACTTTAGATATGAATAAGTTGTATAAATATGTGGGGCTAACCAAGAAAAGAAAAACATCACGATTAGGAAAAGTAAGTCGTTTTGATCGCAATGTGGTAGGAGCTCCTCCGGGAGAAGAAGAGAAGGAAGACGGTAAGAAAGATAAAGGCCAATCTGGTGCTAACGCGTTGGCAAATATTGGTATCGATGTGTTAACCGTAGTAAAACGTATTCAAGTTAACTACTCAGAAACTAACGGTACATATATTCCAGGATATTTAAATACTCCTGGTTTTGTGGGGACCTTAAAACCGACTTTAGGCTATACTTTTGGTAGCCAAAATGATGTTAGAGAATTAGCTGCGCGAAACGGTTGGTTAACGGTATTTCCAGATTTTAACGAACAATACACAAAAAACAGAACAGAGCAATTAGATATATCGGCAAATTTAGAACCGTTTAACGACCTTAAAATTGATTTAGTAGGGTTTAGAACATATGCCGAAAACTACACAGAAAACTATAGAATAACCGATGGTCTTTACGAGTCGCTAACACCAAATACGTTTGGAAATATTAGTATTTCTACCTTTACATTGCCAACAGCTTTTGGTAAAAGTAACGATGTGAGTTCCGATGCTTTTACCGATTTTAGAGAGAATAGATTGGTAATTGCGCAACGTTTGGCTAGAGAACGTGGAGCAGATGCCAATGCGGTCGATGCTGAAGGCTATCCTTTAGGTTTTGGCAAGACAAGTCAAGCTGTATTATTACCGGCTTTTGTAAGTGCCTATACCGGCCAAAAAGCAGAGAAAGCGAAGTTAGGAGCGATTAAAAACTTTCCTATTCCAAACTGGGATATTAAATACACGGGTTTAATGAAGGTGAAATGGTTTAAAGACCGCTTTAAACGGTTCTCTTTAAGTCACGGATACCGTTCTAGTTATACCATAAACCAGTTTCGAACCAATTTAGATTTTAGCGGTATCGACTATGGTTTAGACTACAATACGCAACCAGCAGAAGATATTGATCAAGCCGGAAATTTTAAAAACGAAAACTTATACAGTAACGTTAATTTAACCGAACTATTTAGTCCGTTAATTCGTGTAGATTTCGAAATGAAAAACTCTGTTAAGGTGTTATTGGAATTAAAAAAAGACCGCTTATTATCTTTAAGTTTCGATAATAATTTAATGACCGAAATTCAGGGTAACGAATATGTCTTAGGATTAGGATATCGTTTTAAAGATGTAAGAATAAAAACAAAACTTGCAGGGCCTAAAAAGTCGATAGTGAGTGATTTAATAATGGAAGCTAACATTTCTGTGCGCGATAATAAAACCATTATTAGATATCTGGATGTAGACAACAATCAAATTACTAACGGCCAGACTATTTATGGTTTAAAATACAATGCGAATTACTCGTTTAGTAAAAACTTAACTGGTATTTTCTATTTCGATTATACGTTCTCAGAATATGCGATTTCGACAGCATTTCCGCAAACAACTATTCGGTCTGGATTAACGCTACGATATAATTTCGGTAATTAGTAGTTTCCCACTTGAAATACCAATTTGATTAAATACCTTTGTAAAAAATAAAATAATGAATATACCATCAGAATTAAAGTACACTAAAGACCACGAATGGGTTAAAGTAGAAGGAGACGTAGCAACTGTAGGGATTACAGATTTTGCACAAAGCGAATTAGGAGACATCGTTTATGTAGACATTGATACGGTAGATGACACTTTAGAAATTGAAGAAGTTTTTGGATCTGTTGAAGCCGTAAAAACGGTATCAGATTTATTTTTACCATTATCGGGAGAAATTATCGCGTTTAATGACGCTTTAGAAGACGAGCCAGAAAAGGTAAACACAGATCCTTATGGAGAGGGATGGATTATTAAAATTAAATTTTCTGACGCTTCGCAAATAGAAGGGTTAATGTCAGATAGCGATTACAAAGCTATGATCAGTGCTTAAAAAGGGTTTATGTTTTTTAAGTGTAGCGTATACTTGTGTATTACTGTTGGCCAGTTTATTAAACGTTAATAGTATCACCCAAGAGTTACCTACTAATAGTGATAAAGTTTTACACGCTATGGCTCACGGTATTCTAACAAGCTTTTGGTTTTTAACGCTAAGCGTAACGTTTAATATAAAAGTGCTAAAGTCTGTAATCTATGCTGCTGGAGCAGCCATTATCTTTGGAGTAATTATAGAGGTGCTGCAAGGAACTATAACACAGAATCGTGTTACAGACTTTAACGATATCTTAGCAAACGTTTTAGGCACAGTTGTTGCTGTGTTAATAATACTAGGCTTACGCTTTAAAGAATTAAAAAATAAATAAACCTTTGCTTTTTTTACAAATAAATAGTTAAATTAGCACTCAGGAAAAAAAATTAATTTATGGAACCTAAAAAAAATCCGAAATCTAACGTAGGGAGAAACAGTTCTCTTTATTTTGCGGTTGGGATGGTGTTAATGTTACTATTAACAAATTTCGCCATTAACTACAAGACCTACGACAAAGAGATCGTTGACATTGCTCAACTTGACGTGGCCGATGAATTGGAAGAAGACATTCCAATTACAATGCAAGCACCACCACCGCCACCACCTCCGCCACCACCACCAGCGCCAGAGGTTATTGATGTTATAGAAGACGAAGAAGAAATTGAAGAAACGGTTATCGAATCTACCGAAACGAGTCAAGAAGAAGAGATTGTTGAGGTCGAGGAAGTAGTGATTGAAGAAATTGAAGAGGATGTAGAAGTCTCTTTTGCTGTAATAGAAAATGTGCCAATTTTCCCAGGTTGTGAGAGTGGTACGAACGCACAGAAAAAGAAATGTATGTCTGATAAGATTAATCAGATAGTTAGAAAAAAGTTTGATGCTGAATTAGGTTCTGAACTTGGTTTAAGTGGAAAACAAAAAATTAGCGTTTTCTTTACTATTGATAAAGTAGGAAATATTGTAAACGTTAGAACTAGAGCACCGCACCCAAGATTAGAAAAGGAAGCACAACGTGTTGTAGGTTTAATACCTCAAATGAAACCAGGTAAACAAAGAGGGAAGCCTGTTAAGGTAACGTTCTATTTACCAATATCATTTAACATTCAGTAACAGTACGTTTAGTAATACTCTTAAAAAATCCCACTACAAGCCGTAGTGGGATTTTTTTGTTTGGTACACTTATTGATTATTTATAATAATATTAACATTTAAAATCGATTATTATGAAAAAATCAATTATTAAAGTAGGTAAGCTTCAGGATAGTGGTAAAAGTGTTACTAAATCTGGAAAAAAACAAACGGATTTAAAATACAACGCATCGCTTTATTTCCAGATCGGATTAATAATATGCTTGCTCGGTAGTTATCTAGCCTTAGAGTCTAAATCTAAAGTGAGTTCAAAACGTATTATATATCAAGAGGTTCAAATAGTTGAAGATATAGATTACACTGAAAGCAATTTTGAAGTGTATAGGGAGCCGACAGAAAAGATTTCCTCTATGAATAAAATAGAGACTCAAGTTATTACCGAAGTTATTCAAGTTACAGATAACGACGCTATTAGTGCAAAGAACGATGTTGTATTTATTACAACGCAACAAAATGAATTTGTAGGGCCTGCTAGAGCGGTGTTATCAACAAACGCACCAGATTTAAACATCGAAAAACCCGAGGAACCAGTAAGTATTTTGGCGGTTCAATTCGTGCCTGTGTATCCTGGTTGTGAAAGTGAAACCACAAACTTGGGCAGACGACACTGTATGTCTGAGAAACTAGGGCGATTTGTCAAAAAACAATTCGATGCTGATTTAGCTCCCGATTTAGGTTTAATTGGACGTCAAAAAATTGATGTTCTTTTTAAAATTAACAAACAAGGTGAAGTGGTAGTTTTAAAGACAAGAGCGCCAAGAATAGAATTAGAGAAAGAAGCACGACGAGTAATAAGTGATATACCAAGAATGCAACCCGGTAAAAACGGCGATAGTGTCGTGGAGGTATTATACAGTCTTCCTATTATTTTTGATATACAAAATTAGTCTAATCCTTTATAAAATAAACTAAGTGGATATTAAGAAAAGCAATAGCCGCTTTTTTTCTGTTTTCTCTTCATTAAAAAACACTATATTTCGCAAAAATAAACGCCATTTCTTATGAAGCTTCGCTTGCTAGGAGTACTTTTTTGCCTACCACTAATTACCTTATCGCAGAATAACACAACGAACGAAAAACCGCCAGTTTTTGAAACGTGTAGTAAAGAGCCGTTAGCGGATATTCAAAAATGTTTTGATACTAAAGTGTATCAATTTCTCTTCGAGAATTTTAATGTACCTAAGGCATTGGTAGATGAGAATTACAAAGGCGAAGTGATTATTCTCTTTGAAGTAGATGCTAAAGGAGCTTTTGGAGTGATGTATGTAGATGCCGTTTACAATACCTTAAAAACAGAAGCGATTAGAGTGTTCAACGCTTTTCCAAAAGTGAAGCCAGCGACGTATAATGGTAAGGCAACTTTTAAACAATACTCGATTGCTTTAGCTATTCCATTAAAAGATAGAATTGTTTTAACCGAAGAGTTATCAGGCAAGAACACAGAGCAAGAGCTCTCGGTTTTAGAGCAAGAAGCAAAAAAAGAATTCGATAGTGTTTCACAAAGTTTGGTGCCGTATTCTGAAAAAGAATATAGCAGTCAATTAAATATTCCGTTTACGCATAGTAATTATGCGAAATTTGATCGTGCTATTAATTTAGTCGGAACCAATAGCCATACCGCCTCCAAACCTTATTTATACGAGGATGTTTCTAATTATTATGATTTTAAATCAGAAAATAAAGCGTTAAAAAAAGAAACAAATTCGTGGTTTGGAAGAAAATTATGGAATGAGCATTTTGTGCAAGTGCAAAGCAAATCCTATTGGTTCACTATCGACCCTGTGTTAGATTTACAAATCGGTAAAGATTTTGATGCCGATTTTAATGCTACATTTAATAACACGAGAGGGGTTTATATTCAAGGTGGATTAGGTAAAAATTTAAGTTTTTCTGCCTCGGTTTACGAAAGCCAAGGACGATTTGCTCAATATTATAATACATATGCCGAATCTCTAAAAGCATTTGGCCCTGACCCGGCAATCATTCCCGGTCGCGGAATTGCCAAACGCTTTAAAGAAGATGCTTACGATTATCCAGTAGCAGAGGCTTATCTTTCGTACAGTCCTTCCTCTTTTATAAATGTTCAATTTGGTCATGGTAAAACATTTATTGGCGACGGTTACCGCTCTTTATTTCAAAGTGATGTTGCTAGTCCGCACCCATTTTTAAAACTGAACACCAAATTCTGGAAAATAAAATACACAAATACGTACACGTGGTTGCGCGATGTGCGACCAGAAGTGACCGAAGACGGCGCGTTTTTAACAAAATATATAGCGAATCACTATTTAAGTTGGAACGTTAACAAACGTTTAAACATTGGTTTATTCGAATCTGTAGTATGGACAAATAGTAACGATCGCGGTTTCGATATTAATTATTTAAACCCTATTATTTTTTACAGAGCGATAGAGTTTGAAACGGGACAAGATGCAGGAAATGCAATTGTAGGGGCCTCAGGAAAATATAAACTCAATGATAACGTAAATTTTTACGGACAATTTATTCTAGATGAGTTTTCGCTAAAGGATATAAAAGGTGGTGAGAAAAGTTGGAAAAATAAGTATGGCTATCAATTGGGAGCGAAGTATTACGATGCTTTTAAAGTGAAGAACTTAATGCTTCAAGTAGAATATAATCAAGTACGACCGTATACGTATTCTCATAATTCTATCGAATTAAATTACGGACATAATAACCAGCCGATGGCCCATTTATGGGGTGCTAATTTTAAAGAGCTTATTTTAATTGGGCGCTATAATTACAAACGTTGGATGGGAGAAGCGAAATTGGTGTATGGTATTCGTGGTTTTGATGTTAATGATGATGCAGATACCTTTAGTTATGGTGGCGATATTTATAAAAATTACAACGACCGACCTTTTGATACCGGAGTGGACATAGGGCAAGGTATAAAAACAAAAACAATTAACGCGAGTTTACAAGGAGGTTACTTGGTAAATCCAGCTTCAAATTTAAAACTCTTTGCTAATATTAGCTACCGAAACTTTAATCCAGAAGCACAAACAACTTCTTTGCTAAACAATAATACGGTATGGTTTAGTTTAGGACTTAAAACAGACTTATTTAATTGGTATTTTGATTTGTAGAATTACTTTTTCAAAGTATCTTTGCAACAGCTAAAAAACAGCTTGTAAAGCAAAGCCCTATTTTGAGTAAAACAGCAACACCAAGAGTAAAACACAGTTTACTTTCAGATTTTAAAGAAATCACAAAAATGCGATTAGCATTAAGTGTGGTGTTCTCTTCAATAGCAGGTTATTTGCTTGGGGTAGACGAGGTGAGCTTTAAAGTGCTTGCATTATTAGCTCTTGGTGGTTATTTTATGGTTGGAGCCTCTAATGCTTTTAATCAAATCATAGAAAAAGATTTAGATGTTTTAATGCATCGCACTAGAAACAGACCAATTCCTGCGGGACGAATGTCTGTAAAAACAGCCTTTATAATTGCTTCGGTTTTTACTGTTTTAGGGCTTTCAATTTTATACTCTATAAACAAACAAACAGCGATGTTTGGTGCTATTTCTATCTTTTTATACACGTGTGTCTATACGCCTTTAAAAACAAAAACACCATTATCGGTATTTGTCGGTGCTATTCCTGGCGCTATTCCTTTTATGTTAGGATGGGTTGCCGCTACCGATACTTTTGGTATTGAGCCCGGTACGTTATTTGCATTGCAGTTTTTTTGGCAATTTCCACATTTCTGGGCTATTGGGTGGTTTCTTTACACCGATTATAAGCGTGGTGGCTTTTTTATGTTGCCCACCGGTAAACAAGATAAAGGTACTGCTGTGCAGACAATAATGTATACCATTTGGACAATTTTAATTTCTATTGTTCCGGTTTTTGGAATTACGGGGGAATTAAAACTGTCTATTATTGCAGCGGTTATTGTTTTCGCTTTCGGACTGTTTATGTTGTTTTATGCGATTCAGTTGTTTAAGAAAATGACAGAAAAAGCGGCGAAACAGTTAATGTTAGCCAGTGTTTTATATATTACTTTAATTCAAATTGTCTACGTGATAGATAAATTTATTCGATAATTATGGACTTAACTCAAGGAACGCTTCAAGAAAAAAATAATAGAGCCAAAAAAATGATGCTTTGGTTTGGTATTGTTTCACTTATTATGTCTTTTGCAGGACTAACAAGTGCGGTAATAGTAAGTAGCGCACGGCCAGATTGGACGGAAGATTTGCAATTGCCAAACGTTTTTATCTTTAGTGTATTCGCTATTGTTATAAGTAGTATTACGTTTATGCTCGCAAAACGTGCTTTAAAACAAAATAACAGATCGGCAACGACCTCCTATTTAGTGATTACTTTAGCTTTAGGTATTGCGTTTATTACAATGCAGTTTTTAGGCTTTCAACAATTAATAGAAGCTGGCTATTATTTAACGGGTCCTACTAGCGATCCTAAGGCTTCATTTGTCTTTTTAATTGCGTTTGTTCACATTTTACACGTACTAGTAGGGCTTATTTGTTTGGTGGTTGTAATTTATAATCATTTTAAACAAAAGTATACAGCCACTAATATGTTGGGCTTGGAATTGGCAGGTACATTTTGGCACTTTGTTGATATACTTTGGGTCTATCTCTTTTTGTTTTTATATTTCTTGAGCTAGTTTTCTATTTAAAACAAGCCCACTCGTAGCAGACATTAACAACCAAATTAACCGGAACTCAAATTTAAATCACGTACTATTTCTTTAGTATAATAAATTGATTATTTTTGTGCCACATATATAAACTAATTACACTTTATGGAGACTACAGTTGAAACCACTGGAAAAGAAGGTAAATCATGGGGAGGTGGTAACGAGCCACTAAGATCCAGTTATGGTAAAATGATGATGTGGTTTTTTATCGTATCAGATGCCTTAACATTCTCGGGGTTTCTAGCAGCCTATGGATTTTCAAGATTTAAATTTATAGAATCTTGGCCAATTGCCGATGAGGTGTTTACACACGTTCCGTTTTTTCACGGAAGTTACCCAATGATATATGTTGCTTTTATGACATTTATCTTAATTATGTCTTCAGTAACTATGGTATTGGCTGTAGATGCAGGACATCATTTAAATAAAACCAAAGTAACTTGGTATATGTTTTTTACCATTATAGGTGGTATTATATTCGTCGGCTCTCAAGCTTGGGAATGGAACACTTTTATTAAAGGAGAATATGGAGCTGTTCAAACTAAAGGAGGTAATATCTTGCAGTTTGGTAAATATACAACGGTAGACGATAAAGAAACATTTCAAAGAGTGGCAGTGGCCGATTTTGCACAAGTGGTGAAAACTGAACGTGTAGTACACGAGCGTAAAAATGGTCTGTGGTACGAAACAGGAGCGCCAATGCCTAAGTTTACCGTAAATGAAGTGCTAGAGGGCCTAAAAGCCAATCCGGAGGTGTTAGTTAGAACTCAAATATTAACAGAAGAAGGACATAAAACAGTGTTATCTCGCGACGAATCAATAAAGCAAATTACAGATAACGGAAAACAAGTAGTGCACGGTGCAAACCTTCATGTAAATGAATATGGTGCGCCAATATTTGCAGACTTCTTTTTCTTTATTACTGGTTTTCACGGGTTTCACGTGTTTTCAGGTATTGTTATTAATATTATCGTGTTTTTTAACGTGATCTTAGGAACATACGAAAAACGAAGAAGTTACGAAATGGTAGAAAAAGTAGGTTTATACTGGCACTTCGTAGATTTAGTATGGGTATTTGTATTTACATTCTTCTACTTAGTTTAATTCATAATAAGAGTATTTAAAAATGGCACAAGAGCACAAATTAGAAATATTTCAAGGTTTATTAAAATTTAAGTCAAACACTCAAAAAATCTGGGGTGTTTTAATTTTCTTATCTTTTATAACAGGAGTAGAAGTTGTTTTAGGTATTTATAAGCCTGAAATTTTAATGGTACAGGTTTTAGGAATGAAAGGTTTAAACTGGATTTTCATTATCTTAACCCTAGTGAAAGCATATTATATAGCATGGGATTTTATGCACTTAAGAGACGAAAAACCAGCGTTGCGAAGAGTAATAGTTTGGACAGGCGTTTTCTTAATTAGTTACCTTATGTTTGTTCTATTACAAGAAGGCGGTTACATCGAGTCTGTGTTTAGAAACGGGTTTGTAAAAAATACATTTTAGTCACTAATTAATTTAGTGTTAAACATAGAGAAAAGGTGGTTTATTTAAACCACCTTTTCTATTTTTGTAAACTCATAAAACGACACGTTTGCGATGGATATTAAAAAAGTTAAAAAAACAGCTATACTTATAACGTTATTTTTTTTACCCGTTATCTTTTTGTTGTTTTTATACCCTTCAACGAACAACTACACACCCTTAAACATTGTTAAAGAAAACGTATTAGACGTTCAGAATTTAACGTCTTATGCAAATTCTGATATTGTTTTAGAAGATCATATCTCTGTTATTGCTTTCTTAGGAACAGATCCCGAATTAAAAATTAAACAAATGTCCAATCTACGGGAGCTTATCTACGATAAGTTTCAAGGATTTAAAAAGTTTCAAGTCGTTATTTTAGTCTCTAAAGGATCAGAAGACGGTGCTTATCGCTTAAAACAAGAGCTAAATAAATACAATGAGTTAAAGTATTGGCATTTTGTATTTGTCGATAATGATGATAGTCAAAAACTGTTTAATAATTTACGATCCACTTTAAGTTTAGATAGCAATTACGCTTCAGACTATGTGTTTATTGTAGATAAGGATTTAAACCAAAGAGGGCGTTTGGACGATAGAACAGATAAAGAGATTGAAAAGAATGATCTAGTCTATCCGTTAACAGCCTACAACTGCACCAAAGTAGCCATTTTGAAGAATAAAATGGGAGCAGACGATTTACGTGTGTTATTTACAGAATATAGACAAAAGCGAAAAGGAGAATTTGATTCGTCTACACGTCGCGCAAACCAAATAAAACCAGATCATGAAAAAGAAAACTAATTATTCGTACATAGGAATTGCCTTCATTATTCTATTATTTGGGATTATTTTTGTGCCTAAAATTGTAAATAGAGTAAAAAATAACGACATCTCACGAAGCGATCGTTTAAGTGCTGGTCAAGACAATAACTTTTCTAGTGACGATGCGTTATCGTTTATTGAGATTAATGGGAAACGCAAAAAAGTACCAAATTTTAGCTTTACCAATCAAGATGGAGAAACCATTTCTCAAGAGGATTATAAAGGTAAAGTCTATGTTGTAGAATTCTTTTTTACAACGTGCCCAACAATATGTCCTCGAATGAATAAAAACTTGGTGGAGATTCAAGATGTATTTAAGGGAACTACCGATTTTGGTATTGCATCGTTCTCTATTACCCCAAAAACCGATACCCCAGCTATTTTAAAAGAATATGCCGAAGAATACGGCGTAACCAATCCAAACTGGAATTTAATGACGGGAAACGAAGCAGATATTTACGAATTAGCTAACAAAGGTTTTAATATATATGTTGCTAAAGTAGAGGACGAAGTAGGGTTTGAGCATTCTGGAGATTTTGCATTAATAGATAAAAATGGATTTGTGCGTTCGCGATTAGATGCCTTCGGAAATCCGAAAATTTTCTATAAAGGAATCATCAGCGAAAAGGAAAAATATGATGAAGATGGTAATGAACAAGAGATTTCAATGCTTAAAGAGGACATTAAAAAGTTGTTAAATGAATAGTACCGAAAACATCGCAAATGAGAAGAAGTATAATAAATGGATCGTTGTTTTATCCATAGTTATACCCGTAGCTGTTGCTGCACTTTTTGGCGTCAATTTAAGAGAATTAGGGTTCGATGTCCAACCGCTTACTTTTTTACCGCCAATATATGCGTCAATTAACGCGCTTACGGCTTTAGTTTTAGTAGTAGCACTAATAGCTGTATTAAATAAAAAAGTAAAGCTTCACGAACGTCTAATGAAGTTTGCTATACTTTTGTCGGTAAGTTTCTTATTACTATATATTGCGTATCATACCACGAGTGATTCGACTAAATTTGGAGGTGAAGGTGTTATAAAATACATTTACTATTTTATTTTATTTACACACATTGTACTCTCGGTAGTTGTTATTCCGTTTGTCTTAATAACCTATGTTCGTGCTATTTCAGGAAACTTTGAGCGTCATAAAAAAATCGCTAAAGTTACATTCCCATTATGGTTATACGTCGCAGTTACTGGCGTTGTAATCTATATTATGATATCACCGTATTACACCTAAATTATTATGAAAACTAAACTCTTATTTTTTATATTTTCGTTTCTATTTTTTATTAACAGTAACGCGCAATGTGCTATGTGTCGCGCCGTATTAGAGAGTGAAGCAGGTCAAGGCACTGCAAAAGGAATTAACAACGGAATCGTGTATTTAATGGCTGTGCCTTATGTGTTAGTCTTTGGATTAGGGTTTTTTATCTATCGGAAATATTTTACAAAACCTAAGGCGTAATTGGAATAGCCAATCGTACTGTAAAGCTTCAAATGTTATCATCTGAAGCTTTTTTTTTAAACTGTCATTTATGTTTTAGTACTAAATGTGTTCGTTATAGGGCTTAGATCTGTAGTTGAACGCGCAACTGGAGATTTTTTATTTATTTATTTTTATAAATGATGTAACATTTTTGAATACTAACAGTCTAATTATTATATTCCTGTAAAATCAGTACGCAATAAAAAGCCAATTCATATGCTAAAAATTAACAAACTGCACAAGTCTTATCCCATAGGTGATTCAAGTTTACACGTTTTAAAAGGCATTGATCTCTCTGTAGAGAGTGGAGAGATGGTCGCGATAATGGGATCTTCTGGTTCGGGTAAATCTACACTTCTAAATATTATAGGAATGCTAGATGAAGCAGATGAAGGCGATTATATCCTAGATAATGTCCCAATTAAAAATCTTACCGAGAAAAAAGCAGCGATTTATAGAAATAGATTTTTGGGTTTTATTTTTCAATCGTTTAATCTTATCAATTATAAAAACGCCTTAGATAACGTGGCATTGCCATTATACTATCAAGGTTTAAAACGTAAAGAGCGTATTGAAAAAGGTCTGTTTCACCTAGAAAAAGTAGGTTTAAAAGCGTGGGCAGAACATTTGCCAAGCGAATTATCTGGTGGGCAGAAACAGCGTGTTGCAATTGCGCGAGCATTGGCAGCCGATCCTAAACTGCTTTTAGCCGATGAACCAACCGGAGCTTTAGATACCACAACTTCCTATGAAATAATGGCGTTTCTACAACAATTAAACGACGAAGGGAAAACTATTTTAATAGTAACTCACGAAGAAGATATTGCAGATATGTGCAAACGTATTGTGCGCTTAGTAGACGGTGTTATTATGGAAGATAAATTTGTAGAACAAGTTAGAGCTTCGCAATATGTTTGATAGAGACCTTTGGAGAGAAATATTTCAGAGTATAAATATGAACAGAACCAGAACCTTACTTTCTGGTTTTACGGTAACGTTTGCTATTCTGCTTTTTGCCATTCTTTTTGGTATTACAAACGGGCTAACCAATACGTTCGATGAGGCTTTTAAAGACGATGCTACCAATTCTATTTTTATTAATTCTGGACGTACAACACAAGCGAATAAAGGCTTGCAAGCGGGACGTCAAATTCAATTCAAGAACGAAGATTACGATTATATAAAAAAAGAGTTCGGCGATAAAGTACAGTTTATTACAGCTCGAGTGTATAAAAATGTTAATGCTTCTTTTCAAAATGAAAAAAATAGCTATTCTGTAAGAGCGGTACATCCTGATCACCAGTATTTGGAAAACACAAAAGTGACTCAAGGGCGTTACATTAATCAATTAGATTTAAATGAAAACACCAAAGTAGTTGTAATTGGTCGTTTGGTAGAAAATGATTTGTTTTTAAAAACAACGGCAATTGGTAAATATATTAATCTTAACGGAATACAGTATAAAGTTGTTGGAGTGTTTGAAGACGATGGTGGCGATAACGAAGAGCGCTTAATTTATATGCCTATTTCAACGGCACAACAAATTTATGGTAATAACGATTATATAGATCAAATTAATCTTACCTATAACCCTGCAATGGGTTACGACCAGGCGATTGCCTTTAGTGGTTTACTAACGAAAAAATTAAAAGATCGGTTCTCGGTGGCAGAAAGCGACCAACGTGCTGTGCGAGTACGAAATCTAGCCAACGAAGCTAAAGGTATTAACCAAATGACAACGGGATTAGGAATGATTGTTCTCGTTATTGGTTTTGGTACACTTATCGCTGGCGTAGTAGGGATTAGTAATATTATGATTTTTATTGTAAAAGAAAGAACTAAAGAAATTGGTATTAGAAAAGCCCTAGGCGCTTCACCTAAATCTATTGTATCTATTATTTTAATGGAATCTATTTTTATCACCGTAATCGCAGGATTTCTTGGTTTGGTAATAGGAATGGGCGTTCTCGAGTTGGTTGGTCCCAGTTTAGAGAAGTTTTTTATTAAAGATCCCAAAGTAAGTTTAAGCTTAGTTGTAAGTGCGACCGTAACTTTAATTGCTGCTGGTGGAATTGCAGGTTATTTACCGGCAAAAAAAGCATCGAAAATTAAACCTATAGTTGCGTTACGAGATGATTAATAAAGTAAATATAGAATTAACAGCAGTGTTTAATACGGCCTCAAATCAAATAATGAGTAACCAACCAATAAGAATTAACAAATGAGATTTTTATTCGAAAGAGATACCTGGCAAGAAGTTTACGATAGCTTAAGTAAAAATGTACTGCGTACAGTGTTAACTATGGTTGGCGTATGGTGGGGTGTTTTGCTATTAATTGGTTTGCTGGGCTCGGCAAAAGGACTAGAGAATTCTTTTAATAGACTCTTCGGAAGCTTCGCAACCAATAGTGTCTTTGTGTGGGGGCAAAGTACTAGTAAACCTTTTAAAGGATTTCAAGAAGGAAAACAAGTAGTACTTACCTTATTTGATGCTAAAAAGCTAGAAGAAAATATTGATGGTGTAGAGTTTGTAGTGCCTAGAAATCAAAATCAGGGAGTGGTTACCAGAAATTTTTTGTCCGGAAGTTTTGGCGTAAATGGCGATTACCCCTTACTAGATCGCGTTCAGAAAAAGAAAATGATTCACGGACGATTTATCAATCAAAATGATATCGATTCCAATAAAAAAGTAGTCATCATTTCAGAAGAAATCTACAAGCAATTATTTCAAAAAGATGCTGAAATGATTGGTGAATACATTCAAATAAATAGTATCAACTTTATGGTTGTTGGTATGTTCGAAAACGGAAATAGAAGTATGGGGCCTACGAGCGATCTTCATATTCCGTTTACTACGTTTCAACAAATATACAATCAAGGAAATGATATTGGTTGGATAATGATTACCGGTAAACCAGAGGCCGATATTACCCAAATTGAAGCCGATGCCAAACTAATGCTTAAAAATTTACATAGAATTCACCCGGAGGACGATCGTGCTTTTGGTAGTTTTAACTTAGGTAAAGAGTTTGCTAAACTTACAGGCTTTTTAACAGGAATGCAATTTTTAACTTGGTTCGTGGGTATTGCAACATTAATTGCCGGGGTTTTTGCCATAGGTAATATTTTATTAATTACCGTTAAAGAGCGAACTAAAGAAATTGGTGTGCGCCGTGCTTTAGGAGCAACACCTTTCGAGATAAAACGACAAATTATTGTCGAAGCCGTTTTTATTACTCTTATTGCCGGCTTTTTGGGAATTATAAGTGGTGGTTGGATCTTAATTGGATTAAATGCCGCATTTGGGCAAGGGGACGAAGCCGTTCTTGTAAATGCCTCGGTACCTATTGCTGTCGTTTTTATTGCCTTGCTTATTCTCGTGTTTTTAGGAACACTTATTGGACTAATACCTGCATTTAAGGCCACCAGCATTAAGCCAATAGACGCGTTAAGAGAAGAATAATTAATACTATATATAAACCATAAAAACGAATAGATTTTTATAACCAACGTTATTAAATACATTAAAAATGAAAAAAGCATTAAAAATAATTATTGGGGTAAGTTTGGTAATTGCTCTAGTTTATGTTCTAAAATATTTTAGCGACTCCAACTCTAAAGGGGTTGAAGACTTTAAAGTCGAAGAACCTTTCTACACGTCAATAAGAACTAAAACGGTGGCTACAGGAAAATTAAATCCTGAAGAAGAAATCGAATTGAAACCACAAATTGCAGGAATTATCGATAAAATATTAGTTGAAGAAGGCGATATTGTTAAGAAAGGCGATTTAATAGCAACGATTAGAGTTGTGCCTAACGAGCAAAGTTTAGTAAGTGCAAATAGCCAAATTAATTCAGCTAAATTATCTTATAATAACGCCAAGACATTGTACGATAGAAACAAAGTGTTGTTTGATAAAGGAGTCATTTCTAAACAAGATTTCGAAAATAGCCAGTTATCACTAAATCAATCGAGTGAATCGTTAAGCCAAGCACAGAATAACTACCAGATTATAAAACGTGGTTCGCTCTCTGGCGGAGGTTCTGCAAACACGAGTATTACTGCACAAATTCCTGGTACCGTATTAGAAATTCCGGTAAGGGAAGGTGATCAAGTTATAGAAAGTAATAGTTTTAATGCGGGAACAACAATCGCTACTATTGCCGATATGAGTAAAATGATTTTTGAAGGAAAAGTCGATGAAGCTGAAGTTGGTAAGCTTCAAGAAGGTAAAGAAATCATAGTGATATTAGGAGCGATTAACGAGAAAAAGTTCCCAGCAAAATTAACGTTCGTTGCACCAAAAGGAAACGAGGAAAATGGCGCAGTACAGTTTACAATTAAAGCGGATGTCGATATTGAAGAGTCTACAAAAATTAGAGCAGGTTACAGTGCTAATGCAGAGATTGAAATGGAAAGTAAAGACAGTGTTCTAGTTATAAAAGAAGCGCTACTTCAATTTAACCGTATTACCGAAAAACCGTATGTAGAATTAATGGTGGGCGATGGTCAGTACGAAAAGAAAAATGTGGAACTTGGTATTTCAGATGGAATAAACATCGAAATAACGGACGGTGTAAAAGAAGGTGATAAAATTAAAGTGTGGAACAAAGCATTAAAAGACAATAACGATGAGGATGAAAACTAAAACAATTTTCGCAACAGTAGTCGCTTTAAGTCTAAGTTTCGCCGCTTTAGCGCAAGACAAGCAATGGACGTTGCAAGAAAGTGTTAATTACGCGCTAGATAATAACATTACTGTAAAACAGGCGTCGAATACATTATTGACGAATCAGCAAGATATTATTGCTGCAAAAGGGCAGTTTTTACCATCGGTTAACGCTAATGCTAATCATAGTTTTTCTACAGGTAATGTGGAGTTGTTTCAAGGGCAATTTACCAACCGAACGTCTAATAGTACCAGTTTAGGGCTCAACGTAAATGAAACCGTTTTTAACGGATTTAGAAACACGAACTTATACAAACAATCGCAATTAAATTTAGAATCTAATCAGTTAGAATTAGACCGCATTAAAGATGATATTTCGTTAAACGTCGTGAACGCGTATTTAAATATTTTATTTAATATTGAAAATTTAGAAACGGCAGAAGCACAATACGAATTTTCTCAAAAACAATTACAACGTGTCAACGAATTAGTAGATGCAGGCGCACAACCAAGAGCCGATGTTTACGATGCGCAAGCCACTTTAAGTAGGGACGTGCAAAGTGTAACGGTAGCCGAAAACAATTATGAGTTATCTTTATTAACACTATCACAATTATTACAAGTGCCTTTTGAAGGCTTCGCTGTAGAAGTTATAGAGATAGATTCACCTTCGGAAGCATTAATGTATAACGATGTGTCTCCTATTTTAGATTATGCTTTAGCAAATAGAAATGAAGTTAAAGTCGCTGAAAAAGGTATCGAAATATCACAATTAGGAACAGAAATTTCTAAAGCTGGATATTACCCGAGTGTCTCTTTAGGTTACGGTTTTGGATCGAATGTGTTTTATTCTAATTTACAACAAAATGAAGATCCGTTTTTTCAACAATTAAACGATCAGAAATCGCACCGTTTTACCTTGAGTGTTAATATACCTATATTTTCACAGTTTCAAAATAAAACGGCAGTTGCGAAATCGCGTATTCAAGTAGAGAATGCCAAATTGCGTTTGGAACAAACAAAATTAAATTTAGAGTCGAACATACAACGTGCGTTTACCGATGCAAAAGCGGCGTTCAGAGCTTACGACGCTGCAAAGGTATCCTTAGAATCTCAAGAATTAGCATTTAACAACTCTCAAGAACGCTATAATATAGGAGCGATGAATGCGTTCGATTTAGAGCAATCGCGTTTGCGTTTAGTAAATGCGGAGTCGTCTTTAATTAATGCGAAATATGATTTTATTTTTAAGACGAAAGTATTAGATTTCTATCTTGGAAAACCAATAACAGAATAGCCGTGGCTTTAATATTAAATATAGAAACAACAACAACAAATTGTTCTGTCTCTCTTTCTAAAGAAGGAGAGACTTTGCTTTTAAAAGAGGATTACGATAATAACTATTCGCATGCCGAACGCTTACACACATTTATCGCAAACATTCTAAAAGAAGCAAAAGTAGAGCGCGAAGATTTGGACGCTATTGCGGTTAGTAAAGGCCCAGGGTCTTATACAGGGTTACGTATTGGAGTGTCGGCAGCAAAAGGCTTATGTTATGCTTTAGAGATCCCGTTAATAGCAGTAAGTACTTTAGAGGCGTTAGCACACCAAGTAAATGCGGAAAGTGGCGTGATTGTACCGATGCTAGATGCTAGACGAATGGAAGTGTATTCGGCTGTGTTTTCCTCAGATTATGAAATGGTGCGTGCTATTGAAGCACAAATATTAGATACTGATGCTTTTGCAACATATTTAAATAACGGTAAAGTCTATTTTGTTGGCAATGGTGTTGAGAAAACTAAAACACTAATACCGCACGAAAACGCGGTGTTTATAGAGCATAAATTACCATCGGCAAGTACAATGGGTGCTTTAGCTTTTGCTAAGTACAAAAAAAGCGACACCGAAGATGTCGCTTATTTTGAGCCCTATTATTTAAAAGATTTTGTGGCTTTAAAACCAAAACCAAAACCCTAAAATATTAGTACTGTAAAAGCAATTGCTCATTTATTTTTTATAAAGCTGCAACCAAGCGCGCGTTAAGAATTACTTAATCGTTTTAATACTTTACAAGGGGCAATCGTGGTTGCGTTAGGGGTTAAACGGCTTGTTTAAGCTCTCCCGATTACTATCGGGAAGCGCGTAGTGAAAGCCCGACCATGTTTTTCTCTTGGTAACGCCCAAAACCGCATTATTATACCATTAGCCTTCTTTATGAATTTCGACTTGATGTGGGTAAGGAATATCGATACCAGCCTCGTCGAATGCTTCTTTGGTACGCTCGATTAAATAGAAATGAACATCCCAATAATCGGCTTGATTTACCCAAGCTCTGGTGAAAAAATTAATAGAACTGTCTGCTAATTCCGATACGTTTACGGCAGGAGCAGGGTCTTTTAAAATAGCGGGATGCGAATTAATTACCCCTAAAATAACCTCCTTAGTTTTCTTAATATCCGAATCGTAGCCAACGCCAAATGTTAAGTTTACACGACGGGTGCTTTCGGTACTATAATTTACAATGTTGCCGTTGGATAGCGCTCCATTTGGCATTATTACTTCCTGATTATTCGTGGTGAGTAATTTTGTGTTGAAAATATCGATTTCTTTCACGGTACCAGACTGCCCTTGAGCATCTATAAAATCTCCAATTTTAAAAGGTTTTAAAATCATAATTAAAATGCCGCCTGCAAAATTAGATAGTGAACCTTGTAAAGCCAAACCAACAGCTAAACCACCAGCCGCTAAAACAGCAGCAAAGGAGGTGGTTTCAATACCTACTGTTCCTAAAATAACTAAAATTAAAACAATTTTTAAACCCCAACCAATAAGATTGCTTAAGAATTTTTTTAGGCCAATTTCTAGACCTTTTTTGTCCATTGCTTTATTAATACCTTTTAATAAGTATTTAACGATAATGCCACCAATTAGCCATATTGCAATAGCTGCGAGAACTTTTGGCCCAAGGTCTACAATGACTTCCCATCCTTTATCGATCCATTTTTGTGTTTCCATTTTATATTTTAATTTATTAGACCGTAAAATTTAACATTTTGGGAAGCTTATGCAAATTTAAAATGTTATTTCTATTATAAAAATTTAAAAAATACGCAGCTATAGTATGCCGTACTAAATGTTAGACGGCAACGCCCGTGGGTTATACAGTTATTCTTTTATCAGTTGTATGGCAGCGTTTACGTTACTTACCGGAAGTTTGCAACTCTTATTTACACAAACATAAATTAAGGTCTCTCCATCTATAAACCGATGTTCTAAAAGTGGCAAATTGCAAGCAGTTGTACTACCCACGATTAATTTATTAGGAATATAAGTAGCGTTAAGTTCTTTTAATTTTTCTTTAGCATCTTTACCTGCAATCGCTACTTCGTAATAAGGCTCTGTATAATTTAGCATTAAATCTAGCCAATTTGAAAAGCCGCTAGGGTACTCGGTAATTTCTGGCGACACATTATGGAGCATTGTAGTTGCTGTTTTTAAGTAATACGCATTGCCTAAAAAATGAGAGAGTTTAAATAAATTTTTTGCAAATATTGAATTGCTTGCAGGAATAACATTATCGCGATAGTCTATACTTCTTGATACCAGTCGCGCGTCGTTGTTATTGGTAAAAAAGAACATTTTACTAGCAGCGTCATAAAAATGATCGAAAGCATAATTGGTTAAATCCCGAGCGGTATAAAGCCATTGTTTGTCTAACGTAATTTCGTACGCTAAGATAAAAGCCTCAATAGTTGTGGCGTAATCTTCTAAAAAACCATTAATGCTGCTAGTGTCGTTTTTATAAGAATGGTATAAACTCCCATCTTCTTTTAACTGATTGTTTACAATAAAATGTGCGTTTTTTAAAGCAGCATCCAAATACGTTTTGTCTCCTAAAACGCGGTAAGCATCAAGGTAGCCTTTAAGCATTAAAGCATTCCAAGAGGTTAAACTTTTATCATCTAATCGCGGTGTTTCGCGTTTCGCGCGCTCTTTTAATAAAAGGGTTTTCCACTCTTGCTTTTTAGTGTTTAGCCCGTGCTGAGATAATTTATGGTTAGTTGTAAAGTCCTGATCACTTTCCGATCGTATAAGGACGTAGTTTTTATGCTCCCAGAAACCAAAAGCATTAATATTGTAATACTCAGCAAACAATTTGTAATCGCTTTTTAAGAGAGTTTCGAGTTCTCTTTTTGTCCAGACGTAATAGGCGCCTTCTTCTAGAACCCCTTCACTCGTATTGCTATCGGCATCCAAAGACGAATAGAAAGCGCCGTTTGGTGTTGTTAATTCTCGCGCAACAAAGTCTAAGGTTTCGGTAATGACTTCTTTATATAATGGGTCCTTTGTAATTAAATAAGCATCGGCATATAAGCTTACAAGTTGTCCGTTATCATAGAGCATTTTTTCGAAATGCGGTACGTGCCATTTTGAGTCTACCGAATAGCGAGAAAAACCACCGCCTATATGGTCGTAAACGCCGCCATAAGCTATTTTTGTTAAGGTCGTATTTACGAATTTCTGAAGCTCTATATCTTTTTTCTGATACGCATAGCGCAACAGAAAGTGATAGTTGTTAGGCATCATAAATTTCTGTTGTGTTTTAACACCCCCAAATTTTAAATCGAAGTGTTCTGACCATGAGTCTACAGCATTTTCGATATCTTTAGACTGAAAATCAATCACTTCAGTATTAGGGACAATAACATCTAGATTTTTAATCCCTTGCTCAAGCTTATCAGCATAGTCGTACAATTTCTCAGGGCTGTTTGCGTACAATTTAGCAATCTGTGTTAACGCTTGAGTCCACTGGTCTTTTTTAAAGTAAGTACCGCCCCAAACTGGTCGTCCGTCAGGGAGCGCAATAACGTTTAGTGGCCACCCGCCTTGTCCTGTCATTAATTGTACAGCATTCATATACACTTGATCTATATCTGGGCGTTCTTCACGATCTACTTTTATACTTATAAAATTAGCGTTCATTATTTCGGCGACGTCTTCATCTTCAAAACTTTCGTGTTCCATAACGTGGCACCAATGGCAAGCTGCATAACCCACACTAATAATAATAAGTTTGTTTTCAGATTTAGCGCGTTCTAAAGTCTCGGTGTTCCAAGCGTTCCAATTTACGGGGTTGTGAGCGTGTTGTAATAAATAAGGGCTTGTTTCATTAATTAGAGAATTGGTATGAGGGTTTTGCATTTGCTTTTTTATTTGTGAGTTGCAACTTAACAATAAGAATAAGAGGAGGTAACTAAAATAGTTCATAAAATCAAAGTTAATGTTTTAGAAGTGAAGCAGTTTTTAAATACTAATCTTTCTAAATAATTGTGAAATGGCGGTAGGGTTTTTTTAGAAGATGTTGTTATATAGTAGATAGCAATTTGTTAGAAGACATTCTTTACTGAATAGATGAATGGTTAATTGAATAGATAATTAACACAGTTAACGAGGTATTTAGACTGAATTGTTGTCATAAAAACTCAGTAATTATTAGTATAATTGCAGATAGATTAACCTAATATTGAAAAATAACCTCATTATAATGAAGAATTTTACATTACTCATACTTTTAGTGTTTACTTTTTTTACGGCATCTGCTCAAGATGTGCTTATGCAAAACGGGTCCATTGATACCTGTTCTGGAGTTTTCTACGATTCTGGAGGAACTTCGGCAAATTACAGCAATGATGAAAATTTCGAATATACTATATGTCCAGATACTGTAGATGCCTCAGTGCAAGTGGCCTTTACAGCGTTTGGTACTCAGGCAGCTTTTGGAGGCAACCCAGCAGATACCTTAACCGTCTATGATGGAGACGATACCTCGGCTCCTGTATTGGATGTTTTGTCAGGTACTGGTGCGGCTGCTTTTCCAGGTACTATTACCGCATCTCCAGGAAACACTTCGGGATGTTTAACTTTTGTTTTTGTAAGTAATGGTTCTGGTAATACAACAGGTTGGGCAGCAACAATAGAGTGTTTAGTGCCTTGCCAAACGATTACACCAACTATAGATAGCACAAGTCCTGTAGCCGACGGCGACGGAAATATAATAATAGCCGATGGCGATACGGTTACGTTTGATGGAAGTGCAACGTTTTCAGATGATGGAACAGGAGCAACATATTCTTGGAATTTTGGTGATGGAACAGCACCGGCAACAGGGCAATCTGCAAGTCATGTGTTTACCGGGTTTGGGACGTATACCGTAACATTAACCGTAACCGATGCAAACCCAACGGGATGTAGCGAACAAACTACAATAACAGTAATTATTCCAAGTCCTTATATAGAGGTTAGTACAACAGATTATACTGTAGATGGTTTAATAAGTGACGTGCTAATTAATAGCGACTGTGCAGGGGTTTCCAATGTGACTTCTAGTACAGGAAGTGATTTTGGTAGTGTAAATGGAATAGGATCTTTTAGCAGTACAGGTGGTAATTTTGGCTTTGAGGCGGGAATTGTATTGACGTCCGGGTCTGCCGTTCTTGCTGAAGGACCAGAAGTAGGTACGCAAAGTGAAGGAAATAATGCTTGGCCAGGTGATACAGACTTAGAAGCTGCTATAGGTTTAACACCAGGAATTACTAATAATGCATCTTACATACAGTTTGATTTTGTTCCCCTTGCCGATACTATTAGTTTCGATTTTATTTTTGCTTCTGAAGAATATGGTACGTTTCAATGTAGTTTTACCGATGCGTTTGCCTTTTTATTAACAGATCAAGCTACTGGAATAACTACAAATTTAGCTATGGTACCAGGTACCACAGATGTGGTATCTGTACTTACTGTTAGAGATAATACGCATAATAACGTTTGTCTGTCTGTAAATCCAATATTTTTTGACTCTTATTATGGACCTACTACCGGCTTGCCTCCAGCTAATAATCCAACAAACTTTCTGGGATATACGACTTCTATGACGGCGTCGTCTGCTGTAATTCCTAATAATGTATATACCATTAAATTGGTGATTGCAGACGATCAAGACACGGCTTATGATGCCGCCGTATTTCTTAAAGCGGGCTCTTTTAATTTAGGAGGTGATTTAGGAAATGATGTCACTATCGCAGCGGGTACAGCGCAATGCCCTGGTGCTCCAGTGACTTTAGATACTCAAACACCTTCGGCTACGCATGCTTGGTATTTGGATGGCGTTCTTATTGCAGGTGAAACTGGATCTACCTACGATGCTACCGAAGCAGGAGACTATACAGTAGAAATTGTGTTCTCAGGGAGTTGCCAAGCTTCTGATACGGTAACTGTTGAATTTCTTCCAGGACCAACAATTGATAATGTTAACGATTTAACGGAGTGTAATGATGGCAACGGAGCGGTAATATTTGATCTTACTGAAAATGATTCTGAAGCTTTAGGCACTCAAGATCCTACGCAGTTTAGTATTACGTACTATAATTCTCAAGCAGATGCCGACGCAGGAACGAATCCTATTTTAGATCCTGCAAACTATTCCGGTACAGATGGAGAGCCTGTTTTTATAAGAATTGAAGATGCAACTTCTGGAACTTGTGTAGATACAGAATTATTTACCTTAAATTTCTTAAATATAACTTACAATCCAGCTCCAGATATGGAACTTTGCGATGATGCTTCTAACGATGGTACAGAACCATTCGATTTAGAGTCTCAAAATGCAACTATATTAGGAACACAATCTAATACAGACTATACGGTAACGTATTATACAACATTCGCTGATGCTAATGCAGGAACAAATGCTTTAGTTAGTGATTATATTAATGTCGTCAACCCAGAACCCATTTATGTTCGTGTTGATAGTGCAGGTGCTTTAGGATGCTTCATCGCTTCACCAACACCAGCATTTAACTTAATTGTTAACCTTAGAGACGACTCATCATTTACAATGCAAGCGACTTGCGACGGGGGGACAGTAGATAGTTTCGTAACTGCAGGAGGAACCTATACTTTTAATCCTTTACCAACAGATACAGCAACGATCGATCCGGCAACAGGAGAAGTATTGAGCGGAACGGCTGGAGCAACGTACACTATTGAGTATACCACAACTGGACAATGCCCATCAACAGCAACTTTCGATCTTACCGTTTTATCAGTAGATGATGCGAGTATAACAATGACACCAACGTGCGACGGCGGTATTGTCGATACAGAAGCAACACCAGGCGGAACGTATGTGTTTAACCCAGTACCAACGGATGGCGCTGTAATAGATGCTACCACAGGGACCGTTTCTGGCGGACAACCAA
>NZ_VSKM01000013.1 GCF_008086175.1 Bizionia saleffrena
TATGTCCAAACAGCTTAGCATATATTAAAAGCGCTTACTACAACGTGAGAGCTTTTTACATTAACTAATAAGACGCTTGTTTTAATGGGGTTAAATCGGTTTAGCAAGCCTATTTTTTTTTTATGAGCTTTAAAAATTTCGCACGTTATAAACGTAAATAAATGATGTGGCAATACTATAAATAAAGGTAATAGTGTTTTATATTGTTACGTTTATTTCTTCCGTATCATTCCATTATACCTCTATCGATGCTTTAAGATGATTTTTTACCTTTATCTATTTTTTTACTGGCCCATTGTTCTTCTTCTTGGCTGACTTCTAACTTCTCTTGATTTACTTTTTTCTCTGGTGAATAATTTAGTTTTATAGACATCGGAAAATGATCTGACCCAATATCCTTTTCTCTAGATATTGCTATTAATGTAAAATCATCACTATGAAAAACATGATCTAACGGCCAACGCAGAAAAAAGTGCTTAGTGCTGTACGTGTTATAAAAACCACGACCTCTTCGCGGGTCTAAAAGTCCGCTAACTTTCTGAAATACTTTGGTGGTTCGTGACCAAGCTACATCATTTAGGTCCCCAAAAACTAATGTTGAGCTTTGATTTTTTTCAATTTCTTTACCAATTAATAAGAGTTCTGCATCGCGATTCGTGGACGTTTTACTTTCTGTAGGGCTAGGAGGTCTAGGGTGTAAGCAGTGCACTTTAACTTTGAGACCATTTCTTAATTCAACATATCCGTGAATTGATGGAATACTTTCTTTAATTAAATACTTCACCTCCATTTGTTCTAAGGGGAGTTTCGAATAGAGATGCATACCGTATAAATTATCAAGGGGCACTTTTACCGAATGCGGATATTCGTCTTCGAAACTGTCTAATGCTTTCTCCCATTTATCATCAGATTCTAAGGTTAAAAAAAGATCAGGATTTTTATGTTTAATTAAATTTATGAGTTTGTTGTAATCACGATTGGTCATTAAAACATTACTCACCAGAATGCTAATACTCGCATCATCGGATTTTCCCTTATATTTCAAGGTTTGCTTTTTTGCAAGAATGGTATATGGAAAAATTAACCAACATTGGTATATTAAGCAACTAAGTAAAACTGTTACAATAATAAAATGCCAAGGCTCCTGAAAAGAATATAAGGATAAAGCTAAAATGAGATTAACCAAAATTAAAAATGAAATTTGAATTCTTGGAAAATCGAAATCACGAATCCACCAATAGTCGAATGTAGTTAGTGAGGCTAAAGTAGGAATGCAAATTAATACATTCAAAATAAGAATTATAATTTCTAAACTGTTCACTATTATTAAATTTAGTTTTGGGGTTCTTGATATTTTGGTTTAGTACAGAGTTAAAACTGTTTAACTTTATTTATAAATTAGTTTCAATAAACCAAATATTGAAGTAAGCTATAGTCGTACTTAGGTTTAATAGGCACAAGATATCAAAAAAATATCACGTATCCTTCAATAAAATTTTGGTTTTTTAAATAGGAATAGATAATTATTAACTGCTGATGTTAGTACTAATTCGCTTAAATTAAGAGGTGTAGAATAATAAAAATCAGGTTACTTAAAACGTGTCTTTTTACAAAAAAAAAACACTGTTTATCTGTTCGTTTTATTTTAACAATTTAAAATATTTTCCAACGTTACTGTTTTTGATAAATGTTCTAAAATGCGAGAGGTGTCGTAATTATTTTTTTGAGGAATGAGATGGCCGAGAATATCGTTTTCATTCGTAACAGTCTCATTTTTACCAATAAAACCATAGCCCTCGTAAATGTCATTCAATAAATACACAAAAGCATCTTCATTGATATGCCGTCCTTTTAGTTTGTAAATTCCCCCCGATTTTCTAGTACTAAACTCAAAGAGGGCAACTTCAAATCTCTCGTTATACTTCGCGATGGCTTCTGTATTTGCGCACACGCAGTTTTGGTGTCTTAACGTAACATTACTACACGGTCCTTTAATGCGCTCTAAGCCGCAATGTTTTTTACACAGGCCAAATTCTGTAGCCAATTGAAGTAGTACCTTTTTAACCGATCGCTTATTAAAATATATTTCGGGCCTATTATCGGCAATGTCTTTTCGTGTAATTTGAAGCTTATTGATCCCTTTTGCGGTCTTGCTTTTGTTGATTATGAATGGGGCCGCATCGTTAACTTGCTGTGTGTTATAGAGTGGTTTAAGTGTTTTTATTTGAGCAGATTCTAAAAGTTGGGCGATAATGTCACTGCCAGTATATTCTACAGTTACCGCTGTGATTTTTGAGTAATCTATAGTTTTTGAATTTGTAAAACCATTAAAATGACTTTGAAGACGTTTCCGTACGTTTTTGGCTTTACCAACATAAATGATGGTTCCAGAGGCATCAAAAAAATAATAAACTCCTGCGGCCGTGCTATACTCCGAGAAATCTAAATTTAACGACACATTTTTAACGACTTGTTGCGATAAATTTCTTGGTGTAGTGCTGAAGAAACTTTTATGCATTAATTGTAAAAAAGCTTCGGCATAGGTTTCACTATTGCCACTAAGGTTTGGAGAAGGAGGTAAGCATAGCTCCAATTCCTTCGAATTTTTATTATTTTTAGGGAGTGTGTGCCAGACGTACTTTGGCTGGGTATTAAAATTATAGCCAACCATCTTAAACTGTGATTGTAATAACATAAACTGATTAAAATCAGCAAAAACCAGTTGTTTGTGTTGTAAGAGTTCAATTAACTCATCAGCAATATCACAAAACAGAGGTGCGGAGCTGTGCACTTTCCAATCTAAATTGTTGTGTTCATAAACGCGTTTGCTAATCGTGATTTCTGGTCTAAAATTAAACGTGTAAAAAGAATCTAAATCACCATCTTGTATTGCCAAGCAATAGGGAACAGGTTTGTTTTTTCCAGATTTTATGGTCTGAATATATAAAAATGTCATTATAGCAAAAGTAAGAATAATTAATGCTACATAAAAGGCTCTGAATTTTATAAACTATTGTTGTTTACGTCAACTAAGCAAAATAAATTATGGCAGGCAATTAATAAAAAGAGCAACATTATAAGACCCACAATTAAACAACTGGCAAGTTAAAAGAGATTCCTTTTATGGATTATTTAGTAAATAGTAGTCATAAATGACACAATAAACACCTTATATATTAGGTGCTAGGATCTTTATTAAACACCTTAATTAAATTAAAAATAAGCGCACAAAGTACGACCCAAATGAAGCCGGCAATATATCCTCCAATAATATCGGAAGGAAAATGTACGCCTAGGTATATGCGACTTAAACCTATACTTATAATTAGAGTTGTTAATACTGTTATAATAACAAACTTTAAAAAGCCGTTAATTTTAAATTGATAAGTAAGGAAAATAATAAATCCATAAAAAGCCATCGCTGTCATTGCATGACCACTAGGGTAGCTCAAAGTTTTTACCATTACTAAATGTTCTAAATCCGGTCGAGATCTATTTACCATTTCTTTAATTATAACATTAGAGCTCAGCGCAAGTATCATTACTATACTTAACTGGAACACATAATGCCAATTTTTAAACGTTATAAAAAGCAGAAAAGTAGCTAATGAGAAAACAACTAAATAACCATAAATACCCCCTATATGGGTAACAAATATAAAATACTCTGTAAGTCCACTGGATCTCCATAATAAAATGGACTGAGTGATAGCGCTGTCGTATTGCCCTAATATTTCGGATTTTAAATTTTCGGTTAATTCAATAAAAACAGTCACTGCACCAATAACAATTATTAACGCTATTCCTGAGGTAATAATATAGGGCAAATGCTCATTATAGTTATTGAACCATTTTTTTAAGAGGGCTTTTAACTTATTAATTATTAATTTTATTTCCTTTCGCATACAGTTATTTAATAATGATTACCTAATTACGACCTGATTAAGAGTGCGGTAAAATTAAAAAGAATATATATATTCTTTCCATAAAGAATACATTATTTTTTTATAGATCAAATCTAAAGCTTTCCCTATTTTGAAATTAGCGCTGATGAGATATTAGCGAATAAATTTAATGTTAGTTATTTCTGAATCAAATTTCATACATACTCTTACAATTAGAATGTCCTACGTGAAACGATTCAATCCATAAAATGGTTTATAATTTAAAAGGTGTTTAAGTCACGGCAAACTTCAATTTAACGGCTGTTTTACTATGCGTGCGTTTAAGTAGGTTAGACGTTTATAATTATTAGGGATCTCTACTAATAGTATTTAAATGAATGCTCTTTTTGTAAAAAATCTATTTTATATAGCGCGATAAGTAACGCATAATTAGGGTGTAAAGAGTAATATTTTGAACTGTATTAATTCTTAGTAAACCCAATAGCGTTATAAATAACTCTAAATCAGTTAAAAATCAATTTAAGTTTGTAATAATTTAGTGGTGTTAAATTTCAACTTAAATTAAAAAGAAATTATGAAAGTACAGGCCTATTTATCATTCAAAGGAAATTGTCAAGAAGCGTTAAATTATTATAGTGATTTATTTGAAGCTGAAGTTATTAATCGTCAAACTTACGAAGATAAAAAGATAGATGTTCCATCCTCTTATAGAAATAACTTACAACACGCAGAGCTTAAAGGAAAAAACATATACTTCATGGCTTATGATGTGTCGCCCGATACGCCGCTTAATAGTGGGAATCAAATTCATATGAGTGTCGAATTTACTAGTGTCGACGAAGGTAGAGATCTTTTTGATAAGCTATCTAGTGGCGGACAAATACATCATAATTATAGAGAAAGAGAATGGGGCTATTTTGGAAGATGCACAGACAAATTTGGGATTGGTTGGATGGTTAATCACAATATATAATTTTCGTTACTAATTATTTTTAAAAAATGTATAAATCACTTTAAAACCACATATTATGGCAGAAATTAAAATTAAAAAAAGAAAACCAGTATGGCCTTGGATTTTATTAGTCTTGGGTTCATTAGTCCTCATTTATTACGTAATTATGATGAATAATGATGACGAAAATGATAACACCTATAATGAGACCGAAATTGTGGCAGACGATAGTTCAATGGAAAACGCCTCTAATGAAAATGTAATGTTACTCTCTGAAACAGCAAAAACAAAAATTAGAAATTTTCAGACTTATATATCAAATGATACAGATATGGGGCTTGATCATAACTATTCGCATAATGCACTGTTAAAACTTATCGATGCCACAGAAGCTACAGCAAATAGTTTAGAAGTAGATGTTGATGCTGATATAGAAACAGCGCGATTTAATGCTGAAGCTATTACCAACGACCCTGAGGATCTCTCGCATTCAAACAAAATTAAAAGCACTTCAAATATTATTGTTCAAGCCTTAAAGAAAATACAGGTGCAACACTATCCTGAATTGGACAACGCTATTACCGAATTGCAACAAGCAGCTATGGCAATTGCGCCCAGCACCCAAACGCTCGAACAGAAAACGGCTGTTAAGAATTTTTTCAACCAATCAGAGCAATTATTAACCAATATGATAAATAGATAAAAATATGAGCACAGATAAAGAAAAAAAACTATTCTATCTTGAAGAATTATCTAACTACAAGATCGCCGATAGCCATAAAGATGTACGTGGCTGGGAGGTGAAGGGCAAAGAGGGTCTCGTAATAGGTAAGGTAGATAATTTACTAGTAAATAAAACGAAAGAGCGCGTCGTTTATCTTGATGTCGAAGTCGATGCTTCCATTATAGAAGCCAATCATAAAACATATAATGCAAAAGCTCAAGATGGCGTACACGAATTTATTAATGCGGATGGAGAAAATCATTTAATTATTCCAATAGGATTAGCACATCTAAATTTGGAGAGTAAAATTGTTTTTGCCAAAAGTGTTAATCATAAAACATTTGCAGAAACTAAACGCATAAAGAAAGGCACGCTCGTAGACAGAAATTATGAAGTTGATGTTTTGTCTAATTATGATCGCAATAACACCGACACAAATTTCCCATTAGACGACACACTCTATGATAGACCAGAGTTTTATATTAATTCTTAATTAAAGCAAAAACCCGAATTTAATAATTCGGGTTTTTAATTTAAAAAAAATCTCTAAGATTTTTTATTTTTCAATGTATTGAAATATACATAGGTGTAAAATCCAATTTGTAGAACAGTCGTTATTTTAAAAAAATTGCTGATCGTTTTTATGGTTTGTCGTTTCATAATATTTGTTTTATTCAATATATGATATTTTTCAAATATAAATTGTTAAAAAATTCTTATAAAATCAGTATATTATTAGTTATTCATATTTATATATATGTAAAGTTGTAATATTATGAGAATTATTTCTTTAATATGGCTTTTATCCCTCAATTATTTCTTTATACTAGACTTTGTGGCAAATCAATTAATTTTTATTCTTAATGCGTTAATTGTTAAATAACAAATTATTTATTTTTGAAGCACTTAATTATGGATTATTTAAAGATTATAATCCTATAAAACCATCTATTATGAATATGATTTCTACACCGTTAAATAGTACTAAAAATAGATTTTCTAGAATATCTTGGGGCGGAGTTTTCGCTGGCGCCTTAGCAGCAATCGTCATCTCGTTTGTTCTTCATCTTTTGGGATTAGGGATAGGTATGACTTCTATTGACCCAATGACCGACTCAGAGCCTTTTAATGGAATTGGTACTGGCGCAATTATTTGGTGGATACTCTCTAATTTGTCTGCTTTGTTTGTAGGTGGTTTAATAGCTGCAAGATCTGCTGGTTTACCAAGTAATGCTGATGGGGGAATTCACGGGTTTTTGGCCTGGGGTGTTTACCTGGTAATCTCTGTTTTTTTAGTGATTTCATTTGTTAGTAATACTTTCTCTGGTATGGGGTCTCTAATATCTTCGGCGTTTAATAGTGACAATGCCAAGGAGGTTATGGTAAATTTAGACACTGCAAGAAAATCATCTAATGAGGACACCTATAAAACTTTCGACCGTGTTAAACAGGAAATGTTTCAATTAATTGATACTGCCGAAAAGTATAACATAGTACCTAATGATAGTAAAGAAAACGTTAAGGACGATTTGCAAACGCTTAACAATAAATCTTCTCAAGCATTAAAAAAATTAAATTTAAAAGATGCTATTACAGAATTTGTAAATGATATAGAAGTCAACCTTGATAACAATGGGGATTTGGATATTTCGGTACAAGGAAATAAAGACTACCTAAATGAAGCGGATTTAAAAGATTATTTAACAAACAACACCGATTTAACTGAAAAAGAAATTAACGGGGTTATTTCTAAATGGAAAACTAAATTAGATACAGCGGTTAAAAATCTAGAAGAAACTTATGCCACAGCTAAAAAGGAAGCGTTAGAAGCTAGCGAGAAAGTATCTGATGCGGCTGGAGAAACAAGTATTTATCTATTTGTATTACTTTTATTGGGAGCTTTCGCTGCGTTTTTTGGAGGAGCAACTGGGGCACCACCACTAAATGTTAACGAAGAACGCACTAGAGAAATAATTAAATAATTTCTATAATAATAAAGAACTTATAAATCTAAAAATTTTTAAAATATGTCATTACTTACTATAATACTCAGTATTTTACTTCCTCCAGTAGCCGTTTTTATGAAAAAAGGTTTTGGTGGGGCCTTCCTTCTAAATATTTTGTTAACTCTAATAGGATGGTTGCCTGGAGTAATTCATGCTCTTATAGTTAACGATTAGTTAACGATCTTGTATAATTGAGATTCTCATTCTTATAGACTATTATTCTAACTTTTAAGTAATAGAAGAGAAAGTGTTATACTCTTGCTTACAAACAATCGTATTTAATATAATGTATTAACAATATTAGGGGATTAGACATACTAATAATCCTCTAATATTTTATTTTCAATCTCTCCAACGTTGAATCTGGAATTAAGTTTTGCTACGCTAATTCCTCTTTTATTTAAGATGTGCTTTTTATTTTTTAAATAAGCGCTTTATAGTTGTTGCGAGATTAAAGCGATTCTCACATCGTAATTGAAACACTTAATTTAGCGTTACTTATTTTAAATTACGTCTCCGAAAGATTAATTCAGTTAATATTATTTCAGTACAAAAGTTGCGCGAAACCCTTCTTTAAAAAAATTTATAAAATTAAGGAATAATAGGCTATAGGTGCCTCCGAAAATTCAAATTTAGAATTTTTGTCAGGACGATTATTTCCATTAAAATTAATCACCATATTTTATTAAGTTGTCTCTTTTCTTTTAAAGCTAATGAATTAAAACTTGTTTGATTTGCATTAATGAGAGTTGATTTCATTACTTATTTTTACTATTATGAAGGATTCTAGTTTTTGATTTTTATATAATCTTTCTTAATATGAATGTTTAACTAATAAATAATAATTATGAAAATTAACAACTTAAAAATGGCTGCGGTACTAATGTTTGTAACGCTAATGTCTTTTGCACAGAACAAAGATGATAAGCGAATTATAGAAGACGCGGAAAAGGTAATGATGACTATAAGAAATACTGATAAAGCCGTAGAAAAATTTTTTGAGGATTCCTCTGGATACGTAGTCTTTCCAAACGTTGGTGAAGGTGCTTTGATAATTGGAGCGGCATCAGGTAACGGTGTTCTGTACGAAAATGGAATGGCTGTGGGTATGGCGAAGCTGAAAAAATTAGATATAGGATTACAAGCAGGGGGTGAGGCCTTCACACAAATAATCTTTTTTGAGAATGAGAAGAACCTTGAAGATTTTAAAAACGGTAATTTTGAATTTTCAGCAGAAGCGAAAGCCGTTATTGTAGATAAGGGTGCTTTCAAAAAAGTAAATTATAGTGATGGTGTGCTAGTAATTGCTAAACCTAAGGCAGGTGTTATTGCTGGAGTCTCAGTAGGTGGACAAAAATTTCAGTATGCACCGTTTTAGAAAATGTAATTAAGAATAATCAGGAAAGCCGATCTAACGATCGGCTTTTTTTATCAATTTTTTTAAACTGATTAGCTGTTTTATTATTTATCTATTTCAAAAATAACTTAAATAGATACTTAATCTTAAAACACTACAGTTGTTTTGTTGGGAGCACAAAAGTACAAATGGCCAAAAAATAATAGGCGGCTAGAACTCTGGGCAAAATTAATTTAAGAGGCATACTTTTAATAAGTGTTGGATTGCTAGAATAATTTGGTACCCGTTCTCCGTGCAGCTCCTTAAAACGCGCTTCTTAAAAGAGAAGTGGCAGCTCGTTTGTACTTTTAACGTTGCATTATGTATAAAGCTTCAGTTAATAGGAAAACGCGTTAGCACGATATAAAAACGAATAATGGTGTATTTTCACCTAAACTTATTACAACTCTCGTATATTGCATTTATAAACAATTATTATGAAATTAAACTTATTGTCATGTGATGCTCAGAGGCCAGATAAAAGAGCTATAGCTAAGTGTATTATAGAGATTTCATCTAGTATTGGTGAATCCTTGGCTCAAGAACTTACTGATATACTCTTAGAAGGAGATGCCGTAGATATTGAGATACAAGATAGGAATTCTGGTTCTGCTTTAAGGGCTTTGCGAAAATTAAGCATTGACTACGAAATTATAGAATGAACAAATAAGATTCCCGATTTCTCGGAAAATGGTTACGATAAAAATTTTTATAAAACTCATCGAAAATCACCGATAGAAACGAGACTTTAAAGCCAAAATTTAGACCTACAGCATAAACAGAATGGCTAAAACACTACTAAAACGAAAAAATCCCTGTTAGCGTTAAGATGCTAACAGGGATTTTTTTATTCTAATTGAAAGTAACGAAAGAATTTTTAAACGTTGTTTTCTAGTTCTAAATTTATCAAAGTTTACGTCGTACTATCCGCATTTAGAAGACCCACAATCTTTACAGGTTAAACATCCTTCTTGATAAATTAGATTTGTGGAGTTGCAGTTGGTGCATTTCTGTCCTTTTGCTTCAGTTCCATCGGCCACATAACGTTTTAAAGCGCGTGCAACTCCGTTTTTCCACGTATTGATAGATTCATTATCTAATTGCAAGCTATTTATAAGTTCTACAGCTTTATCTATACGCATTCCGTGTCTTAAAGTACCAGAAATTAATTTGGCATAATTCCAGAATTCAGGATTAAATTTATGAGATAATCCTTCTATAGTTGTATTGTAGCCTCTCTTATTTTTATATTGAAAATCATAGCGAGAGCTTCCGTCTTCATTTTTGTTTTTTATGATTAATCCCTTATTAACCCATCTCGGTATTAAAATTCCGTCTTCATCATCAACAAAACCAGTAAAAATCTCGTAGGGTTGGTCATCTAACAATCCAATAAAAGCGATCCATTTTTCTTTACTATTTTGAAAACGCACTACATCCGATTCTAAAACTTGGGGACGTTTAGCAGAAACAACAGTTCCTGTTTCATCTTCCTTTTTTTCTTCATTCGAAATCAATACACCAGAACGTGAACCATCTCTGTAAACGGTAACCCCTTTACAACCTGCTTCCCAAGCTTCCATATACAAGTTTCCAACAAGTTCTTCTGTAGCATCGTTTGGTAAATTGATAGTAACACTTATGGAGTGATCTACCCATTTCTGCACAGCACCCTGCATTTTAACCTTACTAAGCCAATCAATATCATTTGATGTTGATTTATAATAAGGTGATTTTTTAACCAAATTATCTAAATCTTTCTGACTGTAATCTTTGTCAATTTCATAACCGTTAACTTCCATCCACTGTTTGAATCTGTGGTGGAAAACGACATATTCTTCCCAAGAATCGCCAATTTCATCTACAA
This sequence comes from Bizionia saleffrena, assembly GCF_008086175.1. GTDB lineage: Bacteria > Bacteroidota > Bacteroidia > Flavobacteriales > Flavobacteriaceae > Bizionia > Bizionia saleffrena. Next base: position 10,851 of record NZ_VSKM01000013.1, read on the forward strand.
AATCAACTCTAACTTCCTTATCGTTGGGATTTACTTTTCTCCTTCTTTTGTAGACCGGTAAAAAAACAGGCTCAATTCCAGAAGTAGTTTGCGTCATTAAACTGGTTGTGCCGGTAGGAGCAATGGTCAATAAAGCAATATTTCTTCTTCCATGTTCTAGCATGTCGAAATAAAGTTTTTCATCGGCTTCTTTCAATCGGAGTATAAATGGATTATTTTTTTCTCTTTCTGAATCATAAAAAGCAAAGGCTCCTCTTTCTTTGGCCATTTCAACTGATGCTCTATAGGCTTCTATAGCAAGTGTTTTATGTACTTCTACAGACAGTTTTGTGCCTTCTTTACCGGCATAAGCAATATTCATAGCTGCAAGCATATCGCCTTCAGCTGTAATACCAATACCCGTTCTGCGGCCTTCATCTGCTTTAGTTTTAATTTTTAACCATAAGTTTCTCTCCACACTCTTAATTTCATCCTCTTCTGGATCGGCATCTATTTTTGCAAGGATATCATCTATTTTTTCCAATTCTAAATCAATGATATCATCCATAATACGCTGTGCCACGGGAATATGTTTTTTAAACAATTCGAAATTGAAACTGGCATTCTTGGTAAAAGGCTCATCGACATAAGAGAATAAGTTAATAGCCAATAATCTACAGGAATCATAAGGGCAAAGCGGGATTTCGCCGCAAGGATTTGTTGAAACAGTATTGTATCCTAAATCAGCATAGCTATCTGGAACCGATTCTCTTATAATAGTATCCCAAAATAAAATTCCTGGTTCTGCCGATTTCCATGCATTATGAACAATTTTATTCCACAATGTATTGGCTTCAATTTTCTTGCTGTATTTTGGGTTTTCGCTATGAATGGGGAATTTGTGCGTGTAACTTGTTTTATTTTTCACGGCTTTCATAAAAGCATCGTCCATTCTCACAGATATGTTTGCTCCAGTAACTTTTCCTTGCTCTAGTTTAGCATCGATAAAATCTTCTGCATCAGGATGATTTACGGAAACGGAAAGCATCAAGGCTCCTCTTCTTCCATCTTGGGCAACTTCTCTGGTAGAATTAGAATAGCGCTCCATAAATGGCGCCAAACCAGTTGAGGTTAAAGCTGAATTCTTAACAGGAGACCCTTTAGGTCGTATGTGTGATAAATCGTGACCAACACCCCCACGGCGTTTCATAAGCTGCACTTGCTCCTGATCTATTTTCATAATACTGCCATAAGAATCATTCAATCCTTTATTTCCAATTACAAAACAATTTGACAGAGAGGCAATTTGATATTTGTTTCCAATCCCAGCCATAGGGCTACCTTGTGGAACGATATATTTGAAATTTTCTAATAAACTTAAAATCTCATCTTCCGACAAAGGATTTGGATATTTAAGTTCAATTCTCGCAATTTCCCCAGCAATTCTGTGATGCATATCTTGCGGCGTTCGTTCATAAAGATTATCGAACGAATCTTTTAAGGCATATTTGTTAATCCACACGCGGGCAGCTAGTTCATCTCCCTTAAAATAGGCTTTCGACGCTTGAAAAGCTTCATCTTGGGAGTAAGTTTTTGCGGGTGGTAAGGTAGTAGGTGTTTTCATTTTTTAAACCTTGTTGGTAAATTGTAAGTTATTTTATGGTATAAATGTAAATAAAATTATGCAATATTAAACACCTCGCTTAATAAAAAGTTTACAAGCATTTTAATTTAAAATACTGATTATAAGCGTTTTAAATATTTTATAGTTGTTAAATGTTTCTGAAAATAAAAATTCGCGCGTGTTTCGACGACTTAAATTCGAAATTTAGGTCGTACTGTCTCGTTAGGTAACCACGACTGATTTTTATACTATTTACTTTTAGTACACAGCTGATTTTTTTATCAAAGCAAACATATGAGCTATCGCGTTTGTAATTGCTTTTTATTTGTTAAATTACGAGCTTTACATATGTAACAAGATATAAATAACAATTCCTTACGTAATAGAGTATAATTACAAAGAAAATTACACAAACTATTTACAAGTAACCCTAGAAATAACGGTATCGTTAAGTGCTGTTTTTAGAGTGGAATTGAGATTAGGTTTAATAAATAAGTAATGAAAAAGGAGGAAAATGAAGCGGCAAGCTGGACTATCTGTTTGGAATGTCGGGGGCGTGGTAAAAAAAGCAGAAGACTGCGCAAAAAAGTACGACTCCGTTACCAGATGGCGCTTGATCAATTTAAAAAAACGAAGCGCGAAGGAACGGCTCCAGTGCGACCTAACAAACACCAGTATTTGTGCTTGAACTGTAAGGGATCTGGATTGATTCATTCTGCCAGCCCTCCTATAGCAGATAAAGATAACTATCCACACGTTGCTATTATTGGTGGGGGTATTGGAGGCGTGGCTCTGGCCGTGGCTTGTTTGCACCGTGGCATTCCTTTTACCCTTTATGAGCGAGATGGTAGCTTCCACGAACGGTCTCAGGGCTATGGACTTACGTTGCAACAAGCGCGTAAAGCGATTAAAGGATTGGGTGTTTGCTCCTTAAAAAAAGGGGTGGTTTCAACACGACATATAGTTCATACTACAGACGGAAAAGTAATTGGTGAATGGGGAATGAGAAAGTGGATGCAGCAAGAGGCGAAAACGTCTTCCAAACGTACTAATGTGCATATCGCGCGGCAGTCTTTGCGTTTAGCGCTTATAGAACAACTCGGTGGACATACGGCGGTGCAGTGGGGGCACCAATTGGTAGATTTTAAAGACTGTAAAGGTGAAGGTGTGGAATTAAACTTTAAAGTAGGCGGAGAGATGAAGGCGGCTAAGGCCGGGCTAGTAGTTGGAGCTGATGGTATTCGCAGTACGGTACGAAGTTTACTAATTGGTGACGATATCACCCCATTACGTTACTTAGGTTGTATTGTTATCTTAGGAATTTGTCCTTTGGCCGCTCTCGAAGGACTTGATAGTGATTTACTGGACTCGGCCACGGTGTTTCAAACCGCTAATGGTAATGAGCGAATCTATATGATGCCTTATGCGTTAGACGCGGTGATGTGGCAACTTAGCTTTCCGATGCCAGAAAAAGAAGCTAAGGCGTTGAGCGCTCAAGGTGCTCGAGCACTCAAGGAAGAGGCGTGTCGTAGAACACAGTGGCACGATCCTATTCCTCAGGTTTTAGCAGCGACATTAGATACTCAGGTTTCTGGTTACCCTGTGTATGACCGCAAATTACTAGAGACAGAATGGTTAGAAAAAGGAGGGCAAGTGACTCTTATTGGAGATGCGGCCCACCCTATGAGTCCATTTAAAGGACAGGGAGCAAATCAAGCTCTGCTCGATGCGTTGGCATTGGCACGTGGAATTTCAAGTGAGTGTGGCGCTTTTTCTCGATGGAAAGCAGTTGGAATAAGGGATTGTGTATTAACTGAGTTTGAAAAAGAAATGTTTGCGCGCAGTGCTTCAAAGGTGAAAGATTCAGCAGAAGCGGCACAGTTTCTACATTCCGAAATTGTACTTTATGAAGGAGATGAGCCGAGAGGACGATGTTTAAAGAGTAAAAAAGCCTAAAAATTAATGCGCAATGGATAGGCGTAATTTTGTGCTTTTAATCCTCGTAGGTAATGTCACCAGAGTGTTAGATATAAAAAATATGAAACAATAAAAATGATGGAATTCCTTTTTTTAATTAAATTAATTGTTGCTATTGCATTTGTTCTTGGTTTATCCTTTCTTGCTGAAAATGTAAGTCCAAAGGTTGCAGGAATTTTATCAGGCTATCCTACGGGTTCTGCTATAACTTTATTTTTCTTTGGATTAGAGGTCAGTCCTGAATTTGCTGCAGAAAGCGCAGTTTATAATATGATGGGGTTAACTGCTGCTTTATCCTTTGTGTCTATTTATTACATAGCATCAAAGCACTTTAAAAAATTCAATATTCTCTTTTCTTCTTTATGTGCCATATTAGGGTATTTTACAGTTGTTTGGTTATTGCATCTTATTGAAATTAATAAATATATAGCTATATTAATACCCATTACATTTTCATTTCTGTGCCTCTATTTTTTCAAAGATATTCAGAATATTAATATACAAACTAAAGCAAAACTTAATTATAAGATTCTTTTTGTGAGAGCCTTTTTTGCAGCTTTAATTATTTTATTAATTACAAGTGTCCCAAAATTTGTTGGGTCGACCTGGGCAGGACTTTTTTCTGCCTTTCCAACCACCTTATTTCCATTAATGTTAATTATTCACTTTACATATTCGAAAGAACACGTGCATACCGTTATTAAAAATGTTCCCATAGGTATGTTTTCCTTGATAATTTATTCATTAGTTATATCGATTGTATATCCCTTGTTTGGCATATATTTAGGTACAATTATTTCATTTGGAGCGGCCTCACTGTATTTAATAGTGTATAAAAAAACAAAAAGCATAATAAATAACCGCCAATCGCGTCGACGGCTAGCGGGCAAGTGACCGCCATTACGTCTCTCATCACGGTGCGTAAGAGGTGTTCCGAGACACGTTCCATGCAAGCTATAGTAGTTCATCAATTATTGTATCTACTTCTTTTTTAGTAAGTTTTTAGCATCGAAACTCCTTCTAGATTTTCACGCGAAGACCCCCTTGGCAAACACGGTATTCTATAGCAGGCAATAGTTCTACTCTTTTTCTATTTAAAGATATGTGTTACACACTAAAGAAAGCCGTTGGGCCATCTTAAAACGAACACGACATTGAAAAAAAGACAGACTATTTAACGTCAAAATAACTTCAAATTAAGATTGAGAAAAACTAAATTCAATAATTTAATGCATTTAAGTATTCAATCGAGAAAACAAGTAGTAGTAGTAGTAGTAGTAGTAGTAGTAGTAGTAGTAGTAGTAGTAGTAGTAGTAGTAGTTAAAAAAATGGTGTACTCGAAATAAAGTGAACTGATAAAATAGTATAAAATCAATTAAACCGATGAAAAGCTAGCGGACAAGACCGTATTTTAAATAGTATCGCGTTTTACTGTACAGAATGGTTACTAGCTGTGTACTTGTAAGTTATAATAACCTAGTCATAGTCTTAAAAAGTGACCCCAAACTTGGGCTGTGAGCTATAGTATTCTGTTTTTACCGGTAAAAATTTATAAGATTTCTCTCTGGTCCGTTTTCTTTCACTAAATTTGCACCCGAAAACAAAACAACAGCTATTAGTAAAAAATAATGTAATCTACACTGTACCCATTTATAATCAAAAAAGCCTTTTCCTAAAAAAAATAGAAATCAGACTCTAAAGCTCACTTATTTTAAGTTCTGAAGACATATCATTTTTTAATCTTCCATTTTTCCCTTAAATCATAATTCATTACCGTTTTATTAAATCTTTAAAATAACTATACGTTATAAAAAATACTTATATGCAATTCTTGAAATTTTTATACCTTACAATATTCTGCTTAATGTTGGCATTTCCGGCAATGGCTCAGGAAAAACTAGAACTTAAAATAGGTGGAGCATTGCGTTTCAACTATAATTTATCGTCATGGAAGGATGGTCAGAAAAAACGCGGGGGAGATTTTGGATATGATATGTTTAGAATAAACGCCAAAGCGGCTTATAAAGGACTCTTTCTTAATGCCGAATACAGATTGTATTCTGAAGGTTTTGGAGGCGGATTCCTAAAGCAGGGTTGGGTAGGTTACAACTTCAACGAACTCGATCAGATTCATATCGGTTTAACACAGGTTCCTTTTGGTATTCAACAATACAACTCTCACAACTGGTTTTTTAATATGTCGTATTATGTAGGCTTGGAAGATGATCATGATATGGGCGTGAAATATATACATACAGGGGAGAAATTTGAATACCAAATGGCTTTTTTTAAAAATGCTGAAGAATTGAGGTTTGGTAATAATACAGAAAATTCTCCAAACCGATATTCATATGATATCACGGGTCGAAACAAAGAAGTCAATCAGTTTAACGGAAAATTTATTTACAAATTCGGGACAGAATCTTCAAGTAGATTGGGGGTTTCTTTAGAATACGGTGGCCTATATAATATAGATACCGAGGATATTGGAAATCACAAGGCTTTTGCCGCACATTATGAAATAACTAAAGGAAAATGGAATGGAAAAGCACAATTTATTACGGCTTCCCATAACCCTGAGAATGCCGAAGGCGAACCCACAGATGTCGTTATAATGGCAGCGTATGGCGCTCCTTATGAGGTAGCTGCCGATTTTAATATGTATTCTTTAGCGATTTCCAGAAATGTTCCAGTAACGTGGGGGCCTGTTACAAATTTGCAATTTTATAATGATTTTGCATTTATGCAGAAAAAAGCACCCGGATTTACGGATTCTTATATGAATGTAACCGGAGTTTTAGTCTCTGCTGGGAGTGTGTACACGTATATTGATTATGCGGCGGGATATAATCACTCTTGGTTAGGCGGTAATTTTGTAGACGATTTTTCTAAAGGAAATCCGGAGGCCAAATGGGAAGCAAGATTCAATATTAATATTGGTTACTATTTTTAGAATTTGTAAATAATACAGAGGGCTGCAAACGCTCTAAGAAATTAAATTATATCAAAAACAATACGCTTTATGGCTAAGAAGATTATAAGAAGTGATGAGAGAAAATCCGTTTTTGGATTGGAAGTAAATGGTCCCGTATTTTTTACGTCGGCTATTACCATTATCATAATAATAACATTAACCCTGATGTTTAAAGACGGGGCAGAACAGTATTTTACTGAAATACAAGATTTTATAGCAAATAAGGCAGGGTGGTTTTTTATATTAAGTATAAATGTTTTCTTAATATTTATGCTTTATCTGGCCTTTAGTAAATTTGGGCAGTTAAGAATTGGGGGACAAAGTGCAAAACCCGAATTTAAAACTATTTCCTGGTTCGCGATGCTATTTAGTGCTGGAATGGGAATTGGATTATTATTTTGGAGTATTTCAGAACCCATTTATCATTTTTTAAGTCCACCGATGGCAGAAGGCGGAACAGCCGAAGCAGCCAAGGAAGCTATGAAATTCACCTTTTTACATTGGGGTTTTCACGCTTGGGCAGTATATGCATTGGTAGGTTTATCTTTGGCGTATTTTACGTACTCCCGAGGGCTTCCACTTACTATCAGATCTGTTTTTTATCCTTTCTTAGGAGATAAAATTTACGGAAAAATTGGAGACGCCATAGACATTTTCGCTGTACTCGCTACCTTATTTGGTCTTGCGACTTCTTTAGGAATGGGCGTTCAACAAATTGCAGCCGGTTTAAATCACCTTTTCGGAATAGATAGCGGTGTACAAACCCAAATTATTCTAATTGCCGGAATAACCTTAGTTGCAACCATTTCAGTTGTTTTGGGAGTTGATAAGGGAGTGAGAGTTTTGAGTGAATGGAATATGAGAATAGCCGTGCTATTTCTTTTGGTAGTGTTGGTTTTAGGACCAACAATCTTTATTTTTAAATCTTTCGTGCAAAATACAGGGAATTATTTTTCCGATTTTCTTGAAATATCCACTTGGACAGAAAGTTATACCGGTACCGATTGGCAAAATGCTTGGACTATTTTTTACTGGGGATGGTGGATTGCTTGGTCTCCTTTTGTAGGAATGTTTATTGCGCGTATTTCAAAAGGGCGTACGGTGCGTGAGTTTATTTTGGGTGTTTTAATAGTGCCTTCTATAGTTACTTTTTTCTGGATCTCAGCTTTTGGAAGCACAGCGATACATCAGGCACTTCTTGGAAACGATACTATTGTAAATGCCGTGAATGAAAACGTTGCGACCGCCTTGTTTGTATTTATGGAAGATTATCCTTTCGCATTTATTCTTAATATTATAGCTATAATTTTAATTGCAGGATTTTTTGTAACGTCTTCAGATTCTGGATCTTTGGTGGTAGACAGTTTAACCTCTGGAGGTAAAATTGATGCGCCTGTGGGACAGAGAATATTTTGGGCCATTGCCGAAGGAGGTATTGCTGCGGTTCTTTTAATAGGCGGGGGGTTACAAGCTCTTCAGTCGGCCACCGTTGTAACCGGCTTGCCCTTTACAGTGATTTTAATAATTATGTGCTTTTCACTTTACAAAGGTTTAAGCGAAGATCTCCGGAAACTGAAAAAACGGGAGTCTCAAAAAGAACTTGAAAATTACGAGGAAATAGTTTCTGGTATCGTTAAAAAAAGAAATGCAAATCAGCAAAATAATACTAAATAATTCGAATAATGACTGAAATAAAAAACGTACTGGTTGCCTTAGACCTTTCAGATATTGATAGCACTTTAATAGAGTATGCATCCTTTATTGCCGAAACCCTTAAGGTTGAAAAAGTGTACTTTGTACATAATATTAAAAAATATGAGATCTCAGAATTATTCGAAGAACAATTAAAAGATCTTAACCTCGACGAAATAATAGGGGATGAGTTAAATGAAAAGGTAGAAGAGAAATTTACATCTTCAGCAGAATGGGAAGTACTTATCTCTGAAGATCCTTATTCTGAATCTCTCATCAATTATATTGTCGATAAATATGTAATTCAGCTCGCTCTAATCGGAAATAAAAATAAATCTAAAGGTACTGGAGTGGTGAGCGGAAAATTACTACGTCTGCTTAAATGTGATATTCTGTCTATTCCTAAAGATACAAAACCAGTAATTAGTAATATTTGGGCGGGAACAGATTTTTCTAGTGCCTCAAATAAGGTTTTTCAAGTGGCCGAAAACTTACAGAGAACCACAGCGGCAAAAGTAAAAGCAGTGCACGTATACAATGTACCGGTACAATTTTCGCCTTATATTCCAAAAGAACACCTCGACTTAAAGATAGAAAATCATCTAAAGGAGAAATATGAAAAATTTATTAAAAAGATTGGATTCCAAGGGGAGTTAACATCTGAGATTATTCAGGGAAGAGATAACGGAGTTGCAGAAAAGTTGCGTATCAAAGCATTAACGTCAGAGGTAGATCTCATTATTGTTGGAGACAAAGGCAGAAACACTTTCTCTTCCTTACTTGTAGGAAGTGTTACCGAGGAACTGTTTAATCAAGACTTAGATGTGCCGTTATGGATTGTAAAGTAGCGCTTTAAAAAGGGCAGTAAGCGGCCATAAAATATTGAAATTAATACGGTTCGGACTTTAATTTTAGCACGTTTTTCATTTTAAAAATAGCCGATTTGGATAGGTGAATACGCTCTGCTTTTAAAAGAAACCTTTATCGCAGGTTTTAATTAATAGGAAAAACTATTGTAAAAGAAACCAGAATTTAAGTCCGCCTGTAGAAAAAAATAGCTCACGGTTTTAATCGTGAGTTATCTATTTTACGTTTCTAATAAAATAGTTACAACCATTTCCACACCAGATTGTTTATCTGTTTAACTACACTATCAATACCTTCGCTACTTCTATAGGGTTTTACAGGAACCCTGTCTTTAGACAAGTGTTTAAGGCCTATAGGCTTTTTAGACATTAAAAAAGCAGTTACTTTTTGTTTCATTACCGTTACAATACACCAAGGAAGTGCCAGAAAAAGAACACGCTTAACTCCTCTCATTAGTATTAAAGTGGTTAGAAGACCCACTTCATAAGGAACTTCTCGCGGATTTGTCCTTAGTGTTAGATGACAAAGAGCCCCTCGAAGACGCTGTGATAACTACAGTTCCATAATTTTACCAGTAGTAGATAATAAATATATAGAGCGCTATTCCTTTTGGTTAGACGATCATAATATTTCTATTATAGTTAGATATGAAGGACTTTTAGGTACTTTAACTTACAGAACCACAACGAAAAATACATATGCATCTAGTGCGTCTACAACCATTGAAATACCTAGAAGTTGTGACGTTTTGGCTGGAATATAGCGTATTTATCTAACAAGATTATAACACTGCGAAGGTTAATAAAAAAATAAATATTAAAAATCTGAAAATATTTTTATCAATCGCTCAGTAAAAACACGTCTCTTAATTTGCTTTTTAACAAGCTATTACCTATATTGAGAGCAGTAGTTTAAAAACTAAACGCCAAGTGTAACTAGGTAGCAGTTCTTAAATTATTAAATATGTATCTTTATATACATTGTAATATTATTGGCTATATCCTAAAAAGATTAGTCAAACCACTATATCCGTTTATTAGGGGTGAGTCTACCCTTAAATCATTGTAAAAACTTAAACAATGCATCGGAATAGTGCTGTTGGAAACAGTCGTTTAATTTCCAAACGATAAAATTCTGAAACAGTTACCTCCTACATTTTAAGAAAACAGAATAGTGATAAATTTTAACAAATATATCATTTTTAAAATCTAGATAGAAGTCTGTAATAGACTGATCGAATCTAGTGTATAAACTTTTAAATTACTTTTTATCTCTCAATTAAAACTGTAGAGATAAGGTATTATAGCTCTTATACTTTAAAATATATAAAACATCATATTTATATAAAAATAATTTCAGATAAACGTAATTTTTAAAATGAATAAATCTCAGGAACTCTTCGATAGAAGAAAAAAGGTCGTCGCAAACGGCGTAGGAGTTTTTAATACAGCGACTGTAAAAGAAGCGAAAGGAGCGATTATTATAGATGTTGATGGACGCGAACTTATTGATTTTGCTGGAGGTATCGGTGTTGTTAATGCTGGACATTGCCCTGAACCAGTAGTAGAAGCAATACGTGAGCAAGCTGGTAAATATCTCCATACGAGTTTTAATGTGGTCACTTATGAACCTTATATTGCCTTGTGTGAAGAACTTGCAGAGATTTTACCTCATGGAGAAAAAACAAAGGTCATGTTGGTGAGTACAGGTGCAGAAGCTGTAGAGAATGCCATAAAAATTGCACGTCAAGCTACTAAAAGACCAGCGATACTTTGCTTTACCGGCGCTTATCATGGCCGTACTATGATGGCTATGACTTTAACTAGTAAAATTAGCTATAAGTATGATTGTGGTCCATTCGCGCCTGAAGTATATCGCCTTCCTTTTCCAAATTTTTACAGGTACCACGGAAAACGAGATATGGACACATTTGTAGAGGATGAACTCAAACGACTTTATGAAAGTGCGCTTAACCTTGTGGATGTAAAGAGTGTTGCGGCTGTAATTTTAGAACCAATACAAGGTGAAGGTGGTTTTAATGCCATTCCTCAGAAATATTTAGAAGGATTAAGAGCTTTCTGCGATAGGCACGGTATTATGCTAATTATGGACGAAGTGCAAAGCGGATTCTGTCGTACTGGACACTGGGCGAGTTGGCAATATTACGGAGTTCAACCCGATATTAGCACCTACGCGAAATCTATGGGTTCTGGTTTACCTATTGCAGCAATAATTGGTAAGGCTGAGGTTATGGATGCTGCAGCAATTGGTTCCATTGGTGGTACTTACATTGGAAGCCCTATCTGTTGTGTGGCAGCATCTGCCACTATTAAATATATGAAAGATATAAACTTGAATGAAAAAGCAGTTAAAGTAGGTCTTGTCATAAAGACTAGATTGCAAAATTTAATGAGCCAACATTCAGAAATTGGAGATGTTAGAGGTATAGGTGCAATGATAGCTATTGAATTTGTTAAAAACAGAGATCCAAGACAGCCTAATTCCGAAATATGCCCACAAATTATTAAAGGGTGTGCAGATAATGGGTTGGTAGTTTTAAGTGCAGGTACTTATAAAAACGTTCTGCGCATTTTATCACCTTTAGTAATTACAGACAAACAATTAGAAAAAGGGTTATCCATTTTGGAAGCCGAAATTAAAAAAGCAATACATAATATATGAAACCATTCGCAATTGCAGGAATACAAATGAAGGTATCAGCTGTCGTTTCAAACGTTGAAATGATGAAGCTAAAAATTGATATTACTATGAACCTTTATCCTTGGATAGAGATGATTATGTTTAGTGAGTTGTGTGCCTTTGGGCCACTAACCCATACTGCACAAGTAATACCTAATAACTTTGAAGCCGAGATGCAGGCTATGGCAAAAAAATACGGCATTTGGTTACTACCAGGCTCTATATTTGAGAAAAGTGAAGGAAAAATTTATAATACCGCAACTGTTATTAACCCGAAAGGAAAAATAGTAACGCGTTACCGAAAAATGTTTCCGTTTTATCCTTATGAAACTGGCGTAACACCCGGACAAGATTATTGTGTTTTTGACGTGCCTAATGTTGCAAGATTTGGGGTTTCAATTTGTTATGATATGTGGTTTCCTGAAACCATTCGCACCCTAACCACTATGGGAGCAGAAGTTATAATGCACCCTACCATGTCTGGGACTATTGATCGCGAAATAGAATTATCTATTGTAAGAGCAATGGCTTCGGTGAATCAGTGTTATTTCTTTGATGTCAATGGATTGGATACTGGAGGTTGCGGACGGTCTATTGTCTGTGGGCCAGATGGTAGAATACTCCACCAATCCGAAGGTACAGAAGAAATTATACCTCTTGAGTTAAATATTGACAGAGTAAAAAGAAGTCGCGAATTGGGTATTTTACGTTTAGGACAACCTCTTAAAAGCTTTCGTGATCATATTAAAACTAGTCAATTTGGAATTTACCAACCTAATATACCGACACCTTATTTGGATTCATTAGGTCCTTTAATAAAACCCACTCGATTAGATACATTGACAGAATTAAAAATAAGAGAAACTACTTTAAGAAAGCAAAGCACTCCAACACATTATAAAGGAGATTCAATCATATAAAAAAAATAGAAATAAATGGGTGATGTAAGATCAGGAAAAAAAATTAAGAAAGCAGAAATAAGAAAAGATTATGTGAGTTGGTTTGAAATACCCGCAATCGATTTTCAACAGGCAGTAGAGTTTTATCAATATATTTTTGACATAACTATGCAACAGAATATAACAGAATCTAATGAGATGGCTTTTTTTTCAACAACTACCGGTATTGGTGGCGCGGTTGTTTCTGGCTCTGGTTACGTGCCAAGTGATTCCGGTTCACTAATTTATCTTAATGGTGGTGATAACTTGAGTTTGGTTCTTGATAAAGTAGAGCAAGCTGGAGGTCGTATCATTATGCCAAAAACTTTAATATCTGAAGAATCTGGATACTTCGCTGTTTTTATTGATTCTCAAGGGAATAAATTAGCACTACATTCTAAAAATTAACGATTATCTTAATCACAAAATGCAGAAGTTTTTAATTAGTTTCCTACCTTTTTTTACTACCCTTCGTACATTACTAGGCGCAATAATTATTTCTACTCATCTTTTTTTTAATAAAAATAACTTATAAAATCTTCAATGACTGATATTCATAAAAAAGCAAATAGCAAACCAAAGAGTTCTCCATATTATAACATTGGTCAGTTGCGAGTAGACTATTGGAATAAATTAAAAATTGAAAGCTCAGAGTTAGCGCGTTGCAACAACGGTTCAGTAAATGAAAGAAAACATAGGGAGGTAGTAAAAAATTTAATTAAGGATTTAAAAGGAGTTGAATGTTATTTTGCTTCACCAGGAAAAGGGAGAATGCAAAAATTAGAACATATACTTTCTAATCATGAGCACGAGTCTTTATCAAATTTAATAGCTGAAACCACTAAAGATTTAGTGGGAGATAGTTATAGAAGCAACCCTGATTATATAGATTTTGATGAACATAGCATAGCGTCTGTTGAGGAACATGAGCAGCATAACAGTGTTCGGAAAAACCATTTTGAGGTGTTATTTATAGACGCGATTTCAGAAAAGGAAGAGAGTACTTTAAAACATAGCTTGATGTCATTACGTATCTCAAATGACAAATTTACCTATGGGGTTGTGGTGCAGAGATCTTTTCAAGATGCCTTGATTGCTTTGCACTTCAATCACAATATACAGGCAGTGGTTGTGAGATACGCGCCACCTTATTATTCTAAAGAAATCTCACCTCTTATAAAACCATATATTCAGTCTGTTACAAAACTTGACTATTCTTCAAAATCAGAAACGGAACTTGGTCCATTAATTGGTGATTTGATTGGCAAGTTTAGACCAGAATTGGATACCTACTACGTTACTGATACATCACTAGGGCATTTAAAAGACAGCACCATCAAATGTTTTAGACGAATTTTCTATCAAACAGAAGATATCCAAGAACTTCACTTAACTATTTTAAGAGGCATTGCCGAGCGTTTTGAAACGCCATTCTTTTCTGCTTTGGTAGAATATAGTCAAAAGCCAACTGGTGTTTTTCATGCAATGCCAATCTCAAGAGGGAATTCGGTTTTTAAATCGAGATGGATCAACGACTTTGGAGATTTCTATGGTAGAAATATGTTTTTAGCAGAAACATCAGCCACAACAGGAGGTCTTGATTCCTTATTGCAACCAACGGGGTCTATTAAAAAAGCTCAGGAAATGGCAAGAGATGCTTATGGTTCACAATACACTTATTTTGTTACTAATGGTACTTCAACGGCTAATAAGATAGTTATGCAGGCTCTTGTAGAACCCGGAAACGTAGTTCTTATCGATAGAGATTGTCATAAATCGCACCATTATGGATTGGTATTAGTAGGAGCTTATCCCGTTTATCTAGATTCTTATCCAATAGAAAAATATTCTATGTATGGTGCTGTGCCTTTAGAACAAATAAAGGGCCGCTTAATGGAGTTAAAAAAGGCTGGAAGATTAGACAAAGTGAGAATGTTATTGCTTACCAATTGCACGTTTGACGGGATGGTATATAATGTAGAACGCGTTATGGAAGAAGTTTTAGCGATAAAGCCAGACATAATATTTTTGTGGGATGAAGCTTGGTTTGCCTTTGCTGGATTTGCTTATAATTACAAACAACGTACTGGGATGTATACAGCTAAAAAGTTATATGAAAAATATAATAGTAGTGGCTATAGAAAAAAGTATACTGACCATATTAAAGGGTTAAAGGCTGATGATATTTCCTTAATGCCAGATCCTGATAAGGTTCGTATTCGTGTATATGCAACACAAAGCACACATAAAACATTAAGTAGTTTTAGACAAGGTTCTATGATTCATATTTGGGATCAGGACTTCCGTAGAAAAAGTGAAAACACCTTTTCGGAAGCCTATATGACACATACTTCCACATCCCCTAATTATCAAATGTTAGCGTCATTGGATATCGGTAGGCGTCAGGTTCAGTTGGAAGGTTTTGAGCTAGTTGAAAAAAGTATTGAAATGGCTATGATTTTGCGCGCCAAAGTTAACGATAATCCACAGCTAAGTAAATACTTTGATATCTTAACCGTAAAAGATTTTATTCCAGATAAATACCGTCAAACAGGCTTAAAAGAATATTACACAAAAAATGAAGGTTGGAATCTTATGGACGACGCTTGGCAAAAGGATGAGTTTGTTTTAGATCCAACAAAAATCACCTTACATATAGGTAAAACGGGCGTTGATGGTGATACTTTTAAGAACAAATATTTGATGGATAAATTTAATATCCAAATCAATAAAACGTCTAGAAACACTGTGTTATTTTTGACTAATATAGGTACAACAAGAGGAAGTATTACGTATTTAACGAATGCCTTGTTAAAAATTGCAGATGAATTAGATGAAGAATTTAAGTCGTTAAATGATAAGGAAATGGAAATTCACCAAAAACGAATCCATTCCTTAACCAAAGAAGTACCGCCTTTGCCAGATTTTAGCTTTTTTCATCATTCATTTCAAGCTGTTCCTGGAGTACCAGGAGGAGATTTGCGTGCGGCTTATTTTCTAGCTTATAAAGAAGAAAACTACGAGTATATTCCTTTAAGCGACTGTTTAGGTGCTATGCAAAAAGGCAAAGTTTTAGTGGCCTCCACTTTTGTAATTCCATACCCACCAGGATTCCCTGTTCTGGTGCCAGGTCAGGTGGTTAGCGAAGAGATTATTAATTTTATGTTGGCTTTAGACGTTAGTGAAATTCATGGCTATCGTGCCGATTTGGGTTTAAGAATCTTTAAAGAAACGGTATTGGACAGACATAAAACAACAACATCTATAGGGGGAATGAACATCAAAAAATAAAATTAATTAATAATTTTAAAACCGATTGTATGACTATTAAAAAATCAACAAAAACTAAAAAAGCAGTACCAACTAAAAAAGTAGCGACTGCAAAAAAAGAGAACACCATTGAAGTACTTGATGGAATTCCAGATATAAGACGTTTCTTTTATAAGAATGAGGTTCCAATATATTTTATCAGTGCCACTAATTTTAATATGTTGGGAGCAGATGAGTGGATTAAAGGATTTAAGTTTATTTGTCATATAGAATGCTTTGATGGACAGCATCCTAATGTTTTTTCTCCAAAAGAAGAAATTCCTCATGATGAGTTTACCTGTATTGAAGATATCAATAACTACTTGCTTCAACATCCAGAGGTCCAAGACTATTTAAAAACAAGAAGTAAAGGTAAAAAAGCAGGTAAGGCTATGTTCCTTATGTTTGATGAAAACACCGAAAAGCTAGCTAAAAAATTGGGGTTACAGATTATGTTCCCAAGTGCAAAAATGCGAACCTTTATGGATAATAAAGTCAATACCAATCGTATTGCAGAAAAAGCTGGAGTACCTTGTGTACCTTATGTGTTATCTCCTGTAACGGATTATAAGCACTTAAATAAAGTTTCTAAAGTGTTAGGAACAGACCTTGTAATACAAACACCATTTGGTGATTCTGGTCATACTACTTTCTTTATCTCAAATGAAGAAGAATTTAAAAAATATGAAAAAGAGATTGTAAAAGAGAAAGAGGTTAAAATTATGAAACGCATCAATTGTAAAGGTTCTGCTATTGAAGCGTGCGTTACGCGACATGGAACTATTGTTGCACCTTTAATGACCGAGTTAGTCGGTTTTAAAGAGTTAACGCCTTATAAAGGAGGTTGGTGTGGCAATGAAATTTATCCAAATGCATTCAGTCCGGAGTTAAGAAAAAAAGCGACAAAATATACGCAATTATTTGGAAATCAACTTAGAGAAGAAGGTTATAAAGGCTATTTTGAATTAGATTTTCTAATAGATCAAGACAATGGTGAAATTTATTTAGGAGAACTAAACCCGAGGGTTACTGGAGCTAGTTCAATCACTAATCACGCTGTTTTTGCCCTTGCTGATGCGCCTCTTTTTATTTTCCATATTATGGAATGGATGGATGTTGACTATAAATTGGATGTTAAGGCGATTAACGATCGTTGGGAAAAGCAAGCAAATATTGATAGCTGGAGTCAAATAATAATAAAACATACCAAAGCAACTGTTGAGTATATCTCTGAGGCCCCAAAATCAGGTATTTACAAAATGTTTGATAATGGCCATATTCAATTTGATCGTTTAGATACACACAGAAGAGCTGTAGAGACTGAAAATGAGGCCTTCTTTTTACATATTTCTAAAAAAGGTGATTATTTATATGAAGGTGCAGATATGGGGATTTTGGTGTCTAGAGGTCGGATGATGACTGATGATTTTAAGTTAAACAATCGTGCAAAACAATGGATTAAAGCCATTCAAAGTAAATATGCATCTCAAATTGTGGAAGATAAGAGTGAACAGGTTATGCTTAAGGGGAGTTTAACAAAATAATTCGTTTCTAATACTATGACTAGTGGTTAACTCTAAATATTAGTTAAATCGTTTATACATTTTTATAAGGTTAAAATAAAAAATATACTATGCAATTAAATTTTACTACGGTCTCAGAACCGTCTATAGCAGGAGCAAAATGGAAAGGTTTATTCGATGCCTATTGGTCAGGGTATCGAACTTGGTTTTTGTCAAAAGAAACTGTGAACACACCAGATTTAGAGACATCGCAAAACGCTCTAAAAAAATATATGCCCAAAATGTGGTCAACCTATAAGCATCTGTGCGTATTAACAAACGCCGATCCGGTTATGGCTCGTTTTCTCACAGGGTTTCAACCACCAGCATATATTAGTGCTTGTGCGCAGGCAGTTATTAAAGCAGATGAAATTCAACTAGTTCGCAACTATGATTACCATCCAGATTTGCTCGAAGGGACAATATTGCTGAGTAAATGGAATGACAATAAAGTTATGGGTATGTCAGATTGTTTAATTGGATTAGTAGATGGTATGAATGATGCAGGCCTTTGTGTTTCTCTCACATTTGGTGGTAGGAAAGAAGTTGGTTATGGATTTGGAATTCCTTTTATTCTAAGGTATGTTTTAGAATTTTGTAAAAATACCGCTGAAGCTGTAAAAGTGCTAAAAAGTATTCCGTCTCATATGTCATATAACGTGACTGTAGTAGACAAATCGGGAGCTTCAAAAACAGTAATGTTAGCTCCAGATAAAGCACCATTAGTTACTAACGATGCCTTTGCAACGAATCATCAAGGAATAGTAGACTGGGAAGAGAATGCTCAGTTTAATCAAACTGTTAAGCGTTATAATTTCATAAAAAATTATTTAAAATCGAAAAACATAAGTGCTAATGAATTAGCGAAGGCCTTCTTACATTATCCGTTATATAATACAAAGTTTACTGAAGGATTTGGAACCTTATTTACGTCAGTGTATCAGCCAGAAAACTTAATTATGAAAGTACTGTGGCCAAATGTCGCAATTGAAAGAAGCTTCGATAATTTTGCAGAAGAAAACATTTTCATAGAATACAATACTACTGGGCAGCCAGTTGTTCCTATTAACACATGGGAAACAGCTCCGGTAGAAACTAATGGATACAGATGGCAAGATGCAGTTGTAGATTCACTGGTTAGCGGAATGGCAGGGAAGAAAACAAAACAAAAACAACAAGAGTTTCGTGATCGATTAATGCCTGGCGGTGAAATAGCTTGGGAAGTATTAGTAGATTATTGGAACGAGCCTGTCGAATATTAATTTGTGATATTTAATTTTATAAACTATGGAATTTAAAAGTAATAATCCTTATAACGGGCAAGAGGTTGCTAAATTTAAAGGTCTTACGCAAAACGAATTAGTAGATAAACTAAACAAAAGCCAAAAAGCATTTGAGTCTTGGAGAAAAGTTCCTATTTCAGAGCGCAGCTTGCTATTTAAAAAAGCGGGCCAAGTTTTGCGAGATAACGTAGCAGAATATGCTAAAATTATTACTTTGGAAATGGGGAAACCAATTTTAGAATCTAGAGGAGAAGTAAATAAATGCGCTACTGTATGTGACTATTACGCTAAAAATGCTGAAAAATTTTTAGCAAATGAATTTATTGAAACCGATGCCCAAAGAAGTTATGTGCGCCACGACCCAATTGGAGCCGTATTTGCCATAATGCCTTGGAATTTTCCTTTTTGGCAAGTGTTTCGTTTTGCCGCTCCAACCCTTATTGCCGGAAATGTAGGCCTTTTAAAACATGCTCCAAATGTTTTTGGCTGTGCCGAACAGATTGCGGATGTTTTTAAAAAGGCCGGCTTTCCTGATGACGTTTTTCAGAATTTAATAGTACATCATGATAAGACCGAAATTATTATTGCACACGATGCTGTAAAAGCCGTTACACTTACAGGAAGTGAAAGGGCAGGAGCAGCAGTCGCTCAAATTTCAGGGAAATATATAAAGAAAATATTGTTGGAATTGGGGGGTAACAACGCTTTCATTGTTTGGGATGATGCCGATATTGATAAAGCAGTGGCAACAGCACTTACCGCTCGCATGCTAAACTGTGGACAGAGTTGTATTGCCGCCAAGCGTTTTATTTTGTTGGAGGGTATTTATGATGAATTTGTTTTAAAATTTATTGCAGCAGTAAAAAACCTCAAATCCGGCGACCCGATGGAGGAAGATACCAAGATTGGTCCGTTAGCGCGAAAGGATTTGGCAGATCAATTACAATACCAGGTTAGAAATTCAGTTGCAATGGGAGCAGATCTTTTACTTGGCGGAAATCAAAGCGGCGCCTACCACGAACCAACAATTTTAGGCAATGTAAAACCTGATATGCCTGCTTTTGACGAAGAAACTTTTGGCCCTTTGGCAGCGATGATAAAAGTAAAAACAATTGAAGAGGCCTTTGCCCTCTCAGAGCAATCCCGCTATGGACTGGGTGTAACGGTTTGCACTACCAATATTGAAAAGGCACTTGAATATGCCCACGAAGTGAGTGATGGGGCTTACTTTATAAACGAATTGGTAAAAAGCGATCCACGATTACCCTTTGGCGGTACTAAGAAATCAGGTTACGGACGTGAATTAGCAAAAGATGGCATCTTAGAGTTTGTAAATCGAAAAACAGTTTATGTAAAAAACTAAAAAGCGTAAAATAAGCGCTATCACTAATTCTCTCATCTCTTTAGATTTTAACCGGAGCTCCGGTGGTTTTTTAGCGCTGTTTTAGGTGTTATTTTACAATTGTATCTATTGAGCCTGTTGTGTTTTGCTACATTAGTACCTAAACCAAAACAGCGTATTTTATTTAAACATGTTTGATAAATGTCGAAAAAATGAAATTTAAACCGTATCCAGAAATAAAATCAGAACGCCTTTTTCTTAGACAAATAAAGGAATCGGACGCTAAAGCTATCTTGTTTTTACGGTCTGATAAAACCGTCAATACATTTATTGAAAGGCCTGAAAACAGAAAAACTAAAAATATATCCGATGCCCTAGAATTCATCAAAGAAGTGGATAATAATATCGAATCTAATCAGTCAATTGCTTGGGGAATAACTTTTATTAGTGATCCTAAACTTATTGGAACAATTTGTTTGTGGAATTTTTCTCAAGACAATACAACGGCGGAAGTTGGGTACGATTTGAATCCTAAATTTCAAAATAAAGGGATTATGAGTGAAGCTCTAAAAAAGATTATAGAGTATGGTTTTAAAGACTTAAATCTTGACAAAATTGAGGCCTTTACACATATTGAAAATGAGAATTCTAAAAAACTATTAGTAAAGAATGGATTTCACTTTAATGAGAATAGAAAGGATCTAAATAATAAATCGAATATTATCTTTGAAATTGAAAATGTCAGACATTAACCAGCGGTAGAAAAAACTAAATAAGACACTTAATTAAGAGTTTGTGCTTTTTTTGTTTCACCTGATTGTTATGCTGTAAGTTTCCAATACCAGAATCGTCAATTTCCATTTGCAAAAATATAATTTGCAAGCTGAAAAACCACGTCTACTTTCAATCCAAGAACCGTCAACCTTATAAATAAAAACCTGCCAAGCAAAAAAGCGTGGCAGGTTTTTTTAACTGCTATTTCGTAAAACGATACTGTTATGTTTGGGAGTCCGCTTTTAAATAAAACCCTTACACACCAAAAGGATTATCTATGCTGTGCGCTGGTTCTGTAAACCATTGTGGGCCTTCTTCTGTCATATAAATATGATCTTCTAAACGTATACCGAACTCCTCTGGTACAACAATCATAGGTTCTATGCTAAACGCCATTCCTGGTTGTAGCTTGATGTCATTTCCTTTTAAAATAAAAGGATGCTCATGGATTTCAAGTCCAATACCGTGACCGGTTCTATGTGGTAGTCCCGGTAAATCATAATCAGGGCCTAATCCGTCCTTTTCTAATTGTACTCTAACTTGGTCATCAATATGGCCACAAGAGAGACCGAGTTGAGCGGCATTAAAAGCGGCTAATTGTGCAGCTTTTTCGTTGGCCCAAATTTTCTTTTCCTTATCTGTGGCGTCGCCATAACTATAAGTTCTAGTGATATCTGAAATATAGCCATTGTATTGGCAGCCCGTATCCATTAAAACGATTTCATTTTCTTTTAAAGGTTTTGGCGATTTTACACCGTGAGGAAAGCTAGAATCTTTGCCAAAGAGAACAATACAAAAGTAAGAGCCACTAGCGATACCTAGTTTTTGGTGCGCTTTATGAATAAAACGTTCTACTTCGCTGGTGGTAATACCTGGTTTTAAAATTCTCGCCGCTGCTTGATGTACTTGCATAGTTAAGTCCATCGGGTACTGAATGTGAGCGATCTCAGCGTCACTTTTAAGTATTCTGAGGTCTCTAATCAACTCTTCGGCACTGCTGATAATAAATTTTTTGTGTTCCTGAAAACGTGAAACCACCGTAAAAGAGGTGGAATCATCAACGGCTAGACGGGTGCCTTCTTCTACAACGTCTGCTATTTTTTGAACAGGCGATTCGTACTCCAACCACGAGATGAATTCACCATCAATTCCTATAAAATCATTGAACGTACCTATTTCAAATTCTGGAACGACATATTTAAGAGTTCCATCGGCAAAAAGAACGGCGCCCACTAAGCGTTCTGACGGATGCCATACCGTATTTGTGAAGTAGTATAAATTGGTGCCGGCATTAATATATAACGCATCCAACCCTTTTGCTTTTAAAGTTGCACAGGCTTTATTAAGTCTGTTTTGGAACTCTTTCTCAGCTATAGGAGCAGGCTTTGTTATTGGCTCGCTTAATTTTGAAAGTTCTTCTTCTGGTGTACTACCACCAATACCGTAGGATCTGTTACTATTCATTTTAAATGTAATTTTATAAATTAATGCTGAAGTTTTCAGCGCTTATTAAATGTTATACGACTAAAAGAATTAGGGCGTTGGGTTGGAAGGATAATCTAAACTGACTCCAACATTTTTAAATCTAATCCGATTATAATGGCAAGTTCTTGAAAATTGAATAAAACTCTATAGCATTTAACTTTTTATTTTTTAGTGTGGGTAATGAATACTATTCGAAAGATTTAAAAGACCGTTACATAAAGGTCTTACGCCATTGGGTAGTTTTAGGTATTTGGTAGTGGTAATAATTGTGAGAGGAACGAACTATAATGAAGGCCATAATTAACACTTTATCATTATTAATTAGTGTTAGTTCTAAAGCGCGATATGCAAATACTAACTAAATTAAGAGAAAATCTTAAAAGGTATAAGGTAAAGATTACAATCCTCTTTTTCATTAAGAAAAGGTTTAAGCGATAGCGAACCTTACTTAAATATGAAAAGCATAACTATAAAAATGCTCGGTTAGCACTACCACAACAAGAGAATGTTTGTTTCGAATTGTTTTTCTTTACAACCGCAAAACGATATGGTGCGGAGTCAGAACCCGATAACAATTAAAACAGTTCTATACGGTAATAAATACTAATTAAAATGGATTTTGGAGGCTATTGTGGTATTCTCTTAGTAACCAATGAGGTCATTTAATAGGGTGATTAGTTTCTAAATTTAATAAATAGAGTGGAGTAATAAGCGATGTAGAGACTTTAATTTGTTAATGAGTCTTTGGGGTAGCGTATTCATTGCTTTATTTCAAAAGACTAGAAAACAAAAAAACTTTCGGTTTGGTAACTAAAGATTTTCAAGAGTTATAAATTAAAATAATTGATGAACGATGATATAGCATTATCTCACAGTTAAATTTAGGGATACTGTGAGCATATTTCCGGATCCTGAATAACGCTCAGCCCAAACCTCTATATAATCGTCTGTATCTAATTCAATAGTTCCTATGATAGGAAGCGCTATAATCTCTTGATCAGTTGTAGCTCTTCCATAAACCTTAGTTTGAGTAATTACTGAAGCTGAACCGTTATCTTCTCCTTTGGCTACGTATAGTATATAAATTGTTGGTGAATCTGATAAATTCCTAGCTTGAAAAGAAATAGAAGCATTAGCTCCAAAAAACCTTTTTTTACTTCCTCTATAAACAATTTTGTTATCTCCATCTTTTTCAAAACGGAATAGGCTGTTGGAAGTGGTTGCACCTATGACCTTTTCTCTACTACTTGTTCCTGTACCAGTAAATAAAGTTGACACTCCACTACCAACCGATGCCGTGAAGTTAATATCACCTGTGGCAACATCATCATTCTCTCTTGGTATTCCTGGTGCCCCTGCAGTCCAAGCATTACTAAAATTATAGCCTGCGTAAGACCCAGTAGTGTAACCTTTAACATATCCAGAAGTCGCTGAAGTTGTCCCAGAAAAAGCTGTGCCTTGTAAAATTCCAGTCGCAACAACAGGATTGCTGCTAACGTCCAAGGCCACATCCGCCCCATTCACCGTGCTAAAACCACTTACTTTCTCTATTAAACCAAAGGTTCCCGTAAAGGTTTCAAATGTTCCATTATTAGAACTGAACCATCCTTGATTGTTCAATAGCAAATTACCAATATTAGAATACGTGATGCCATTGGTATTACCTACGAACTGGACAATATTGCTAAAGTATAATCCGAAGCCTGAAATACTTCCAACAGAGTTCATTCCAAATATAATAGTATTTTGAACTAAAAGTGTCTCGGTAGCTGAGCCCGTGATTTCAAATGCTTTTGCGCCTACTAAAGTTACATTTCTAATACTACCACCTGTACTTCCTTTAAAAACAGTTCCACCTGTATATGAGAGTACATCTTCATTGGCATCCATACCAGAAACATAGGCATTATTTAAATCGATGGGGTTTAATAAGGTTATTGTACCATTAATTTCATAATAGGTGTTTTCATCTAACAAATAGCTGGAGCCTCCGTCGATTAATTCTTGTGCTAAATCGGCGGCAGATTTTATAAGCTTATAATTATTCCTTTTAACACTAGCGTCGTTAGCAAGAGCTATCCAAGAGGTTGTAGTGGTATTATAGTAGAAGAAAGTGTCCTCATCGGTATCAAAGACCAATAAACTTTCTGCCGGGCTGGTTATTCCGGTACGTTCTACAGTGGTTACTCTTGGTGCTAAGAATCCTTGAGAATTAGATGTAATATCTAAGGCCGCAGAAGGATCAGGAGTTATTGTACCAATTCCTACTTGTCCGTAGGAAAAAGTGGTAAGTAATATAAATATAAGGAGAAGTTTTTTAGATTTCATAATGATAAGGGATTCATTAGTTATTCAAAATATCATCGTAAATTTATGTATTTTAACGTTAAAAACAAACATTTAATCCTATTAATATAAGATTAGAACCTTTTTTAACATTTTAAAATTCGTAAATATTGAAATAGTAAGTAACATCTTACATAGTAAATTATAAAACTACGAGTATCTTTTATGAGTAAGAATAAAATTGGATTGTCTTTTATTACGAAGGCTTTTCCATAATGAAATAGTAGATTTAGGCAACTACTTTAATTAACGGCATAAGTCTAAACCTTATATAAAATCTGACTAAAAAAGCTTTGAAATGGGTTTCTTATTTGCGTTCAAGAGATTACTTAGAAAGACGTAGATAAAAAAGAATTGTGGGTCAACTAAAATTCATACTCCAGTTTGGCATTGATACAGACCGAGGTCTAAATCAGACTTAAAAAAAACAGAATATTAATTACAAAAAAGAAATACACATTACACCATTAAGAAAAGAACTCCTTTTTCACATTTTCGAAATAGGTGTCACTAACGGGTATTTCAATCTTAGATAAGTTTACATCGCAACCATTAAGACCTATTACCTTTTATTTATGGACTAAAAAAGAACGATGTTCACCCATAAATAAAGCTGTGGATAATTCGTTAATAAGCTTAGTAAGTTATTGGTTGGCCATTAACATTTACCGTCTGCTGCATGGTAAATACATATTCGCAGTCGCTTTCAATATAAACTATATTAGTGTAGAGCAGATTGTGTAAGTCGTAACCTAATTTTATAATAAGATGATTTGGTCTTTAAGTAACACTTTGTTGCAAAGAGAGTTTTTCAAAACAAAAGTTGATATTTTACATAACTACGGCGGACACAAAAGATTATAGTTATTAAAATTAAACTTTATTTCATTATATTTAGAATATAAATAAAATAAAAGAGGTATTTATGAAAATAAAAACTAAACCACCAGCTTCCTTTTGGGCTATAGGTATTTTTGCTCTTATATGGAACATTATTGAATTATACTTAACGACTTATCAAATGGACTTCCTACAAGAAAATACCACAGCTGAAGAATTTGCAGTTTTGCAATCGGTACCACTATGGTACGGAATTACGTTTGTAGTTGCCATATTCTCTGAAACATTAGGTGTTTTTATGCTTTTATTAAAGAAAAAATGGGCTATCAAATTTTTCGCAGTTTCATTGATTACCCTAGTCTTAACAGAGCTGTATTGGTTATTTATTATCGATATTAACAATTCTTCATTTGTTTTATCAATTTTAGTGCCTATTGTAGTTATTGGAGTAGCCATATTCCTTTATTTATATAGTAAAAGAGCGGCTAAAAAAGGTTGGATCATTTAAAGCTCTTTAACCACGGAGTATTTTTACTGGATTTTAGTGTTTCATAAAAGTCTTGAGACTTACTATTTAATTTTAAAAGTTTTAAAGCTTAAATTATTTGAAATCTATCGCTTTCATTAAATGAGTAATTTGTTTTATTTTTTTTAAGAACTTCATTTTGCTATTTTAGTTATTGATTTTGTTTAAACTCTAATACTAGTAATATGATATCGTTTTAACTAAAATAACTAAAACTCTTTATATAGTTGAAGCTATTTGAATAAGATTTCAAGTTTTAGGATTATTCTTAAAACTGGTATATCATTTTTTAGAGTTGAGAACTCCTTTTTGTGTGCCAAATCGTATTCACTAATTAAGTCCTATTTTAAAGGATAAATGTAATGAAACAATGCGGTTTTGAAAACAGAAATTACACTGTTTCCCCTGATTAATGTATATAAATTTGTTAATTATTTTTTCTTATTATTATTATTATTATATACAATAATTTATTTTTATATAGCGTTGCTATTGATTAATCCTATTTCATACTCTTTGTGTGATTTTAGTATTTGTTATTAATAGTTTAAAAATAGAGTAAAGACTTATACAGGCTATAAAGTAATATAACTAAGTTATGTAATCATAAAACCAGCTAACTGTTAAAATAGAGACTGTCTATATATTTAAAAAACAGACAAATAGGAGTATTAGATACTTCAAGAAAATTAATCAAAAAAAGTAAAAAAAGAAACGCTTTCTTTTAAAACAAATAAAAAGAAAATTTCTAGCCATCTTTGTATTTACAGCATTATTAACTGTTACTTCTTGTTCAACAGATAATTCAGAATTATCACCATCTGATCAAGGTAACATCATTAAGGATTTACCCATTAATAATCTAAATAAAGAAAACTTAAGTGATAACATCATTGAACATTTTTCGATTATTAGAAATAACTCCAATGAATTATATATTATTGATGATGTTGTTTCATCTGATAATAATATAAATGAGCAACTGCAAGGCTTAGTAATGACTTTTGATGCAGAAAATAAAACAGGTTATTTCACTAAAGATAAAGAAGTTGGAAGAGCTCCTTTCTATTTAATTTTAACAGATGAAGCATCTCAAGTTTATGGTATACACTTATCAAAATTACCAGGATGGTTATGTACTTCTAAATGTGTTTTAGATGGTTTTGCTATGTCTTTATTGGATGGACCTGCTCCAATTATGGATAGTGCAGCCGCATTATATACGTATGTATGTGTAAAAAATTGTAAGAATTAAGATATGAATAGTTTAACAATAATACCTTTAGTTGTTTTAGCTCTTTTGATTTACTTCATTAAGTATAAGAGAGATAATAAGATTATTAGATCGTTCTATTTTCAAACATTTTTAATTATACTAATTAGTACAATTCTTATTTTAAATATAATAAGTTTTAAAAACGATACTTCAATTGTTAAAATAATTGCACTTAGTATGATTTTAATTTTTAGTATACCTAGATATTTAAAAAAACTTCAAACTAAAATTAAAAATTAGTAACGTAGTAAACTATAAAAAAAATAGTAGTTAAGTGCATAATGTAAATTTTGTGCTTTTCTACTATTTTTTTTTGTAACTGAAAATAATAACCTTTTAT
This sequence comes from Bizionia saleffrena, assembly GCF_008086175.1. Classification (GTDB taxonomy): domain Bacteria; phylum Bacteroidota; class Bacteroidia; order Flavobacteriales; family Flavobacteriaceae; genus Bizionia; species Bizionia saleffrena. The sequence continues at coordinate 38,685 of NZ_VSKM01000013.1, forward strand.
TATGATGCTTGTCAAACATAAAAGTGTTAGTTTGTATTATGAAAAATATACTGCCATTAATAATTATTATTTCTTTTTCTTTCTTTTTTCATCTTTTAAAATTAAGAGTTTATACCTTAACTTTGTGTGGATGCTAAGTTAGGATATCCAGTATTCCCTGTGCTACTAAATTCCAGTCTCTTTGCACCACTTGTTTCGTGTTCTTACCTACCTATCAGCGTCTTTTTACGTGTAGATACAATGTATTTCCTGTAAGAATAGTTATTTCTTTATGAAATCCAGAGGCTATTAATATACGGTTAGCGTCTTCTTTAGGAGTTACATTTCGTTCTTCTAAATAGAGCAGCATTACTTCAGCATTGTCAGAGATGTTGCTAGGCCTGTTAATAATCGCATTATTACTAAACTGATAAGACCAATAATTATAATAGGTTGTGACCATATCTATCTGAAAGCTTTCCCCAAACCACTACAAATAGTAACTGGAAAAACGGATAGATGCTTGTGAGTAATCCAATATGAACTTAATAAGGTCGGGATCGAGATTGTCTTTTAATGCTAATCTTTCGGTGTAGTAGGGCAGGGTCGGTAATAAAATACAGTAACCCAACATTATTACAAATAAACTCAACAAGATTATAAATATCTTGTTGAGTTTTTCTTTCCTTTTCATTTATTTTTTACCTATTTTCCGCTTTAATAATTGCGCATTAATGGCCACTATGATGGTGCTCAAACTCATAAATACAGCTCCTACCGCTGGTCCTAATACAAAGCCCGAAGAATATAGTACGCCAGCAGCTAATGGAATGGCAACTACGTTATATCCAGTTGCCCATATTAGATTCTGAATCATTTTATTGTAAGTAGCTTTTCCAAATAAAATTAAATTAGCAATATCCTGTGGATTGCTATTTACCAAAATAATATCGGCAGTTTCAGCGGCTACATCTGTACCTGACCCAACGGCAATACCGACGTTTGCTTGTGCCAAGGCAGGCGCATCGTTAACACCATCGCCCGTCATTGCCACAAATTCTCCTTCGTTTTGTAATTTTTCTACAATTTCCACTTTTTGATGCGGTAATACTTCAGAATAATAACCGTCCAAACCAAGTTTGTCGCTAACCGCTTTTGCTGTTATTTCGTTATCGCCAGTTGCCATTAAAACCTTGATGTTATTCTTTTTAAATATTTTAATAGCTTCGGCAGATTCTGGTCTTATTTCATCGGCTAGAGCAATATATCCTGCTAGTTGGCCATCAATTAATACAAATACAACAGTTTCAGCAGCATCACTAAAAGCATCCTTTGGAATTTCTATTTTTTCATCCCTTAAATAACCAGGACTAACCACTTTTACTTGCTTCCCTTCTACATTTGCCTCTACACCTTTACCTGTAATGGCGTTGAAATTTTCCAGTTTCGGAATGGTCATATTATCTTCTTTTACCTTTTTAATAATTCCAACGGCAATTGGGTGTTCTGAACTTTGTTCCAGTGCACTTGAAAGCCTCAAAATTTCTTCTGATGAATAGGCTTCATTTACAGATTCAATTCTGGTAACGCCAAAATCCCCTTTGGTCAATGTTCCTGTTTTGTCAAAAAGTAATACTGAAATTTTACGTGATTCTTCAAAGGCAGTTCTATTTCTAATTAACAAGCCGTTTTGTGCAGATACTGCGGTAGAAATGGCAACCACAAGTGGAATGGCAAGACCAAGTGCGTGTGGACAAGCAATAACCATAACGGTAACCATTCGTTCCAATGCATATACAAATGGAAAACCTAACATCAACCAAACTGCCAATGTCCCAAAACCGATCCCCAAAGCAATATACGTCAACCATTTTGCAGCCCTGTCCGAAAGGTTTTGCATTTTTGACTTGGTCTTTTGCGCTTCCTCTACCATTGTGATTACTTTGTTGAGATAGCTGTCTTTTCCTGTATGCTCAACTTTTACCTTTATGCTGCCGTTACCGTTTACCGAACCGCCAATTACTTTATCTTTTTCTTCTTTTTTTACTGGTTTCGATTCTCCAGTTAGCATAGATTCGTTTAGATAGCTGGTGCCTTCTACTATGATGCCGTCAGCAGGAACTTTCTCTCCGGGCTTTACCAATATCACATCGTCTTTTAATAAATCTTCGAGAGGAATATCTTCAATAGAATCACCTTTTACCCTATGAGCTTCAGCAGGCATCATACTTACGAGAAGCTGGAGGGCTTTTGAGGCCCCTAAAACACTCTTCATTTCTATCCAATGCCCAATAAGCATAATAGCGATTAAAGTTGCCAACTCCCAGAAAAAATCAACACCTCTTAAACCAAAAACAGTTGCAGAACTGTAGAAATATGCAACACTTATTGCCATAGATATAAGCGTCATCATCCCTGGTGCACTATTCTTTACTTCTGAAACAAAACCTTTAAGAAAAGGCCACCCACCATAGAAATACACAATGGTAGAAAGTGCAAAAAGTATATATGGATTACCCGGAAGTAAAAATTCATACCCGAAAAACCCCTGAATCATTGGCGAGAATAGTAATATGGGAATTGTAAGTACAAGGGTTACCCAAAAGCGTTTCTTGAAGTCGGCAATCATCATTTTATGATGGTCGTGACCCATTTGTCCGTGACCAGGATTATGTCCTGAATGGTCTTCTTTTCCGTGGTTCATTTTAGAATGGTCTTTTTTTTTGTCTTTCTTCTTTGAATGATCCATTTTGGAATGGTCCATTTCCTCGTGTTTGTCGTGTTCGTGATTTTCCATTATAGTATTGTTTAGGTGTTAACGTAATTTTTTCCGCATTGCTTCTGAAATGTTTTCAGCATAGACACCATAGGCATCTACCAAAAGACCTTTAATTCCGTCTTTGGAAGGATATAGTATAAAGAATGCTATTATCGTCCGTACTGCTCATTCCTTCAAAGCGATAGGTTTTATCTACTTTGAAATCTTCAGGATGAATCTCAATTTTCAGCGAAGCACATTTCAAACATTCAGGCGTTAAGTTGAAGTCATAGGGATATTCGTTTACCTGTAAATCGTTAATAGCTTCTGAAAGGGTATCGTAATTTTTCATCTGATATTTTTTTTGACCATCCCTTCAATCTTTTCTGATAGTTTGTTATGGATGTTTTAATTAATTGCCCATTATGGGCTTATTTATAGTTTATTCTAAAATAACTACCATCGGCTTCGGTAAACTTCTGAAAGGTCAATAAATCGTTTCCATTGAATTTCTCGTTAACGGTATAGTTGAGTTGCTTAATGCGAATTCCCCACGCATAGGCCTTAATATTGATTTTTGATTTAATATTACTTCTATTACCGTCCAATTTTCTATCGTAAATATTTATGGTGCTTTTTGAACCAAAAAAATTTAATAGGCCTGAGTCAAAACTCATTTCAAGTTCAATATCTCTTAAGTTTTCCAAATCGTATAGCTCTTTAAAATTTTTAGAAATGGTATTGATTTCGGTTTCCTTGGACTTTGGGTTGAAAAACGGAAAAGCTATTATCATTAGATTCCCATCTTCTGGTTTGCAGCGGTAGGTTGTGGTGTACTTTTCGGTAGATTTTTTGTTTTTGTCAAACAATTCTGTGATTACTTCAATTGCATAATATCCATTTTTAGTGATAATTTTTCCTGCTTCAAAGGTTTGTTTATTTAAAAAAGCTCCTTTTTCATCAAAGTTTTCGCGAACGACAAGCCTGCCTGAAACCTGCTCTATGAGCATTTCAGTTTGGGCTTTAAGATTTGTACTACTTAATATCAAAAACAACAGAAGAAGTGGCACAACTACTTGATAATGAAATTTTTCAGGTACTGAATTAGTTTTAAAATTATTGATAAAGATCATTATTATCTTCATTATATGTTATTTAAAATAAATTCTACACGTTCCACAGGTGGCAATACTGGAACAAAAACGATTGGTATTTCTAAAGATGTGTAAACCTCAATTATTAATTGATGTATTTTTTTTTGATCTTCTTCATCTTCAATTCTCGCGTAGTCCTTTATAAAAGGCAGTCGATCTAAAATAAAAATCTTTTTGTATGATGTATTTTTGACCGCATTCAGTAATTTTTCGTCATAATCAAGTGACAGGAATTGATAGTAAGCCATTGCATCCGGAATGGCTCTGTCCAAAAAAAACAGATCTTTAGGATCTATTTCAGCTTCTTGCTCTATTTGCATATCAAGCACACCTAATTGAAATTTTCTTTTATTTTTTCGCAAATCTTCTACAGTTTCTCCTTCTGTGCGTATAGTATCTATATAATGTCTAGCATGTTCGATAGTGGTTTTATAACCTTTTTTTGCAATCATATTAATTACGGTAGTTTTTCCTGTACTTGGACCACCTGTTATGACGTGCCAGGTGGTTTTTGCTTTTTTATTTTGCATAATTTTTCATATAAGAAATTAAACATCTTTTATACTATATAACTGTGGAATCTCTGAATCCCAACCATAGGTTTCTTTGATGCCTCTTTGAACGGCTTCTGCACCTTCTTTTTCACCGTGTACAATGAAAATCCGTTTTGGTTTGTTTTTTATCTTACTCATCCAATCCATAAGTTCTGCGTGGTCAGCGTGTGCCGAGAGACCTTCAACTTCAGCTACCTGCATTTTGAAAGGCACCCATTTTCCGTAGACTTTTAGTTCCTTTTCGCCTTCCAATAATTTTCTTCCACGGGTTCCTTCAGCTTGATAACCCACAAAAAGCAACGTGTTATTAGGGTTTTGCGCCTGTGTTTCAAGATAGTTGAGCATTCTACCTCCAGTAAGCATTCCACTTCCTGCAATCACAATTTTTGGTTTATTATCCATTCGCAATTCTAAAGTTTCACGATAACTTTTTACTACTGTGAAATGTGAACACATTTCATCACATTCATTGTCTTCCAGCCTGTGCCAATCTCTCGTGCGGTGGAATAGCTCTAATACACTAGCCCCCATTGGACTATCCATTATCATTTGTACTTTGGGTATTTTGTTCTCCTTAAGTAATTTCCAAAAAATAAGCATCATCAGTTGCGCGCGTTCTACAGAAAAGCTAGGAACAAATAGGCTGCCGCCTCTATCAAAAGTGTCTTTGACTAATTTTTCAATCTGCGGTATCGCTTCCACTTCATCAGGATGAAATCTTCCGCCGTAAGTGGATTCTATGAATAGTACATCAGCCTTTTTAGGTTTTAGAGGTGGATACAATAGTAAATCGTTCGTTCTTCCAATATCTCCTGAAAAAACAAAGCGTTTTCCGTGGACATCCAACTCGATGTAGGTAGCACCAAGAATGTGTCCGTTATATTGAAATCGAGCCCTGATGCCATCAAATAATGGAATCCATTGTGCTTGCGGAACGCCCTTAAAATGTGGAATGGTTTTTTCTACATCTTTTAAATCGTAGAGTGGATCTGCTGGGCTATGCTTGGAATACCCTTCCTTATTGGCACGGTCGGCTTCCTGCTCCTGTATTTTGCCACTATCATTAAGTATGATCTTTGCGATGTCAAGCGTTGGATTGGTGCCATATATAGATCCCTTAAATCCTTGTTTAACCAACCTTGGCAGATATCCAGTATGGTCTAAATGGCCGTGTGTTAGCAAAACCATATCAATTTCTGAAACTTCCACAGGTAGATATTCCCAGTTTTTAAGGCGTAATTCTTTTAACCCTTGAAAAAGTCCGCAGTCTATGAGTATTTTTCTATCGCCTGTGTCCACTAAATATTTTGAGCCGGTTACTGTACCTGCTGCGCCCAAAAAGTGGATATTTATTTTATTATTTTTCATTTTTAGTTATTTTTATGTGGTTATAAATTATTTGTATCAATGGGGAACCCGCCAGTTAGTTAACGCCACAACAAGAAGGGGTGTTGCCCTGTTCTTTATCAGTTGTGTACAATGCCACAACTTCCTTATATAAGCCGTGAAAATCTTCTTTAATAAGTTGTGCTATTTTCTTGGCAACTTTTGGGTCGGTACTTACCATCTCCAATACTGTTTTAAAAGCCTCTTTTAGCAATTTATTATCATCTTCCAAGGCTTGATAAAATGGTTCGAAATCTATGCTATTCTGTTGTTTCAATTTTTTAGTTTTCATAAGTTTTGTATTTAAGATTGTTAAATTTTATATCTTTAATCGTTATGCGCTTTTACATAGCGCTTCAGAATCTTCTAAAATCTTTTTGTGTCTTTTTTTATCAATTCCTATCTGTTCTAATAACGTAGGGTTTTCGTGAAGCTCTTTGCAGAGTACAATGTCTTTATCCAATAGTTTTGTTTTTTCGGCTTTTGTGAGCGTTGTTAAAGCGGTTAGTGGGTGGAAGCCAGATTTATCTATTCTATCTTTTAAACCGTTTCCCATAGGATAATCCCAACTTGTTAATAACAATCCTACACATGTACCATATTGAATTGCGTCAGTTGTAAATCGCGTATTAGTGTACACACCTCCTTTATGAAGTTTAGTTTCGTGGCCTTTTTTATGTTCCCACTTCGCTTTAACATCCAGAAATCTAGATTGGATATAAAGCGGAATTTTTACATTGCAAGTCCTTCTTTGGTCGCTATGATATTTACATTCAATCATATAATGTTTGTTTTCTTTTTGAGCTATTACGTCTATTTCGTGCTGCACACAATTACCCTGAACAATCACACCAACTTTTGTTGCATATCCTTCGTGCGCAAATAATTTTCCCACTAGTTTTTCAAAAGGAAAGCCAGAGGGGCCCAATTCCATCAGGGCTTTTTTGAGTTTATATTTTGAAGCACTTACCCTTGATTTGCTCTTTAGCATTTTGAATGCCATTTGATAGATTTTTTTGGTGGTAATTCCGTCATATAATTGGTTTTCAACTTGCGTCACTATTTGCTGAATCAATCCTTCATTAGCTTGTGAGCGTCTTAAGGAATTGATAAGCTTATCCACATCAAAGGGGACTACATCGCCAGAATACTTCACTATGTTGATTGAATTTTTCATTTTTCAATATGTATTGTCATTACTGGAAGTTCAGAATGATTGGTTACACCCTCGGCAATACTTTTTGAAAATAAACTCAAAAAGCCAGTCTTTCCGTGGGTGCTCATTGCAATTAAATCTGCTGACTGATGTTTTAAAAAGGTATTGATTCCTTCCTCTACTGATGACTCATTTTGAACGTTCATTGAATACTTCTTCAAGTCAGGAAACTTTTCAAGGAATTCCTTAACAGGATTTAAGCCTTGCTCAATACTATTGAAATCCGTTTCTGTATTTATACGTAATAAATGGATTTTAGCATCACATTTTTGAGCAATGGAAAGGACTGCTTGAAACGGATGACTAACATCCTCGTCAAAAGCAGAGACAAATAGAATATCCTTAAAGGGGAAAATTACTTCCTCCTCCTTAACCACGATAATTGGTGCATTGGCTTTACGTACAATTTTCTCAACATTACTGCCTGTTATTTCTCTTACACGACCTTTAGTACCGCTACTTCCGGTAATAATAAAATCGTGGTGGAAATGGCCTGAATGTTCCAGAATATCTTTTTGTCCTGAATCGAACTGAAGAAAGGTTCGACATTCTAACCCTTGGTGTTCTGCCATTCTTTCTAGTTCAAGTAATTTGGATTTGGCAATGCCAATTTGTTTTACAGTTTCTGGATAGCGCTTTTCTTTGAGTTTGTCGAGTTTTACCCAATCGACAGGTGTTGTCATTAAATGCAGAAAGTGGATTTCGGCATTATATAATTTTGCCATTTTAATCCCAAGGTGTGCTGCCTTGTCGCAATTTTTTGAGAAATTAGTGGGTACTAGAATATTCTTCATGTTGATTTTTTTTATGATTATGCTATTGTTATTTTCTTTTCCAGATATACACTTTGCACTTGGTTGAGTAATTCCAAACCTCCTTTAAAAGGTTTCTGAAAGGCTTTTCTACCTAAAATCAAACCAGAACCGCCAGCTCTTTTATTGATAACAGCGGTTGTCACAGCTTCAGTCATATCTGATTCGCCTTTGGAACCTCCACCTGAATTTATTAATCCTATTTTTCCCATATAACAATTTGCCACCTGTAACCTGCATAGGTCAATAGGATGTTCTGTGGTAAGTATTTTGTACATTTCATCATCATATTTACCAAACCCTATTTCTTTAAATCCGAAATTATTGGTTGGTAATTTTTGTTTGATGATATCAGCCTGAATGGTAACGCCCAAATGATTTGCCTGCCCTGTTAAATCGGCAGCTGCGTGATAATCTTCTTTTTCGGTTTTAAATGATTCGTTGCGTAAATAGCACCACAAGATGGTTGCCATCCCCAAATTGTGCGCTTCTTCAAAAGCTTCGGCTATTTCTTTAAGCTGTCGGTTGCTTTCAGCTGAACCAAAATAAATAGTGGCACCTACGGCAACGGCTCCCATATCCCAAGCCGATTTTACCTTGCCAAAAAGGGTTTGGTCATATTTATTGGGATAGGTAAGAAGCTCGTTATGGTTAATCTTGACAATGAACGGGATTCTATGGGCATATTTTCGGGCATTGAGCCCCAAAATGCCAAAGGTGGACGCTACACCGTTGCATCCAGCTTCAATAGCGAGTTTTATTATGTTTTCCGGGTCAAAATAATCCGGGTTTTTATAGAATGAAAATGCGGCACTATGCTCAATACCTTGATCCACAGGGAGTATGTTCAAATATCCTGTGCCACCCAGATTTCCGTGATTGTATAATTGGGCAAGACTTCGAAGCACCTGTGGATTTCTATTGCTTTTGGCAAATACCTTTTCAAAACTATTTTTGCTCGGGGTTTGCAGTTCGTCCTTTGTAATTTTTTCACAAACGTGGTCTAAATAGAAGGAAGCCTTGTTCCCTAAATTTTCAACTATATTTTTATAAACATCCATAACATAATGATTTATTAGATTCCTAAACTTTTATTGGTTTTTGAAATAGACTTTGCTCCATTTGTTTCAATTCCAGTAAGTGCTCGAATGGCATCGATAGTTTCAGGGATAACAATAGCTTGATTATCCACCACATAGGCATAGAACAATTCATCACCCACAACTTTCAGCATATCTTCCCAGAGGGCAACTTCATACATATCGCCCCAAGGCCTTCCCATATCCAAAAACATTTCCTTGATGGTATTGTTGGAAACCAAACCTTGGTCATATTGAATTAGTTTAATACGGCTGGACGTTCTAAAAGCATTAAGCACTTCTTCTTTTGTGGCCTTCTTTTTCAATTTCACATTCCAGTAGTGCATATGGCTTAAAGTTTCGGGCACTTTTACTGCGGAAGTGATGACATCCAAATCTGGATCAACACTTTTAGCATCAGGACCTTGATGGCTCGGAATATCTCTTTCGGGAACCATTGTGTTCATAATACCACCTAAATGACTTTCCCAAGGATCTGTCGCTCTTCTTAAAAGTGTGCCTCTGGCATAATCCAATAAATCGGCTCTTTTTAGGGCCGTCAATGTTCTTAAAATAGAAGTGGTGTTGCAAGAAACGACCCTTGTAGCATTTAGATTTATAGCTGATTTATAATTGTTTTCGGCACTAAAGGAATGTCCCGTGGTTTCGTGTTTTTCGCCACCCTGAACAATAAATTTGATGCTTTTTTCTTTATAGATTTCTACATTCTGAGCCGCAATTTTTTTAGGCGTACAGTCCACCACGAGATCTGATTTCTCTAAAAGTTCTTGCCTATTGCCTTTTACTGAAATCCCTTCGGACTTCATTTTATCAGCTGCTTCTTCGGTAGCTGCGTAGATGTCAAACTCCTTTCTTACGGCATTTTGTATGCGCCAATCGCTAATGATATCGCACACTCCCGCAAGTTTCATATCGTCTTGTAAATTGATGGCATCGGCCACCCTTTTTCCAATGACTCCGTATCCTATAACTGCTATGTTTTTCATTATTTTTTATTTAATTAATTTTAGGTTATTGTTTCAATGAGTCTTTTATGATGGGTTTTGATTATAATTTATCGATAACGGCCTCTATCAATAAGAGGCCGAAGTTTCAAGAACTGACGGTTATCCACAGCACCCACCACCCGATTTTTTTGGCGCATTGGTCTCTTGTTCTCCTGCAACACCATAATTGCCGGCTTTTGATAATACTGCCTGTAATTGTGCCATATTTATAGCACTATCTGCTTGTATAACTGCTTTTGGTGGAGACAGGCTTACAGATACTGCTTTTATACCTACTATTTGACTCAATGCTTTTTCGACGGTCTTTACACAACCGCCACAGCTCATTCCTTTAATTGCTACTTGTTGTTCCATAATCTTGATTTTTTAATTGTTATTATTTTTTATATAAACTGTTTTTACTACTTCTATCACTTATCTACTTTTTATTTTTGTTGTCCTTACTTATCTGTTCCATAATATTGAGTATTAAATAATTTATATTTTTATTTGACAGGTTTGTTGTCGTCCATTCCCATTGGCATATTGCCTTCAGTATCCGTATGCGAAATCATAAAAAGACGTTCCGCAACAATTATTAGAACAATCCCAATGGCCGCTACAATAAGTACCAAAGGATCGTTCAAATATTTTATATAAAGAAAGGCAGAGAGTACCGCAATGTCCATTATAATAGCCGTCAAAGGAATGATAGGTTGAAAATTCACTTCGTTTTTAAGATGGCGGAAAAGTCCCCAATGGATAGCAATATCCATAATGAGATAGAATATAGCTCCAATGGAAGCAATTCTTGTTAAATCGAACAGAACAGTTAATAAAATAGCAAGTGAAACCGTGAAGATGAGGGCGGGATTTTTAAACTTTGCTATTTTTTTTAAGGATGGAACCTGCTTCATATCACTCAACATCCCCAACAAGCGTGAGGCTGAAAACACACTTGCGATAACTCCAGAAAAAGTGGCTACGATAGCTATAGCTATGGTAATCCAAGAACCCCATTCCCCAAAAATGGGTTGGGCAGCGGCAGCCAAGGCATAGTCTTTTGCTTCGATTATTTCTGGGATGCTTAAACCTCCTGCAACAGCAAGTGCCAACGCTACATAAATAATCGTACAGATTAGAATAGAAATAATAATGGATCGCCCAAGGTTCTTATGTGGATTTTTAATGTCTCCACCCTGATTTGTAATAGTAGTGAACCCTTTATAAGCAAGAATCGCCAACGCCAAGGCAGCAACAAACCCTAATCCTTGTGGCAAGGCTTCGGTATTTTTTGGAATATAGTTTCCAGTGATATCTGCAAATCCAGAAACTATTAGACCAGCAATGGCGAGTATTGCTATACCTGTAACTTTAATAATTGCCGTAAAGGTGGCTGTTGTGCCAATTACTTTATTACCTAGAATATTCACGATATAGGCCATTACCAAAAGCAGAATACCAAGAACGGATGCGTAACCTGCAAAACTATCTGGTAATAAGCGAAGCGTATAGGCGCCAAAAGTACCGGCAACCAAACTTTCTGAAACTACCATTGAGACATACATCAATAAAGAAAAGACACCCGTTGTAGTTCCTGGGCCATAGGATTTATTTAAAAATTTAACGACACCTCCAGAGGAAGGAAAAGCATTTGAGAACTTTACATAGGAATAAGAACTGAAACCCACAACAACAGCACCTGCAATAAAAGCAATTGGGAATAAATCGCCCACTAGCTCTGCTATTTGTCCCATAAGGACAAAAATCCCGGCGCCAATCATTACGCCAGTGCCAAGAGAAATGGAACCTATTAAGGAAAGCTTATTATTTTTGTCTTTGGTGTTTTTCATATCGAAATTATTTATTCGTGTGATTGATTGATGATTTTGGTTTAAAATCTCTAATAATCAAGCGGTTGCTCTTTTCATAAGTGAAATAGCTTACCGCCCAATTAAAACCAACCATCAATCTATTTCTAAATCCGCTTATGGATAGCAAGTGTATAATAGACCAAAGTAACCAAGCGAAATAGCCTGCAAACTTGAATTTGCCTAAATCAGCTACTGCTTTACGTTTACCTACTGTTGCCAGTGAACCTTTATCTCTATATTCGAAAGGTTTTATGGGCTCATCATTAATAAGTTTCAATATTGTGTCGCCAAGATATTTCCCTTGTTGAATAGCTGTTTGCGCCACTTGTGGATGTCCTTTTGGTGTCTCTTCTGTAATTATGGCCGCTATATCGCCTATGGCAAATATGTTTTCGTAGCCTTCTACTTTTAAATTGTCATCGGTCTTGATACGGTTTCCTTTGACTATGTTTTTTTCATCTATACCTTTAGGGAATAGCCCCTTAACACCTGCTGTCCAGATTAGGTTTTTGGCTAAAATGGTCTTTCCGCTTTTTGTGGTAACCTGTGAGCCGTCATAATCACTAACCGATTCATTGAATAGTACTTTTACATTTAAGTCCTTCAAATACTTCAAGGTTTTAGTAGAAGCTTTATCTGACATAGTTGATAGCAACATATTATTTGCTTCAACGAGATAAATTTTCATTATTGAAGAAGGGTACTCTGGATAATCCTTCGGTAGAATGTATTTACAGAATTCTGCCAAAGCTCCAGCCATTTCTACGCCAGCAGGACCACCGCCAACAATAACAAAATTGGTTAGGGAATCCCTTTCTTCTTCATCGCAAGTTATTGCAGCCTCTTCCAGATTTTGCAGCATCATATGACGTATGTTTAGGGAGTCGCGAATATCCTTCATCCCTAAACTGTTTTCGGCTACGCTATCCATACCAAAAAAATTAGTGGTCGTGCCCGTTGCCAGCACGAGGTAATCGTAATGAATTTTTCCTTTAGAAGTTATTAGGGTATTTGAAGAAGGCTGAATTTCCTCGACTTCGGCCAAACGAAACAACACATTTTTATATCCATTAATTTGTTTTCTGAATGGAAATACAATACTGTCAGGTTCCAAAGCACTCGTTGCCACTTGATAAAATAAAGGCTGAAATTGATGGAAGTTATTCTTATCGAACAGGACTACCTGAAGTTCTTTGTGTTTTAGTTTTTTTACCAAGGCCAAACCTGCAAAGCCTCCACCAATGATAACAATACGTGGAAATTTAGTGTCTGGAAGACAGATAGTTTCACTGTTAGTATTTATTGTTTGATTAATTTTCATTTTTTAAAGTATTTATAAGGATTTTGGTTTTACATATTAATTATCTTTATTTAGTATACTGTAATCAAGTTCGCTATTAGAATTTATTTTCTATAACTTTTTTTGATAAATCGAGTTATTACCAATAGTGTAAGAATAATCAATGATCATATAAACCATCCGCTGCATAACTCCTAAAGGATATTCCTATTTTTAACTTTTATTTGAGCGTTGTAAAAAGCTGCAACGCAAGCACCAATTAACCAACCCAAAATGAAAGTTTGAACGATTCCAAAAAACACTTCCAATAAAGGAACGTCCATCCTGATAATATTGGTAGTATCCAAACCGTGTAAAAGGTTGTTGAAAAAAGTGATTGTTTCTTCTCGTCCTGCTGTTGCCATTACGATTATACAGCCTAAATAAATTAAGGCACCTGTAAGACCAAAAGCAAAGCCAAGTTTTTTATATTTAATCGATACATGATTTTTTAGTTTTGAGTTAGTTCTCTGAGGTCAAAATATTTTTAGACTCTTCAAATTCTTCTTTAGATATTTCGCCAATGGCAAAACGCTTTTTCAAAATATCCAAAGGGCTTTCTTTCTTTGATTTTTGATATGGAATCTCTGCTGGGATAAAGAATATCCAAGCGATTAAAATGATCCAAATAATCCACCATATTAGGTGCATACCTCCAAAATGTCCGTCGTAAAAATGCATAGTTTTAGTTTTTAGTTGTTATTAATTTATTTCTGTGATTTTATATTCATTGAGCTCATCGAGATGCTTTTGTAATTGGGCCATAAAAATCGCTGCTTTTTATATGTTGAGGTGTGCCTCTAAAGTCTTCTTGACCTTTACGACACAACCACCACAACTGATTCCGTTAATTTGAAATTTTTGTTTCATTTTTTTTGTTTTTTAATGATGATGACCTTTGTGTTCTTCTTTAGAACCTATGCTAGCTATCTCTTTGCTTTTTTTACTATCCGTTTCTTTATGCTGCGAATGATTATGACCACTGTTTCCGTGTGAACCGTGGAGCATAAACAGATGAATGGCAAATATGAAAATGATAAAAATGAAGAGAGATGAACCGTCTCCAAAACCCAATGATGGTGCTAAAAAGATGAACAGTAGTGGTAGCCCATAACCGATGACCATCCATATCCATTGATTATTTTTCATTGTTTTAATTTTTAGTATTCAACATTCGTTTTTGTTCTTCATATTCTTCTTTGGATATTTCGCCCTTGGCGAATCGGTTGTCCAGAATACCCATAGGATTTTCTCTCTTCACAGTATTTTGTCTATTTCTTCCATTGTAAAGAAATAGGCCTAATACAAGCACAACCGGTATCAATATCCACCACCACATCATCATAATTATATAGTTTTAATAGTTAACTAATTATTTCTATTTTAAATTATCCTAATCTTTAGGGGTAGAATTTATTATTCTTCATGTTTCATTTTTCCTGCCATTTTCTTTACCATTTCAGGATTTTTTCCCATCATTTTCTGCATCATTTCTTCCATCATTTCGTTGTTATGGATTTCATCCATTACCATTTTACGACCCTTTTCACTCTCCATCATTTTAGCGAGCATTTTGGATTGCATCTTTTGCATCATTTCTGGGTTTTTATCCATCATCATCTGCATATGGGATTGCATCTTTTCTTTCATTTCAGGGTTTTTTTCCATCATCATTTTCATATTCCCAGATTCCATCTGTTCCATATGGGCCTTCATCAACATTTTCTTGGCCTCTTTACTTTTTTGTGCCTCACTGATGAAATTGGTAAACTGATTAGGGTTTGAAATGATTTCTTGATAAATAGCATTTCTATTTTCTACTACCTGCATTGTCTCGGTAGCATTGAAGGATGATTTGCAACTGAACAGTGTTGCCACTATTCCAATTGTCATTAAAATTTTTACTGTTTTTTTCATTTTTTTCATTTTTAGATTATTAAATATTCGATTAAACTGATTTTTTATACTCGGAAATTGACGATTAGGAATTTTGAGGTTCATTACAATCTATAACCTATTGGGGAGTTCTCCCACAAAATCCACATGGCTCTCCATTTTTATTGAGCTTAGGATTTTGACTTGCACACGTTCCTGCAAACTTGCCATCTTTTCTAATCCAAATTTTTATGGCTATTCCTGCAATTCCCAATCCTAAAAGGATAACAGTGATTAATATTAGTTTCATAGTTTGTCTATTTTTTTCTTGTTGTTATACCACCAAATTGCCAGAAGGACAAATGGTATAATCTATGCATACATCATAATTTCTTGATTTTAATACTATGTTAATTGTACATGTCTCCCGTATTTTTTCCCTTATCGCCCATCATCTTCATACTGGATTGCATACAAGCTTCACTCATCATACCTTCATTTTGCATTATTAACATCATATGATTCATCATTTTTCCGTCTTTCATCATTGAATGTATCATATTCATTGTCATAGTGCTGTCTTTCATCATATTGAAGCCCTCACCCTTCATCATCATATTCATCATGCCTTTATTTCCTTGCATCATTTGCATAGCCTGATTATTTCCTTGCATATTCTCCATAAATTCGTTCATATAATCATCATCCTGGGTAATGGTATTAAAAACCTCTGTGCGGGTTTCAGGACTTTCCATTAATGATTGAGGATTTATTTTTTGTTTGCAACTGTTAAAGCTTAGAAGCCCAATTGCGGATAAAATAATTAGTAGTGTTTTCATAATTTTCTATTTTTATTTAGTTAAACATTTATTTTAATTTTAATAAATCCATTCCTAGCAATCCATTAATCATAACTGAAGGAATTGGTTGTCAGCTATTAAGTGTTAGGTTTTTAAAAGGTTTCCATTTTTGTGATTTTCTTTTCAGTACATTTCATTATCAATCAATTTTTTTAACACTACATTTATTGTCGCTTCCTTTTAACGCAACCAAATTGCGAGAGATAAACCTTGATGAAATGGCAGGTGGATTTTTATATTTAGGTGAGACGTGAATGGCCAACTGGGTTAAATGGTCAAGGGTTTTTCCTACTTTATCTATAACCACTTCAAAATAATGATAGCTAACCACGTCCTTGTTAAAAATGTCATTGGAGCCAATGGTTTCTTTTTCAACTTTTAACAGCAATGCTTTGCCATATTCAAAGTTGACAGCGTTCAAGAATTGTGGTTTTATGACTGCTTTTCCAGTTTTATCAATATAGACGTAATTGAGTGCACCATCTTTTTGATGGGCAATTAGGTCTCTTTCGTTACTAAATATGGGATAGGATGCCTTTTCTGTTTGGTTTGACACTAAATGCTTTCGAAAATCAACGATTATTTTTCCATCTTGATCAATAAAACGCCATTCATTACCCTTTTTAATGGCAGCTACGTCATTGTTAAAAAGCGGGATATACTCTAGATTTTCTAAAGTTTTTGAAATTCCTAAAAAGGGAATTAATATTATTATTATTATTATCAAATATTTCATTTTGGAATGATTTAATTGTTAAAATTAATGATTGCCTGAAGCTTCCATCTGCATAACTTTCGTTGTTATTTATATAATTTCATCATAGAAATTCTGTTTCCAATTTTCTGTATTTTTATAATCGTTCATACTCATTCCCACGACTTCTTTAAACTGTCTAGATAAATGATTGATACTGCTGTAGTCTAGCAAATAGCCTATATCTGAAAAGGAATATTGCTTTAATTGAATGAGTTCTCTGACTTTCTCTATCTTTAATTTGATAAAGTACTTTTCAATGGTCGTTTTTTCATTGGTAGAAAATAATTTGCTCAATATTTTGTAATCACGATGAAGGCTTGATGCCAGTAACTCAGATATTTTTATTTTAATATGCAATGGCAGCTCCTGCAATTGTTCGATTAAAATAATCTTGATTCTTTCTGTGAGCAATTCATCTTCGCTCTCGACGATTTCAAAATCATTGGCGTGAAGTACTGCTGTAACGGCTTCGATAATTTCATTGTTCGTTTTATTTGATGCTTCTACTAACAACCTTCCAAGTTCCAATGAAAGTACTGTTACATCAAGTTCCTGTAATTCTTGCTTAATTACTTTTAAGCAGCGATTACAGACCATATTCTTAATCCAAAATTCTTTTGGTTCTTTCATAATAAGTGATATGTTGCCATTGGGAATTACGCTCAATAGTTTGTAAGGTTATAGTACGACAGGGTAGAATAGAGCCTACTCAATTTTTAAAAAGGGTACGACAAATGTGAGCCAGAAATGATAGTTTGGCTATAGTTATGGGGCAGATTAATTTTAATCTGCGATGTAGAAATTCAAATTAAAAAGGTCTCGTTGAGAATAATAATATCTGTAAATAGGAGGGGCGGTCTATAGGCTTGAAAAGAAATTGCGTTTTTCTCTTGTCCCTTAAAAAGACTGATATAGTTGTAAAATAAAGTATTGATGAAAACGAGCGTCTCGTTTTCTACTTTGATATTGGATTTTTTGAAAGTATCATCCCCTTCTTTGACAATGGTTTGGTTGCTACAACAATCTTTCTCCTTAAAGGTAGTGCATTGATTGTTAGGTATGTCTTTTTTTTGATCTTTGTCTTGGCAGACTTTTGCTTTGCCTATAATGGACATATCTACCAATTTATTGCAACAATAATGCATATCTACCGTAAAGGAAGAGGTAGAAAACAGTATCAAAACTGCTAAAAAGAAAGATAATATTTTAGTTAATATATATATCACATTTTAAAGGTAAGCTTTTTGTTGCTTAATATTTTAATTTTCGAAGCATTATTTAAACACTTGTATATTAGGTATTTGTATTTATTAAATAAATTTAATAAGAGCTAAGATATTATTTTAAATATAAAAAAAGGATGATATCTGTCATACAATATTAAATATAAAAAACGTTTCTTTGCACTTATGGAAATAATAAATAATTAAGGAAGGGATTTAATAGTGTGATTTTTACTAAATTTTTTAAAAAAAGTTAAATTTATGAATTTAGTATCTATTTTTTTTATATTTGTAATCTAATGAATTTATTTTTACATAAAATATCAGCATTTTGCTTAGCACTTATAGTGTTACTATCAACGTTGTCATTTACCGTTGATAGTCATTATTGTGGTGATATTTTAGTGGATTCTTCCTTATTTGGACACGTTGAGACCTGCGGTATGGAGAAACAACAATCCAAGAATGATTGTAAAAGTGAAGTTCAGGATGATTCTTGCTGTTCAGATAAGCAAGTAGTTGTTGAAGGTCAGGATGACTTAAAAATATCTTTTGACACCTTAAATCTTGAGCAACAAGTCTTTGTTGCAAGTTTTTTCCATTCTTATATTAATCTCTTTGACACTCTAGATACGAACATCGTTTCTTTTAGAGATTATGCAGTTCCCTTTCTCATACGGGATATACAAAAGCTACACGAGACGTATTTAATTTGATTTTAAACAGTTTCCGATAAATTTCGGGAAGATTTGCCCTATGGCTACAACCATTTTCATTTTGGGCTCATTTTGTTGTGTTTAATTTTCTGAGCTGATCAGAATGTTGCACCAAGTATAACTGTTTAAAAATCAATACCAATGCTAAATAAAAGCATCAAATTTTTAATAGAAAATAAATTAGTAGCAGTTTTACTACTAGTTTTATTCGTAGCCTGGGGAGTCGTAAATGCTCCTTTTGAATGGAACACTGGCTCGTTTCCCCGAAACCCTGTGGCTGTAGATGCCATTCCTGATATTGGAGAAAACCAACAAATTGTATTTACCAAATGGGATGGTCGTTCCCCGCAAGATATCGAGGATCAAATCACCTATCCTTTAACCACTTCACTTCTAGGTATTCCTGGGGTTAAAACCATACGAAGTTCTTCTATGTTTGGCTTTTCTAGTATTTATATCATTTTTGAAGAAGATATTGAATTTTACTGGAGCCGAAGCCGTATTCTGGAAAAACTGAATTCTTTACCAGCAGGATTGCTTCCTGATGGTGTTAACCCTGCTCTGGGTCCAGATGCGACTGGTCTAGGACAAATCTATTGGTACACACTTGAAGGTCGTGATGAAAATGGTAACGTAACTGGTGGATGGGATTTACAAGAATTGCGAAGCATTCAAGATTTCTATGTGAAATATGCACTGTCTTCGGCAAGCGGAGTTTCTGAAGTAGCTTCTATTGGTGGTTATGTTTTGGAATACCAAGTAGATGTCAACCCAGAGTTGATGAAACAATACAAGATTGGTTTAAACGACGTAGTAAAAGCAGTAAAACAAAGTAATAAAGATGTTGGAGCGCAAACCCTAGAAATAAATCAAGCAGAATATCTTGTACGTGGATTGGGATATATTAAATCCATTGCTGATTTGGAAAATGCTGTAGTCACATCAGAAAACTTTACCTCAATACGTTTAAAGGACATTGCTGAAGTTTCCCACGGACCCGCTACAAGAAGGGGGCTCTTAGATAAAGAAGGGGCAGAAGTAGTAGGAGGTGTTGTGGTGGCACGTTATGGTGCAAACCCGATGGAGGTTATTAGCAACGTCAAGGAAAAAATAAGTGAATTGAGTTCAGGTTTGCCTTCCAAATTATTGAGTGATGGTAGAACATCGCAGCTTACTGTAGTTCCGTTTTATGACAGGTCGGAACTCATTCAAGAAACTTTGGGTACGCTGGACGAGGCTCTTACATTAGAAATTTTAATTACCATTTTCGTAATCGTTATAATGGTATTTAATTTAAGAGCTTCCATTTTAATATCCGGTCTCTTGCCAGTAGCAGTCTTAATGGTATTCATTTCAATGAAGCTATTTAACGTAGATGCCAATATCGTCGCATTATCGGGTATCGCGATTGCTATTGGAACCATGGTGGATGTGGGTGTTATTCTTACAGAAAATGTGCTGCGGCATATAGATGAAAATGACGAGAACCTGCCAATGGACACCGTCGTTTATAAAGCGACCGCCGAGGTATCTGGTGCTATATTGACTGCGGTAATGACCACTATCATTAGTTTTATTCCTGTATTCACAATGATTGGTGCTGAAGGTAAATTATTTAGACCATTGGCATTTACAAAAACTTCAGCATTAGCAGCTTCTCTAGTTGTGGCCTTATTCTTAATTCCACCGTTTGCAGCCTATTTATTTAAAAAGCGTAACATAAAGACTTCCTTTAGTTATATGCTGAATGGAGCGATGATTATTCTTGGTACTGTATCAATTATTTTTGGATATCCACTAGGATTAATATTAGTGGCATTTGGTGTAGTGGGTATCCTTTCGTTAAAAGAAAAGATTACTGAAAAACGTGCCAATACCATTAACATCTTTGTTTCTGCCTTTACTATTATATTTTTATTGGCAGAATATTGGAGGCCACTAGGAGTAGATCGAAGCATCTTTATAAATTTAATTTTTGTAGGTCTTATCTGTTTTGGTCTTCTAGGTGTGTTTACCCTTTTTAGAAAATATTATGTGCGAATTTTAAATTGGGCATTGCGTAATAAGCTGTTGTTTCTTTCCGTACCCACCGCAATTATAATATTTGGCGTATTGATTATGCGAGATACTGGTAAGGAATTTATGCCCTCACTTAACGAAGGTTCCTTTTTGTTGATGCCCACTTCAATGCCACACGCTGGAGTTGAAGAGAATAAACGTGTTTTACAGCAACTGGATATGGCAGTAGCAAGCCTTCCGGAAATTGAAACAGTAGTTGGTAAATCCGGTCGTACAGAATCGGCATTAGATCCAGCACCTTTATCAATGTATGAAAATATTATTCAATACAAATCAGAATACATCCTAAACGAGAAAAGGGAAAGACAGCGCTATAAAGTGAATGAAGACGGACTGTTTATTCTAAAGGATGCTCGCTTGGTTGTAAATCCAAATAGTGAAGTCGATGCTAAAGCAAACTATGATGTATCCAAACTAAAAGATCCTTTTTCTGTGACTAGTTCACAGCTTATCCCAGATGATGATGGAGAATACTTTAGAAACTGGCGACCAGAAATTGACTCCCCAGATGATATTTGGAAAGAAATCGTTAGGGTTACAAAGCTTCCAGGAGTTACTTCAGCACCTAAACTACAGCCCATTGAAACCCGTTTGGTGATGTTGCAAACCGGTATGCGAGCACCAATGGGAATAAAGGTAAAAGGACAGGATTTAAAAGAGATTGAATCGTTTGGAGTACAATTGGAAGGTATATTAAAACAAGCAGATGGTGTTAAGAAAGAAGCTGTATTTGCTGACCGTATTGTCGGGAAACCATATCTGCTTTTGGATATAGATAGAGAGCGACTTGTTCGATATGGTATTACCGTAGAACAAGTACAGCAAGTTATACAAGTGGCTGTTGGCGGTATGGTACTTACGCAAACGGTTGAAGGTAGAGAGCGTTATGGTATTCGAGTTCGCTACCCAAGGGAACTACGTGCAAACCCAAATGATTTAAAGGACATCTATGTTCCTGTTGAAAAAGGGAGTCCGGTACCATTGAGCGAACTCGTTTCCATCCGTTATGAAAAAGGACCACAGGTGATAAAGAGTGAAGACACGTTCTTGATGGGGTACGTTCTTTTTGATAAACTTGATGGGTTTGCCGAAGTAGATGTCGTGGAAAATGCCCAAGCTCTAATTCAAGAAAAAATAGATAGTGGAGAACTTATAGTCCCTAAAGGGATTAACTATCGATTTACAGGTACTTATGAAAATCAGTTACGAGCCGAGAAAACTTTAGGCGTGGTAGTGCCATTAGCATTAGGAATTATATTTCTTATTCTTTATTTCCAATTCCGTTCGGTAGCTACATCCTTGATGGTTTTTACTGGAATCGCTGTTGCCTTTGCAGGTGGATTTTTAATGATTTGGTTTTATGGTCAGGATTGGTTCTTAAATTTTAACTTCTTTGGAGAAAATTTACGAGACCTGTTTCAAATGCACACTATCAATTTAAGTGTTGCTGTTTGGGTTGGGTTTATTGCTCTGTTTGGTATTGCTACCGATGATGGTGTGGTAATGGCAACTTACTTAACCCAGACCTTTGATAGAAATACACCAGAAACAAAACAGGAAATAAGAGCTTCTGTAGTGGAAGCAGGAGAAAAACGTATTCGTCCTTGCCTAATGACAACGGCTACAACAATACTTGCGTTACTTCCAGTATTGACATCAACTGGTCGTGGTAGTGATATAATGATTCCAATGGCAATTCCTTCATTTGGTGGGATGTTAATAGCACTTGTAACCCTATTTGTTGTACCAGTCCTATTTAGCTGGAAACAAGAATTTCAATTAAAAAGAGCTACAAAATGAGATATATAATTTTAATAGCACTTGTTTTTTTCGCTTTCGCGAAAGTAAATGCACAAGATTTAGCATCCTATATTCAGGAAGCTGAAAAGAACAATCCAGAAATTCAAGCTTTTGAACTACGCTACAATATAGCTGAAGAAAAAGTAAATGAAGCTGATTGGTTACCGAATACAGAAATCGGTGCAGGCTACTTTGTAAGTGAACCTGAAACCCGAACAGGAGCGCAACGTGCGCGTTTTTCTATAAAACAAATGTTGCCGTGGTTTGGAACCATATCAGCAAGGGAAAATTATGCCTCGTCAATGGCCGAAGCCCAATTTGTGGAAGTGACCATTGCTAAACGAAAGCTCGCGCTTACTGTTTCACAATTCTATTACCAGCTTTATGGAATTAGTGCAAAGCAGGAAGTACTTGATGAAAATATAGTACTCTTGCAGACCTATGAACGCCTTGCACTCACATCTTTGGAAGTAGGAAAGGCATCAGCGGTAGATGTGTTGCGTTTACAGATTAGACAAAATGAATTACAACAGGAGAAAGACGTCTTAATTCAGCAATACAAGGGTATACAAGCTGCTATAAACGGTTTAATGAACCGAGATTATGATAAAGATGCGTTAGTGGTTTCTTATTTGGAAATTCCAGTAAAGGACAATTTTTATAGTTACGAAGCCTTGTCTTTAAATCCAGAATTGCTCAAATATGATAAGCTTTACGAATCAGTCGCTCAATCGGAACTTTTGAATCAACGGGAGGCCTTTCCAATGCTCGGTTTTGGATTGGATTACATACCCGTTACTGAAAGAACGGATATGAGTCTAATTGACAATGGGAAAGACATCGTGATGCCAATGGTTTCAATTACCATTCCCATTTTCAATAATCGATATAAATCAATTTCAAAACAAAATGAACTGCGTAAGCAGGAATTACACTCCCAGAAAGATGAGAGATTGAATGTGCTAGTAGCTGAATTATCAAAAGCAATTTCTCAACGCAATCAGTCGCGAATTAAATTCAATACACAAGAGAAAAACCTAAAACAGGCTGAAGATGCGGAAGAAATTCTTATTAAAAATTATGAAACGGGAACTATAGATTTTAATGATGTGCTGGACATTCAGGAATTACAATTGAAGTTTCAAATGGGACAGATTGAAACAACAAAACTTTATTATGTTCAAACCGCTCTTATTAATTATTTAACGAATTAATTGAGAGCATCATTCAATGAATTAAACTTAAGAATAACACAAATTTATAATCTTGATAAAACTTTTAAAATGAAAACTATACATCTTATTATAATTCTTATCGTAACCAGTTGTCAGACACTCTTTGCACAATCTGTGGAGGGAAACGTTAATAACTTACCGGTAAAGGAATATACCATTACCCTTCGAGAAGAAATGGTTAACAAAGCTGGTAAGGAAGTAAAGGGTATGACAGTGAATGGAACAATTCCTGGCCCAACACTCGAATTTACTGAAGGCGAATACGCGGTCATTTATGTAAAAAATGAAATGAACGTTGAAACTTCGGTGCATTGGCACGGAATTCTTTTACCGAATTTTTACGATGGCGTTCCTTATTTAACTACGCCACCCATAAAGGCTGGAACTACTTTTAAATATGAGTTTGCAATCAACCAAAATGGTACCTATTGGTATCACTCGCACACAATGCTACAGGAACAAAGCGGTGTTTTTGGCTCAATTGTCATCCATCCAAAAGAAGAAAACTTGGATTACGATAAAGAATTAGTGTTGATGTTGTCCGATTGGACAAATGAAAAACCAATGAATGTTCTACGCAATTTAAAGCGAGGTAATGAGTGGTACCAGATGAAAAAAGGTACATCTACACCTTTAAATCAAGTAATAGCAAGGGGTGCTTTTGGCGCACAATTAGATTTCTGGCGCCAACGAATGGAAGGTGCGGATATAGCAGATATTTATTATCCTGCGTTTTTAGTCAATGGCAAAGAGGTTGCCAAATATCCCGAATTTCAACCAGCCGAAAAGATACGGTTACGAATTATCAACGGTGCTGCGTCATCACAGTTTTGGATGACCTTTGGTGGTCAAGCGCCAACACTAGTTTCTGCTGACGGAAAGGACATTGTTCCTATAAAACGTAGTAAAACCTTTATCGCCATTGCAGAAACCTACGATTCTATAGTAACAGTTCCCGAAGATGGTAAAATTGAGTTTAGATCAATGGCACAAGACGGTTCTGGTACTGCCTTGGCATACATTGGTAATGGTAAAATTCTTCCTGCGGAAATTGTGCCGAAACCTGACAAAATCCAAATGATGCAGAAAATGGCGAAAATGAAAATGAAAATGGGTGCGCACGCTCTTAAATTTCAACCGAGTAAAGACGAACGTTTTGAAATGAAAGAGGAATATGGAATGCAGATGGATGATATGAAAGGGATGGAAATGGATGGTAATACGAAAATGGATCATTCCAATATGAAAAAAGATAAGATGTCTGACGGTATGAATATGGATTCTACAATGACACCTATGGATCATAATAAAATGGAAAATAGTGATATGAAAATGGAAGAAACTTCAAAATCTAAAACAATGGATATGAATGGTAAGGATTCCAATACTATGAAGGGAATGGATATGTTTTCAGAATATAATTATGATTATTTGAAGTCCCCTGAAAAAACAACCTATGCGCCAGATACACCTGTAAATGAAATTTTATTGAATCTCACAGGGAATATGAACCGATATATATGGAGTATGAATGGGGTCCCGCTGGCCGAAACCGATAAGATAAAGATAAAAGGAAATCAAGTTACCCGAATTACATTGAATAACCTGACAATGATGCACCATCCAATGCATTTACACGGTCATTTTTTCAGGGTTATTAATAAAAATGGTGAATACTCGCCTTTAAAACATACCGTGAATGTTCCGCCAATGCAGGAGGTAACTATTGAGTTTTATGGAGATGAATATGGCGACTGGTTTTTCCATTGTCATATTTTATATCATATGATGGGTGGTATGGCTAGAGTAATAAGTTACGATACGCCTAGAGATACTAGAATGGAAGCATTTCCTATTTCAAAATTAATTCACGAAACAAATCAATGGTATTCGTGGGGAATGGTTGATGTTGCTTCACATATGACTGGTGCGACTTTAATGACGTCCAATATTAGAAACCAGTTTATGCTATCGGCAGAATACGGGTGGAATGAAAACATTGAGGCGGAATTTACATACGAACGCTATTTGCACGATTATTTACGTGTTTTTGGTGGTGTAAATGTCGAAAATGAAGGAGAAGATAGTCTTGATGAAATTAGTACAACCGCTATTGCTGGAGTACGGTATTTAACACCCTTCCTGTTTAATCTGGATGTTCGTATGGATAGTAAATTACGACCACAAATTAGTTTGAGTCGTGCGATAACTATTTTTCCGAGAACTGTTGTTTTTGGTGTGTACGAGTATCAAGCGGACTTCGGGTGGGTGGACGACTTACCACAAGATATTAATTTTAAAAAAGAAGTAGTTTGGAGTGCTGGAATAGAGTATTTCTTGTCTAGGAATTTATCAATTATAGGGAGCTATGATAACCGTTTTGGTGCAGGTGGAGGACTATCGGCAAGATTTTAAAAACGAAAAAATAAAAAGATGAACTATTATTTTAATAAAACAGTTAATGGAGCTTTTGAAGAGGTTATCGAGAAAGTGACAAAAGAATTGAAAGAAGAAGGTTTTGGAATACTCACAGAAATTGATGTAACAGCAACCCTTAAGAAAAAACTGGATATAGACTTTAAAAAGTATAGGATACTTGGAGCATGTAATCCGACTTATGCACATAAAGCTTTGCAGGCAGAAGATAAAATTGGAACGATGTTGCCCTGCAATTTCATAGTACAAGAAATTGAAGCTGGAATTATTGAAGTTGCTGCGATAAACCCTATGGCATCGATGCAAGTTGTAGAAAATGACAAGTTGAAAGAGATTGCAAAGGAGATAACTGCAAAGCTGGAAAACGTAATCGAAGAATTATAAAACACATTTCAGAAATTAATAATTAACATAAACTTAAATTAAATAAAATGAACAAATTAAAATCAACATTAGGCATAATTGCTATAGCATTTATAACCCTAACAGTAGTGTCTTGTAAAGACAACAAAAAGGAACAAAATAACGCAGATGGAAACCATTCTGAAATGAGTGACGATGTAGATCATTCAAAAATGAATCACGATAATAGTGATGGGCATCACGACGGCGAAAAGAAAGAAATGGCAATGAGTGGAGATGGCAATTCACAAGCAGTATTAAATGATTACTTCAATCTTAAAGATGCTTTGGTTGCAGATGATAATGCAAAAGCTAAAACACTTGGTGCAACTCTGGCAACTACTTTAGAGAATCTTGAGATCTCATCAAATTTTTCGGATACTCAAAAAACCGAATTAAAGGATATAATTGAAGATGCTATAGAGCACGCAGAACATATTTCTAAAAATGAAATAGATCATCAGCGAGAACATTTTAAAATATTGAGCAAAGATGTAACCGATATGGTGGCAATTACAGGTACTGAAAACACGGTTTACCAACAATTTTGTCCGATGTACGATGGCGGTAGTGCTTGGTTAAGTATGAGCAAAGATATAAAGAACCCTTATTACGGAAGTAAAATGTTGCATTGCGGTAAGGTGCAAAAAGAGATTAACTAAATGAAAATTCTAAAAATCATAGCAATAATATTACTGGTAGCGTTTGTGGGAATTCAATTTATTCCCACTACACGCAATCAAAGTGATACTGTTCCAAAAACAGATTTTATGCTAGTCAATACTGTTCCAAAAACTATTCAAAAAAAGTTACAGGTTTCCTGCTATGATTGTCACAGTAATAACACGCAATACCCTTGGTATAATAAAATTCAACCCGCTGCTTGGTTTTTGGAAGACCATATTAAAGAAGGAAAAGACGAACTTAATTTCAATGAATGGGATTCCTTATCAAGCCGAAGAAAAGCAAGTAAGTTAAGGTCTATTATTAAGCAGATTGAAGGTAAGGAAATGCCTTTGGACTCTTATACTTTGATTCATACAGATGCGAAGTTTTCAAAAGCAGAAAAGGAAGATATGATCACTTTTATCACACAATTAAAAGACAGTTTATAAATAACAATTAAATATAATAAAAATGAAAAATATTAAAATGAGTATAGTAGCTATGCTATTGTTAGCCGTTTCCTTAACCAATGCGCAGGAAAAAGAAAAAATGAACCAAGATCACGGAAATATGAAAATGGACCATAGTAAAATGATAACTATGAAAAGTGACGCAAAAGCAGAAGCTATCTTAAGCAATTACTTAAATTTGAAAGATGCTTTGGTAGGAGATGACACTAAAAAAGCAGCCCAAGAAGGGTCAAAATTGGTAGCTTCTCTAAAAGCTTTTGATGCCAGTAGTTATTCAAAAGAAAATCAAAAAGAATTAGCAGATATCATCGAGGATGCTACTGAACATGCAGAACATATTTATGAAAGTGCAATAGACCATCAACGCGAACATTTTAAAATCTTAAGTAAGGATATAACAGATTTGGTTGCCATTACGGGAACAAAAAGTACGCTTTACGAACAGTTTTGCCCAATGTATGACAACGGTGCAGCTTGGTTGAGTACAAAAAAGGAAGTAAGAAATCCATATTACGGAAGTAGAATGCTAAAATGTGGTAAAATACAAAAAACTATTCAGTAGATATTCCCTTATAAAAATTTGGTTTTATTAGTTCTAGAGATTTATAATAGGATTAGGTATATCTGAATAGTTATAAAGTCCTGTCGTGGGAAGGAAAACAAGTTTAATAGTTCCTAAAATCCTTCCCGTGTCAGGCACAATGAAATTTGAAAAATAAAAGTTGATTTGGCTAATAGCAGCCTGAATAGGGTAGAGGTTATATCCTCAAAACATAGTATACACCTTTTTTTTTAGGTAGTTATGAATTTATAATAAAGAGACGTTTAGTTAAAAGCACTTGATTTTGAGGGGTGAACATTTTGGTTGGTTTATTAAAGTTTACCTCTCATTATTAAGTATTACTTATAAGATCTTGTAAATAATAATAAGAAAAATAATTTATAACAATGAAAGAATGTTGTAAAACAGGTAGTGAACCAGAGCGAAAGAAAAAAGGCTTACAAAAATGGATCAATTATATTATATATATCATACTAGCCTTAATAGTTGGAGGTGCATTGATCCTTCAATTATTTAGTTAAAAGGGTAAATTAAGATGGCTAAAGAAAATAAAAATGAAAACTCTGAAAACAAAGGCTTTTACAAGCAACTGTTTAAAAAGGTATTGCTTACTGCAAGTATGGTAATTGTATTATCTTTAAGTTATACGCTTTGGGTTAGTGTGGATTTAGATGGTGTATTTCTATCTCTTTTAATTGTTGGTTTAGCTTTAGTCAAAACCGTTTTTATTGTCAGGCTCACTTTTATACAATTAAGTGAAATAATAGGCGAAAGTCATCTACTTACTCACATTCTCACTCTATTTAGTGTATTAATTATTCTGATTATCCTATCGTTTTCAGCAGATTATCACGCACTATATATTTTAAGTTCAGATAATTTTAAATCCACAATATTACGCAACGGTTCATTTTCATTGCAGTTTTTTGAGTTTCTATATTTTAGCTTAATTACTTTTTCATCAGTTGGCTTTGGAGATGTAGTACCATTAACTGTCGCAGGTAAACTTTTGGTAATGATGGAGGTTTTCTTGAGCTTTTTAGTGTTGGTATTTGGTATAGCCAATATTAATAGAATTCACGTTAATAATTGAAATGGTCAAAACTAAAAATAAGTAACACTAAAATCAACATAAAATCGAAAATTCACATCAAAATTCAAAGAAAAGAATTATACAGAATTTGCAGGAATGCTAGCGGTATCTTTCGTAGTAATGTACATTACAATGTACCTAAACATCTATGAAATAGATCACGTTGTAGCCTTATACGATTTTATATGACCTGCTTGGGTATCGCTACGATGGCCATTATAATGTTTGTGGTTATGCGCAATATGTACCACAACAGAAAGAAGAATATAGCAATTGTTTTGTTCGGTATTATTCTTTTTGCTGGTGCGCTAGGTCTTATGAGAGCCCAAGCCCCAATTATTGGCGATGTACTTTGGATGAAGGCTATGCTTACGCATCATTCTATCGCCATTTTGACCAGTAAGCGAGCTGATATACAAGATCATAAAGTTAAGAAATTAGCAGAAGATATAATTAAAGCACAAGAAAGAGAAATTGCAGAAATGAAAGCAATGATAAAACGATTGGAAAATAACGAATAAATAAAAACAAAATGAATAAAAACATCATTTACATTAGTGTTGCCCTGATTGTTGGCTTATTAGCCGGCTTTTTACTATTCGGTGGAGATTCGGCGGATAAGGCAACAAATAATACCAAGGACAACCACGAACATTCAGAAGAAATTGCATCTAATCAAATGTGGACGTGCTCAATGCATCCACAGATTATGAAAAAAGAACCAGGCGATTGCCCAATATGTGGAATGGATTTAATTCTTGCTGAAACTGGTGCCAGCGGTCTAAATGCCAATGAACTAAAAATGACTGATAACGCAATGGCTCTGGCCAATATTCAAACTTCGGTTGTAGGACAAGGGCAAATGGGGGGCAATACCTTAAAATTGTCTGGAAAGATAAAAGCTAATGAAGAATCAAATGCTGTACAAGTCACGTATTTTGGAGGACGAATAGAAAAATTACACGTTAATTCTACAGGAGAACGTGTTGGCGCAGGACAACGTTTGGCGACTATTTATTCGCCAGAATTGGTTGCGGCACAGCAGGAACTTCTTACCGCTTCATCCTTAAAAGAATCGCAACCCGCACTTTACAAGGCAGTAAGAAACAAGCTGAAACTTTGGAAGCTTTCAGAAAAGCAAATTAATGCGATTGAGTCTGCTGGAAAAGTGCAAGAAAACTTTCCGGTATTTGCAACAGTTTCAGGAACGGTAACGCAAAAAATGGTAGAAGAAGGGGATTACTTAAAGCAAGGACAGACCCTATACAAAATTGCCAATCTCAATACAGTATGGGCCGAATTTGATGCCTATGAAAACCAAATCGCTTCCTTAAAAAAAGGGCAAACTATTAAAGTAACCGCGAATGCTTATCGCAATGAAGTATTTGATGCCAAAGTCTCGTTTATTGACCCCTTATTAAACTCTGCGACAAGAACGGTGGTTGTGAGATCGGTTTTACAAAATAAGAAGGATCTCTTTAAACCGGGAATGTTTGTGGAAGGCGTAATTGAGGGTTCTCAAACAAGCACCGAGAATACTGCTTCCGTGCCGTCAACCGCTGTTATGTGGACGGGAGAACGCTCTATAGTATACATCAAAACAAATCCGAACGAGGCTATTTTTGAGATGAGGGAAGTTTTACTGGGCAATTCCAATGGCGATAGCTATACCATCCTTGAAGGTCTGCAGAATGGAGATGAAGTGGTAACTAACGGAACATTCACCGTAGATGCCGCAGCACAATTACAGGGAAAAAAAAGTATGATGAATGCAACAGGAGGTAAAACAATGACTGGCCACGAAGGTCACTTGGGGATGCAAGAGGATAGTTCTGTAGAAAATGTGGATAAAACCAATCATTCAGAAATGAAAGAAAGGATAGCCGTTTCAGGGGAATTTCAGAATCAGTTAAAGCAGGTTTTTGATGAATATATCCTTTTAAAAGATGCATTGGTAAATGATAATGCCAAAACTGCACAACAGGCAGGAAAGCAAATAAGCCAATCCGTGAAAAAAGTGGATATGAAGCTTTTATCTGATGAAAAAGCACATAACCATTGGATGACCATTCAGAAGGAATTAAAAACCTCTGCAAGTGCCGTAGAAAACAGTTCAGAGATTGCAATACAAAGAGGGCATTTTAAGCATCTTTCGGCCCATATGATAAGTAGTGTACAGCTCTTTGGGATCAACAAAAACGTATATATCCAGTTTTGTCCAATGGCAGATAACAATAAAGGAGCTTATTGGATAAGTTTGGAAAAAGAGGTGCGAAACCCATATTATGGAGAAACAATGGCAACCTGTGGGGAAGTAAAAGCAACTGTGAAATAAAATTGATTATGTAGTAATAGAGTAATCTGGATAAAACCATATAGTATTCTTGATTTTACAAGAGAGAACGATGACGAGTGAAAGCAGAAGAAGCAGAAGAAAGAATGAAAAAATAAAGCATCAACCTAAAAGTGATATAGGATCACGTCCAAAAGTTGTGGTCAATCTAAAAAGGAAAAAGTTGACGTTTCTAACGCTTTTATTTTTGCGTTGAAAGATTCCTCATATGCCTTTGTGCTTCTGTTGTCAAAGTAGTTTATTATGTTTTGGTAGTGTATAGACATGGTTCTGGATATGGTATTAAAGCTTTTAAATGCAGCCTATCTTACTTTCTCATCCCATTTAGCTAAACGTACTAGTGCCGAAGTTTTATCTTTTCTGTGATGAAATATCCATGATAAATTTTGACATAACTTATATGCCTTTTCTAAATCGGGATACTTTTCAAAAAGTACTTCTGCTATTTTTGATTGATTTTCAGTCCATTTACGACTGGATTTATACAGTAAGTATCTACTTCTGGCCAATAGTTGCTTTGTTGTATCACCGTAATATAAAACTTCAGCATTGTATTTTAATGCTTTATTTCTAGCCTATTCTATGGCAACATTTTCAGCGTCAAAAGCTTCCCATCTGTGTTTGATTCTGATTTCTTGCAATGCATTTAATGCTGGTTTTTGGACATAGAAACGGTCTATAAACAAAGGTGCGTTTGGGAATTATTTTTTTACAATAAGCCCATATTAGCCGCAGTAGGATTGATCCATTTACGCCGCGTTATGTGTAGAAACACATTCTTGCCTCGTATTGGAAAATCCCGCACAATAGTTTCTGGAAAGAAACCTTTAGAATGCAGGTTTTGGTCTTTAAATTCATCGGGCACGACATTAAACTCTGTAAAATAGAATTGAATTTCTTCATCTTTAATACAGTGCCTAGTCATATCAAAGTAGTTAATAAGGACTTCGGGCAGTAATAAATTAGCTATTGATAATAGACCCTCTGAGGACATAGACATCTTTATATCTAAGTTCAGCTATTTTTAATTGCTCCACAACTTTTTGTGTTGAGCCAAAAATTACTCTTGGGATTAAAAGAATTATTCTAGAGAGGATGCTAAGTTGATAAAAGATTATGATAACGCTGGCTATGGAGTTATTACAGAAAATGAGAAGAAAGCGATGAGAGAATTGGCACAAACTGAAGGGATAATATTAGATCCTGTTTATTCAAGTCATGCTTATTATGGGATGATAGATCATTTAGTAAACAATAAAATAGAAAAAGGCTCTAATATTCTTTTTTGGCACACAGTTGGGTTGCCTGCAATTTTTTGTTATTCTAAAGAGCTTACGTAATAATTAAGTCTCAATATGTACTTATAAATCAAAGCCTAAATTGGTAGTATCAGTTCCACTTTTAAGGGATTAATTCAATTTTAAACTATTGTTCAGTTTTGCGCAGTCCAACCCCTTTAGCTTGAGAGATTACTGAATTAAAAACCTGTTAAAAGAGTGCTTTAAATCGAATATCGATCTTAAAATTCGATACATCTTAGAGTTATGATCTGCCGCTAACTACCGTATCCTCATCAAACTAACAAAATCCCACGACTCTTTAGACATAATTCCATGCATTTAATCAAATAAAATTTTTTCCTAGTTTGAATTCAAGTTATACAAAGATTAATTTTTAGGAAATAGTAGCTGTTTGTAATAGAAACAAAACGAATTTCACTAAAATTATTTAATTCAAATGAGAAGCATTGAGCTACTTATGGAGTAATTACTAGTATTTGGGATCATTTGTGTTGTAATAATATTATTGAGCGAAAGCACAAATTTGTTGTCCCTATGTTGTACCCAAAAAAAAAGTCAAGATTTTAAAATCCTGACTTTTCCTTATTTTACTAGTAGCGAGAACGAGAATTGAACTCGTGACCTCCGGGTTATGAATTTATTATTACATAATGTTGTATAATTAAAGTATTGATATTCAATACTTTAAAAAACCGCCGTGTTCCAAATCGTGTTCCAAAACGTGTTCAGTTTGGTGTTCACAAATTTATAGATAACTTAATATAGTAAAGGTAAGGAATTTATTTAAATTTTGAAAATAAATAATTCATTTTGAGTACCTCAAGTGATCGGTTGTCATAAATTATAAATGAACATTTCTACCATCAATTTCGGCATAATCGTTTCTTTCTTAATTATGGTAAAACAAAATAAGCGCCTTCTTTTTTAGTTTAGTATTGATTTGCGCTCGTTTATTTTAATGTGCGCCTATTTATTTAATTGTTTGTTTTGCGCACAATTTTTTAAATAAATGTATATATGCGCGTGTTTATTTTAGTTTGCGCACGGTTTTTAGTTATATTTGAGTGCAATAGTTATAATCTTTAATATGGACATAGTAATACCAAAAATTAAAACATCCGTTTTTCAAGGAAGAACCACACCTGAAAGAGGCAAGATTGTTGGCTATGGTGCCATTATAGAAAATTTAAAGTTACCTATACCATTTCCGCATGTATTGTCGCTAATAACTGAAAAAAGTAAAAAATATAATAATGAGCATTGGAAAGTATTTCCAGCAACATACGAGCCTGAAGAAACGTTATATAAGCAACTAATATTTGCAATTAAATATGAAGGTATTAATTTGTTAGTCTTTAGAGCATTATTTAATGCAATTACAAAAGACCAAATACATGATCTTTTACATATAGAGCCTTCTGGTATATATAGTCGTAAAATTTGGTTTTTATACGAGTGGCTTCAGCAAGACGAGATTACTGTGGAAGTAGATTTAAAAAAGCGAAAATACATACCGTTGCTAGACTCTGGTTTACAATACGCTATTAAAGGAGAGGAATCCACAAAACAAAAAATTATAAATAACCTTCCTGGAACAGTTGATTTTTGTCCGCTAATTTTTAAAACCGAAAAACTAGAAAATCATATTAATGCCAATGTTCTTGGTGGAAGAAACACATTTTTAAATAGTATTCATAAGGATATAACACAACGTGCTTCATCATTTTTATTATTAAAAGACTCTAAAGCGTCTTTTACTATAGAAGGTGAAAACCCTAGTAATAATAGAGCTATGCGATGGGGAAAAGCAATTGGGCAAGCAGGAGATAAGCCATTAAGTATTGCCGAATTAGAGCGTTTACAACAGATTGTTATAGAAAACGCAAGATTTTTAAAGTTAGGATTGAGACATGAAGGTGGTTTTGTTGGTGAACATGATAGAAGTACAGGAGCTCCAATTCCAGAGCATATCTCTGCAAAACCCAACGATATAGAACAATTACTAAAAGGATTAATAGAAACTAATACAATTTTGCAAGGCGAAGACTACGACGCTGTTCTATCTGCTGCATCCATAGCATTCGGTTTTGTATTTATACATCCCTTTGTTGATGGTAACGGACGTTTACATCGTTATTTGATACATCATGTATTGGCGAAAAAACAGTTTACACAACAAGGTGTTATTTTTCCAGTTTCCGCATCTATTTTAGATAAAATAACAGACTACAAAGCCGTTCTAGAGTCGTATTCTTATCCGTTATTAAACCATATAGAGTGGGTAGAAACCGAAAATCACAATGTAGAGGTTACTAATAATACTATCGATTTTTATCGCTATTTTGACGCTACAAAACAAGCTGAATATTTGTATGATTGTGTCGAAGATACTTTGGTAAGAGTTATACCAGAAGAGGTTAATTATCTACAAAAATATGACGAATTTAAAAGATACTTAGATAATCATTTTGAAATGCCTGATAAGATGGTGGCTACGCTCGTTCGGTTTTTAGAGCAAAATGATGGTATACTATCTAAAAGAGCCTCAAAAAAGGAATTTATAGAGTTAGAAGAGTTCGAAATTAAGGATATCGAAGTAAATTATAATGCTATTTTTAAAGACCTTGAAGCATAAATTGAAAACGATAAAAAAAGTATTCAGTTGAACATTCATTTTAAGATGTCACTCTAAATGGCGATAGAATAAAAAAAAGTAGATAGTTAAAAAGAGACTTAAAATGAGCTATTACGGTTTTCCGTAACACCAATAACTTCTAATCTTATACATTTACTATTCGAAATTTATTAATCACTATTTATTATGAGTACTTTTTTTTAGAGAGTGATCAAATGGGTAATAGAATAAGAATAAAGATGAGAATAAGCTAAAAACCGATTTATAGAGCAGTCTATAACTAAACTAATATAATGTATTTAAAAATAGTTTTGCATTTACGATTTTTTACAATAATAGATAATGTCTATTACCTATATTTAAAGTCTAAACTAAACAACCATATTACATAAGATATATTAGATGCTTTTTTGAAAGCATTTTATTATGATGTTTCGTGATTAAAAAATATCTAAATAATGAAAGTTATTATCATTACCCTATTAATGCTATTTAGTATAAATACAAGAGCTCAAAGTTGTAAAGAATTTATGGAACTTGTAAAATCTGAAAATAGTGGAACAGCTTATACGAGCTATACAAGTAGTTCTATATCTAAAGTGACTTTCTATGAAGTGTCAACAAATAGCACTAAATTATACTTTGCGATAGTCTGTTTTAAAAGGGAATATAGTATAAATTGCAACGAATATATTTACCAAGTCGCTTCCGATACGAAATCTAATTATTCTAATAACTATTATTTAAGTGCAGGAAAAGCTTTTGGGAAATACATAGCACCTTATAAAAATAATTTAAAATGTGGACCGAGTTAAAAAGATCGAATTATTGTATTCAATTTAATATAATATAGAAAAAAAATAATAGATGAGATTTAAAATAAATGATCGTAGTCTATACTCTGGAATTCACTATTTTCGACAGTTATGAATAAGAAAAATCTTTCAGAAAGAGATATATGCTCTAAGTATATCAATCCAGCTATAATTAAAGCAGGTTGGAACATGAGAACCCAAGTAAGAGAAGAAGTTTCTTTTACGGATGGTAGAATCATTGTGCAAGGGAATTTATACACACGAGGAAGAAACAAAAGAGCAGATTACATATTATACTATAAGTCGAATATTCCTATTGCTATAATTGAAGCTAAAGATAATAAAAAGCCTGTTGGTCATGGGATGCAGCAAGCATTAGAATACTCAGATATTTTACAAATCCCATTTGTATTTACTTCCAATGGAGATTCCTTTGTGTTTCACGACAAAACAAGAACAGATGGCGTTTTAGAAGAAGAACTAATATTAGATAATTTTCCTTCGCCTGAAACCTTATGGGAAAAATATTTAAAACATCAAAATATTGAAACACCGCAAGCTCAAGAAATAGTAGAGAAGGATTATTATTTGGATGACAGCGGAATGACACCAAGGTATTATCAGCAAAATGCTGTAAACAGAACTTTAGAAGCCATAGCCCGCGAGCAAAACAGAATAATTTTAGTAATGGCAACTGGTACGGGTAAGACCTATACAGCCTTTAACATTATTTGGCGTTTATGGAAAACAGGAGTTAAGAAACGAATCTTATTTCTTGCTGATAGAAATGCCTTGTTAACACAAACAAAAAACGGCGATTTTTCGCCTTTCGGAAATGATATCATGCATATTATTAAAAACCGAAAGATTGATAAATCCTACCAAATATACTTCGCTTTATATCAAGGATTAACAAGTACAGACGAAGATAAAAACGCATATAAAGAATTTAGCTCAGATTTTTTCGATTTAATAGTGATTGACGAATGTCATAGAGGTAGCGCATCAGAAGCTTCGGCATGGCGCGATGTTTTAACCTATTTTAAATCGGCTACACAAATTGGATTAACAGCTACTCCAAAAGAAACTAAAGATGTTTCTAATATGGAATATTTTGGCAAACCTGTTTACACCTATTCTTTAAAACAAGGTATTGATGATGGCTTTTTAGCGCCATATAAAGTAGTAAGAATTACAACTAGTGTAGATGAGGGTTGGAGACCAACGGCTGGTTTAATTGATAAGTATGGGAATGAAGTAAAAGACCGTATTTATAATTTAAAAGATTACGATAGAACGTTGGCTATTGATGAGCGTACAGAATTAGTTGCCAAAAAAATTACCGAATACTTAAAAGCTACAGACCGATTTGCAAAAACAATAGTATTTTGCACCGATATAGATCATGCGAATAGAATGCGTCAAGCATTAATAAATGAAAATGCAGACTTGGTTGCTAAACATTGGAACTATTGTGTAAAAATTACGGGTGATGATGAGGTTGGTAAACAAGAGTTAGATAATTTTACAGATGTTGAGGAACGGTTTCCTGTTATAGCTACAACGTCCAAAATGTTAACCACGGGTATAGATACTAAAATGGTAAAGTTGATTGTTTTAGAATCCAATATTCAATCGGTTACCGAGTTTAAGCAGATAATTGGTCGTGGTACGCGAATTAGAGAAGCTGAAGGCAAAGTGTTTTTCACGATCATGGATTTTAGAAAAGCCACTAACATATTCGCAAGACCAGATTTTGATGGTGATCCAGTTCAAATTTACGAACCAGAACCACACGAACCAGTAGTGCCGCCAGATGCTGTAGAACCAACAGAGCCAGATAATGAAGATCCTTTTAATCCAGACACATTTCCACCGATTCCACCAGATATCAGTATCGATGGAGGAGATGAAGAGGTGAAAAAATTCTATGTAAATCAAGTACCAGTCTCTGTAGTACATGAGCGTGTTCAGTATTATGGTAAGGATGGAAAGCTAATAACAGAATCATTAAAAGATTATTCTAAAAAAAATATAGAAAAAGAGTTTGCTTCATTGGACGATTTTATTCAACGATGGAATGAATCTGAAAAGAAAGAAGAGTTGATAAAAGAACTAGCAGAACACGGCGTTCTGTTAGAAGCCTTGCGAGAAGATGTTGGTTTAGATTTAGACGACTTCGATTTAATTTGTCACATTGCATTCGATCAACCTGCTTTAACACGACAAGAACGCGCAAACAACGTACGTAAACGAAACTACTTTACCAAGTACAGCGAAACCGCACAAAAGGTTTTAAATAGCTTATTAGATAAATACGAAAAAGAAGGCATTGTAAGTATAGAACAAGGTTCTGTATTAAAAGTACAACCTTTAAGCCAAATGGGTTCTCCTGTAGAATTGGTAAGAGCTTTTGGTAAGAAAAAGGACTTTGATCAAGCCATAAAAGAATTAGAAAACGAAATATACAATATAGCTTAATGAGTAACATAACAACAAACATAAAAGGCATACGCGATATTATGCGTAAAGACACAGGAGTAGACGGAGATGCACAACGTATCTCTCAAATGGTGTGGATGCTATTTATGAAGATTTTTGCCGACAAAGAAGAAGAATGGGAAATCACCATTGACGATTACCAATCACCAATTCCTGAACACTTAAAATGGCAAAATTGGGCAGCAGATGATGAAGGCTTAACAGGTGATGCTTTAATGACGTTTATAGAAAACGAACTATTTCCTGCGTTAAAAGAATTGGATATTACTATAAGCCCACAAGCAAAAATAATACGTTCGGTATTTGACGATACCTATAACTTTATGAAAAACGGAACACTCTTCCGTCAAGTAATAAACGTAATTAACGAGATCGATTTTAATAGCACCAGTGAGCGTCATGTATTTAATGATATTTATGAAACCATTTTAAAAGACCTACAATCTGCAGGGTCTTCAGGGGAGTATTATACACCAAGAGCAGTTACGCAGTTTATGGTAGATATGATTAATCCGCAATTAGGAGAAAGCGTACTCGATCCTGCTTGTGGAACGGGTGGGTTTTTAACCTGTACTATTGATGCCGTACGTAACCAAGTAAAGACACCAAAGGATAGGGAGGTATTACAAAACTCAATTCGAGGTGTCGAGAAAAAACCATTGCCACATTTACTGTGTACTACCAATTTAATGTTACACGGTTTCGATTTACCAGCAATACGCAGAGATAATTTGTTAAGTAAACCCTATGCAGATTGGGGTGCCAAAGACAAGTTAGATATAATTCTCTCTAATCCACCTTTTGGTGGTGTAGAAGAAGATGGTACCGAAACCAACTTCCCTAAAAAATTTAGAACCAAAGAAACAGCCGATTTATTTTTAGCCCTAATTATTAAGCTGTTAAAAGACAAAGGACGTTGTGCTATTGTATTACCAGATGGCACGTTGTTTGGTGAAGGGATGAAAACACGCCTAAAAGAAGAGTTGTTAGACAAATGTAACCTACATACCATTGTGCGTTTACCAAATGGCGTTTTTAACCCATATACCAGTATTAAAACCAACTTGTTGTTTTTTGAAAAAGGAACACCAACCAAAGAAGTTTGGTATTACGAACATCAATACCCAAAAGGCGCAAAAAGCTATAATAAAGGAACACCAATTAATATAAAAGAGTTTGACGTAGAAAAAGTGTGGTGGAACAAGCGCGTAGAAAATGAATACGCTTGGAAAGTATCTATTGAAGAAATTAAAAAGCGCAATTACAATCTAGATATAAAAAACCCACACCAAGAAGCCGATACTTTAGAAAACCCAGAAATAATTTTAGAAAAATTTAGAACTACGGAACAAAAAATTTTTAGCATACAAGAGGAAATTATAAATGTTTTAACTGAAGCTTTAAAGTAATATGCTACTACTACAACACTTTAAAGAATTAACCATTCGTCCTAAAAATGCGAAAGAATTAAAAGGTTTGATTCTGAAACTGGCAATTCAAGGGAAATTAACATCTAATTGGAGAATAGAAAATCCTAATTTAAAACCGACTTCGGAACTTCTTGAAGAATTAAAAACTGAAAAGAAGAAATTAATTAAGGAGAAGAAAATTAAAAATGAAAAACCACTTTCTAGCGTAAAAAAAGAAGAATTAATTGTCAATCTTCCTAATAGTTGGGAAACTGTAAGACTAGGAGAAATTGGTGTTTGGGGAGCAGGTTCTACACCTTTACGTTCAAATTCATCGTTTTATGGAGGAGAAATAAATTGGTTTAAATCCGGAGAACTTAATAATTCAATTATGGATTATGAGTCAAAAGAAAAAATTACTGAACTCGCTCTTGAAAAAACATCTGTAAGACTTAATAATCCTGGAGATGTTTTAATTGCTATGTATGGAGCTACTATCGGAAAAACAGGAATCTTGCAAGTTGTAGGAACAACGAATCAAGCTGTTTGTGCTTGTACGCCTTTTAGTTGCATAAATAGTTTGTTTTTGCATCTACTATTAAAAGGTTTAAAAGATACTTTTATTAATCAGGGTGAAGGTGGAGCACAACCAAATATATCTAGAGTAAAAATAAGAACTCAAGTTTTTGGTCTTCCACCACTAAAAGAACAAAAGGAAATCGTAAACGTAGTAGAAACCCTTTTTAAAGAAGTAGAACAATTAGAACAATTAACTGTAGCACGAATTGGTTTAAAAGAAGATTTTGTAACATCTGCATTAAACCAACTCACTAGCAATAACGCTAATCAAGAATGGAGGTTTTTACAAGAGCACTTTAAAAGCTTCTTTAATGAAACCACCAACATTAAAAAGTTTCGAGAAACCGTTTTACAATTAGCTGTACAGGGAAAACTCACAGCAGATTGGCGAGCAAATAATCCTGATACTCAATCAGTTTCTCAATCAATAGAAGAAGCTTTTAATAATCAAAAAATAATTACTACAGGTAGGAAAAAATTTCTAAAACCTGTCGCTAATGTGATTTTTAATGACAAGGAAATTCCACTAAATTGGGTAAAAACTCAATTTTTTAATCTTTGTGTCCTTAAAAGGGGGCACGATTTACCAAAACAAGATAGAATACTTGGTAAATACGCTGTAGCTTCATCAGGAGGTATAAGTGGGTGGCATAATGAATATAAATCTGAAAGAGGTGTTGTTATTGGTAGATCAGGTTCAACTGGGAAACCCCATTTAATAGAAAACAAGCATTGGCCTTTAAATACAGTTTTATATGGTGAAGATTATTGTGGTAATTATATAGATTATGTTTTTGTTTTTTTAAAAGCATTTGATTTTTCACAATATTCTTCAAGTACAGCAGTTCCTACCTTGAATAGAAACAAATTTTTAAATGAGTTAATTATTATTCCACCACTAGAAGAACAAAAAGCCATTGTAGAAAAAGTAAATGCTTTAATGGGTTTATGTGATGGGTTGGAGCAAGAAGTACAACAAAGTCAAGAGTATAGTGAGATGATGATGCAGAGTGTTTTGCGGGCCGTTTTTGAGGGGGGAATTAAAACGGTCAAAGCTTAATTTTATGGAGATAGAAAAACTAAATACGTTACTTGATGAATCTGGAAATATTGTAGAGAGGCATTATATATCTGTAAGAGAAAAAGGAGAAGATTTTAATTTGTTTTCCATATTAGGTATGGAAACTAATGAAACCAAAACCCATTCAGCAATGTTGGTTTCGTTATTAGATCCTAAAGGAAATCATTATTATGATGAAAAATTTTTAAGCCTTTTTCTTCAAGAAATTGGTTACACTTCTTTTGTTGATAGTGATTTAAAAAACGTTAAAGTAAAAGCAGAGCATCATTTAGGAAAAATATCAGACGATTTTAGAAGTGGAGGTTTTATTGATATATTAATTACATTTCCTTCTGGCAAAGCCATTGCAATAGAGAATAAAATTTATGCAGAAGATCAACCAAAACAAATGTATAGATATAGCTTGTTTAAAGGTAATGATTGTGCTTTGTATTACTTAAATCTTTTTGGAGAAAAAGGTAAACCTACTAAAAAAAGTCTACATACTTTAACAGATAAAGATTTTGAAGTTATAACCTATAAAAATCATATTTTAAATTGGTTAGATGCGTGTTTGTCAGTTGTAAAACCAGATTCTATTGTAAAAAACGCAATTAAACAATATCAAATTTTAATAAGAGACCTTACAAATTCTATGGAAAAAGATTTAGAAAATAATTTTATAGCGCTTATTCAAAATAATTTAGAAGAGGCTAAATATATTCATTCTCATTATCAAATAGCAGTAGATGGCATAAGAGAAAAATTAAGAAAGGCTGTGAGCGAAAAAATAAATAGCTTACAATTAAACGTAAAAGCACGTCTTGGTAATGATATTAACCATAATTATTCTAAAATATGGATTAGTTCTGATATACTTGATGAAAAGGGAATACAGATTGGTATAGAGTCATTTTCTGGTAAGGGGAATAATAAAGGACGGCTTTTTATTGGCATATTTGATAGGCAAAAAGAATATGAATCAAGTAGAGACGGTGATTATAGGTTAAGTAATTATTGGCCTATTGTAAGTGATATTAAAACACCAGAAAACAATGCTTTAAATTTAAGCAGTACATCTATATTAGAAAAATTAAATAATAATGATGAGTATTATTTTGAAAATATGGTAGCTACTATAGTTAATCAAACAAAGTCTTTTATCGAAACCTATAGCAATATATAAATTGTGATTAAAGATAATTAGTTAAAATTTAAAGCTATTATTATATAAAAAAAAGGCTATCATAGAAAAAGTAAATGCTTTAATAGTTTTGGTTTTATGTGATGTTTTAGATCAAGAAGTAAAACAAAGTCAAGAACATATTGAGTTGTTGATGCAGAGTGTTTTGATAGAGGTTTTTGAGGATGAGAAAACGGTTTAGGTATGAGTGAACAAGAAAAGAATAATACCTTCTTAATAATATTGGTAATTGTTATAGTAATAATTATTTATGTTGGTTCTTTTGGTCAAGTAGATTTAACATTAGAGAAAGTCTCAAAACAAAACGATGAGGTTAAGGATAATTTAAACAGACTTCAATCTAGACATAAAAAACTAAAAGATTTAATACAGAAAAAAGAAGCACTAAATTTAAAATTAAATAAAAAGTTTAAGCACATTTATTTTGGTGTTCGTTTGGTATTGGCTTCTATATATTTAGGTTATAATGCATTGCTTTATTTTGTGTTTAATATTACCAACCTCGGTGATATACTTAATTGGAATCAATTTGCTTTAATGGTTATAGCCTTATTTTCTTTTATAGCTTTTGGTACATTTACTAACGTCAAAGACTTTATCGGAAATATTAAAATGAGATTAGAGTCAAGAACTTACAATAAATATGTGGACATAACAGAACAGTTAGAAGCACATAAAGAAGAAGTAACAGAGTTAACTGCTACTATAACAAAAACTACAGAGCAAATACAGATATCTAATCAACCGGTTGCTGAGGGT
Source organism: Bizionia saleffrena (assembly GCF_008086175.1). GTDB lineage: Bacteria > Bacteroidota > Bacteroidia > Flavobacteriales > Flavobacteriaceae > Bizionia > Bizionia saleffrena. The sequence goes on from NZ_VSKM01000013.1 coordinate 82,634, forward strand.
GCTGTAATGGTTGAGAGTAAGGATGAGGGTGTTTAAGGAATTATATAATACAATTAATCAAGAGTTTAAAATTAATTTAACAAAATAAAGTGAGTTTTGGGGAGAGCCGAATAATGCGTTTTAAGGAATAGACTTTTAGTCTAGCTCAACATTAAAAGCTGTTGAGGATATGGTATTTTACAAATGCAACTTATATATAGATTTATTTCTGTACCTATAAGGTTTAGCATTAGTACTAGCGCCGCCATCAGATATATACTGATACAGGCATACCTATTGATTGTTTTGTCATTTAAGTTCTTCATTGAGTTTATTTTACAATATATAACAATTATTTTACCACCCGACTTGAATTGGGGCGACATATTGGTGTCGATAGAGCATGCATTCATTCACGAAATAAGTAATTATTTCTAAAAGCACCGCCTTGTAGTTGGCTCCCCATTTCTCATTTTTAATTATGATAAATAAAAAAGAAAAAGATTGGTTTAAGTTAAAACGGTATCCACACATTGGGTTACCCTTACAAAATGCGGATAGATTTAAGTGGATTGAAAATTATGTAACCAATCCATCCAAAATAGCCACGCACTCTTTTCTGCCTTTTATTCACAAAACATCTAAAGTTAGAAAGTTTAGAAAAGAATACTCTAAAGATGATGGTAAGGTTTTATTAACAGAAAATAAGGCATTACGTAAAAGTGCTATTAAGAAAAGAGAACTCTATTATGCATCCCATTTAGACTCCTTGATATTTAGTTATTATTCTAAACTAATATCAGATGAATATGATAAGTTATTAAAGAAAAATGGCCTAGACGAATCCATATTAGCTTACAGGACAATACCAAAAAATAAAAACCTTACCGAAGGATCTAATAAATGTAACATAGATTTTGCTAATGATGTATTTAAATATATAAAGGAATATAATAAAGACGAATTCGTTGTTATTGCTTTTGATATAAAAAGCTTCTTTGATAATTTAGATCATAAAATATTAAGAGAAATATGGGCTAAAGTATTTGGTGTAAAAGAATTGTCAAAAGCACATTTTAATGTTTTTAAAGGAATTACACGTTTTAGCTATGTCGATATAGTAGATATATTTGAAGAATTTAAAGATAACATACTGATTCAAAAAAGAGATTTCCGAGGTAACTTAATGCCAATTAAAAAGGGGCGAATTTCTAAAATTAAGCACTTAAAAAATCATAATGCAATAGCATTCTGTACACAAAAAGAATTTTTAAAAGTTAAGAATAAACTTTTAAAAAACACTAAAAGTATAAAAACTGATACAGGTGTAGTCTTCAAAAGGAATTTTGGTATACCTCAAGGTTCACCTATAAGTTCAGTACTCGCTAATGCTTATATGATTGATTTTGATAAAACTATTAACGACTATATTTCTGAGACAGGTATTTACAGGCGCTACTCTGATGATATGGTGGTAGTATGCCCGAAAGAAGAAAAGGATAATATTATTAACCTGATGAATCGTGAAATTGAACAAATAAAATTAGAAATTCAAGAACCTAAAACACAAATATTTCATTTCAGAAGAGAAAACAACAATTTAATTTGTGGACAAGAATTTAAGAAGGAAATAAATTGGCATAAAAACTTTATGTACTTAGGCTTTGAATTTGATGGCAGTTCTGTATTATTAAAATCTGCTAGTTTGTCAACATTCTATAGAAAAATGAAAAGAACAATTAAACGTTCAAAACATTTCGCTAAGAAGGGTAAAAACAAGGGGCAAATTTTTAAAGGAAGGGTTCTAAAAAAATACTCATATAAAGGTGCGAGTAGAAAGCGAAAATGGGTATGGAATGAAACAATTTTAGGCTTTGAGAAGTCAGAAAGTTATGATTGGGGTAATTTTTTGTCGTATTCAAATAAAGCTGCAAAAGTAATGAACGAGAATAAAATTAATAAGCAGACGAAAAAATCTTGGAATAAATTAATTAAAGAGATTGCACTTAAAACAAACTCTAAATAACAATGACTAGACCACAAACCATACAAATATTTCTACCAGACGGCTCTCCAACAAGCATTCGTGAAGCAGAGATAACCAACAGGTTAGTAAAAGCGATTTTGTTTCCAAGAAATAAAATACAAGAAGTTGCAAAGCGAGAGATAGTAAATTTTACTGGAGTTTATTTTCTGTTTGGTAGTAAAGAAGACGGAGCAAAGCCAAGTGTTTATATAGGAGAAGGGGAGGACTGTTTTAAACGTATCCAATCTCATAATCGAAATAAAGATTTTTGGACACATTGTGTAATTATCACTACTAAAACAGACGAGTACACCAAAACAGATGGAAAGTATTTAGAGCATTTCTGCTTAATTAAAGCCAAAGAGATTGGTAGATATATTACAGATAACGATACAGGATCAAACAAGCCATCGATACCCGAAAGTAGAGAACATGATTTGTTAGATAATTTTGAAACTGCTAAAATATTATTAGCAACGCTGGGTTATCCAATTTTTGAAGAGAAACGAAAAGCGAAAAGTAACAAAGAAATATTTTATTGTAAGGGTAAAGGTGCTTTGGCAAAAGGAGAGCTAACAGATGATGGGTTTTTAGTATATAAAGGAAGTACATCTAGTATTGAAGAAACTAATAGTATTACTAAATGGATTGGTGTATTACGTAAAAGGTTAGTGGACGATGCCCTTTTAAAAGTGGAGAATAATGTTTTTGTGTTTCAACAAGATTATATTTTTAATTCTCCGAGTGCAGCAGCAGCAACTATTCTAGCTCGAAATACAAATGGTTGGACGAAATGGAAAGATATAGACGGTAGAACCTTGGATGAGTTAAAAAGAAAGTAGTAACCGCATAAATATTAAAATTTAAGGTTAGTGCTCAATTTAGCCACTAAGCTAAGTTTACCTTTAGCTCATATTATTAAAATTTATTAGTATTTAACGTATCATTTTTTAGGGAGTGTCTGGACATG
>NZ_VSKM01000014.1 GCF_008086175.1 Bizionia saleffrena
ATAACGAAGTAGAAAACTCAAATTTTAAGTCCTTCAATACCATTGCAAGGTCTATATAAATTCATTACAAACCAATTTTGAATTATTTTAACAACAGGAGCACCAATGCTTCCGCGGAATCTTTTAATGCAAAAATCAAAGAGTTCAGGTCGATGTTTAGAGGCGTAAGAGATGTTAAGTTTTTCTTGTTTAGACTTACTAAATTATATGCCTAATTTATGTCACTCCCCAAAAATATTCCTTGATCCCATACTATACCACAGGCAACAAAGAGAAAATTGCTGTCGCGAATTGCAGGTTGGTGTCTAATTATAAAGGATTACTGTTTAAGGCGCTTAAAGGGGCCGTATGGACTACCTAGTAAATTTGCGACTATTTTTTTAAGCTACATTTTTAATAATTGCTTAAATTTTATTTCCATTTCTAGTGGTGAGAGCTATCCTAAACTAGAATGTAACCTTTCTGTATTGTACCACTGAATATAGTCTTCAATGGCAGCATATAATTGATTATACGATGTGAATTTAAATCGATGTAGCCATTCGTATTTAATTGTCTTAAAAAAAACTTTCAGCTACAGCATTGTCCCAGCAATTCCCCTTTCTACTCATACTTTAAGTTACAGAGATTTGTCATTTTGTTTGAGGCATACTGAACTCCTCTATCCGAGTGAAAATTAAAGTTATTACTAATATTTCTTGTTTTTCGAGCTTCAATCCAAGATTACTGTGTTTTGAGTGGTCATATCTTCACTCAGAGACCATTCAATAATCTCTCTGTCAGCGAGATCTATAATGGTTGTTAAATAACTCCAGTCGTCATTAACTCGAATATAAGTGATATCAGACACCCATTTTACTCCTAATTTTAGACTGTAAAAACCTCTATTTAATTCATTTTCAGCAATTAAGTAGTGATGGTTAGAATCTGTTGTAACTACAAATTTTCTTTTTAAAACACTTCTTAAACCCATTTCTTTCATCAGTAATCCGATGTAAGAACGGGAGTAAATCAAGCCTTCTCGTTTTAGTTTTTTTTGAATACTACAGCTACCATAAACTTCTCGACTATGCTCAAAAATAATTTTAATCCTTTCTTTTAGGCGCGTTCTAGGCGTTTTACAAAACAGAATGCTTTTGTTTTTAAACTAATAATAGTAACCGTTTTTGCTAACTTTCATAGATTTACACATCTTTTCAACTGGATATATATCAATATTATCTAAAATGAATTGATATCTTATAAGTCGCTCTTGGAGATTTGATATTAAGAGGAGAAAACATCGTTTTCTGGTTATTTGCTTATCGCCTTTTTTAAGATGTCACGCTCCATTATTACATTCTTTAATTCCTTCTTTTTTGAAAAATCTCCGGATTTCAACTTGTATTTGCGTTTCCAACGTCCAACGATACTCAGACTTAAACCTTAATCCTTACTAACTTGTTTTGTCTTAATGCCAGAATTTAATAGTTCTACTATCATAACTTTAAATTCATTATCATCCTTTTTTAACATAAATCAACTATAAGTTCATAACCTGATAAAAAACGTCACATTAAACGTAGACACTCCAGTGCTGCAATTAACAAAATGAAGCGCTCAGCCAGAGCCTAATTAAAGAGTCATTTAATAGTCTATTTCGATTTAAAGAACATTTATAGAGGGCTCTAAATTTTCACACACACACACACATCAAACACCCCAAACTTAACTAATGAGAAAGATCTCTCGCGGGCACATAAAACACGTTCACTATAAGGCAAAAAAAAAGATGATTCTTTCAAATCATCTTTTTCGTTATGTTATAATAAGGCGTGCCTTTTAAGCTTTTTCGCTAATAAGCTTTTTAAGCTGCATTAGCATCTCTTTAGTGGTCGCATCTAAATCAAAACTGTGATTCCAGTTCCAGTCTTCGCGAGCAGACGAATCGTCGATGCTTTTTGGCCAAGAATCTGCAATTTGTTGTCTGAAATCTGGTGAATAACTTATGGTAAACTCAGGGATATGTTTTTTAATCGATTCTGCCATCTCTACTGGAGTAAAAGACATCCCAGCTAAATTATAAGACGAGCGTATTTTTATCGCTTCAGGTTTAGCGTCCATAATGTCTATGGTTGCTTTTATAGCGTCTTCCATATACATCATTGGTAACTTAGAGGTTTCATTCAAGAAACAATCGTACGTTTTATTTTCTAAGGCTTTATGGTAAATTTCAATAGCATAATCTGTAGTTCCTCCGCCAGGTAATGTTTTCCAGCTAATTATACCAGGATAACGGATGCTGCGCACGTCTACACCATATTTTTGGTGATAGTATTCACACCAACGTTCGCCAACTTGTTTGGTAATTCCATAAACAGTTGTTGGTTCCATAGACGTGTATTGTGGCGTGTCTTCTTTTGGCGTTGATGGCCCAAAAACAGCGATACTAGACGGCCAAAATACTTTATTAATAAATTTAGCTTTCGCTAAATCAAGCACATTAAAAAGAGTTGTCATATTTAAATCCCACGCTTTGTTAGGGTACTTTTCTCCAGTAGCACTTAACATTGCTGCCATTAAATAAATCGTGTCGATAGCATGTTTTTCTACGCAAACATTTAGAGAGGCGTAATCCATAGCATCTACAATTTCAAAAATCCCAGAATTAACCAATTCAACATTACTGTAGTTAATGTCGCTAGCAATAACATTATCATCGCCGTGAATTGCTCTCAGTTTATACGTTAACTCAGATCCTATTTGGCCACAGGCACCAATAATTAATATTTTTGAAGGCATAGTTTAAATGTTATGTTTTAGGAGTGCAAAAATACTAAGATTATTATTCATGATAAAGCGGTTTAACAATAAAAGATGCTCTTAAAGTTTTAGTAAAAAAAGAAACTTAAACTTATGAATGCAATATATTTGTAAATCAAAACAATACCCAGAATGAAGTTTTTATATCCGTTATTTTTTTTTGCTATCCTATTGTCTTGTAACTCTAAAATAGAGCAGACAAATAATCTAGAGGCTACTCAAATCCATACGACTGCTATTACCACGCAGGATATCACGGCTCTTAAATATGTAGATTACGGTGTCGATAAAAAGGCGAAAACTACTTTAGATTCTTGGCAGGCGTACAGCGATGTGTCTCGGGCGATTACTCAAGTTAAAATTGCCGACGTTTCTTTTTTTACTGCCGATGAGGCGTTATTTATGTCTACTGTAAAAGAATTAGTATCGACGATTCCAGAGCAAATAAACACCGATCCCATACAAGCAAGGATTCTAGCGCTTACGACAAAAATGTACAAGTTAGAAGAAATGCTAAGCTTAAAAACAACGCTGAAAAAAGATAAATTAACCAGTTTAAAAGAGGTCCTGCAAGCCTTCTCTTATTTAACACTTCAGGTGAATAAAAAATATGAAAAGGAAGCGCAAAACATCATAAAACCAGTTTTTAATGAGATCGAAACGGAATAATAAAGTAGCGCTATTAGCGATTTTACTCCTAAGTTTTTCTTGTAATAAGGAGGTTAAGACAGAGGTCGAAAATCAAAATGAGGAAAGAATTCAACGTACAACTGAAGTTTCCGAAGTAACAATAAAAGAAACCGTAAATACAACCATAAACTTATGGCATAAGGCCGCTGCTGAAGCTAATTTCGATGCCTTTTTTAATGTAATGACTTCAAATGCTGTGTTTATTGGTACCGATGCTTCCGAAAATTGGCAAGTAAAGGGCTTTAAAGCGTACGCAAAACCACATTTCGAGAAGGGTAAAGCCTGGAGTTTTACACCTATAGAGCGCAACGTTTACGTGTCTAAAGACCAACAAACCGTTTGGTTTGATGAATTGTTACACACGCAAATGAAAATTTGCCGTGGTTCTGGGGTGTTAACACGAGAGGATAACCAATGGAAAATTGCACATTACGTGCTGTCTATAGCTATTCCTAATCCCATAGTAAAAGACGTTATCGCGCTTAAAAAAGAGTCGGATAGTTTATTGGTTAAGCGATTACTAATTAATAAATTAAATGCGAGATAATGCGTCTTTGTTGTTAAAATCGGGCTGAAAGCCCTCCGCCGGCTCCAAAACGGTTATCGTAGCTTGCCATCAATGAAAAGTTACGCGATAAGTAATATTCAAATCCTGCACTCCAAGTCGTTTCATTTGTAAAACTGTCTTCCGCCGCAAGGTTGTCCACCCAGCCAAAATCAACTTGGTACTTATAGGTGCCGAAAACAGCAGTTCTTGGTAAAATGAGTATTTCACGACTTAAACTAATCTGGGGCCTTAACTTACTGTCCATACGAACATCAAGGTTAAAAAGATAAGGGGTTAAATATCTAATTCCTGCAATAGCAGTTGTAGACACTTCATCTAAGCTATCTTCCGTTTCATTTTCAATAGTAACACCGCCAAAAACCCTTAAATAATCGTGTAGATATCTCTCGTAAGTGACTTCAGCTTCAAGATTTTTGTTCCATCCATATTCTGCTCCCACATTAAATTGGTTACGAATATTAGAAGCTGTAAAGTTAAACGCACTCATATGTGACGCCACATCCAATATGGCCCACGAATAATACTTATCAGCTTCCGAAATTAAATGTTTTAAAGGATAGTCGTCTAGGCGTTCATCTCGTGGTGTATCGTAACTAATAACTCTAGCCATTCCGCTCATCATATGGTAAAGGACATGGCAATGAAAGAACCAATCGCCATATTCGTTACCATAAAACTCTATCGTAACTTCTCCCATGGGTGGTACATTTACGGTATGCTTCAAGGGCGAATAGTCTCCATTCTTATTAAGGACTCTAAAAAAGTGACCGTGCAAATGCATCGGGTGATGCATCATCGTAAGGTTGTTTAAAGTGATTCGTGTTATCTCTTTTTGATTAATTTTTATTTTATCGGTTTCTGAAAGTGGTACACCATTAATACTCCAAATATAACGGTTCATATTTCCAGTTAGGTTTAGTGATTTATTTGCAGAAAATTAAATATTTTTTCTTGATGTATTCTCAGCTAATTGATATAAAGTAAAGGAAAAAGCAAAGATGATGCGTAATTAAGACTTGTTTTTTTGTTAAAAATAAATCCTTTCGTGTTAATTCATTGCATAATTACAAATTTACTAAGTAGATTACAGGCTTATAAACCAATACGGAAACTTTTAATAATTATGAAAAAACTTACTCTATTAAGTGCTGTCGCAATTTTTAGTGTCGTGGCGTGTAAAAACGAGCCCAAGAAAGAAGACACAAAAGATTTAGCGAAAGTTGAACAAGTACCGGGAATTAATCTAGATTTTATGGATAATTCTGTAAAACCAAACGATGATTTCTTTACTTATGTAAACGGAAAATGGATTGAAAACAATGCTATTCCAGACGACAGAACCACTTGGGGAAGTTTTATGGAGTTACGTCAAAAAACGGACGAAGATGCATTAGCAATCTTAAAATCTGCCATGGCTGAGGATAGCGATCCAAATAAAATTGCAGTTACTGCAGGATCAGATCAAGAAAAGGCGGTGTTTTTGTTTCAAACAATAATGGATACAAAATCTAGAGACAAGCAAGGTATAGCGCCTGTAAAGCCAGAGTTAGAACGTATTGAAAAGATTAAAAATATCAGCGATTTAGAAGCTTATTTAATAGAAATGGAGCCTCAAGGTGGTGGTGGTTTCTTTGGTTTCTATGTGTATGCAGATGCTAAGGATAGTAATAAAAACGCGGCGTATTTAAGCCCAGGGAGTTTAGGACTTCCTGATCGTGATTATTACGTAAAAGACGATGCAGATTCTAAAGAAAAGAGAGAAGCTTACGTTGCTCATATTACAAGAATGTTACAGTATTTAGGAGATACAGAGGAACAAGCGAAGCAGCAAGCTGAAAGTATTTTAGCTTTCGAAACACGCCTTGCAGAACCAAAATTAGATAAGGTAGCCTTACGCGATAGTCGTAAAACATACAACCCAACGGCAGTTGCCGATTTACAAAAAATGGTGCCAGCAATCAATTGGGATACTTATTTTGAAGGTATTGGAGCTAAAGAATTAGATACGGTAATTGTTAGAGAGACTAAATACATGAAAGCGCTACAAAATGTGCTAGCCGAAGAAAATGTAGACCAGTGGAAAGCGTATTTAAGATGGAATGCTTTCAATGGCGCGGCAGGAATGCTAAGTACAGAAATTGAAAAAGCAAATTGGGACTTCTATGATAAAACGCTTAACGGTGCTAAAGCGCAACGTCCATTAGAAGAACGTGCCTTAGGAACCATTAATTGGACTATCGGTGAAGCGTTAGGAAAGTTGTATGTTGAGAAAAAATTCCCTGCAGAAGCGAAAGTAAAAGCAGAAAAAATGATTAGTAATGTTATTCTTGCTTTTGAAGAGCGTATTAAGAATTTAGACTGGATGAGCGAGGAAACAAAAACAAAAGCCATCGAAAAATTACAAGCAACTACGGTTAAAATAGCCTATCCAGATGAATGGAAGGATTATTCTCAGTTAGAAGTAAAAAGTGTTGAAAACGGTGGTACATACTTAACAAATATGAATAACGCATCTACTTGGAGCTTTAAAGAGAATTTAGATAAATTAGGAAAGCCTGTTGATAAAACAGAATGGGGAATGGCGCCACAAATTGTAAATGCTTATTTTAATCCAAGTTATAACGAAATTGTTTTCCCAGCGGCGATCTTACAACCACCATTTTATAATTATACTGCAGATGATGCTGTGAATTATGGTGGTATTGGAGCCGTAATCGGACATGAGATTTCTCATAGTTTTGATGATTCTGGGGCGCGTTACGATAAAAATGGAAACCTTAATAACTGGTGGACAGACGGCGATTTAAAGCAATTTGAAGGTTTAGGAAAAAGTTTAGCTGATCAATATAGTGCTATCGAAGTGTTGCCAGAAACGTTTATTAATGGTGAATTTACTTTAGGTGAAAACATTGGTGATTTAGGTGGTGTTTTAGCGGCTTACGATGCTATGCAAATGAGCTTTGAAGATAATGGAAGACCAGAAAAAATTGATGGTTTTACAGCAGAACAACGTTTCTACTTAAGTTGGGCTACCGTTTGGAGAACAAAAATGAGAGACGATGCCTTAAAAACAAAAATTAAAACCGATCCGCATTCTCCAGGAATGACAAGAGCGGTACAACCGTTATTAAATGTTGATACGTTTTACGAAGCGTTTAATATTAAAGAAGGTGATACAATGTACATTGCACCAGAAAATCGCGTTAGAATTTGGTAAAATGCAACAATAAATATAAGAATTTAAAAGCAGCTCGTCGAGCTGCTTTTTTTATGTTATACTTTTGTCGTAAATAGGTTTACATTTTGAAAATTATAAACAACGTATGACTATAAATTATAAAGGCGCTGCTCTCTACTTTAAAGTGGAAGGACAGGGTAAACCCATTGTTTTGTTACACGGTTTTTTAGAAGATAGTTCTATGTGGGACGATTTAATTAAACCCGCATCAAAAACCAATAGGGTAGTGGCCATCGATTTATTAGGACACGGTAACACCGATTCTTTAGGATATATACATACAATGGAAACTATGGCTGCGGCCGTAAAAGCAATTTTAGAGTATTTAGAAATTAAAGAAACGGCGTTTATTGGTCATTCTATGGGAGGGTATGTTGCTTTAGCCTTCGCTAAATTATATCCCGGGCACGTAAAAGGGGTGTGTTTGTTAAATTCAACTTTTCAACCGGATAACGAACACAGAAAAGCCTTAAGAACCCGAGCAAATAAGATGGCTCAACAAAATTTTGAAGCCTTAATAAAAATGAGTTTTGCGAATTTATTTAGTGCAGAGAGTAAGATTGCGCTCGGAGTAGAATATAAGAAAGCTTTAAAAACAGCTCTAAAAACATCGCCTCAAGGGTACATGGCTGCCAACGAGGGCATGAAGTGTCGCGAAGATTTTTCGGTGTTTTTTGCTAAAGCAACGTTTAAAAAACAAATCGTATTGGGAGAAAAAGACACGCTTTTGGACCTCAATTTTATTTTAGAATATGCTAAAAAGAACACTATTGATACCGCTGTTTTTTCTGAAGGACATATGAGTCATATAGAAAATAAGGTCGAATTTCTAATAAAATCAATGCATTTCATCGAAAATATATAGCTTTTTGCCGATTATTTGCTTCCATTTACTTAGTTTTAAAGTCCCAAAACTAACTAAATGAGCAATTTACACCGAAAAAAATATTTTGTACCGCAATTGTATTGTAACCTTTTTGGACATCGCTATCAGGTGTCTAAGCAAATCACAGCGTATGTTAATGAGTACAAATGTTGCCACTGCAAAAAAGAATTAACCACAAACTCGAAAGGAGGCTTAACCGAATTAACTTCAAAATTTAGAGAAATAAATTCCGTTTTAGAAAATATTCACTACAGGCGTCAATTAAAATTAAACCAGACACCTGTAGATAAATAGAAGGAATTCTTCGGGCTGCAAACTAGCAAGATTGTACAAACGTAAAAGGCATTATAATTATTCCTTAAAGGTCTTCCATCCTTGAGCTTGAAGTTGTATTTTAGTTTCTCCACGAGTTACTAAATGCGCCCCAGCACTTTCTTCGGTGATATAACCAATAACTGTTAAATTAGGATTGGCTTTAATTTTTGGATAATCTTCCTGAGAGATGGTCATTAACAACTCATAATCTTCACCGCCATTTAAAGCAATAGTTGTGCTGTCGATATCAAATTCTTCACAGGTAGAAATAACTTGTGGATCTAAAGGTATTTTATCTTCATATAAATCGCAACCTACTTTGCTTGCTTTACAAAGATGTAGAATTTCTGAGGATAAACCATCGCTAACATCAATCATAGAGGTGGGTTTAACGTCTAAATCTTTTAATAAATCAATAATATCTTTTCGTGCTTCCGGTTTTAATTGACGCTCCATAATATAAGTGTAAGCATCTAAATCGGGTTGGTTATTTGGGTCCACTTTAAACACTTCTTTCTCGCGTTCTAAAACTTGTAGTCCCATATAAGCGCCACCAAGATCGCCAGAAAGCACTAATAAATCGTTTGGTTTTGCGCCACTGCGGTAAACTTCTTGACCTTTTTCGACTTCACCAATAGCCGTTACAGAAATCATTAATCCAGAATTAGATGATGTTGTATCGCCGCCTACGACATCGATATTGTAAATCTTTGATGCGGTTTCAATTCCAGCATATAGCTCTTCTAAAGCTTCCAATGGAAAACGATTAGAAACGGCAATCGATACCGTAATTTGTGTTGCTTTTGCATTCATAGCATACACATCAGATAAATTTACAACAACGGCTTTATATCCTAGATGCTTTAAAGGCGCATAGCTTAAATCAAAATGCACGCCTTCAACTAATAGATCTGTAGTAACAACAATGTTTTTGTTTTCAGGATTAATAACTGCCGCATCGTCACCAATACTTTTAACGGTAGATTCGTGTTTAACGTCAAAATTCTTAGTTAAATGCTCGATTAAAGCGAATTCTCCGAGTTCACTTAAAGGTGTACGTTGTGGGTTTTTGTCTTCTATCATAAACGCAAAAATAATAAGCCTATATTTAAGTAGCGCCTATTCTTGTTCTTTTTGTGAATTATTTAATGTATTAGTTATTAAACGGTTGTCGATTTTAACATAAATTCTAATTAAGTAACCTTTTTAAAATATTAATTTCGCAATAGTCACGCCTAAAAACAGTTAAAAGAGTAGCTAATTGGCGTTAAAACAAATAAATAATGAAATACGGGTATAGATCTTTATGTTTTTTAATGCTTTGCGTAGCTTTTGTAACGCTCGAAAGCTGTTCGGACGAATCAACGGATGCTTTGGTAGAAACGACTGGTATTAACACTGGTAGTGATGCCGATAGCGATAATGATGGCATTGCCGATGCTGAAGATAATTGTCCTACAATCGCAAATCCAGATCAAACTGATGCCAATAATAATGGTGTGGGAGATGTTTGTGAGTCGTCTGCTGAATCGTTATTTCCTTGCGAGAATGGTTTTGCTGGCATTTATCCGTGTAACGATTACGATTTATTAGCGCATATAAGTACGGAAATACTAAGTGGAGAGAGTGATATTGATGGAAGTGATATTTGGGGCTGGACAGACGCTACAACAAATAAGGAATATGCTTTAGTGGGTCTCGAAAACAGTACTGCCTTTGTAGATATCTCTATTCCTACAGCACCCATTTTTTTAGGCCGATTAAATTCTAATTCAGGAACAAATTTTTGGAGAGATGTAAAAGTCTTTGATGATTTTGCGTTTATAGTAGCCGATGGTGTGGGAGATCATGGTATGCAAATCTTTGATTTATCCAGATTAAGAACGGTTACCAATCCCCCAGAAACATTTACGGCCGATGCTATTTATACCGGTGTAGGCAGTTGCCATAATATTGTTATTAACGACAGTGAGGGCGTAGCGTATTTAGTAGGGTGCAACTCTGCCAATGGTGGCGGCCCTATTTTTGTGGATGTTTCAAATCCATTAAATCCTACCTTTTTAGGCGAATATACTGCTTCAGGTTATACACACGATGCGCAAGTAATAACGTATAACGGGCCAGATACCGATTATTCTGGCAAAGAAATTTTAATTGCTAGTAATGGAACTAGTGGCAGCGGTACGAATAAAGTGGTGATTGTAGATGTCAGCGATAAGACCAATCCGGCATTAATTTCAGAGATAACGTATCCGCAAGCTGCTTACACCCACCAAGGTTGGTTTACCGACGATCAACGCTATTTTATTTTAGGTGATGAGTTAGATGAACAAAATTTTGGAGTAAACACGTCGACCTTTATTTTCGATTTTGCAGATCTAGATAATCCTGTATTGTCTTCAAAGTATACCGCGCAGTTTGATGCTATCGATCATAACGGTTATGTTAAAGGCAACGAATTTTACCTCGCTAATTACCGTGCGGGATTGCGTGTTTTTGATATTACCAATATTTCTTCACCTACAAACCCGATGACCGAAGTAGGATATTTCGATACCTATCCCGATAACAATAACACGGGGTTTAACGGCGTCTGGAGCATTTATCCATATTTTAATAGTCAGAATATTATTATAGGTGATATTGAAGGGGGCTTATTTATTGTGAGAAAAAGTAGTTTATAATGTGTTTAAAAAAAATAGTGTTTTTATGTGTTGCGTTAGGGTTTATAATGAGCTGTTCTAAAGATAGCGACATCGTAAAGGGCGCACCCAATACCGTGTCTGAGATTTTTGCCGAAGTAACCACAATTGGAGGGTCTAAAAATGAAAGCGGCCAAAGTGTAATTTCTACCTCCGATGGCGGTTATGCTATTCTAGGATTTACCCAAAGTATGGATGGGGATGTAATAGGAAAGCAAAACGAAAGTTACGATTATTGGGTATTAAAATTCAACGCTAATAGTGAGTTACAATGGCAAAAAACGTTTGGTGGAAGTAATGGAGATAAAGGCTTCGATATTATACAAACGCAAGACGGCGGTTATGCGCTTATAGGGTCGAGTTTTAGCAACGATCAAGATGTGTCTGTAAATAACGGGGCAGAAGATTTTTGGTTCGTAAAACTAGAGGCTTCTGGCGCTTTATCGTGGGAGCAATCTTATGGTTATTCGGGTGTGGATTCTGGGTTATCCGTGATAGAGACCACCGATGGCGGATATTTTATTACCGGCGTTTTAGATGTGTCAGCCTCTGGTGGCGAAGGGAATTCGAAAGGGATTCAGCATGCCGGAGGTGATTTCTGGGGATTAAAACTAAATGCCTCGGGAGTGGTGGAATGGCGCAAATATTATGGCGGATTTTTTACCGATACGCCTTACGGTGTGGTCCAAACGGATGATAACGGTTTTATACTTGTTGGTTCTAGCGATAGTGCAGATACGGATATCTCAAATAATATAGGCGATTACGACTTTTGGGTGGTTAAAATTTCTGAAACTGGCGTTTTAGAATGGGAGAAATCTTACGGAGGTACAGAGATAGATGAAGCGCGAGCCATTGTGAAAACACCCGATGGTAATTATGTAATTGCTGGCGATACCCGAAGTTTTAATACCGATGTATCGAGCAATAATGGTCTGGCAGACCTCTGGCTTATTAAAATAACACCTAATGGAAACTTACTTTGGGAAAACACCCTTGGTGGTGGTAGTTTCGATGTCGCTCGCGATATTAAAAACACAGAGGACGGCGGATTTTTATTAGCAGGAAGCTCACGAAGTTCCGATGGAGATATTACACAAAATAATGGGCAAAATGACGCGTTAGTCGTAAAAGTAAATAGTCAAGGGCAATTACAATGGCATAAAACTGTGGGTGGTAATAATATCGATTTTGCCTATGGTGTTGCCGAGTTAAATAATAAGACTATTATTGTTGTTGGTGAATCGTCAAGCAGCGATCAAGATATTAATGAAAACAAAGGGTTTACCGATCTTTTGCATTTTAAAATAGATTAAAAAAATGAAAAACAGTTATACTTTATTGTTATTGGTTTTCGTCGTCTTTTCTTCTTGCGGAGATGATTTAGATGATAATTTAAAAGCTTCAGCAGCAACGCAATTTAAGTTCACTCATCAGTGGAACGCGCTTACTGTGAGTAGTGCCGATTTCAATACGTTACAATTCATAAATGCCAATGGCGAGGAGTTAAGTGTTGAGCGGTTACGTTATTTAATTTCAGAAGTCACATTTACAAGAGGGAATGGAGAGGATATCGTAATCGACGGTCATCATTTAATAGATGTTACTGAAGATTCAGGGTTAACCTACACGCCCGAATTAGAAATTCCGACAGGGTTTTATACAAACGTTTCCTTTACGTTTGGTTTAAATAATGAAGCTAATATGCAGAATTATATTGATTTAAATTCGGTATCTTTTAACGTGCCCGAGATGCTAGGTGGAGGTTACCATTATATGCAAATGGATGGAAAGTTTGTAAATTCGGCGGCGGAAGAAATGGGGTATAATTACCACGCTATAAGGGCGGTAGATAATGTTGGGTCCAACCCAACGTTTCCACAAGACACTTTTTTTACCGTCAATTTAGGGGCGGTAAACATTGCAAGTGAGACTATTGTTGAAGTTAAAATGAATATTGCAGAATGGTTTAGAAACCCGAATGTATGGGATTTAAACGTATTAAATTCGGTATTAATGCCTAATTCTGAAGCGCAAATACTAATGAGTGAAAACGGACAATCTGTATTTTCTCTAGGAACTGTAACACCCTAAATAAAAATGAAACGTTTAAGTGTACTTGTGTTGTTAGTTTGTTTAGCGTGGTCTTGTTCTAAAGATGATGCAGCGGCGTATGAGGCTGTTTCAACACCATTGCCCTTAAAAATACCACCTGTATTTAAGGAAAACTTACTCAGCCCGATTATTCCAAATAGCAATCCGCAAACTATAGAAGGCGTTGCTTTGGGCAAAAAATTGTTTTTCGACCGCATTTTATCGGGAGACGAAACACAATCGTGTGCGACGTGCCATTCGCCGCAACACGCGTTTTCAGACAGCACACCAACAAGTGCAGGAATAGATGGTGATTTTGGTACGCGTAATGTAATGCCGTTATTTAATTTGGCTTGGAATTACGGCGAACGTTTCAATTGGGACGGTAGCGAACTCAGTATCGAGCGTCAGGCGTTAACTCCCGTTCAAAATCCTATAGAAATGCATAGCAATTGGGACGACGTCGTTTCGAAATTAAGTAATCATTCGGAATATCCTACTTTGTTCGAAAACGCGTTTGGTGCTTTTCCTATTACAAAAACGCTAACTACAAAAGCATTAGCACAATTTGAACGCACATTGATTTCAGGAAATTCAAAATTCGACAAATATCTTTTAGGTGACGCTACTTTAACGCCGCAAGAACAAAATGGGCTTCACGTTTTTATGGACGAAGCCCGAGGCGATTGTTTTCACTGCCACGGGAGTCCTAACAATCCATTATGGACTGATAATATGTTTCATAACAATGGATTAGATTCTAGTTTTGCCGATTTAGGTTTGGGGGCGACTACTGGAAATCCTAGTGATAATGGTAAATTTAAATCGCCTTCCATTCGCAATTTGGCCTACACAGCTCCCTATATGCACGATGGTCGTTTTGAAACTATCGATGAGGTTATAAATCATTACAGTCAAGGACTTCAAAATTCTTCATCTATAGATCCCTTAATGAAAAAAATAAATCAAGGTGGCGTGCAATTAATACCTCAAGATAAAACCGACTTAAAAGCCTTTCTTCTCTCGCTTTCAGACCCTTCTTTTCTTAATAATCCGGAGTTTATTAACTAATAAGTTTTGCCTATTTGCCCATAGGCTAATATAATGTTACTAAGTATTGTAACGCGGGACATATATCGTATATTTGTAGCCTATTTAGATTAATTCTAATACAAATTATGATAAAGGTTTCTGAAACAGCTAAGAAAAAAGTCGTGCAACTAATGTCGGAAGAAGGTTTTGACTACACAAAACATTACATACGTGTGGGTGTTAAAAGTGGTGGTTGCTCTGGTTTATCATACGATTTAAAGTTTGATAAAGAGCAAATTGAAGAGGATAAAGTATTTGAAGATAACGGCGTAAAGATTATCGTCGACAAAAAAAGTTTTCTATACTTAATCGGGACTACACTGGAGTATTCTGGAGGTTTAAATGGAGCAGGCTTCGTTTTTAATAATCCGAATGCGAACCGAACGTGTGGTTGCGGAGAATCATTTTCATTATAACATTTAAAAAAGAAAGATTGAATTATGTCGAAGTATACTGAAGACGATTTAAGAGAAGAATTAAAAACCAAGGAATATGAATATGGTTTTTATACAGATATAAAATCTGAGACGTTTCCTGTTGGCTTAAATGAAGACGTTGTACGCGCTATTTCTATGAAGAAAGAAGAGCCACAATGGATGACTGATTGGAGACTGGAGGCTTTTAGGGTTTGGCAAGAGATGGAAGAACCAGAATGGGCTAACGTGCATTACGAAAAGCCAGATTTTCAAAACATTTCGTATTATTCAGCGCCAAATAGTAAGCCTAAATACGATAGTTTAGATGAGGTAGATCCTGAGTTGTTAGCTACTTTTGCTAAGTTAGGAATCTCTCTAGACGAGCAGAAAAAATTATCTGGTGTTGCTATGGATGTGGTGGTAGACTCAGTGTCTGTTGCTACAACATTCAAGAAAACTCTAGGAGAAAAAGGTATTATATTTTGCCCGATTTCTGAAGCAATTAGAGAGTATCCAGAACTAGTAAAAAAATACTTAGGAACAATCGTTCCGCAAAAAGACAACTTCTATGCGGCGTTAAACGCTGCAGTATTTAGTGATGGCTCTTTTTGCTATATACCAAAAGGGGTGAAATGCCCAATGGAATTATCTACGTATTTTAGAATTAACCAAGCCGGAACAGGCCAGTTTGAAAGAACTTTAGTGATTGCCGACGAAGGAAGTTATGTGAGTTACTTAGAAGGTTGTACGGCGCCAAGTAGAGATGAAAATCAATTACACGCTGCGGTTGTAGAGCTTATTGCTTTAGACGATGCTGAAATAAAATACAGTACGGTACAAAACTGGTACCCAGGAAATGCCGAAGGTAAAGGGGGTGTTTTTAACTTTGTGACCAAAAGAGGATTATGCGAGAAAAACGCAAAAATTTCTTGGACACAAGTAGAAACAGGAAGTGCCGTGACTTGGAAATATCCAAGCTGTATTCTTAAAGGGGATAACTCGATAGGAGAATTTTACTCGATAGCAGTAACAAACAATTACCAACAAGCCGATACCGGAACAAAAATGATTCACTTAGGTAATAATACTAAGTCGACTATTATTTCTAAAGGAATCTCGGCAGGTAAATCTCATAACTCCTATCGTGGTTTAGTGCAAGTGAGCCCAAGAGCACAAAATGCCCGTAACTTTTCACAATGTGACAGTTTATTAATGGGTAATGATTGTGGAGCACACACTTTTCCGTATATAGAAGTTAAAAATAAAACGGCGCAAGTAGAGCACGAGGCAACAACTAGTAAAATTGGTGAAGACCAGCTGTTTTATTGTAACCAAAGGGGTATCGATACAGAAAAAGCCATTGCATTAATTGTTAATGGGTTTAGTAAAGAGGTGCTAAATAATTTACCAATGGAATTTGCTGTAGAAGCGCAAAAACTATTAGAAATTAGTTTAGAAGGATCTGTAGGATAATAACGGGCAAAACAAGTAGTGCTTAAATAGAAATACAATGAAAAAAATACTTCTTTTATTTATAGGTCTTGCTTTACTAAGCTGTAAAGAAACGACATTGTTTGAAGGCGAGTATATATATTATGCAGATGCAGCCGTGTTACAAGTAGGAAATAATGCTATTTACGGGGTTATTTTAAACGAAAAAACAAAAGAGTTAAACGCGCAAGCTAAAAGCTTTAAAGAGGCACCTACCGATGGCGTTTTAGTGCAAGTAAGAGGATACATTGTACCAAAGCCGGAGGGTGAAGAAGGCTGGCCAAATAGCATAGAAATTAAAGAAATAATTAGCGTTAAGAAGCAAAATTCAGATCTTAACAAAGCAGTAATTTTAGAACAAAAAGGATATGTTGAAGATTAAAGACTTACACGCAAGTGTTGAAGGTAAACCTATATTAAATGGTATTAACTTAGAAGTTAAGACTGGAGAAGTACATGCTATTATGGGACCAAACGGTTCTGGTAAAAGTACATTAGCTTCAGTGATAGCTGGTAAAGAGGAATACGAGGTAACTAAAGGTGAGATTATTTTAGAAAACGAAGATATCGAAGAGCTTTCAGCAGAAGAAAGAGCGCATAATGGTATTTTCTTATCTTTTCAATATCCAATAGAAATACCGGGTGTTTCTGTAACAAACTTTATAAAAACAGCCATCAACGAAACACGTAAAGCTAAAGGCTTAGGCGATATGCCAGCAAAAGATATGCTTAAAATGATTCGTGAAAAATCTGAGCTTTTAGAAATTGATAGAAAATTCTTATCACGTTCTTTAAATGAAGGGTTTTCTGGAGGTGAGAAAAAACGTAACGAAGTGTTCCAAATGGCAATGTTAGAGCCAAAATTAGCCATCTTGGATGAGACGGATTCTGGTTTAGATATCGATGCGCTTCGTATTGTAGCAAATGGAGTGAATAAATTAAAATCTAAAGATAATGCCGTAATAGTAATTACGCACTACCAAAGATTGTTAGAGTATATCGTTCCCGATGTTGTACATGTATTATATGAAGGTAGAATCGTGAAATCTGGAGGAAAAGAGCTAGCGCATGAGCTAGAAGAAAAAGGTTACGATTGGATTAAAGAAGAAGTAAACGCGTAAAACTTAGTGCGTAGTTATAGAGTAATGCGTCCTTAAAACGACTGCAAACTGAACAACGACTAAAGACATAACAACAATGGATTTAAAAGAAAAATTGGTATCATCCTTTTTAGCATTCGAAGAAAGTATCGATGCACATTCGCCTGTGCACGATATTAGAAATGAAGCTATAAAGACCTTTGAAACCCAAGGCTTTCCTACTAAAAAAGAGGAAGCTTGGAAATATACGTCGTTAAATGCTATTTTAAAACACGATTATAGCCTGTTTCCAAAGCAAGAGAATGCTATAGAGTATAAAGACATTAAAGAGTACTTTTTAGACGATATCGATACGTATAAAATTATTTTTATCGATGGTAAGTACTCCTCTCATTTATCGCAAACAACGCATGACGGAATAGATGTTTGTTTAATGTCTTCGGCATTAAATAAACCGAAATACAGACAAATAATCGAAAACTATTTTAATAAAATAGCTACGAAAGATAGTTTAACGTCTTTAAATACAGCTTTTTCTAGTGAAGGAGCCTATATTCATATTCCTAAAAATAAACTGGTAGAAAAGCCAATTCAAATTATACACTTTTCTACGGGTAACGAATCGGCATTAATGTTACAACCACGTAACTTAATTGTTGCGGATGAGAACTCAGAAGTACAGATTTTCGAGCGTCATCAAAGTTTAACCGATAACCCTGTGCTAACTAATAGTGTTACAGAGATTTATACGGCAAAACGTGCAATTGTAGATTATTATAAACTACAAGACGACAATAGTAACGCCTCGTTAATTGATAACACATTTGTAAACCAAAAAGATCAAAGTCACTGTTTAGTACATACCTTTTCTTTTGGAGGAAAATTAACGCGTAACAACCTTAATTTTTACCAAAATGGTGAGCGTATAGACTCAACGATGAAAGGCATCACTATCATCGGTGATAAGCAACATGTCGATCATAACACATTAGTGCATCATATTGAACCAAACTGCGAAAGTCACCAAGATTATAAAGGTGTTTTCGGAGATAGTTCTACGGGTGTATTTAATGGTAAAATTGTAGTTGAAAAGCGAGCACAAAAAACCAATGCGTTTCAATCTAACAATAACATTTTGCTCAGCGATAAAGCGTCTATTAATTCGAAACCGCAACTTGAAATTTTTGCAGATGATGTAAAATGTTCTCACGGATGTACTATTGGACAATTAGATGAGAGTGCTCTATTTTATATGCGATCTCGTGGTATTCCAAAAAAAGAAGCAAAAGCTTTATTAATGTATGCGTTTAGTAATAATGTTCTGAGTTCGGTAAGGATTCCAGAATTAAAACAACGTATTACAAATTTAATAGCTAATAAATTAGGTGTAAATATTGGTTTCGACTTATAAAAAACACTAAATAATAGTATTTAAAAAAGCCGTTTCTATTCTATAGGAATGGCTTTTTTTCTTTAAAAATGAAATTCTTAATCAACGAGGCGATATTGCCTAAAGGATCTGAAAAGATGAAAAACGTTTCGTATTTTTGTATAAACGTTAAGACTCACGCTTCTTTAACGGCAATTAAACAACGTATTACACATTAAAGTTATGCTAAAAGTAGACCACATAAGAAAAGATTTCCCAATACTTTCACGTCAAGTAAACGGTAAACCTTTAGTTTATTTTGATAATGCTGCAACGTCTCAAACGCCACAACAGGTTATAGATGTTATTGTAGATTATTATAGCAACTACAATGCTAATATTCATAGAGGCGTACATACTTTAAGTCAAGAAGCAACCGATAAATACGAGGAGGCTCGTAATACGGTACAGCGCCATTTTAACGCAAAACATAACTACGAGATTATACTTACTGCGGGTACCACAGAAAGCATCAATTTAGTGGCCTATGGGTTTACTACATTGTTAAGTAAAGGCGATGAAATTATAGTCTCAGCTTTAGAACACCATAGTAATATCGTGCCTTGGCAAATGCTTTGCGAGCGCACAGGAGCGATTTTAAAAGTGATTCCAGCGAACTTGGACGGTGAGTTAATCATGAACGCCTATGATGATTTATTGTCAGATCGTACCAAATTAGTCCTTGTTAATCATATTTCTAATGCCTTAGGAACGATTAATCCTATTGAATATATTATTAAGAAAGCCCACGATTTCGGAGCAGCTGTTTTGATCGATGGGGCGCAAGCGTGTCCGCATCTTATACCCGATGTTCAAGCTTTAGATGTCGATTTTTACGTTACCTCTGCGCATAAAATGTGTGGTCCAACGGGAGTTGGGATGCTTTACGGTAAGGAAGAGTGGTTAACTAAATTACCGCCATATCAAGGTGGTGGGGAGATGATAGATCAAGTAAGTTTTGAAAAAACCACGTATGCTGGATTACCTCATAAATTTGAAGCAGGAACACCAAATATTTGTGGTGTTATCGCTTTTGGAGCCGCCATCGATTATATGAATGCGATTGGTTTTTCAGAGATTGCAGAATACGAACACGAATTACTGGATTACGGAACTAAAAAGCTTTTAGAAATTGAAGGCTTAAAAATCTATGGAACAAGTAAAAATAAGACGTCTGTTATTTCCTTTAATTTAGAAGGTATTCATCCCTACGATGTGGGCACTTTATTAGATAAAATGGGGATTGCTGTAAGAACGGGGCATCACTGTACGCAGCCTATTATGGATTTCTTTAAGATTCCAGGAACCGTAAGAGCGTCGTTTGCGTTTTATAATACAAAATCAGAAATTGATGTATTAGTGGAAGGTGTAAAAAAAGCAAAAATGATGTTGATGTAACCTTATTTATAGTTTAACTAAATATTGCTGCCGTTTACAAAAAGGATTCTTCTTCCTTTGGGAGATAAAGTCGAAATCCTAGACTATTTTCTGTTTTACTAGCTTTAAGTGGGGTCTTAAACGTATCTCTTCTAAAGATTAATAGACGAATAATTACAACCAAATCTGTTTAGAGATGATTATACCTGTATTGAATTACAATCGGCTTAAAATCAATAATGTGAGTCTCATTAGTACGTGGAAACGCAAATAAACAGTAATAAAGCGTCTGCCTTTATTTACGGAGGTTTTTATTGAATCACCCACGATCTTACTGTTTTTCTTTAATATGCTCGTTGTAAAATTTAGTAATTCAGCGGAGAAGGACTTAACAATTTTGTCTAAAGTTATAGTCAATTTGGATACTATAGTGCATAGTAAAACAAAACCTAACCACTATTTATGTAATTATTTTGAACTAAATTTAAATTTTATCTTTAATTTTAGCTAGACAAGGTTTAAAACGACATCATACGTAATTTTAGCCTTTCTAAGTTATTTAAGGAATCTGTGAACTGTGGCTTTGTTTTTGTAATGTTATATACTATTCATCAAACACTAAAAACTATGAAACTAATAACTCTATTAATAACTGTTTTTCTACTTAATTGTGGCGGAGCGAATAACGGAACGGTAATGGCCGAAAAAACGAATAAATTAACCTCAGGACCGTTTACGGTTTCTAAAGTAAACGGCGACGCTTATAGCAATTTAACCGTAGAGTTCGATACTCAAACCCAAAAAGTTTCAGGATTTTCTGGTTGTAATCGATTTTTTGGAGACTATACTGTAAATGGAAACCAATTAAATTTTGGTGCCTTAGCTACTACTCATAAAATGTGTAGCCCAGAAGACAACATTAAAGAGCAGCATTTGCTTAAGGCTTTAGCTGAAGTAAATGCGTTTGATATTTCGGGCACTACTCTGCAATTAAAAAATAATGAGGCCACCGTGTTAGTTGCAGAGCAAAAAAGCGACAATAAAATAGCACAAAGTGAAAACCCTAGTGTAGACTATTCTGAGGTCTCTAGAGGTAGTTATAAAAATATAGCTATCGATAATAAACGGCTATCTTGGGTCAATGAGCGCAATGCGAAAGCACAGACCTTAACGCTTAACGATACAGAATGGGCGCGAGTACTAGAATTAGTAAATGCTATAGATTTAAGTACGATTCCGGAGTTAGAAGCGCCAAGTAAAGCACACCAATACGACGGTGCCGCAATTGGAAGTTTAACGGTGATTAAAAATGGTAAAACGTACCGTTCTCAAGCGTTTGATGCCGGTAACCCGAATACCATTCTGGCCGCTGTTATTGAAAAAATGATAGGGTTAACAAATAACAAATAATAGGAGTTTTACAATTGTAATGCTTAATTTTGTAATCTATAAGTACGAATATTTAATCGATAAAAATGCAGACTATTAAAGAAATACAAGAAGAGATTATTGATGAATTTTCAATGTTTGAAGATTGGGAAGAACGGTATCAATATATGATTGATTTAGGTAAAGATCTTCCGTTAATTGAAGCGCAATATAAAACCGAAGACAATATTATAAAAGGATGCCAAAGTAAAGTTTGGGTACATGCCGAATTAAATAACGACACGATTGCTTTTACTGCAGATAGTGACGCTATTATAACTAAAGGAATTATAGCCATTTTAATTCGTGTGTTTTCAAACCAACATCCAAGTGCCATTCTTGAAGCCAATACCGATTTTATAGATGCCATAGGTTTAAAAGAGCATTTATCTCCTACGCGTGCTAACGGATTGGTGAGTATGATAAAGCAATTAAAAATGTATGCAATAGCGTACCAAACACAATTAAACTAATTTATTTTAATTACCACAGATATATTAAATACTGCTTTCAAAATTACGGAAGTTTAAAAAGAGAATAATGAGCGAAACAACTATAGATACCCAAGAATTAGGAGAGAAAATTGTAAAGGTTATAAAAACCATTTACGATCCTGAAATACCAGTAGATATTTACGAACTGGGTTTAATTTACGATGTTTTTGTAAGTGAAGATTACGATGTTAAAGTTTTAATGACATTAACCACGCCGAACTGTCCAGTAGCCGAATCATTACCAATGGAAGTGGAAGAGAAAATAAAGTCTATAAACGAAGTGAAAGATGCTGAGGTAGAAATTACTTTCGACCCGCCTTGGACTCAAGAATTGATGAGTGAAGAAGCAAAACTAGAATTGGGGATGCTTTAATGTCAATGCAATCTTAAAATAATGCAATACGTCGCGCTATAAATAAGTTAAGCGTATTGCTTATTTATTACATAAAAGACTTAACAACAAACAGAGTTTAATTTTAAAATAAACGTTTACAATATTACGTTATTTTAACTCATACTAGAATATGGCAGAAGAGATTATTAACCGCGTGGCAAATAGTAAGTTGGTAGTATTCGATTTAGAAGATTACTACCCAAAAGGAAAACGTACACTTTTCGATATTAAGGATTGGTTGTACGAAGGGTTTGTGCTTCGTGAAAAGGAGTTCCGTGAATCTGTTAAAAATTACGATTGGGCGCAGCACCAAGACGAGTATGTTGGCCTTATTTGTTCTAGCGATGCTATTGTGCCAGCTTGGGCATTTATGCTTATGACTTTTGCTTTAGAACCTTTTGTAAAACGAACAGTTTTAGGAGACTTAGACGCTTTAGAAACGCAATTATACCAGGATATTATTAAAGATATCGACGTGGAAACGTACAGAGATCAGCCTATAATTATTAAGGGGTGTTCTAAAAAACCAGTACCAACCGCAGCTTATATTATGCTCTCTCAAGCATTAAAACCAGTAGCAAAGTCTATATTATTTGGCGAGGCGTGCTCGTCGGTTCCCTTGTATAAAAGAAGATAATTTTTAATTGGGCACTTTTTTTATTAAATTTAGTGGATTAAGCGAACTATAAAAAGTAGTTTTGTTCCTTCAAAAAACTAAAAAGATGAAAAAATGTATTCTATGCGCAGCATTTGTATTTGGAATGGCTGCAATGCAGGCTCAAACTAAAGAAGACTTAAAATCGCAAAAATTTGAAAAACAAGCGGGAGCCAATGCGTTACAAGCAGAAGCTGATGCTTTACAAGCTCAAATTAATGCGCTTCCAGGATGGCGTATTGGAGCCTTTGGAACCATTGGTGGGAGTTTTTCTGAATTTAATAATTGGTATTCTCAAGGGACTCCAAATAACAGTTCGGCGAACTTAGGTTTTACTGTAAACGCCTTTGCCAATTTAAAAGAAGACACCTTTTTTTGGAGAAATGCTTTAAATGTAAATTTAGCGTGGGTAAAATTAGACGATAAGGACGACCCAACCGATAGTAGCGAATTTAGGGAAGCAACCGATGTTTTTAATGTTTCATCTTTATACGGCAGGAAGCTAAGTGAAAAATTCGCAATCTCAACTTTAGGAGAATACCGGACAACTTTACTTAACAATTTTAACGATCCTGGGTATTTAGATGTGGGAGTTGGGGGTACTTGGACGCCGATTGAAAATTTATTTGTTGTTATGCATCCTTTAAACTACAACTTTGTGTTTAGCTCTGGGGATACTGTTTTCGAATCGTCTTTAGGGGCTAAAATTGTAGCAGATTATACGAGACAGATTGGTAAGATTAACTTTAAGTCTAACCTCTCTTTATTTTATAGCTATAAAGATGCTGATTATTCTAACTATACTTGGATTAATTCTTTTTCTTACAAATTATGGAAAAAGATTGGCCTTGGTTTCGATTTTGGTTTAAGACAAAACAAGCAGGAAGCTTTAAATTATGCGCTTGCTAATGCGGTTGCTCCAGCGAGTCCAACGTTCGATACCGTGGATAACGAATTACAAACGTATTGGTTATTGGGTTTGAGTTATGCTTTTTAAGTAGAACCAAATTATAATAAAACGACATTAAAAAACGCGATACCTATTTAAAAGTATCGCGTTTTTTATATGCGTTAAGGATGGAGGCATTGTTGAAGCTCTCCCGATTTTTATCGGGAAGCGACTGCCGAGAGCCTGACCTATAGGGTAACGCCCAACGTATTTTATTCTTCTTCCTCTGAAGCTTCGTAATCGGGATATAGAAAATGATTGTATGGAAAACGCGTTACGTGAATATCGCGAACTTCGTCGTAAATACGTTTCTTAAATTCTTCGATATTGCTTTTGTTTAATGCAGAAATAAAGAGAGCGTTATTTTCGCCCACACGATTCATCCACGTGCGTTTCCATTCGGCTAGCGAGTAGTGCTCTTCGCCACGCTCTGCAATAAGATCGGTCTCATCGAAAGGTTCTGCAGTATATGCGTCAATTTTATTAAAGACCATAATAATAGGTTTATCGCCACTGTCAATTTCTCCTAAAATTTTATTAACAGAGGCAATATGCTCTTCAAAATTAGGGTGAGAAATATCAACCACGTGCAATAATAAATCGGCTTCGCGCACTTCGTCTAGCGTACTTTTAAAGCTTTCGATTAATTGCGTTGGTAGTTTTCTAATAAAGCCCACAGTATCGGTTAATAAAAACGGTAGGTTTTGTATTACCACTTTACGAACCGTCGTGTCTAGGGTGGCAAAGAGCTTGTTTTCGGCAAATACTTCGCTTTTACTTATGGTATTCATAAGTGTAGATTTCCCAACGTTAGTATAACCTACAAGGGATACACGCACCATTTGGCCACGGTTACCACGTTGTACAGACATTTGCTTGTCGATAACTTTTATCTTGTTTTTTAATAACGAAATACGGTCTCTTACAATACGTCTATCGGTTTCGATTTCTGTTTCACCAGGACCACGCATTCCAATTCCCCCTTTTTGTCTTTCGAGGTGAGTCCACATTCCTTTTAGTCGTGGTAATAGGTACTGACATTGTGCGAGTTCAACTTGTGTTCTTGCATAGCTGGTTTGTGCGCGCTGAGCAAAAATATCTAGTATTAAATTGGTACGGTCTAAAACTTTGCAATTTAATATTTTACTAATATTTCGTTCTTGGGCTGCCGATAACTCGTCATCGAAAATAGCAGTACCCACATTGTTGTCTTCAATAAATTGTCTAACGGCTTCCATTTTACCAGTTCCTATAAAGGTTTTAGGATTTGGTATTTCCATTTTCTGAGTAAAGCGTTTTAACACCTCACCACCTGCGGTATACGTTAAGAATTCTAACTCGTCCAAATATTCTTGAGACTTATCTTCGTCTTGGGTTTTGGTAATTACTCCTATTAAAACTGCTTTTTCTAAAGCGATATCTTTTTTTTCTAACATATATTAATTTAAAGTACAAAGTTACGTAAATGAAATCAGATTAATTTCTCTATTTTTAAAGCCAATAAATACCCGTCTCTTGAGATTAAACGCTTTTACAACTAAATTAAAGAAATATACCATTGCATTTTACAATATTGAAAACTTATTCGATATTTACAACGATAAGGTCACGCGAGAGAACGATGCGCTGCAAAATGCAACCCGTCGTTGGACTGTTAGAAGATACCAAAATAAAATTAGAAAACTGTCGTTTGCCATTTCTAATATTGGTAAAGAAGAAGCCGGAATTCCACCAGTAATTATTGGTCTCGCCGAGGTTGAAAATGAGGCGGTTATAAACGATATGGTTTCCTTAGAGTATTTAAACGGATATAACTATAAATGTATACATTACAATTCTCCCGACGTGCGTGGTATAGACGTGGCATTGCTTTACAATGCAGACATTTTTAAAGTGGCGTATACCAAAGCCTATAGTTTAACGCTTATCGATGATTTAGGGATGCAAGAATATACGCGCGATATATTGTTGGTTAGTGGGTTACTAGATGGTTTAGAGTTGCATTTAATTGTTAACCATTGGCCCTCGCGACGATTGGGCGATAAGAGTAGCGAATATAAACGGGTTATTGCCGCTAATAAAGTAACGGAGATTATTTCGGAATTAAAAGAAAAAGACCCTAATGCAAAAATAATTATAATGGGCGATTTTAACGACGACCCCTCATCCAAAAGCATTAACCAACTGGTAGAAAGCCATAATTTGTACAACCCTATGGATACTTTGTTAGATCTTAATCGCGGAACAACTATGCATTATGATGCTTGGAATTTGTTTGATCAGTTTTTAATAACGCCGAATTTATTCGAACGTAAAAAGAATGCTTTACGTTTCTATAAAGCCAATATTTTTGATGCCGATTTTTTAAAACAACAGCAAGGAAAAGACGAAGGTAATCCGTTTAGAACCTATGCCGGTAAAAGATATTTGGGCGGTTATAGCGATCACTTCCCAGTGTATATGACATTAACAAAAACATAAGAAAAGCCAGTTGTTATAAACGGCTTTTCCTATGGAATTAAATAATGGAGTTAATAGCAATGGAGGTTATTTACCAAGTAGTAAAAGCTCATTGCAAACCACTTCTGTGGTATAGCGTTTTACGCCTTCTTTATCTTCCCAAGATCGGGTGGTGAGCTTACCTTCTATAGCGACTTCTTTCCCTTTTTGTAAATATTTTTCGGCTATCGCGGCTACATTTCCCCAAGCAACGACATTATGCCATTGGGTATCTGTTGCTTTTTCGCCCTTCGCATCTTTATAATTCTCGTTGGTGGCAATGGAGAATTTAGCAAGCATTTTTCCGGATTCAAGATTAATAATTTCTGGATCATTTCCTAAGTTACCAATTAACTGTACTTTGTTTCTTAACGTATTCATAAGATAAGGTTTTATATATATTGAATCTCATTAGTTCAATTCAACACTGCAAAGATGCGACGCCATCACAGTGTTAATCGGTAATTACTTAATTAATGTCGGTTGTAAATGTTTGTAGTCGTTTGTAAACGAATAAGTTGTATATTTAATTATGATAAAATGCTTGTTTTAGAGTGTCAATAAATTGCTGATAACCCAGATTCAAGAAAAAAGTTTCAGGTGGTTTTTCAAAATTTATTCAGAATGACAGTGAACCGACATAGTATTTTATATCAAAGTCTAAATGAAAACGATATTGAAATTATTAGAAATTTACACGAGAGAATGGATTTGAAAAAATAGAGGGATCATAAGAGCCATAAATTTCACGTTTTTATTTCAACTGAAACACCATAAACCCGGCTTTGAGGTCAGGGAAGGAATTGATAGATACAAAACTGATTAACATAATAAAGAACCACGTTTCTTTTAACGGCTTTACATTTGAGAGTATTAGCGATAACCAATGAATATATATGTGGCTATAGACAATAATAACACAACTGAAGAGGATAACTTTAATTATAAAAAGCGATAATGATGACCAAATTATGCCCGGAATGCGGAGATAAAATAGTAGGTAGAATAGATAAAAAATTCTGTAGTGACGGTTGCCGGAATGCCTACAATAATAAAATGAATAAAGACGGGAAGAACTTAATCCGGAATATTAATAACCGATTGCGTAAAAACTGGCGTATTTTGGAAGAGTCTAACCCCGACCAAAAAACAAAAACCACCAAAACTAAATTAATACAAAAGGGGTTCGATTTTAATTACTTTACTAGTATTTATACCACGAAAGTGGGTACCGTATATTATTTTGTTTACGACCAAGGCTACTTGCCGCTAGATAATGATTTTTATGCGTTGGTAAAAAGAAAATAAAAGCGGAGGCGCTATCTTCTATTTATAGTTTTGCCCTTTTAATTTAATAGCAGCTTTTAAAATATCTTTCTGACTTATTTGTCCGACTAACTTACCCTCTTTTACAATAGGAAACCGTCTTCTCTTAGAATCTAGAAATTGTTTGGCTGCGTCAAATACATTTAGGTTGCCATCTATCGTTTCAATGTTTTTAGCCATATATTTTTCAATACTATCTTCGGTCATTGGTAAATTATGGTAGCGACTTTCACTTATTTGTTTAATGCAATCCCCTTCAGAAATAATACCAACAAGTTCATAGTTATCGTTAACTACAGGGCCACCAGAAATTTTATATTTAATTAAAATGTCGATAACCTCCTCCACAGATTGGCTGGCTTTAAACGTAATGAGATCTGTCGTCATAAAATCACTCACTTTAAACAACTCTTTTTCTATATCTTGATTCTGATCTTTTCTAACACCTTGAAAACTTTTAATACCCATAATGTTTTTTATTTTTAGAATTAACTAAAGCTACTAATTTATTAATAGTTATCCTAATATATTAAGAGTATCGCATTAATAACGCTTTAAGACGACGCTTTTCTTTGTTCTGAGCCTTTAATAACCGGTTTTATAAGGGAGCTTGCTAGTTACTATTTTAGGTATAGGGCAAAAAAAAAGCGAGCGTTTAGCTCGCTTTTTTAAACTATTAGTAGTGTTTTATTTGTTCATTAGCTCTTCAATTTCTTCAGCTTCAATAGGAATATTACCCATTAAATTAAATGGTTCACCACTTTTTTGAACTACAAGATCATCTTCTAAACGAATACCAAAACCTTCTTCAGGAATATAAATTCCAGGCTCTACAGTAAAGATCATATTCTCTTGCATTGGCTCTGCCAAAATACCATAGTCGTGCGTGTCTAAACCAATATGGTGAGAAGTACCGTGCATAAAGTATTTTTTATACGCTGGCCAATCTGGGTTTTCATTCTTTACATCGGCTTTGTCAAGTAAACCTAAACCTAGTAATTCGCTAGTCATTAAATGGCCAACTTCAACGTGGTATTCTGCCCAAAGTGTTCCAGGAACTAATAATTTGGAGGCGTCCTTTTTTACTCTGTTCACGGCATCGTAAACTGCACGTTGTCGTTTTGAGTATCGACCAGAAACAGGAATCGTTCTACTTAAATCACTTGAATAATTAGCATATTCTGCAGCAGTATCAAATAAAATTAAGTCACCATCTTTACACTCTTTATTATTTTCTACATAGTGTAAAACGTTGGCATTGTTACCAGACGCAATGATTGGTGAGTAAGCGAATCCTTTAGATCTGTTTTTTAAAAATTCGTACATTAATTCTGCTTCAATTTCGTGTTCCCAAACTCCAGGTTTCACAAAATTTAAAACACGTCTAAAACCTTTTTCGGTAATGTCGCAAGCGCGTTGCATCAAATCAATTTCAATTGGATCTTTAACCGCGCGTAAACGTTGTAATATCGGGTTGCTTTTAGCAACACGGTGCGCCGGATATTTGTCTTTTAGCCATTTTGTAAAGCGGTCTTCGCGCGTTTCTGTTTCCACATTGGCTCTGTAATGTTCGTTTGTATTGATGTAAACAGTGTCGCACTGTGTCATCATTTCGAACATTATTTTTTCCATATCTTTTAACCAGTATACGGTTTTGATGCCACTAGTCTCTAGAGCGGCTTCTTTGGTTAGTTTTTCACCTTCCCAAACGGCAATATGTTCGTTTGTTTCTGTTAAGAATAAAACCTCGCGATGTTTTGGATTTGGACAGTCAGGGAAAAGAACAAGAATACTTTCTTCTTGATCGACACCACTTAAATAAAAAATATCGCGGTGTTGTGCAAATGGCAATGTGCTATCGGCACTAATAGGGTAGACATCGTTAGAATTGAAAACCGCTAAACTACTTGGTTGCATTTTTGCAGCAAAGTTTTTACGGTTTTTAATAAAAAGGGCGTTGTCTATTTGATGGTATTTCATAAATAATGTGTTTTTTCTATTAGCTTTCCAAAATTAAAGAATCGAACACCAATAAACGACGCCATTTGGCGCTATCGTGTATTTTTTCTTATCCTACTCATTTGTCGCGACGAAATCCCTAAAAAGGAAGCGAGATAATGCAGCGGTACTTCTTGTAATAAATTGGGCTCATTGTGTAGTAGTTTTTGGTAGCGTTCTTCGGGCGTGAGTGTTAATAAATCGATGCGGTAATCGTCGATACGGTAAATTTGCTTTTCAATAAGTTTATAATAAAAAGCTTTAAACGCACTATTATTTTTTAATAACGCCGAAAAGTTTTCAGAAGTAATAACCCATAAATCACAATCGCTAATCGCCTTTATATTTTTTCTAGACGGCACGCTGTTCATAAAACTATTTAATGCAGAAGTGGAAGCATTTTTAAGTCCTAAATACGTTGTTTTTTCTTCGCCCAAAACCGTAATAGAATGTTGTAAAACACCAGTATTAATGTAGCAGAAGTATTTACAAATGCGACCTTCTTCTACAAAAAATTCATTTTTTTGAAGCTTTAAATTGGTGAAACATTCTAAAATATCCGGAATGTGATGCTCTAATTCTGAAGCATTAATCACACTTTTTAAAAAGATTACTAGATTATTTTGTGAAGAGTTCATTGTTTAAAGGGGCGTATTACAACTGCTAATAACAAAAATAGAACTATAAAATTAATCTCTATGTTGTTTTTAGCGCAGTTTTTTAAATATTAAGTAATTTTGGTGCTTAAACTATAAAGTTATGATGTTTAGGATATTTTTAATGTTTCTTTTTACAAGTATGTTTAGTGTTTCGGCACAGCAAGTACCAACGACTGCTGATGCTGTTAAGGAATCTTTAATTCAAAAAGAAAAGTTACATAAGCAATCATTAGTCAAAAATTTAGCGTTCGAAACTATCGGACCAAAAGTGATGAGTGGTCGGGTGGTAGATGTAGAGGTGAACCCAGAAAATAATAGTGAGTTTTATGTAGGTTATGCGTCGGGAGGCGTTTGGTACACTGCAAATAATGGGTCTTCTTTTAAGCCTGTTTTAGATTCGGCACCGACTCAAAATGTGGGTGATATTGCTGTCGATTGGAAAACGAAAACCATTTGGGTAGGGACAGGCGAAAATAATAGTTCGCGTTCGTCTTACGCTGGCATTGGTATTTTAAAATCTACAAACCAGGGGGTAACTTGGGAGAATATGGGGTTGAAAGAGTCGCATCATATTGGGCGCATTATTATTGATTCTAATCATCCGGAGACCGTAATCGTTGGTGTAACGGGGCATTTGTACTCCAATAACAAAGAGCGTGGTATTTATAAAACTACGGATGGCGGTACGACTTGGGAACAAAAACTATTTATTAACGATTCCACAGGAATTATTGATATCGATAGTCCTTTAAATAATACAAAGATTTTATACGCCTCGTCTTGGACGCGGGATCGAAAAGCATGGAATTTTAGCGGAAGCGGTACCGGTTCGGCCATTTATAAAAGTAATGATAGTGGTGAAAACTGGAGTAAGGTTACTGTAGCAAATAGTGGGTTTCCTGTTGATGATGGTGTGGGAAGAATAGGTTTAGCGGTTTTTAATGAAGATATCGTGTATGCGTTGCTAGACAATCAAAACCGTCGTCCGCCTGGAGATGCAGATATTAATAACAATAGTTTTAATACAATGGGGCCAAAAGCGATGCCTGGTGAAGATTTTTTGAAATTATCTGATAAAAAAATTAATGCATTTTTAAAAACAAATGGTTTTCGCGAAAAATACAGAGCCGAAAATGTAAAGCAAATTATTAGAAGCGGATTGGCGAAACCTTCAGAATTGACCAATTTTTTAAAGACAACAAATGCGATGCTTTTTGAAACGCCGGTAATTGGTGCTGAGGTGTATAAAAGTATTGATGGTGGAAAATCGTGGGCCAAAACACATAATAACTATATCGATGATCTGTATTACAGTTATGGTTATTATTTTGGTGAAATTAGAGTCGATTTGCAAGACGAAAATGGCATTTATGTACTCGGCGTTCCTATTTTAAAATCTAAAGACGGTGGCAAAACTTTCAAAAACATTAGTCAGGAGAATGTGCATGCCGATCATCAAGCGTTGTGGGTAAGCCCAAATAAACAAGGGCATTTAATTGATGGAAATGATGGGGGCTTGAATATGAGTTACGACGATGGTGCGACTTGGGAAAAGCTAAATGTAAATGCTGTGGGACAATTCTATGCTATTAACGTCGATAACCAAACGCCGTATAATGTGTATGGTGGTTTGCAAGATAACGGGGTTTGGTTTGGGCCGCATAACGCGAAACACGACAGAAGCTGGAACCAAAGCGGACATTATCCTTGGGAAGGCATAATGGGTGGTGATGGAATGAAAATTGAAATCGATAATAGAAATCCAGATATTATTTACACCGGCTATCAGTTTGGGAATTATTATCGAATCGATCGCGAAAAAGAATCGCAAACGTATATTCAGCCCAAACCTGAAGAAGGTGGAGAACCGTATCGTTTCAACTGGCAAACGCCAATTTTATTATCGCAGCACAATCAGGATATTTTGTATTTCGGCGGGAATAAAGTGATGCGTTCGTTAAATCAAGGAACGGATTGGGACGTTATAAGCCCAGATTTAACGCAAGGTGGGAAAACAGGAAATGTAGCTTACGGTACGCTCACAACGATGAGCGAATCGCCTTTTCAGTTTGGACTGATTTATACGGGTAGCGACGATGGTTTGTTACACGTAACTAAAAACGGAGGGGCTACTTGGAAACTTATAAATAATACGTTACCAAAAGATCTTTGGGTGAGTAGAGTGGTGGCTTCAAAATATAAAAAAGAACGCGTGTATGCGACTTTGAATGGTTATAGATTTGATGATTTTAAAAGTTATGTATATGTCTCGGATAATTACGGGGAAACGTGGAGCGCCATAAATAGCAATTTACCAGTGTCGGCGGTAAACGTTATTGTTGAGGATGAAAACAGTGCGTCTATAATTTATTTAGGTACCGATAACGGTGCGTATGTAAGTTTTAATACCGGAGAATCTTGGGAAGCATTCGTAGAGAATTTACCTGCCGTTGCTGTGCATGATATGGTTATTCATAAAGAATCTAATGATTTATTACTGGCTACTCACGGAAGGAGTATTTACAAAACGAATGTTAGTCAGCTTCAAAAAATGACGGCGGACAGTTTACAAAATGAGGTGGTTATATTTCCTTTTAAAACGGTTAAACATTCGCCACGCTGGGGCGATTCTTACAGTCAGTGGTCCAATACAATCACGCCCGAATTAGAGATTGCTTTTTATTCCCATGAAGGAGGTGATAAAGCGATTACTATTTCTTCAAAAGGAGGAAAAGTAGTAAAAACGATATCTAAATCAGTAGATAAAGGGTATAATGTGTTGACTTATAATTTAAGTATTTCAGAAAAAATAAGAGCGAAATTATTGAAAAAAGACACGTCAATATCTATAGAGAAAGCAAAAAATAACTATTATTATTTACCTAAAGGAAACTATGTTGTGAAGATAGATGGTGCAAAGGAGACCTTTGTAATCGAGTAGTTTCTTACTTAAACCTATTCTAAATAATATTTTAAAGAGAATATAAATTTTTATACTTCTCGATGTACCTTATCTTTGTATAACAAATAATAACTTCAAAATAATGAGCGGGATTTTAAATTCGTCAATAGGAAGAAAGTTTGCCATGGCACTTTCGGCATTCTTTCTAATGGTCTTTTTATTACAACATTTTACAATTAATTTACTATCTGTTATTAGTGAAGACACTTTCAATAACGTTTCTCATTTTATGGGAACATTCTGGTTGGTACAATATGTATTACAACCAGTTTTAATTTTTGGTGTGATTTTTCACTTTATAATGGGTTTTGTTTTAGAGGTAAGAAACCGTAATGCGAGACAAATTAGCTATGCTAAAAACAATGGAAATGCAAACTCAACTTGGATGAGTAGAAATATGATTTGGAGCGGGTTAGCTATTTTAGCTTTCATTGGTCTTCATTTTTACGATTTTTGGTTGCCAGAAATAAACACAAAGTTTATTGAAGGTGATATGTCTGGACTACTTCCAAATGGGGAGTATAGATATTTTGAAGAGCTTCAGCATAAGTTTGTAGATGTTTGGAGAGTAGTATTATACTGTATCGCGTTTGTGTTTTTAGCATTACACTTACTCCACGGGTTTAGTTCTGCATTTCAGTCTACAGGAGCAAACAACAAATACACAAAAGGATTACAAGGTTTTGGAAAGGCCTATGCAATCATAATTCCGTTAGGTTTTGTATTCATAGCATTATTCCATTATTTTAATCACTAAAAACTCATCTAAAAATGGCTTTAGATTCAAAAACACCTCAAGGTCCAATTGCAGATAAATGGACAAATTATAAAAATCATATTAACTTGGTTAACCCAGCTAACAAGCGTAACATAGATGTTATTGTTGTTGGTACAGGTTTGGCCGGAGGTTCTGCTGCTGCAACTTTAGCAGAGCTTGGTTATAACGTAAAAGCATTTTGTTTTCAAGATTCTCCACGTCGTGCGCACTCAATTGCAGCACAAGGGGGGATTAACGCAGCAAAAAACTACCAAGGAGATGGAGATTCTACTTACAGATTGTTTTACGATACTGTAAAAGGAGGTGATTACCGTTCGCGTGAAGCTAACGTGTATCGTCTTGCTGAGGTTTCAGCAAATATTATCGACCAATGTGTGGCGCAAGGGGTTCCTTTTGCCCGCGAATATGGTGGTTTACTAGATAACCGCTCGTTTGGTGGTGTTCTTGTTTCAAGAACATTTTATGCTGCTGGACAAACAGGTCAACAATTATTATTAGGTGCTTATTCTGCTATGAACCGTCAAATCGGTCGTGGTAAAATTAAAATGTACAACCGCCACGAAATGTTAGACGTGGTTGTTGTCGATGGAAAAGCACGTGGAATTATAGCACGTAACTTAGTTACTGGAGAAATTGAACGTCACTCTGCACACGCAGTTGTTCTTGGAACTGGTGGTTATGGTAACGTATTCTTCTTATCTACCAATGCGATGGGAAGTAACGTAACAGCAGCATGGAAAGCGCACAAGCGTGGGTCTTACTTTGCAAACCCGTGTTACACACAAATTCACCCAACATGTATTCCAGTCTCTGGCGATCATCAGTCTAAACTAACGTTAATGTCTGAGTCGTTAAGAAATGACGGACGTATTTGGGTGCCAAAAAACATGAAAGATGTCACAGCAATTCGCGAAGGCCGTTTAAAGCCAACAGAAATTGCTGACGAAAATAGAGATTACTACCTAGAGCGTCGTTACCCAGCATTCGGTAACTTAGTACCTCGTGATGTAGCCTCTCGTGCAGCCAAAGAACGTTGCGATGCCGGTTACGGTGTTAATGCTACAGGTGAAGCGGTATATTTAGATTTTGCAACGGCAATACAACGTTACGGAAAAGAACAAGCGACAGTGAAGCATTTAGATGCTAACGATAAAGCGCTTATTAAAAAATTAGGACAAGAAGTTGTAAAAAATAAATACGGAAACTTATTCCAGATGTACGAGAAAATCGTAGATCAAGATCCGTACAACACACCAATGATGATTTATCCTGCGGTGCATTATACAATGGGTGGTCTTTGGGTAGATTATAATTTAATGACTACCGTTCCTGGATTGTACGCTATTGGAGAAGCTAACTTCTCTGATCACGGAGCAAACAGACTTGGAGCTTCAGCATTAATGCAAGGTTTAGCCGATGGTTACTTCGTGTTACCGTACACTATTGGAAATTATTTGTCTGATGATATTCGTACCGGACCAATTTCAACGGAAACACCTGAATTTGTGCAAGCTGAAAAAGAAGTGAAAGAGAAAATTAATTTCTTTATCACTAATAAAGGGAGCCATTCTGTAGATTATTTCCATAAGAAATTAGGAAAAATCATGTGGGATAAAGTTGGGATGTCTAGAAACGTTACAGGTTTAACAGAAGCGATTTCTGAAATTAAAGCCCTTCGTGAAGAATTTTGGAAAGAAGTAAGAGTACCAGGAACTAACGAAGAGTTTAACGAGCAATTAGCAAAAGCAGGTCGTGTAGCAGATTTCCTAGAATTAGGAGAATTGTTTGCAAAAGATGCTTTAGATCGCGAAGAATCTTGTGGAGGTCACTTTAGAGAAGACTCTATAGAATTAAGCGGAGAACAAAAAGGAGAAGCAAAAAGAGACGATGAGAATTATGCTTACGTTGCGGCTTGGGAATACAAAGGAGAACCAAGTGCTGCTGTATTACACAAAGAAGAATTAGAGTTTAAGGATATCGAATTAAAACAAAGAAGTTATAAATAAGGAAAGCTATGAATTTAACGTTAAAAATATGGCGTCAAAAAAACGCTAACGATAAAGGAAAAATGGTCGATTATCAAATTGGCGATATTTCTGGTGATATGTCTTTCCTTGAAATGTTAGACTTATTAAACGATCAATTAATAAATAAAGGAGAAGAGCCCGTAGCATTCGATCACGATTGTCGTGAAGGAATTTGTGGTATGTGTTCTCTATATATAAACGGTGAAGCGCACGGACCAGATAGAGGTGTAACAACTTGCCAATTACACATGCGTATGTTTAAAGATGGCGAGACGATTTTTATCGAGCCATTTAGAGCAAAAGCATTTCCAGTAATAAAGGATTTAGTTGTCGATAGAAGTGCTTTCGATCGTATTCAACACGCAGGGGGCTTTATTTCTGTAAATACCTCTGGTAACACGATTGATGCTAACACGATCCCTGTTAATAAACACGATGCCGACGATGCCTTTAGTGCAGCGACTTGTATTGGTTGTGGTGCGTGTGTAGCAAGTTGTAAGAACTCTTCAGCGATGTTATATCTTGGAGCAAAAATATCTCAATTTGCTTTATTACCACAAGGTAAAATTGAAGCCACAGACCGTGTTTTAAACATGGTAAAACAAATGGACGAAGAAGGTTTTGGTAACTGTACCAATACTGGAGCTTGTGAGGTAGAATGCCCGAAAGGAATTTCGTTAGAAAATATTGCACGTTTAAATCGTGAGTATTTGTCAGCCACTTTAAAAGGGTAAATTTTATTTTTTGTTGTAGTATATTTTTCATTTAAAATATATAAATTTCTTATATTGTGTTAGAAATTTATATTAAAATGAAAAATATACCAACATTAAAGTTAATTATTCTTTATTTTTTAACTGTTTTATTATCATGTTCTAATGATGAAAGCAGTGAAAATTATACGCCTTCAGTATCTCCAGTAAACTATAATTTGGAGGCCTTTCCGTACAATACCTTATCCGACTATAATTTATTTGAAGGGGATTTACAAAATCAAAAGCCAGTCTTAGGCGTTATACCTTACAAACCTATTTCCTCTCTTTTTACCGACTATGCTAAAAAGAAAAGATTTCTTTGGATGCCAAATAACACCTCCGCAAATTTTGTTTCAGATTATGAGATTTTAGATTTTCCAGTTGGGACAATTCTTGTAAAAACATTTTATTACAATAACGTATTACCTTCTAATACTACCAAATTAATAGAAACTAGACTTTTAATTAAAAAGCCGTCAGGATGGATTTTTTCAGAATATGTCTGGAATGAAGATCAAACAGAAGCCTTTTTAGATAACACAGGAAGTACGGTTAATATAGAGTGGCTAGAAGAAGGTGTAAGTAAATCTACAAATTATAGACTCCCTTCAGAATCAGAGTGTAGAACATGTCATAAAATTGGTAATGTACCTTTTCCTATAGGTGTAAAGCCGCAAAATCTAAATTCAGCGTATCCTTATCCACAAGAAGGAGCGATAAATCAATTGCAAAAGCTAATAATTGAGGGCTATTTAAACCCTGTAGATTATTCAAATGTAAATACAGTGGTGGATTGGAAAGATTTATCTAAACCACTTCAATTAAGAGCAAGGTCTTATTTAGATATTAATTGTGCACATTGTCATTCAGAGAATTCTCACTGTTCATACAGACCAATTAGGCTTTCATTTCACGACACCGAAACTTCTGAAGCTAATTTAGGAATATGTGTTGTACCAGATGAAGATGTAAATAGCACCTTAACACATGTTATTTCGCCAGGGAGATCTGAAAGATCTGTACTCTCTTATAGAATGAACTCAACAGAAGAAAGCACCAAAATGCCGCTTATTGGTAGAAATTTAGTAGATGATCAAGCTATTAGTTTAATAAATGACTGGATAGATGAATTAACACAAACCTGTGAATAAAGACTAACCACTATAATTATGAAAAAAATCACTTTACTCTTAGCCCTGATTTTCAGTACTACTATTTACTCTCAAGACAGCTGTTCTAGTCCACAGGCAATTACTTCTGGATTGTATACTGTAACTGCAATAGACGGTACAGAAGGTGTAACGTTAGTGTGTACAGGTGGCCAAAATGCTGTAAATGCGGAATGGTTTACCTATACGCCTTCAAATAACTACACGGTAACAGTAACTACAGACTTAGCAATAAATACGGGAGGAGACACAAGGTTTCACGTTTATACAGGAACTTGTGGCGCACTAGTTTGCCACTCTGGAGACGACGATGGAGGTTCTGGTTTCTTGTCCGTAGCATCATTTAATGTTCTCGCAGGAGAAACATACTTTATAGTTTTTGATAACCGATGGGAGTCTGATGGTTTTGATTTTCAATTAACCGAAGCGCCTTATATAGAACCCTTAGTTTCTTTTGTGTCAACCCCAATTGCAAGTACGGGTACTTATAGAAATTGTGTAGTAGATATGAATGGTGATTTCTTGGACGATGTCGTTGCGATTAGTGAAACAAACATAAATATTAACTTTCAACAAGCCTCAGGAGGATTTACAGTTCAAAATTTCACAACTACAAACGCCAATTTTTTACCAAGCTGGAGCATTGCAGCAGGAGACATAGACGATAATGGCTATAACGATTTAATGTATGGCGCGGGGAGTGGTGTAACCTTTATGAAGGCTAATAGTGATGGAACAGGCTACTTAGAAACGTCTGGACCAGAATATGTTTTTTCTCAACGAACAAACTTTGTAGACATTAATAACGATGGTTATTTAGACGCTTTTGTTTGTCACGATGTTGGACCAAATCAATTCTATTTAAATGATGGAAATGGTAATTTATCTCATAATCAAGGTGGTTTAGGGGATTCTCCAAGTGGTGGGAATTATGCATCTCTATGGACAGATTACGATAATGATGGGGATGTAGATTTATTTATTTCTAAATGTAATGGAGGGGGAGCGTCTGCATCTGCAAGATACAATCAACTACATCAAAATGACGGTTTTGGTAACTTTACAGATGTAAGTGTTGCCGCTGGCTTGTACGATCCCATTCAAACATGGTCTTCGGCTTGGGGAGACTTTGATAACGATGGCTGGATGGACGTTTTTGTTGGTGCTAGTACTTTTGTAGATGGCGCACATAAATTAATGCATAATAATCAAGATGGAACGTTTGCAGATATTACAAGTGGTTCGGGTATAGACATATTTACCGATACCGGAATAGAACATATTACTCACGATTTTAATAATGATGGCTATTTAGATATTTTCTCGGCTGGAAATAAAATCCTGATTAATAATCAAGATTTAACTTTTACCGAAACAGATGTTTATTTTTCTGTTGGCGCAGTGGGCGATTTAAATAACGATGGTTTTCTAGATGTTTTTAATAGCAATGGTAACTGGTATAGGAACGAAGGGAACTCCAATAATTGGATAAAAATCAACACGCAAGGAGATGTAAATAATCCAACAGGAAGTAATTTAAATGGTATAGGTGCAAGAGTAGAAATACAAAGCGCATTAGGTACACAAATTAGAGAGGTTAGATCGGGAGAGGG
The DNA here is from genome assembly GCF_008086175.1 of Bizionia saleffrena. GTDB lineage: Bacteria > Bacteroidota > Bacteroidia > Flavobacteriales > Flavobacteriaceae > Bizionia > Bizionia saleffrena. The sequence continues at coordinate 39,907 of NZ_VSKM01000014.1, forward strand.
TTTTAGATACATGAGCTCACTAACAACACATTTTGGTATAGGCTCAGATACGGCAGTTACACAAATTAAAGTAACATGGCCTTCTGGCTTGGTAGATGTGGTAGTTAATCCTGCTATAAATACTACAATAACACTCGTTGAAGGCACAACTTTAAGTGTAGATGAATTTTCAAGCAAAGACATAGTTGTTTATCCAAATCCAACAAAAGAGGAAATTTTTGTAAAAAACCATAATTTAAGTGATACTAAAGTAATTATTCATAATATCAATGGGCAACGTGTTTTTAATTTTAAGAAAGAGAAAAACAGTATTAATATAAAGAATTTACCAACAGGCACCTATATTTTGACCTTACAGCAGGGTGCTAAACTATATCAACACAAAATTATTAAGGAATAATTTGTACTATTTTTTTTATGTATTATGTGTTCTATCCAATACCAAATTATATAGTCAGAATATAGATTTGCATAATAGTTGAGTATTAAATGTTGGTACAAAAGTATCTCAGTTTGCTTTATTACCAAAAGGTAAAATTGAAGCCACAGACCGTGTTTTAAATATGGTAAAACAAATGGACGAACAAGGTTTTGGTAACTGTACCAATACTGGAGCTTGCGAGGTAGAGTGCCCGAAAGGAATTTCATTAGAAAATATTGCACGTTTAAATCGTGAGTATTTGTCAGCCACTTTAAAAGGGTAATAATTATTGGGTAACACCACCATTTTGAAATAAAAAACCCTAAGCATTTTGCTTGGGTTTTTTTATTTAATTTAGCAATTATTAATTTATCACTATGAAGACTCTTAAACTTTTTATGGCACTTACCGTAAGCGTTATTGCGCTGTCGTGTCAATCGCAAACACGAGATCAACAGACAACGACGGTTCAGGAATTGAAACCAATAACAAACTATGGTTTTACTATCGATTCAGTATTAAAACACGTTAAAACACTCTCTTCTGCTGCTTTTGAAGGCAGAAGAACAGGAACGCCTGGCGCTTTAAAGGCTAAACAATATATTATAGAAACCTTTGATGCGTTAGATGTAAAACCTCTTTTGGAAGATTTTGAGCAACCGTTTACATTCACAACGGGGTCAAAAACATATAATGCTGTCAACGTTTTAGGACTTATAGAAGGAACACAATACCACGACAAATACGTTGTAATATCTGCACACTACGATCACGAGGGCATTAAGAATGGAACCATTTATAATGGTGCCGACGATAATGCATCTGGTGTAGGTGCTTTATTTGCTTTCGCGGAATATTTTAAAACTAATCCACCACAACACAATGTTATTTTGGCTGCTTTTGATGGTGAAGAACTCGGGCTAAAAGGGGCTTACTATTATGTCGATAACCCTATTATAGAATTGAATAATATCGTACTAAATTTAAACTTTGATATGATCTCTCGTAGTGATAGTCACGAATTATTTGCCGTCGGAACACGCTATTCAGAAGTATTAAAAGAGACGGTAGAATCTTTTGAAAACCTAGGCAAAGTCAATTTGGTTATAGGACACGAAGGTTTAGATAGTACAGATAATTGGACGAATTCTAGCGATCAAGCAGCTTTTCATAATAAGGGAATTCCGTTTATATATTTTGGCGTTCCAGACCACAAAGATTATCACGAGCCTACCGATGTTTACGAAAATATAGATCAGCAATTTTTACTAGATGCTGTTCAAACCCTATTATCTGTTTTTACACAATTAGATACTAAACAGTTATAACTTTATTAAGATTATGGTACACGACAGCACATTTTATACTACTAATTTAGAAACTTATAAAGCGGAGGTTTCGTCGCTTTATAAAAAACTAACGGCGTTAAGTACGGCGCGGTTACTGGTGTTTATTGCCACAGGAATTGCTGTGTATTTTACGTTTGGTATGTGGCAAGTATCAGCAGGAGTCGCCATTTTAGGCCTCGCTATATTCTTATTTCTGCTTAATAAACATAGCAATCTTAAAACGCAGCACCACTTAAAAAAAGCATTAGTTGCTATAAATAAAAACGAATTAAAGATAGCTTCGGGCGATTTTTTTGATAAAAAAGAAGGTGCTGCATTTCAGGATACGAACCACCAGTACAGTTTAGATATCGATTTGTTTGGTCGCGGTTCCTTTTTTCAATTTATAGATCGCACGTCGACTCCCGATGGGGCGTTAACATTAGCAAACGCATTAAAAGCAAATGTTATTACAGACATAACTAATCGACAAGACGCTGTAGAAGAGTTAAGTGAGAAAGCGCATTGGCGACAACATTTTCAAGCCACAGCACAGCTAATTAAAACAGAAACCGAACTGTCTACCATAAAGCACTGGTTACATAGTCAGCAGTCCTTCTTACCTAAAATAATGCGTTGGCTGCCTAAAGCCTTTTTATTAGCTTCTCTTATTATTTTTGGGTTAGCTTTTACAGGAGTTATTGGTATTCAATTCATCGGGTATTGGTTATTTGCGGGTTTGATTGTAACTGGTAAATATTTAAAAAAGATTAATGTTTTGGCTTCAAAAGCCGATAAAATAAGAGATACCTTCAGGCAATATTCGGTATTGTTAAAAGCTATTGAATCTGAAACGTTTACTTCAGATTTACTTCAACAGAAACAACGACAAATTCGGTTAAAAGACGAAAAAGCGTCTGCTATTTTAAACTCTTTTTCAAAATCTCTAGATGCTTTAGATAATAGAAATAATCTTATTTCGGCAATTTTTGGGAATGGTTATTTTATCACCGACATAAAAAACAGTTATGCCATAGAGAGTTGGTTAGAGAACTACAAAGGTTTGGTCGACGATTGGTTTGAAGTGGTCTCGTTTTTTGATGCTTATAACAGTTTAGGAAATTATGCGTTTAACCATTCGGGGTTTGTATTTCCTGAAATCGTTAGCGAAGAAAGGACAACGAAAGTGGCGAATTTGGGTCACCCAATGTTAGATGATAAAAAACGTGTAGATAATACGTTCGAGATTACTAACGAGCAGTTTTTTATTATTACCGGAGCGAATATGGCCGGAAAAAGCACGTTTTTAAGAACGGTTTCTCTACATATCGTTATGGCGAATATGGGCTTACCGGTTTGTGCGGAGTCTAGTCGTTATGTACCGGTAAAATTAATTACGAGTATGCGTACTAGCGATTCGTTAACCGATGATAGTTCTTACTTTTTTTCTGAATTAACACGCTTAAAATACATTGTAGACGCTATCGAAACCGATAAATATTTTATTATTCTGGATGAAATCTTAAAAGGAACTAACAGTACGGATAAAGCGATTGGTTCGCGAAAGTTTGTTGAGAAATTAGTAGCTAGTAATGCCACAGGAATTATTGCTACGCACGATTTAAGTTTATGTGAAATTGAAAAAACGCTACCTGAAGTTAAAAATTACTATTTCGATGCGCAAATTATAAACGACGAGCTGTATTTTGATTACACCTTTAAAAAGGGGATTTGCCAGAATATGAATGCGAGTTTTCTATTGAAGAAAATGGAAATTGTCTAAAAATTAAATTATGAAAAACATATTCGTTTTAAAATTAGTAACACTATTTGCTGTATTGTTGTTTCTTTCCTGTGGAAGCAAAGAGAAAGTAATTACTCCAAACGGCATAGTGTATGAACTAAAAGGAAGTAAATTCTATAGCAATGGAGAAGAGATAACGGAGGAGTTATCGCGGGAAAAGAAATCAGAGATTAATGAGATTCTAAACAATAGAATTGAGTTCGAGAAAAAGGCTGAAAAGTTAAAAAAAGAATTGGAAGATGCGCAAAATAAAGCTGCAAAAGCATTAAAGAAAGCAGAAAAAGAACAGAAAGCGCTAGCTAAAAAAGTGAGAAGAAAGGACGATGCGAGAAAAGACTTTTTTAAAGTAAGAGATAAGCTAAAAAAGCAAAATGAAAAATATCAAAGACTAATAGGCAAAGGTAAATTGTCTCCCGATGATATTAACGGATGGGAAAAAACTATAAAAAAGCTAGAGAAAAAAGTGCAAGATGCAGAGCAAAAATTAAAGCGCTACTAATAAAAATGAATGAAGTATACCAAAGAGACAGAAGTTATTAAAAATTTCTAGGAGTTGTAAGTAAGTATTAGTTAAAAGCAGCTAGTAGAGAATAATAGGATAAAAAAATGGGCTAACGTTTAACGCTAGCCCATTTTTAATTTAATCTTTATTTTTTCTTTGGGTGTACCAATTTCATTTCGTCAATTAAATGTTTTGCGCCAGCAAATTTGTCAATTATAAACAGAATGTAACGCGCATCTACCATAATATTTCGACAAATTTCGGGGTCGTAATTCATATCACTCATTGTCCCTTCCCACACGCGGTCGAAGTTTAAACCCACTAAGTTTCCTTCGGCATCAATAGCAGGACTCCCAGAGTTCCCTCCAGTAGTATGGTTTGTTCCTAAAAAGCAAACCGGTACTTTTCCGTTTACGTCTGCGTATTGTCCGTAATCCTTAGCCTCATATAATTCTAATAATTTTTTGGGTACATCAAACTCATAATCTCCAGGCACAAATTTTTCAATAACACCATCTAAATAGGTTACAGGCTCGTAATACACGGCATCTCTTGGCGAGTACCCTTTAACTTGACCATAAGTAACTCGCAATGTACCGTTCGCATCTGGAAAATAACGTGCGTCTGGCAGCGCTTCCATTAAGGCCGTCATATATTTTGTTTGTAACGCAGAAATCGCTAAGTTTTTTTCTTGGAACTCAGGGTCAATCGTGTTGTAAAATTCTTCAATAAGTGGCTTAGCATATTTGTAAGCGGCATCTTTATTTAGTTTTTTAAGAACGTCTTTTTGCTTTCCGTTTAATAATTTTAACGCATCATCTAAATTGGTAAATGCTGTTTTATCATAAATGGAGGCGGCAACGGTAGTCGTGTAAAAAGGCATCACGTTTTCAAAAACACCTTTATCTACAGCAACGTCGTAGTTTTTATGAATGCCTTTTAAGGTGCCTTCTAGAGATTCTTTTGCTTTGTCAAAAAGTGCTGGTTTTTCGATAATAGCACGTTCAAATTGATACGCTCTAAGGGTCATTTGCATTAACTCGTTAGTCACGATAAACACTTCAATAAAGTTTCTTCTTTTAATATTTACTTCGGCGAAATCGTTATATAATTTCTCGAATTCAGGTAAAATTGTAGCATATTTACTTTCTAACGCTTTTTGTTTTAAAGCCGCTGTAAATTCAGCTTCAAACTCACGCCTTTGAGAAATGGCGTTACTTTTTTCAATTCCTAAATTTTCACCAACCCACTTTTTCCAAGCATTGGCAATACGTGCTTGCTTAGAAGCATATTTTATTCTTACCTCATCGCTTTCTTGCATTTTAGCATCGATAACTTCTAATGCTCCTTCGCGAATTTCAATATTACTCGGGTTAAATTCTTTTGTAATATGCGCGATAGCAACTGACGGTAAATACTCGTTGGTACGACCAGGGAAACCAAAGACCAATGTAAAATCACCTTCTTCAACACCATCTAAAGAAATTGGTAAAAAGTGTTTTGGTGTGTAGGGCTTGTTGTCTTTGCTGTATTCTGCAGGACGATTATTTTTGTCAGCATAAATTCTAAATAGAGAAAAATCTCCTGTATGTCTAGGAAACACCCAGTTATCTGTATCACTACCAAATTTACCAATACTTGTTGGTGGCGCACCCACTAAACGGATATCGTTAAAACGTTCTGTTACAAATAAAAAGTACTGATTACCTTCGTAAAACGACTTGATTTTAGTGTCTTGCCAGTCTTCTTTTGCGACTGTTGCTTCGTAGGTGTTACTATTTTTTGAAATAGCCGATTGTCTTTCAGTAGACTTCATACTATCGGTTACGCCAGCCAAAACTTGCTCGGTAACATCCTCAATTCTTACAATAAACTCGATATATAGACCTTCGTTAGGAAGTTCTTCATCTAAATTCATTGCCCAAAAACCATCTTTTAAATAATCGTTTTCTAAAGTCGAGTGCGACTGAATTTGGCTAAAACCACAGTGGTGATTCGTTAATATTAAACCTTGATCGGAAATAATCTCACTGGTACAACCACCATTAAAATGACCAATCGCATCTTTTAAGCTCGAATTATTAACATCGTAAATATCTTGAGCAGAAAGTTTACTACCAAGATTCGTCATTTCGGTTTCGTTCATCCCTTGTAAAAGCGAAGGAATCCACATTCCGCCTTGTTGAGCAGACACTTGAACCGTAATAAAAAGTAAGAGGAATTTTAAGAATTTCATTATATATAGATTTAAAGTATCAAATATAAAAAATGAAGTCATCATTCTCATCCTTTTTGCTATATTAAAAGGTGTAAAAGCCAGTTAGAGTCCTCTTTTTATCGAAGAACTTTAAAATGGTAATTAAAATCAGACTCTTATTTAGTGGGATTTAAGTAGTAAATTTGATAATAACTAAAATTAAAACGTATGAAATCTTTAAAAATTATAATAATTATGCTATTTCTATGTGTTGTAAATATAGGTTTAGCACAAGAAGTAGAACACAACAGAGAAACCTATGTTGTTTCTGGAGGGGCTGTATTTAAAGCGGGGATAAATGTAACTGAAACCTTGTCGGAGGTCGATAAAAAGTCTATTTTCTCGCAATTAAAGACTAATAAAAAACGCATAAAAAAGAACGAAAAAGCAAGAGGTAAAGCGGCTAAGCAAGCAAGAGCGACCGAAAAGAAATTAAAACAAAGTGAAAAAGCGTTAAAAAAGGAACAGAAATTAATTAAAGCGAAAGAAAAAGCCCAATCGAAATTAAAGAGCGTTCAATCGGATTTGCAAAAACAACAAAAGAAATTCGATAGACTAAAACGTAAAGATAAACTCACTCCGGATGCGACTATGAAGTTTGAAAAAAAACTTTTAAAATTGAAGGAGAAAGTGCTCAAGGCGCAATCAAAATTGAAAAGGATATAAAATGTCTGACACTTTAAAAATAGTAACGATTCAATCGGATTTGGTTTGGGAGAACCCCGAACAGAACCGAGAACAATTCGGAAAAAAAATAAAGGCCATTGCCGAGTCTGTAGATATTATTGTATTGCCAGAAATGTTTACGTCTGGTTTTACAATGCATCCCGAACACGTGGCCGAAACAATGCACGGTAAAACTATAAAATGGTTGCAAGCGTTGGCAAAAGATAAGGACGCTGCTATTACAGGTAGTTTGGTGATAAAAGAAACCGATGCTTTTTACAATCGCATGGTTTTTGTGCATCCCAATGGCGATATTGAGATTTATAATAAACGCCACACGTTCACTTTGGCTGGCGAAGAAAAGGCGTATTATAAAGGCGAGAAACAATTGATTGTCTCTTATAAAAATTGGCGCATTTGCCCTTTGGTATGTTACGATTTGCGTTTTCCTGTGTGGGCAAGAAACACGCAAAATTACGACGTTTTAATTTACGTTGCGAATTGGCCAAAAGTAAGAATTAAGGCGTGGGATGTTTTATTGCAAGCGCGAGCCATAGAAAATATGAGTTATTGCGTGGGCGTTAACAGAGTTGGGTTCGACAATAAAAATAATGAATACTCTGGTCATACGGCGGTCTATAACGTGCTAGGTGAAAAACTATCTGAAACCTTACAGAATATAGCGACCACCGAAATGGTGACTTTATATAAATGCCACATCGAAAAAAACAGACGTCATTTAGGCTTCTTAAAGGATAGAGATAACTTTAATCTAATAATGTAAACGTTACAATTTCGTCCCAACCCGATCGTCCTTCAATAGGCTTGTCGGAATAACTTACACGTTCTGGTTGTATGCCTTTTAAGTAATTTCCGGTGTCGTATATGCCATTTTTATTACGGTCGTAAATGGCACGCAAATAATAGGTGTTCGCGTCTAGAAATTCAAAATCTACAGGTTTAGGCTCCGCAACATAAGCTTCAGCTTTTACGTCGCCTTCTTTGTTGGTTAGTTGCAGAATAACAGGGTACTCAGCGTTAATTAAATTCACCCGAATATTGGCATATTTATTCACTGAAAGTGTTCGCAAACCGTAATTTAAAGTGTCGTTTTTGTTGTCGAAGAAATCTGTAATGGCTCCCGGTAAAATTTCCACTATGTATTTATTGTCTTCTGTTTTATCGAAACGGAAACTATACTTATTTTGCAAACTGTCGAAAGATTTTTTAAAAGGGACAACTACCGAATCCTTATCGCGAATAGTCATTTTTTGTTCATCGAAATTTGTAAACGGAATAGTTGCAGATACGCTAAAATCTTCGTTATACTTAATAACATTCTTTGGGAACGAAGAGACAACAAGTGTATCTCGGCTACTGTCTCTATTTCTAACAGTAAAAGTGTCGACAATCGTCTTGTTGGTGATTGTAAAGACTAAAGAATCGAGTTCTAATTTCGGATTGTAAAAATAATTTAAGGTATCCTTACCTTCTTCTTTAAAAAAGCGCGACTGGTAAGTGTCAGGCACATTAGTAAGTAGCGCGATGTCTACATCGTTGTAATCGCCTTCAAAACCAAAGATTATTTTCTCACCCGAGACCAATTTTGGTCTTGCCGCTTTATAATTTAAAACCTCCGCGAATAAATTCAATTTGTAAAAAGCAGAGTCGCTAGGTACCGATATAGATGTTTCATAAAATGCGATTTTATCCGTTTTCTGCTGAAATTTATTATCGCTATTTGCATCTTTTAAGGCCCGTAACATATAAGTTCCAGCTTTTACGTTTTCAATTGTGAAATTAGTGGTGCTATCTAAGGTGTTTGTAATGTAATCTGGGGTTCTTTTTAAAATAAGAGAATCAGAATACGCATCATTTACTTCATATAAAACGACAGAAACAAAAGTGTCCGATTCGTAATTTATAGCGTTTTTAATACTTCCTTTTACGGTTAAAGAATCGATATAATCGCCTGTCGATAAGACATATCTGTAATAGGTAAATGGGTTCTCTTCGTTATTATCCACAATACTATTCCCGAAATTAAAAGCATACGTTGTATTCGGTTTTAAGGTATCGTTAATTTTTATGGTAATGTATTTACTAGCGCTTCCTAAAGGTGTGATTTCTGGCGCAGTATCCATTGGGGGAGAAATAATAAGTTGCTTTGATAGATTTTTAATTTTGATGTACTCGTTAAAGTAAATTTTAATCTCTTTTGCTTTAAAATTTGTAGAATAGTTCGCTGGGAAAGATCTAACTATTTCTGGCGGAATACTATCTATTTCTCCGCCACTTGGCGAACCACGATTCGCGCAACTAGCAATAATTAAACCAATAACGGCTACAAAAAGGAGGTTATATAAACGAGTGTGCATACTTAAATTTAAATGTTTAGCAAATTAACAACTTATTTATTAACTAACGAAAAAGCACGTTATTTTCTATGGGTGGTTTATGCGCTATTTAATAGCGCTAGGCAATAGCCATTGTCGCGATGCTAACTTTTACATTTGTGGCCTTGTTTAGCGCTATAACACAAGCTTCTAAGGTGGCGCCTGTGGTAATAATATCGTCAATTAAGAGAATGTGTTTGTTATTTAATTTATGGGTGTTGTGCAAGGTGAATAATTCTGTTTTATCATTCCAACGCGCAAATCGGTTTTTGTTTACTTGCGATTTGGTGTCGGTTGTTTTTAGTAATACGTCATCGCAATACGTGGTGTTTAAAGCGAGGGCTAAATGTTTTCCAAAACGCTCCACTTGATTATAACCTCTTTTTCGTTTTTTACGGTTGTGCAAAGGCACAGGAATAATAAGGTCTACAGAGGCATAATGCTCTATAGATTTCAACTCTTCCCCAAGCCAATCGCCTAAAAACAAACCAATGTCTTCTTGTCCTTTGTATTTTAACTGATGTAATAGTTTTTGTACAATTCCTTTTTTAGTAAAACGCAGTAATGCTGTTGCGCGTTCTACTTTTACCCGACCATAAAACATTTTTTCCACAGTTGGGTCGTTGGTTTTATGAAAGTTTGTAACAGGTAATTGGTGTCGGCATTTTGTGCAAAGATGGAGCTCGTTGTCGTTTAAAATTGAGGTGCAGGTATAACACACCTTAGGAAAAATTAAATCTAATACGGAAGTGAGCATAGGCAATACTATTTTTTGAACGCTTCATTCGACGTGCCAGATAAAGTGTTTCTTTTTCAATTTAATAAAAAATTCGCACTCTTTTAACAAGTTTTTAACCGTTTCATCGAATATAAAATGGAATTTCTCTGATATTTTATAAGTTTACACCTATTAATAGCACATTTTTTATGATAGTTAATCCTCAATTTTTTAATTATAGGATAATTATAAGTTCGTTAGTTATAGCAGTGGTAATATTAAGCGGTTTCGCTTATGTTAATTATGGTAATCAAAAACAAGTACAGACGTTTATTGAGCAAGAGAATACACTTATTGAAAATGAATTGTCTGAAATGCTTAGCCGTTACGATGTTCTAGAAATAGAAAATGGCACTATAAAATCACAATTAAAAGAATCCAGAAGAAAGTTGCAGAGCATTCTAGATTCTGTAAAATCGCTAGAACCCAATGCAGCTTTAATTTCTCGGTACAAGGCACAGCTTATAAAACTCAAGTTGGAAAACGCGAGTATACTTACTCTTGTTAAAAATTTAGAGAAGGAAAACGATTCTTTATTAGTTACAAATAAAAAGGTAGAAACATCGTTAGCACAAACAAAAACGCGCTTAAAACGAAGCGCGATAACCGCTATAACTTTAAAAAAACAAAATAACACATTAGAAAAAAAGAATGGCACTCTCGAATATCAATTAGTGGAAGCAAAGCGTATCAGAATTGTAAATATGAATGCTGAGGGTGTTAAACGTATTGCCAGAAATAGAATTGTAAATACAAGGCGGGCATCGAAAATTAAAAATATTCATGTTAGTTTTACAATGCAGGCTAACAAATTTGCCGCAAAAGGCGATAAGAATATTTATATACAAGTGCTTGATCCGCAAAACAATATTGTATCAAATAAAGCGGAAGTAAATTTTAATGAAAAATCTTTAATTTATTCCCGTAAAGAAGTGGTAGATTATCGTAACAATGATCTGGAGGTCTCTACGTTTATTGACATTAATAAAGATAAAGACTTAGTAAAAGGCACCTATTTTATAAGTGTTTTTTATGACGTCGAACTAATAGGTAGTACTAGCATGGAATTAAAATAAAAAAATCCTTATAATTTTACCAAAACCGTTCCATTAGTTTGGAGCGGTTTTATACTTTTGTACTTATGGCAAATCAAGACGATAAATTTAAAAAAGTAATCTCTCATGCTAAAGAATACGGTTACGTATTTCAAAGTAGTGAAATATACGACGGCCTGAGCGCTGTTTATGATTACGCACAAAACGGAGTAGAGTTAAAGAAAAATATACGTGACTATTGGTGGCGAGCAATGGTGCAAATGCACGACAATATTGTAGGTTTAGACGCCTCTATATTAATGCATCCCACCACTTGGAAAGCGTCCGGCCACGTTGATGCGTTTAATGATCCGTTAATTGATAATAAAGATTCTAAAAAGCGGTATAGAGCAGATGTTTTAATTGAAGACTATTGCGCCAAAATAGAAAATAAAATAGATAAAGAAGTGGCCAAAGCAGAAAAACGTTTTGGTGAAACTTTTGATAAAGCCGAATTTGTTTCGACAAATCCGCGAGTTTTAGGGTATCAAGAAAAAATCGATACAATCTTAAAGCGTATGGGAGAATCTTTAGGGAATGAAGATTTAGCCGATGTAAAAGCATTAATAGAAGAGTTAGAAATCGCAGATCCGTTAACGGGAAGTAAAAACTGGACAGAGGTGAAGCAATTTAATCTGATGTTTGGCACTAAGCTTGGTGCTTCTGCAGAACATGCTATGGATTTATATTTACGCCCAGAAACAGCTCAAGGTATTTTTGTTAACTTTTTAAATGTTCAGAAAAGTGGCCGAATGAAAATTCCTTTCGGAATAGCACAAACCGGAAAAGCGTTTAGAAACGAAATTGTAGCACGACAGTTTATTTTTAGAATGCGTGAGTTTGAACAAATGGAAATGCAGTTTTTTATTAAGCCAGGCACGCAAAAAAAATGGTTCGAGCACTGGAAAGAAACGAGAATGAAATGGCATAAATCACTGGGTTTAGGCGAAGAGAATTACCGTTTCCACGATCACGAAAAATTAGCGCACTACGCAGATGCTGCTACCGATATTGAATTTAAATTTCCATTTGGGTTTAAAGAATTAGAAGGGATTCACTCGCGTACAGATTTCGATTTAAAACAACACGAAGAATTTTCTGGTAAGAAATTACAGTATTTCGACCACGAAGAAAACGCGAGTTACACGCCTTACGTTTTAGAAACGTCTATAGGTTTAGACCGTATGTTTTTAGCTGTTTTTTCTAATGCATTACAAGAAGAAGAGTTAGAAAACAATACAACGCGTACCGTTTTAAAATTACCAGCGGTATTAGCGCCATTTAAAGCAGCGGTTTTACCATTGGTTAAAAAGGATGGATTACCAGAAGTTGCGCAACAAATTGTTGACGATTTAAAATGGGATTTTAATATCGCTTACGATGAAAAAGATGCTGTTGGAAGACGTTACCGTCGTCAAGATGCTAACGGAACACCATTATGTATTACCGTAGATCACGACACCTTAAACGATAATTGTGTTACGGTGCGCTATAGGGATACAATGGAACAGAAACGGGTTAAAATTGAAGAGCTTCACGATATAATTAAACAAGAAGTTGATGTTAAAACATGGTTACAAAAAATGTAATAACCTGGTCATTTTATAAAGTAAAAAACACCCAAGCTATCGTTTAGTTTGGGTGTTTTTTTTACCAATAGTTATAAAAAGATATGCTTACTTAATATCAAATCGCAATAAACGCAAGGCGTTAATAACAACTAATAAGGTGGAGCCCTCGTGTATTATAACGGCAATTCCAATGTTAGCAAATCCAAAAAGAGTTGCCGGAACCAGAAACGCAACAATACCCAGACTAATCCACAGGTTCTGTTTTATAATTTTTTTCGATGCGCGACTCAAAGCGATAACAAAAGGAAGTGCTTCAATCTTATCAGACATTAATGCAACATCTGCCGTTTCTAAGGCGACATCGCTTCCAGCGGCTCCCATTGCGATACCAACGGTGCTATTCGCCATTGCCGGAGAATCGTTCACGCCATCGCCAACCATAGCAACTTTGTTGTTATTCGCCTTTAATTCTTGAATCGCTTTTACCTTATCTTCAGGTAATAAATTGCCTCGAGCTTCTGTTAATCCTATTTGTTTTGCAATGGCATCACCCACATTTTGGTGATCGCCAGTGAGCATTACCATTTTTTTAATCCCAATACGTTTTAGATGTGCTAAGGTGCTTTTTGCGGTGTCTCTCGGCACATCCATAACACTTAGTAATCCAATAATTTCGTTATTAAAAGCAACAAGCATTACTGTTTGCCCGCCAGTTAACAAGTTGTTGCTTTGTTGTTGTACGGCTTCAGATACTAATATATTATGACCTTGCATCAAAACAGTATTACCAATATAAACGGATTGATTATTATAAATAGCTTCAATACCTTTTCCTTGAATGGCTTTAATTCCAGAGGCTGAACCTGTTTCCGTTAAGCTGTACTGTTGTTTTAAGTCCTTGGAAATGGCTTTTGCTAAGGGATGATTACTTAAACTTTCAACGTCTAAAACTAACTGCAGAAAAGTGTTTTCATCATAATTATTTAAAGCCATGGCGTGAGTTAACTTCGGTTTACCTTCTGTTAAAGTTCCTGTTTTATCGAAGGCTATGGTATCTAAACTTCCTAAGTCTTCCAAAGCACGACCTCCCTTTATTAACACTCCTTTTTTTGCTGCTCGGGCGACACCACTAAGCACAGCGCTTGGTGTTGATATGGCTAAAGCACATGGGCTGGCAGCCACTAGAACCGTAATGGCACGATATAAACTATCATTAAAGGATTCGTCTATAACTAAATAGGCAAAACACAGTGTGATTACCAAAATAATAACGGTAGGCACAAACCACTTTTCAAAGCGTTTTGTTAAGCGTTGTGTGGGTGATTTGTGTGTTTCAACTTCACTCACCATTTTAACCAATCTTGAAATTGAAGAATCTTCGCTTAACTTTAATACCTTTACTTCTAAAGCGCTATCTCCGTTTATCGTCCCTGTAAAAACAATATTTACGGCATCGATGTCATTAAAGTCCGGTAAGGCTTCAGAGTTTATTATAAATGTTTTGTCGACCGGCATACTTTCACCGGTAATAGAAGCTTGATTGATGCTACTGCTGCCTTTTATTATTACACCATCGGCCGCAATTTTGGTGTTTGGTTTAACGACGATAGTATCATTTATGCGAAGCTCTTCAATGGGTACTTCTTTTAATGATTTTCCTTTTTTTAGTAACGCTGTTTTGGGCGATAATTCGCCAAGCGCTTCAATAGACTTCTTCGCTTTGTTCATCGCATAATGTTCTAAAGCGTGTCCTAAACTAAACAGAAATAGAAGTAACGCGCCTTCGGCCCAACTTCCAATATAAGCTGCTCCAATAGCGGCAGCGATCATTAAGAAATCAATTTCGAACTCTCCTTTTTTAATTTTTTCAGCGGCTTCTTTGAGCGCGAATACACCGCCAAAAAAGTAAGCTAAAATGTAACAGCTTAGTGGCAGCCATTCGTTTACAGAGGCTAAATAAGAGAGACCAAAACCAAGTCCTAAAAGCACACCGCTCGCTATTGAAAAATACAGTTCAGTTTGTTCTCCTAAAAATCGGTTATGATTGTGAGTGTTTTCGGTGTGTTTACGTTCTTTCATACGATACGGATTAATGTGAATGCTCTGCGTCTCCTTTTTTCAACTCTGAAATTAAGTAATAAGCACCACTTTGCGCCACTAAAACCGAAGATTTTTGTTCGTTTTTAAATTGAAAAGAAGAATAACCATTTACGGTGTTTTTTATGATAACTTCTTCTGGCGTAAATTTCCATATAGTCTCGTTTACTTTCTTAGCCACAAAAACATAAGAGTACGCACCATCTTGAAAAACTGCCGATTCAGCTATTGCTTTTTCGGTAGTGTTTTTAGTTATAATTTGCGCATTAACATACATTCCAGGTATTAATTTTTTGTCTTTATTTTCAATTTCAGCGTGAATATGTAAGGCTTTCGGGCCGTCTTCAAATGCTTTCCCTACCGAATATATTTCTGCTGTAAGTTCTGTGTTTCCTAAAGATTCCACTTTAAACCGAACGGTTTGTCCGTTCTTAACTTTTGTAACATCTTTCTCATAAACCATTAAATCCAAATGAATATGTTCGGTGTTTACAATATCCATTAAGGCAGTTTGTGGCTGGGAAAATTGCCCTGTTTTTACAAAAACTTTTTCGATATAACCATTTATTGGGCTGTGTAAGGGTGCAGATTCGGAAATGTTTCCTGCTTTTACACGTTGTGGCGATAAACCTAATAATCGCAGTTGGCTTTCGTAACCTTTTGCTAAACCAGATGTGCTGTTATAGGTCGATTTCGCTTGCTGATAATCGCGACCCGAAGCGACGCCTTGATCGTATAACGTTTGCTGACGTTTAAAATCTTGTTCTAAAAAAGACAACTTATTTAAAGTTTGAAGATAATCGGTTTGAATAGTAATAATATCAGGGTGGGTGATATAGGCAACGACCTGACCTTTTGTAACGTAATCTCCTTCAATAACTTTAATTTGGCTAATATTAGCGCCAATCGTTGTTGTGATTACCGCTTCATTTTGCGGCGGAACACCAAGAGTACCGTTCACTTGGATAAAACCACTCATATTTCGGTTTGAAATGGTATCGATGGTAATATTTAAGTCCGCAAGTTGCGTTGACGATAATTCAATATGATCAGACTGTTCGTCGTCTGCGTGTTCGTCAACTTCAGGCGATATTTGCGCATTCGTCTTATTTTCGGGAACAGAATGGTTTTCATCTGAAGAGTTTTTACAGCTTAAACTAATAAGTAAAAGCAATAAAATACCGTAAGTTTTATAGAGTGTTTTCATAGTGTTTTGTTATTGATTTGACATAAAGAAATCCACAGCAATCGTACTCATTAAATACGATTCTAGAATATTCCAAGTATTAATTTCTAATTCGGTAGCGTCTTTTAAGGTTTGAATAAATGCTATATAATCCATTGCGCCTTCTTTATACGATAAGGTGGCACCTTCTCGTTGTTCGATGGCCAGCTGAAGGGCTTCCGTTTTATAGAAATTCCAATTGTTTTTGTTTAGTGTGTACTCAGAAACAAGATTGGTATATGTGGTATTTAAGTCATTTGTTTTTAGTCGGTTTTCTTCTTGAATAATCTGAGATTGTAATTGCGCAGCTTTTGATTTTCCTTTCGCGACATTAAAAATTAAAGGAATTTTTAACCCAATTTGAAAGCTATTAAAACCGGTTTGTCCTGCGACCTCTTGAAAACCATATTGCGCCGATAATTTAGGTAAATAACTGGCTTTTTGGACTGTCGTTTTAGCATTAGCAACCGCCAATTGCGCCGTCCATTGTCTTAATAATGGATGCGATTTTAAAGTGCTGTCTATTGTTAAATCCAAGCGCTCTAATTCTGAAATTGCTATCGTCTTAATGCTATACGACGTAGCGCTAAATAGGTGTTGGTTGAATTGTTCCAACGCCATTTTATAATTGTTATACGCGACGCGTTTTTGAATGCTAATAAGTTTGCCTTGATTGCTCGTGGCATTATATTCTAATTTTGAAATAGCTTCGGTTTCGTAGCGTAACGTTAATGCTTTTTCAAGCCCAGAAAACGTAGAATCGATAGTGGCATAAGAGTCGTAAATACGTTTTGAGATATACGTTTTTATCCACGCTTTTTTGACGGCTTGTTCTACTTGAAGCGCGCTCACTTCATAATTTACTTGTGCCAAAGCAATATTATTTTTTGCTAGTTTTACTTTGGAAGGCCCTTCGAAAATTGCAATTCCCGTTTGTCCAATTCCTAAACGCGTGTAGGTGGCAGGATTGTCATGTCCTATTTCTTCGCCACTTGTAAATAGAGACGTTTCGCCAAAATCCCAAGCCGTCGTTTTTAAAGCTTCCTCTTTTTTTATGCTTAGTGTGGAAGCATTTAATGCCGGATGGTTTGTAGACGCAATACGCACAGCTTCTTCCATAGAAAGCCCCGGCGTGGTTTGCGCAGACCCCGAAAACATACCGAAAACAATAACCAATGAGGCTAATACGGTCTTTGGAGATCTGTTTGATGGTTTTTTATTGGCTTCTCGCGTTTCTATCCATCGGTATAAAATAGGAATAACAAATAGCGTTAATAAAGTTGCTGTTAATAAACCACCAATAACCACTGTGGCTAACGGTCGCTGCACTTCAGAGCCTGATGAGGTGGATAAAGCCATTGGTAAAAAGCCTAACATATCTGTTAGTGCGGTTAGTAAAATGGGACGAATACGTCGTTTTGTACCTTGTTTAATACGTTCTGAAATATCGGTAACACCTTCTTCTTTTAATTCATTAAAACCACTAATTAGTACTAATCCATTTAAAACGGCAACACCAAAAAGGACTATAAAACCAACACCCGCCGAAATACTAAAAGGCATATCCCGAATTAATAATGAAAAAACACCGCCAATAGCTGCTAACGGAATCGCCATATAAATCATAAGGCTTTGCTTAATTGACTTTAACGCGAAAAAGATTAAAACAAAAATAAGAAGTAACGAAATCGGCACTACTGTTTTAAGTTTATTGGTGGCGCGTTCTAAATTCTCGAAAGCACCGCCATAACGAATATAATAGCCTGAAGGCAACATGATTTCTGTGCTAATTACCTCTTGAATTTCTTCCACTAAAGATTTAACATCTCGTCCTCTCACGTTAATTCCAATATGGACACGTCTGTTTGTATTATCGCGACTTATTTGCATTGGGCCGGGTTTAAAACTAATATCGGCGACTTCTTTTAAAGCAATTTGAGCGCCGTTAGGGAGTGAGACAAATAAATTTTTAACACTGTTTAAATCTTGACGTAACTCTTGAGACACCCGAACGACCAAATCAAAGCGGCGTTCGCCTTCAAAAATAGTTCCGGCTACGCCACCGGCAAAGGCGGTTTCAACAAGCGTGTTTAAATCGCTAATTTGCAAGCCGTATTGTGCAATTTTATTACGATTATAATTAATCGTGATTTGCGGTTGCCCAACCGTGGCTTCCACTTTCATATCGGCAACACCGGGTATTGAGGATACACGTTTTCCAATTTCTTCTGCTTTTTGCGAGAGTATTGTTAAATCGTCACCATACAATTTTATGGCAATATCTTCTCGAACACCTGTTATCAGCTCATTAAAACGCATTTCTATAGGTTGCGAAAACTCGTAACTTAACCCAGGAAGCGTTTCAAGTTTGGTCTTCATTTTAGAAATTAGCTCTTCCTTATTCGTGGCACTTACCCATTCGCTTTGCGGTTTTAAAATAACAAATACATCGGCAATATCCATTGGCATTGGGTCTGTAGGAACTTCGGCAACACCAATTCTACTAATAATATCTTTAACTTCTGGGAAGTTGTTTTTAACCAGTTTTTCAACCTTCGTTGTGGCAGAAATGGTTTCAGAAAGTGAACTTCCTGGTTTTAAAACGACGTGGAAAGCCAAATCACCTTCGTCTAACTGCGGAATAAATTCGCCTCCCATTCTGGTGAACATAAAGCTGGAAATAGCCAATAAAATAACAGAGGTTGCAATAATTAGTTTATCGCGTTTAAAGGCTTTTACTAGTCCGTTTTCATATTTATTTTCTAACCAAAAAACAATTTTATCACCCCATGTTTTCTTGTCGTTTTCTGGCACCTTTAAAAATAATGAGGTTACCATTGGCACATAGGTTAAACACAAAATCATAGCACCAATCATTGCAAAAATAAAAGTTAATGCCATTGGTCTAAACATTTTGCCTTCAATACCTTCTAAAGCTAAAATAGGAAGAAATACAATTAAGATAATAAACTGACCAAAAAAGGCGGTATTCATCATTTTTGAACTCGATGAAAAGGTGAGTTTGTCGCGCTGTTCTTGATTAAGATTTTGCCCTTTTTTAATTTGAGTGTACATTAAAAAGACGGTGCTTTCTACGATAATCACCGCGCCATCGACAATAATTCCAAAATCTATAGCACCCAAACTCATTAGGTTTGCCCACACATCGAAGACGTACATTAAAATAAATGCAAATAATAAAGACAATGGAATAGTAGACGCCACGATAAGTCCGCCACGCCAACTTCCAAGGAAAAAAATCAAAATAAAAATAACGATCAAAGCCCCTTCGACTAGGTTTTTTTGTACCGTAGAAGTTGTATTCGCAATGAGTTTGCTACGGTCTAAAAAAGGTTTAATTGTAATGCCTTCGGGAAGCGTTTTTTGTATGGATTCAATTCGTGTCGTTACGTTTTCAATAACGGCGTTGGAGCTGGCGCCTTTCAGCATTAAAATCATTCCTCCAACAGCTTCACCTTCACCATTTTTTGTTAGTGCGCCGTAACGTGTTGCTGTACCTAAATTTACATCGGCAATGTCTTCTATAGTCACAGGAATGCCGTTATTATTAGTCACGACAATCTTATTAATATCGCTAATCGTCCGTGCTAACCCTTCGCCTCGAATAAAATTGGCTTGGTGATTTTTCTCGATATATGCACCACCCGTATTTTGGTTATTGTTTTGTAAGGCTGTAAAGACATCGTTAATACTAATGCCGATCGCTTTAAGTCGGCTGGGATTAACTGCTACTTCGTATTGTTTTATACCACCGCCAAAGGCGTTAACTTCTACAACGCCTGGCACCATTGCCATTTGCCTGCGTATAATCCAATCTTGAATGGTTCGCAGCTCGGTAGTGGTGTAGCGGTCTTCAAACTCTGGGGCGACTTCTAAAGTATATTGGTAAATTTCTCCCAAACCCGTAGAGATAGGCCCCATAAAAGGAGTTCCGAAACCTTCTGGGATTTTGGCTTTAATTTCGGTGAGTTTTTCACTAACCAGTTGCCGGGGTAAATAGGTGTCTACATTGTCGTTAAAGACGATGGTTACTACCGATAAACCAAAGCGAGAAACCGATCTAATTTCTTTAACTTCAGGTAAGTTAGCCACCGCTAATTCTACCGGGTAGGTAACGAATTGTTCAATATCTTCAGTCCCCAAATTTGGGGCCTGAGTAATAATTTGTACTTGGTTGTTTGTAATGTCTGGCACCGCACCTATGGGTACCTTTAAAATGCTGTAAACACCACCGGCAATTAAGGCTAGTGTAAGCAATGCGATTACAATTTTGTTGTTAATTGAAAAGGCAATAAGTTTATTAATCATTCTGTTTATGATTTAATTCTTTAAATAAATAGTAAGAGTGACACTATTATATAGTGTAAAAAAGTCCTGAAAAGATTCAGATTATTTATAGAATTAAGCTTGAGGGGGTTGCAGAAGGCTGCAGCTGTGGTCTTTACTTATACTTTCGAAATACGTAGGGGTTTCCTGCGGACTATCGTTGTTAACAAAAGAAAAATCTAAGTGTGTTGACGTAATAATTTCAATATGGCAACATTGGCAAGTACAAAATGGCGAACATAAATCTACGTCGTGATCGCTTGAAGAATGATCGTCGGCCATTGCAATTGAAGCTATTGTATTATCTTGGGTATCTACCACCACATCGCTGCACGGTATGCAGGTAAGGCTGGTTAAATAGATAGATAATATGATGGCAAAAAATTTCACAAGGCAAAGTTAAGTGTTTTTAGTAGATTAGACCACTGTTTTTTAAAAATAGGCTTTTAATTGCACGTTTCCGGTGTGAATAGTCTTACTAGTTTCGCTTTTTCTTCCAAAATAGGTAAGGTTTAAATCTAAGTATTTTGTAATTTTTTTCTGCGCTAAAATACTCCACGTTAAATTTCTTCCGGGTTGTAAACCTTCAAGCATTTGGTATCCTACCGGTGAATTTTGATTGCCTTCTAAAGTATTCGAAAACAAATTGAACTCCCCCGAAATCGCTGCCTTTTGATTACTGTTAATGGCAAACGATACCCCATATTTTTGCTGATTCAATACTTCTAAATCACCGATGCTATTTTCTTTTTTTGTGTATTGATAAAAAACATCAAAACGCACATTGTCGTTTAATAAATAAGAGAGTTTAGGATTGAGTCGCTCTTCATCTAATTTATAATTTTTACTAATAAAATTCTCGCTTTCACTCTCGTTAGTCTCCAAACTCGTTTGAAGATTCAGTAACCAACTTGTTGCGAATTTATGATTAAAATGCAACTGATGACTTATAAGTGAATTGGCAATGAAGCCTACTGTTAATTGGTTTTTAGAACTATTCGTTAAAAAAGTATACGAGGTCGTGTACCGTTGTTTCCCGCGATTGAAGAATAAGACGTTTCTAAAATTGGACTGTAAACCTAATGTTGTTTCACTATCGTTTTTAAACGGATTTAAATTAAAGGAATTGCCTTCTCGTTTTATTTTTCGGTCGATTAAATACGAGCTTTGATTATAGAAATGAGAGAATAATTTAGCGGTTTTATTTTCAGAATTAATCCAACGACTAGGGTTTAAGGTTACCGTTTGGCTCAATCTATTTTGATGGGTTTTTATGAATACTTGGTTGGGTAATAGCACACGAATGTAACTGCCTTGATCTTGAAATTGCGCAATTTCAAACTCTTCAATTTCTTGAATGCTGTTACCGTTATAATTTATCCACGTGTAAGCGCCTTGACCGGGTTCGACTTCTACGTACGTGAAATCTTGTTGTGGCAAAGTTCCAGAGTTGGTTTCGAAAACGGTATTCCATTGTATTAAATTACTCAAAAACTGCTGGTTGTATTGCAATCTCGAGTTAAGCGATTGCTCTTTTGTGTTTGTGGAATCTTCATTTTTTAAGGTCCTATAATTTACATACAACGCTAATTTGGTGCGTTCGTTTTTAATGAGTCGAGAATCTAAGTAATAAGTATTAGAGGAATTTACTTTTTGTAATGTCTGGTCTCTTAAACTATCGTTAACACGATATTTATAACCTATTTCTGTAAAAATACCGGTGCTATCACCAATGCCGGTAAACACTTCGTACGACGTGTATTTCTGAGAAATATCTGTGAGTAGCTTCGTGGTTTTGTTTTCTTGCTGATTGTTTTCGGTTGCGAGTTTAGCGCCTAACCACGTTTTTTTTAAATCGTAACGAATGGAATTATAAGATCTAAAAAAGGTGGAGTTGTTTTCGAAAGAATTAGCCGATAAAAAGCTGGTGTTTGTCGCCAAAGTAAAGCGATTTAAAAACACACGAGCGGAAGCTATATGTCGGTTGCCATTAAAACCTTCTGAATAATTTAAGTGCTCGAACCGGTAACTGGCTACTCCTTTTTTATGATGAAAGGCCTTAAATCCGCCAGAGAGCAACGCTTGGTTTCCTAATCCGTTAATAATTTGGTTTGCACTGGTAGACGGCGATAAGTTCCAGTCGCGATTGAATTCTGGATTGTAAAGCCCTTCAATATTTCTAAAGTGCTCATTAATATAATCGGAATCAAAAACAGCGTTTACATTCCATAAACTGTCATTTTTTATCACGGCTTGCTCCATCGCAATCTTTGCCGCGTACCCGTCGTTATTACTATCATCTAAATCCGAAAATAAATTCAAATCATTTTTACTTCCGGCAATTTCAAAATCAACTGTCGTTTTTTGAGTAGGTGTATAGCTTCCATTTAATACAGCTATTTGTAACTTTGTTGGCGAAATCAATTGCACAACAGGTTCGAAACTACCTTGAGGCACGTTTAGAACGGGCGCGATATATTCGTAAATAACGGTAATGGCATTGGTATTGCTAATACTGTAGTTTCCTTGATTTGCGCCAACATTAGTAAATTTCACCTTAAACAAGGTATCGTCCGGATTGTTAGAAAACACAAAGGCTTCAAAGCCATTAATGAGTTCTTTTTTATATAAAATCCGATTTTCGTTAAACGCTTCTTCCACACTTGATGGCGCCACCATTAGCGATCTATCGTCTCCCGCAGCGCTAAGCACGGACACTTGTTCGGTCGATAAGTTTTGTTGCAAAGGGTTGTTTTTAGAATCGTTTTCAGAATAAACAGACACGCCAAATTTTATTTTTTCGCTTTCAAAATGGCCGCCGCCATACGCTACTAATCGCGAATAATTACGATCGCTATATTGATAATCGACTCTAATTCGCATTTCGGAAGTTATCGGGAATGTCGCATTAAAAATAATTTCTCCAGCGTTATAGTCAATAATATAATCGGCACTTTCACCGCGTTCTAAAGCAATTCCGTTTACGTAAACGGTTTCACTTCCTGAAACAATAAGCACGAAAAGCTCACCATTTTGACCTTGTAATTTATACGGCCCTTGATTTCCTTCCTGCGCTGTAAATTGGCTTGAGGTAAATTGACCGCGGACTAACGCTCCCGCGGCAAAAAGATTGGTCTGCGCATCTTCGTCTCCTAAAGTAGCGCGCAGAGACAAACCTTGCACACGCTTCGAGAAATTAGCGAAGTAAGAATTGTTGTTTTCTAAATCAATATCTCCAGCGCGAATAGACCACTTGTCGCTAAAAAGCTCAATAAATACTTGGTCGAATTCGTCTAGTTTTTGCGAGTACCCACTTTCTTGCAATGGAATATTAGCATCTTGAATGGAGGCACGAAGCGACACTTTATCGTTTAATTTACCGGTAATTTGCAAATCGAGTTCACTGTCTAAAACCGAATTCTGATTATTTCCTATGGTTACCCCACGCGAAATACTTCCGGAGGTGGTTAAACCATCAAAAGGAGTGAATTTATCAACCGTATTGGGTTGCGATATTTTGTAGATTTTATTGATGTTATCGGTGTTCTCTACAATAACAGATTCGTCAAATAACTGATAGGTTCTGGTAAGAAATTCAGGGTACTTCACGTAATTAATAATAATAGAATCGCCAATAATAGGTTTTTTAAATGTTATAATGGCTTTCGAGAAATCGACAGTGTAAAATGTGGAGTCTATGGTTGTGTTGTCTTTAAATTTAAGGGCGAAATAGGTGGGGTTAATGCTTACACTATCAATTTTAATCTCTTTTTGTAGCGCTACAGTTTTGCTCTTATAGTTTGGGGTTTGCTCTTGCGCAGTAGCAAAAACACCCAGAATTAAAAAGGAAAGAGTAACAAATAGCTTCATATAGTAGTATAAACTAAAAACACGGCGAATTATTTTGTTAATAGTTTTTGGTTAAATCATGCTTAAATAGATAGGGTAAAAGTAACTCATTATTTATTTTAGCCGAAATAACTTCAACTTAACAATGAAAATAATCTCATATAACGTAAACGGAATACGTGCAGCACTAAAGAAAGGATTTATAGATTGGCTTAAAAGTGCCGACCCAGACGTTATTTGTCTTCAGGAAATAAAGGCAATGGAAGAGCAATTAGATTTATCTCTTTTTGAAGACGCGGGTTATAAATACAATTATTGGTTTAGTGCACAAAAAAAAGGATACAGCGGCGTTGCCATTTTAAGCAAAACAGAACCCAACCACGTAGAATATGGAACGGGAATAGACTCTATGGATTTTGAAGGTAGAAATATTCGTGCCGATTTTGACGGTGTTTCTGTAATGAGTATGTATTTGCCATCGGGAACCAATGATTTAAGATTGGCGCATAAATTTGAGTATATGAATATGATTCAGGAATATATTTCTCAATTGCGAGAAGCACACCCTAACTTAGTGGTTTGCGGAGATTATAATATTTGTCATGAAGAAATAGACATACATAACCCCAAAATGAAAAATGTTTCAGGCTTTTTACCCGAAGAACGCCAGTGGTTAGGAGAATTTATAGCCTCCGGATTAATAGATTCTTTCAGGTATTTACATCCTGAATTACAGCAATATAGCTGGTGGACGTATCGCGCCAATGCGCGTGCCAATAATAAAGGATGGCGATTAGATTATGCAATGGTAACACAGCCGCTACAAGAAAAGATAAAAAGAGCCGTTATACTAAGCGAAGCTAAACATAGCGACCATTGTCCGATAGTTTTAGAATTAGAATAAAAACCCCCAATTTATAAAATAAAAAATGAAAAAAATCCTTGTTTTATCATTAACATTTGCTGTGTTAACAGCGTGTGTGTCTCCTAAAGTTTATAAAAACTTAGAGGATAGATATGCCTCTTTAAAAAAAGAAAACCGTTCGTTACAAGACGAAAATAGCGACTCACTAGAAGAAAAGAACCAAGCGTTAAAGGCGTTGGAAACGCTTCAAATGCAGTACGATACTGCCGTTGCTGAACGCGACCAACTACAAAGCGATTACGACACTACAAAAAGAAGTTACGATAATTTAAAGGCATCTTACGATGCTCTAGATGCTAATAGTTCGTATGCTATTGCTGCCAATTCTCAGAAAAACAGAGAGTTATTAGCGCAATTAGAAGCCAAGGAGCAAGCCTTAACTGCCGAAAATCAAAGATTAGAAGCCCTAAAAAAGCAACTAGAATCACGCTCTCAGCGCGTCGCAGAATTAGAAAGTGTTATCGCTTCAAAAGAGGCAGAAATGACCAATTTAAAAAATGCAGTTTCTCGTGCGCTAACCGATTTCGAAGGCAAAGGTTTAACCATCGAGCAACATAACGGAAAAGTGTATGTGTCAATGGAAAATAAATTATTATTCAATTCAGGAAGTTGGTCGGTAGGTACCGAAGGTCGTAAAGCCGTTAAACAATTAGGGGCCGTTTTAGGAGATAATCCTGAAATTGCGGTGCTAATAGAAGGCCACACTGATAATACACCGTTTAGAAAAACATCTCAAATTGATAATAACTGGGATTTATCAACGAAACGAGCAACGGCGATTGTAAATATTTTACAAGAAAATAATGCCATACAGCCCGATAATTTAACCGCTGCTGGTCGTGGAGAATATGCGCCAATTGCTACTAACGCAACAACCGAAGGGAAAGCAAAAAACAGAAGAATTGAAGTGATTTTAACACCTAAGTTAGACGAGCTTTCTAAATTGTTAAACGAGATTTAGATGTAGGGCGTTTCCCTATTGGGTCAGGCTCTCGCAAGTCGCTTCCCGATAGTAACCGGGAGAGCTCCAACAATTGCTCCATCCTTAACGCAATTCTTAACACAGATTTAGACCTTTCGTTCTTAAAACAATGAAAGGTCTTTTTTATATTTATATAAAATTAAATAATGAAATACACCACACTACCAAACACCGATATAAAAGTGAGTAAACTCTGTTTGGGTTCCATGACATGGGGAAACCAAAATACAGAAGCCGAAGGCCATAAGCAATTAGACTATGCTTTAGATCACGGTATTAATTTTATAGACACTGCCGAAATGTATCCGGTACCTGCATCGCCAGAAACACAAGGGCGAACCAGCCAAATTATAGGCTCTTGGTTAAAGCAATCGGGGCATCGCGATAAAGTGGTGTTAGCATCGAAAATTACAGGACCCGGAGAGTATACTGCTCATATAAGAACGACAGGTTTTAGCAAGCAAAGTATTCACGATGCTGTAAATAACGAATTAAAAAGACTGCACACTAATCACATCGATTTATTTCAATTGCATTGGCCAGAGCGCAACACAAATACGTTTGGTATTCGTGATTATAGTCCGGATGAAAATGATAAATGGGAAGATAATTTTGCTGAGGTGCTTTACACATTGAACGCTATTACTAAAGAAGGTAAAATTGGAAACATTGGCTTATCAAACGAGAAAGCTTGGGGTACAATGCGCTACTTACAAGAAGCCGAAAAAAATAACTGTAAAAAACCAGTAACGATTCAGAATGCGTATTCTTTACTAAATCGTCTTTTTGAAGGCGACTTAGCCGAAATTTCACACCGTGAAAATATAGGTTTATTGGCGTATTCCCCAATGGCATTTGGTGTGCTTTCTGGAAAATATATTTATAAAACCGATACTTCGCAATCTCGTTTAAACTTGTTTTCACGCTATACACGCTACAGCAGCGAGCAATCTACGAAAGCTGTGAAATTGTATTTAGATTTAGCGGAACAATATAATATGTCTTTAGCACAAATGGCATTGGCTTTTGTAAACCAGAGGCCATTTGTTACGAGTACAATTATAGGGGCTACTAACTTGGAGCAGTTAAAAGAAAATATAGGGAGTGTAGAAATCCAATTAAATTCAGAGTTTTTAGATAAAATTAACACTATTTATGCCGAAATCCCTAATCCAGCACCGTAAAACCGTTAAATTCCACCTATATTTTTAAGTAATTATTAACATAATTTGGCGAATAGAATAATTCTCTTAAAGAAAACGGCTTTTTGTCGTTAATTACAGCATTTCATCTATAAAACAGCTATAAGTGAATAGAGCATAATTTTTTTTTATAGTTTAGATGACTAATAATCTAAGAAATAACAGCTATAATGAAAAAAATTACTCATTTATTAGTGTTGTTGGCCGTTTTTGTCGGCCTGCAAGCTAATGCACAAATTGCCACTTTTCCTTATAATGAAGACTTTGAGTCTGGAGATGGTGGTTGGATTGCGAACAATACTACAAATGGATCATGGGCTTTAGGAGCACCTGCAAATACTATTATAAATAGTGCCGATTCTGGAGCAAACGCTTGGGTTACAAACTTAACAGGTAATTACTCTGCCAGCGAATCTTCTTTTGTAGAAAGTCCTGTTTTCGATTTTTCTGCTTTAACAGCACCGGCTTTAGAATTTAGTATTTGGTGGAATTCAGAAAATAGTTGGGACGGAATGGTTTTACAATCATCGATAGATGGTGGAACTACATGGCAAAATGTCGGAAACTTAGATGACCCTAATAACTGGTTTAACGATGATTCAATAGGAGGGAGTCCTGGAGGTCAACAAATAGGTTGGACTGGTACAATTGCAAATGAAGGATCTAACGGATGGGTTATTGCTAGACATGCATTAACCGGTTTAGCAGGAGAATCTGCGGTTAGTTTAAGAGTTGCTTTTGGATCCGATGGATCAGTTGTCGATGAAGGCGCCGCTTTTGATACGGTAGATATATTTGAGGTAACATGCCCAGAACCAAGTAATATTTCTGTTGCTAGCACAACAGATTCTACAGCAAGTATTATTTGGGATTTAGGAGGAGCAGAAACAGCTTGGGAAGTTGCAGTGCAACTTGCAGGAACAGGAGCTCCAACAGGAAATGGAGATGCAGCAACATCTAATACAACTTATATAGCAACAGGTTTAACACCGGCTTCAACTTATGAAGTGTATGTAAGATCTAGTTGCGGAGCAGAATTTAGTTCTTGGGTTGGCCCAATCAATTTTGATACTGAATGTGTGTCTTTCGTAGCACCGTATACTCAAGACTTTGAAAATGGAGGAACTATTCCTTTATGTTGGTCTATGAGTGGTGGTGAAGATTGGAATTTTGATGATGATCCAGGATTTAATCATATTGGTAATGACGGAGTTGTTAACGGTAGTACAGCCTCTAATGGGTATTTCGCTTGGGTTGATTCATCAGGATCAGATTCAGCAGCGACTTTACTTTCTCCGTTAGTGGATGTTTCTGGGTTAACAACACCTTCAATCAGTTTTTACGAACTAAGTAACAACGAAGGCAACGCAAACTCTCAATTAGATGTTGAGGTTTGGGATGGTGCTGCTTGGAACCTAATGGGTACCTATAATACGAATACATCTGGATGGGAAAAGAAAACTATTGACCTTAGTACACTAACTATTACAGGAGATGTGCAAGCACGTTTCATTTTCTCAGAAGTTGCGGTACCATCAGATTTTTATGATGATCTAGCAATAGATGATGTTACTTTTGGTGAGTTACCAACGTGTTTAAATCCATCAGTAGTAACAATAGATAGCGCAACAGCAACAACAGCAACAATTTCTTGGATCGCGCCGGGAACTCAAACGGCTTGGGAAGTTGCTGTGCAAGCTATAGGAACAGGCGTTCCTGTAGGAAACGGAGATGCGACAACGACAAATCCATATGTTGCCACTGGTTTAACGCCAGCTACAAATTATGAAGTTTACGTAAGAGCAGTATGTGGTGGAGAATATAGTGACTGGATTGGTCCGGTAAATTTTGCAACAGAGTGTGTAACTTTTACAGCGCCTTATACTGAAGGATTCGAAAATGGAGGAACTATTCCTCTATGTTGGACAATGAGTGGTGGAGAAGATTGGAATTTTGATAACGATCCAGGATTTGAACATATAGGTAACAACGGAGTTATTGATGGTGCGACAGCTACAAACGGCTATTTTGCATGGGTAGATTCGTCAGGAAGTGATGGAGCTGCAACTTTAACTACTCCATTGGTAGATATTTCGGCGTTAATAACACCGTCATTATCATTTTATGAATTAAGTCACAACGAAGGAAATGCTAACTCTCAATTAGATGTTGAGGTTTGGGATGGAGCTGCTTGGAACTTAATGGGGACTTACAATACAAACACCGCAGGGTGGGAGCTTAAATATTTAGACTTAAGTGGCTTAACGGTTACTGGCGATGTTCAAGCACGTTTTATTTTCTCTGAAATTGTTTCAGGAGACTTTTACGATGATATCGCTATAGACGATGTTACTTTCGATGAGTTACCACCTTGTGTACAACCAGGAGGGATTTCAGTAACAAATATAACAGGTACTTCAGCAGATATTTCATGGATGCAAGGAGGCGGTGAAACAGCATGGGAATATGTTATTCAGCCTGCAGGAACAGGAGTGCCTACTGCAGGGACACCTACTACGGTTACAACGGTTAATGAAACTGGACTGTCTTTCCAAATGGATTATGAAATTTATGTAAGAGCAGATTGCGGTATTGATGGCTTTAGTGCGTGGTCTGGCCCAGTAAACTTTTCAACGTCAGTACAATTAAATTATACTGTGGACTGTACATTAGGCCCTGTAAACGTAACGTACTGTTATGGACCAAACGATACTAATGTGTTTACATTTACAAGTACAGATGGTACAGCATTAAACTTTACTGTTAATTCTGGTAATGTAGAAAGTGGTTGGGATGAATTTCAAGTATTTGATACTGATGGGTCTGATTTAAATGTATTAACACCTTACGGTAACGGAGGGGATTTAGCAGGAATTACTTATCAATCAACTGGAGATACCATTTCTTATTCTATTGATTCTGATTTCTCAGGAAGTTGCAGTAGTAGTACAAGTATAAACTCGTTAGATATTACGGTGTCTTGTGCAACGTGTATTAATCCAGTAGCTACTTATGTGGTAGTTGATGATTGTGCAAATGGCGATCAATTTTTAGTAGATGTAAATGTAAACTCTTTAGGAGATGCAACATCTGTGGTAATTAATGATAACCAAGGAAGTGCTCCAGTATCTGTTTCGGCTACAGGAACAACGCAATTTGGACCTTACCCTTTTGCAACAGATATTATTTTTACTATTGAAAATGAACAAGACGGAAATTGTATTATTACAAGTGCGGCTATTCAATTATTAGCATGTCCGCCAGATAATGATAATTGTGTAGATGCCACAGTAGCAGCAGTGAATGACGATGGAAGTTGTACAGTAACAACACCAGGAACTATTTTAGAAGCGACCGACTCAGGAGTGCCAGCAGTAGATTGTGCTGGTGATTCAGATGATGATGTATGGTTTGAATTTACGGCTTTACATGAACTTGAGGTTATCTCTTTAATAAATATTCAAGGTGGTACAACTAATTTAGATTTTGGATTATATGAAGGAACGTGCGATGCTTTAGTTGAAATAGAATGTTATACAACGGCTTCAGGAATTTCTCCTTCATTAACTATCGGTAACACTTACTATATTAGAGTATTCTCAGGAGGGTCAACTCCAGAATCTAGTACTTTCGATTTATGTATTACAGAAGCGCCAACTGGTACTTCATGTGAAAGTGCAGGAACATTCTGTAACAATAACGGGGTGCAAACAACGCCAAACCTTACGAATTTCCCAAGTGGTGGAGAAATAGCGTGTTTATTTACAACACCAAACCCAGTTTGGAACATTATTCAAATTGGAGACTCGGGACTTGTAGAAATAGAGATTTCTCAAACTTCTGAGACAGGGGAAGGTCTAGATGTTGATTTTGTGTTATGGGGGCCTTTTGATTCTGCTACAGATTTCTGTACACCAGGAACTTTAGATAATGGATGTCCCTCACCTTCAGAATGTCCTAATAATACGGGCATTGGTGATTTTTATCCTTACGGAAATATTATGGATTGTAGCTATAGTGCAGCTTCATTAGAGAATTTAACTATTGATAACGCTATTTCTGGTGAGATTTATGTCTTATTAGTTACAAATTATGCAAACGATCCTGGGGAGATTGAAATAGAACAAACCAATTCTGGTGGTAGTGGAGCAGGTTCTACTGTTGCAGAATTAGATGTAGAAATTACTTCTAATGATGTGACTTTTATCGATGACGATAATGACGAATTAACGGCTTCAATTGCTAACCTATGTGGATTCGCTGATACAACTCTTATAGCTGAGTCTCCATTTGCTGAAACTTATGAGTGGTTCCAAAATGGAATTATATTAGATAACCAAACTGCGGGTACTTTAGTGGTAACTGAATCTGATTTCTATAGTGTGGTTGCTTACGATAGTGATTGTGAAGTGTATTCTCAATATGACGTTGTAGTTAACTTCTACAACGATGCTATTGCAAATTCAGTCCCAGATATTATTACTTGTGATGATATTTCTGGTGATGGTACTGAAGATTTTAATTTAGACGCACAAACAGCAACTATTTTAGGAGCTCAAAGTGAAACAGATTTTGTTGTAACGTACCACGCAACACTAGGCGATGCACAAGCAGGTATTAATGCTTTAGCTTCTCCTTACAGTGCTATGGACGGGACAGTAATTTACGTAAGAGTGGAGGATGTAAATGCTGTAGGTTCGGGTTCTGGATGTGCAAGTACCAATACATTATTTAACTTAGTAATTACAGGAGCTCTACCGGAAATTACTGGTGTAGATTTAGAAGCTTGCGATGATGATTCTAACGACGGTGTTGAATTATTTGATTTAGACGCTCACAATACAGTTGTGTTGAATGGTCAAGATGCTACAAGTTTTGCTGTGTCTTATTACTTAACTCAAGCCGATGCAGATGCGGGAGTAGGAGCATTAACTTCTCCTTACGAAAACATTAGTAATCCACAAACGATTATTGCTCGTGTTGAAAACATAGGGTCAACTGATTGTTATGTCACCGAAGATTTAGATTTAATTGTAGGTGCTTTACCTGATACAACAATTGACACAAGTGCTATTTATGAAGTTTGCCCTAATGCAACATCGCCAATAACGATAACTGCGACGGGTAATAATTACGCGGAGTCAGAAGTAACAATAGCCTGGTATAGAGATGGAATAGCAATTCCTGGTCAAACAAGTTTAACATTAAACAACGTGTTACTCCTAGGAACATACACGATTGAAGTAACGTTTAATAATTCATCCTGCCCTTCTACAAGCGAAGACGTAGAAGTTTACGAGTTAGAAAATTGTATTATTCCGCAAGGTATATCGCCAAACGGAGATAATAAAAACGATTTTTTCGACTTAAGTAGTTTCGATGTACAAAGCTTAGAAATCTTTAATAGATATGGGACCAAAGTATATTCTAGAGCAAACTATACTAACG
>NZ_VSKM01000015.1 GCF_008086175.1 Bizionia saleffrena
AAGCCTTTGAATTGCGCTAATTCTGATTGGTACTCCTTGGGCAGCACGTTCTTTTCTTCTAGGTAAAAATGAACCTTACCTTCTGATGATTTATGGTCTACAATTTCAAAATAATCCATAACGCCTTCCGGTAACAAATACTGTGCTAATTTTATATCCAAGATCTAATCTGTTTTTGTCAAAGATAAAGTTTCTCCCCAAGTTTTACGTTTGACCCTGTATTACCTCGAAGTGGAAAGTCTTGAATAGTAACTTCTTTATGAAAACCGTGGGCAATAAGGATTTTGGATTTCTCTTCTTTAGGAACCACATTGCGCTCTTCAAAATAAAGATGCATTACATCACCATTTTAGTATTTTTTATTAGATCGAAATGATTAATTAAAAATTCAGGAAGAATAAGTTTGAGTAATTCAAGATAATTTTCCACGTTTTTTTACAAAAAACGGAGTTTTATTTCAATTCACACACAACTTTTGAGAATGATCCGGTTTCTTTCCAGAAACTATTGTGCGGGATTTTAGAATACGAGGCAATAATGTGTTTCTACACATAACGCGGCGTAAATGAATCAATCTTACTGCGGGTAAAATAGTTACAACAAACTGGCCATTAGTAGCAAAAAGAACTAGAAGTACTGGCGATTTCGCTGATTTTTTAAAAGAACTCTATAAGTAATAATGCTAATAGCACAGCAATAGTAGCTAAATTGTATGGTGTAAACCCTAGAAGTATGCAAAGGCAGTGCAGAGATTATTTAAGCGACTTCAATTCTTGGAGTCAAAAGACACACGCAGAACAATGGAAGTTGTTTCCTAAAAACAGCGGCTGCTACCTTTCTTTAGGCGAGACCGCTTTTTCCAACGTTGATTTATATACCATTCTAACCAATAAAGATGCAAAAGGAAATAAAGGAGCGATAATAGCTATGGTAAAAGGAACTAAGGCAGATGTAGTTATACAATATTCCATAAGATGCCTCTAAAACAAAGAAAGAAGGTTAAGGATACGGCGGCTAATATGGGCTTATCGTAAAAAAATCATTCTCAAACTGCACTTTGGTTATAGACCGTTTCTATGTCCAAAAACTAGCGTTAGATGCATTGCAAGAAATTAGAATCAAACACACATGGGAAGCTTTTGACGCTGAAAATGATGCCATAGAATAGACTAGAAATAAAGCATTAAAATACAATCTTGAAGTTTTATCTAACGGTGATACAACAAAGCAACTATTGGCCAGAAGTAGATACTTACAGTATAAACCCACTCGTAAATGGACTGAAAATCAATCAAAAAGATCAGAAGTTCTTTTTGAAAAGTGTCCCGATTTAAAAAAGGCATATAAGTTATGTCAAAATTTATCATGGATATTTAATCACACAAAAGATAAAACTTCGGCACTAGCACGTTTAGCTAAATGGGATGAGAAAGTAAGAAAGGCGTGATTTAAAAGCTTTAATACCATATCCAGAACCATGTCTATACACTACCAAAACATAATAAACTACTTTGACAACAGAAGCACAAATGCATCAGCAGAACCTTTCAATGCAAAAATAAAAGTGTTTAGAGTTCAATTTAGAGGAGTTAGAAACGTCAACTTTTACAACTGACTACTATTTCTGCTTAATCCTAAAATTCCACAAGTTTTATTCTTGAACCCAGATCGAAAGATCGAAGAGAAGAACGTAATTAATGGGTAGCATTAAGCAGCTCTCCTTAGTCTTGAGATAAATTTTTGAAATTAGATATTTAAGTTTTAAAGGTTAGAATCTTTTAATAATTTGAAATATTTATAAATTAACTATTCAATTTTAAGTTGTAGTACAAGTTATTTTTTATGGAATAAGCTATCCATAATAGTGTTTAATCCTTTAAAGGCAAAAATGATTGCAGCGATACACACCGCACCTCCAAGAA
This sequence comes from Bizionia saleffrena, assembly GCF_008086175.1. Classification (GTDB taxonomy): domain Bacteria; phylum Bacteroidota; class Bacteroidia; order Flavobacteriales; family Flavobacteriaceae; genus Bizionia; species Bizionia saleffrena. The sequence goes on from NZ_VSKM01000015.1 coordinate 1,923, forward strand.
TAAGTAAAGGGATATATAATGGCTTTTCTTGATTACTGAAGGCAACATATAAGATGGATGGGCCAATAAACATAAAGGCTATGGCTACAGCTATTTTTTTTACTCCTTTAACAAGGATATCTTTATTTGTTCTCTTTGTTTCCATTGGTATAGGCTTCAATTGATGCTCTTACATTCTTATAGTGTTCTAAAAGTGATTGGGCCTCTGTTCGTGAAATATTTAATTCGGACATTATCATTTTTATGCCACGGTCAACTAACTTATTATTACTAAGTTGCATATCGACCATTTTATTCCCCTTGACTTTTCCTAATTGTATCATTACGGTAGTAGTAATCATATTTAGGACTAGCTTTTGGGCTGTTCCAGCTTTCATTCTTGAACTTCCTGTAACAAATTCAGGACCAACGATAACTTCGATAGGGAATTGAGCTGCTTGAGATAAGGGACTGTCTTTATTACAAGTAATACAGCCTGTAGTAATTTTATGGTCATTACAGATTTTTAATGCGTGTATAACATAAGGTGTTGTTCCCGAGGCAGCTATACCGATAACAATATCATTTTTAGTAATGTTGTGTTTTTGCAAGTCTTTCCAGCCTTGGGTTTTAGAATCCTCGGCAAACTCTACAGCTTCTCTAATAGCGATATCACCGCCAGCTATTAAACCAATAACTAAGTCGTGTGGGACTCCAAATGTTGGAGGGCATTCTGAGGCATCTACAATACCTAATCTTCCGCTAGTTCCTGCACCTAGATAAAAAATGCGTCCCCCGTTTTTAAGTTTCAAAACGGCCTGATCAATTAAAGATTCAATTTGAGGTACTGCTTTTTCTACAGCTAACGGAACGGTTTTATCTTCTTTATTAATGCTAGTAAGAAGTTGTTGAACACTCATCTTTTCGAGATGATTATAGTTTGACTCTTTTTCGGTAGTTTTAATGAAATCCATAATTCAAAAATACACTATTTAGCCCAATTTTTTGATGTTTTGCGTTAGTGGTTGAGCAATTGTTGAAGCTCTCCCGATTGGTATCGGGAAGCGACTTGCGAAGACACGACCTGCAGGGTAACGCCCAAATTATTTTTAATGAATTAGTTAATAGACAAATGATGTCTAAAGTACAATCTAATTTTAGATTATATTACAGTGGGATGATGTAGTACGATTTGCGCTAGAAATCCTTATGAAGGAATGGTATAAATCAATTTGAACTTGTAATGATTATTCGACGGTATAAATTAATTCGTTGGCCTGTGAAAGTCTGAAATATCCTAAAGGAAAATTATCTGGCTTGGTTACATTTATGCAGTTACCGCGTACGGTTGCTGGTTGCGTTTGGAATGGACCACCACCACTTTGGTTGCTTTGCTGTAAAAGAACAGTCATATAAACGAAAAACTGTTCTGATATTCCGTAATTACGAATTTTGAGTTGGTCTCCAGCTTTTAAATCTTCTTCTGAAAAAAAGGCAAATATTTGATTGCCATTAAAAAACTCATCTTCGTAGACTTCTAATGTTGGTATAATGGCGATATCTGTAATAAATTCGTAGAAATAGTAGTTTTCTTGATTTTCAGGATCTGTATAATAGGCTTTTATTTCTATATCTTCACCTGAGAATCCACCGTCATTTTTTTGTTCGATATAATCTATTGGCGTAACAGACGTTAATGTTTCGGTGGCGGTATAGTCTTCATTTTTATAAGTAATATTCAAGGTATATTCTGAATCTATAACAGGTATAAAAGTAGAATTTTTATAGATACCACTATTATTTTCCTCAGTAAAAAAAAAAGTGTTATTTGCTGTATCTGTAATGGTTACAATGGCATTGTTTGCCGGCGGAATAGTAGTGTTAAAATAGGGTGCTGATTGAGTGAGTTTAACTTCTTGCACGTTCCCGGCGGTACCATTAAACCAATTAATAGAGGCTTCAATAACCAATTTGGGTTCGGCTTTAGGGACTTGGATATCTATAACATCTTCGCAAGAAAACGTGCTAATAAGAAGTAAAAATAGGAGACTTAATTTTTTCATAATTTAAAACTTAAAATTGTAAGAAACAGATGGAATAATACCGAAAATGGCTAGGCGAGTGGCCTCGTTTGTTCCTGTAATTCTATTCTCTCCAAAGGAAATAGACGCGGCATTACGTCTATTATACAGGTTATAAATACCAAACACCCAGTTGCTTTGCCAACCTTCATTTTTATTCGGTTTTGGCGTGTAAGTTGCCGACAAATCTAAACGGTGGTAGCTAGGTAAGCGTGTAGAATTACGATCGCTATAATTAGGGATACTAATGCCATTGTAAACATATTGCCCGTTTGGATAAGTCGTTGGCTGGCCCGTTTGAAACAAAAAATTAGCATTTAATAACCATTTTTTGTTTATATCGTAGCTTGCTGTAATAGATATATCGTGGGTTTTATCGTAAGGCGTATTATACCAATTTCCATTATTTATTCCGGTTTCTATAGGTGTTCGGCCCTCTGTTTTTTGTTCGGATTTTGAAAGTGTGTAAGATAGCCAGCCTTTCAAGCGGCCCTCATTTTTTCTTAATAGAAGTTCTAATCCGTAGGCCCGGGATTTTCCATTTAAAATAACGCGTTCGATGGCGTCGTTTGCGATTAAATTGGTGCCGTCTATATAATCTATTCTATTTTTGATGTCTTTGTAATAGGTTTCTATTTCTAAAGAATAGGCGTCATCATAAAAATTCTTAAAATAACCAATAGCATATTGATCGAGTAATTGCGGTTTAATATATTTTCCGCTAGGCGCCCATACATCTAAAGGCGTAGGGGATGATGTGTTTGACAATAAGTGTAAATACTGACTCATTTTATTGTAGCTCGCTTTTACTGATGATGTGGCGTTAAGCTGATAAGCTAAAGCTATACGAGGCTCTATATTTGCAAAAGATTTTATAGTGTTACTTTGGTTAAATGATTCGGTGCCGATAGTTTTAGCTTGTTGGTAAATCTGGAAATCAGGATTAAAGACAACGGGGTTATCATTCTCATAGATGTTAAGTCCCTTTTGGCCTAACCTTAAAAACGAACTTAGTCGTACGCCATAGGACGCCGTTAATTTATTAGAGATTTTATGTTCAGCATCTACGTACACTGCATTTTCGAAAGCATATTTTTTTATTAAATCTTGAGCATTAATACCAGAAGTAGGGGTAGAAGGTTCTATCTCGCCAGGGTTAAAACTGTAATACATACTGTTTAATCCATATTGAAGTTTTAAAGAATTGCTTACATAATGTTTCAAATCGTATTTAAAATTCAGGTTTGATATGCCCGACTGCCAATCGAACTCCACAAAATTTAGGTTAAGACCATAATAATAATCAGAATAAATTAAAGACATATTACTGAATATTTTATCTGAAAATAGATGGTTCCATCTAAAATTTACAACGGTGTTACCATACGTGTTTTCGAAGCTATCGGAAATACTAAATACATCGCGACCAAAATATCCCGATAAATAAATGTTATTTTTACTATTTAATTTATAGCTTAACTTTGTGTTGAGATCGTAGAAATAAGCGATGTTATTTATATCGAAAATAGGAAGGAATAAATGGGCATAAGAACTTCTTCCTCCTAATAGGAAAGCGCCTTTTTCTTTTTTAAGAGGTCCTTCAACTAAGAGTCGGCTGGACACTAAACCCAGACCACCATTAGCTTGAAAAGATTTGTTATTACCTTCTTTTTGATAAATATCTAGTACTGATGATACGCGACCGCCATAGCGCGCAGGAATTCCACCTTTATAGAGTTTTAAATCTTTAATGGCATCAGGATTAAAAACCGAGAAAAAACCGAATAAATGGGAAGAATTAAATATGGTAGCTTCGTCTAAAAGAATTAAATTCTGATCCGCAGAACCACCGCGAACATTAAATCCAGAGGCGCCTTCGCCGGCACTAGTAACGCCAGGAAGTAAGGTGATTGCTTTAATCACATCGGCCTCGCCTAGCACAACAGGAATTTGTTGAATGGTAGAAGAACTCAATGCATTGACACTCATTTGAGGGCTTTTTATGTTTAGTTTTTCAACATTCTCAGTAATAATGACTTCGTCTAGACTTTCTAAAGATTCGTTTAAAGTAAATGTTTGTGAAATGTTTTGGTCTAAGATAATGGTTTCGATACGTTGTTTATACCCCAAGTAACTTATAACAACTTCATACTCTCCTTTAGGCATTGTTATCGAGAAAAAGCCGTATTCGTTAGTTATAGTGCCAACTCTTTCATTGGGGAAAATGATGTTTACGCCTATAAGCGTTTCGTTGCTATTTTCTTCTAAAACAGAACCGCTCAATGTAAATCTTTCTTGTGCATAAAGCTGAAAAGAGAAGCAAGTAAAGCAAAGAATAAGAAGTTTTTTTATCACGATTTAGGTTGTTTTTTATGAATACTAAAATAATGAAAAAGCCCTAAATTATTAAGCATTTCTAAATATTATTACCATTATTATGAAGAAATTAGTTTTAATATTATTTATCTATGTTTTGTAAAACACTAACAAATACAATGTTGGTTATAAAATGATTAAAACAAAAAAAGCACCCCAATGGGTGCTTTTTTAATATATGTAGTAAGTACTAACTAGTTTACATTACCAATAATAGTGTTTAACGTTGTGCTTGGTCGCATTGCGTTTACTATTAATTCTTCAGTTGGCATATAGTAGCCACCTAGGTCTACAGCGTGTCCTTGAATGTCGTTTAATTCGCTTACAATTTTAGATTCATTGGCTTTTAAATCTTTAGCTATTTTCTCAAACTGTGCTTTTAAATCGGCATCCGTAGTTTGTTTTGCTAAAGCTTCCGCCCAATACATCGCTAAGTAAAAATGGCTTCCACGATTATCTAATTCGCCAGTTTTACGGCTAGGTCCTTTTTTGTTGTCTAGTAACTTTTCAGTAGCATTATCTAAAGTATCTCCTAAAACTTTCGCTTTCGAGTTGTTGTTAACGTCACTAAAATGCTCTAAGGAAACAGCTAATGCTAAAAATTCACCTAATGAATCCCAACGTAAATGGTCTTCTTCTATAAATTGCTGAACGTGTTTTGGAGCTGATCCACCAGCACCCGTTTCAAACAATCCACCACCGCCCATTAACGGCACAATAGATAACATTTTTGCACTAGTACCGACTTCTAAAATAGGGAATAAATCGGTTAAGTAATCTCTTAATACATTTCCAGAAACCGAAATAGTATCTTCACCTTTCTTTAAACGTGCTAGTGTAAATTTAGTCGCTTCAATAGGTGATAAAATTCGAAGGTCTAAACCTGTTGTGTCGTGATCTTTTAAGTATGTAGTTACTTTTTTAATTAATTCGACATCGTGTGCTCTGTTTTCGTCTAACCAGAATACAGCAGGCGTTTTTGATGCTCTTGCACGGGTAACCGCAAGTTTTACCCAGTCTTGAATTGGTGCATCTTTAACTTGACACATTCTCCAAATATCGCCAGCTTCCACAGTATGCTCAATTAACGTTTTTCCTTCAACATCTATAACACGAACAACACCGTCTGTAGCTATTTCAAACGTTTTATCGTGAGAACCGTATTCTTCAGCTTTTTGTGCCATTAATCCAACATTAGGAACTGTTCCCATAGTTGTAGGATCGAAAGCACCGTGTTCTTTACAGAACTCGATAGTTGCGGTATAAACACCAGCGTAACTACTATCTGGAATTACGGCTTTTGTATCTTGAGCTTTTCCTTCGGCATTCCACATTTGTCCAGAGTTACGGATCATTGCTGGCATAGAGGCATCAATAATAATGTCACTTGGCACGTGTAAATTGGTAATACCTTTATCACTATTTACCATCGCTAAATCTGGACGAGCTTCGAATTCTGCATCGATATCTTTAAGAATCGCTTCTTTTTTATCTTGAGGTAACTCTTCTAGATTAGACATTAAATTTGCAAATCCATTGTTGACATCCACACCAATTTCTTCAAAAGTCTTGCCGTGTTTAGCGAACACATCTTTAAAGAACACACGTACAGCATGACCAAATATAATAGGGTCGCTAATTTTCATCATAGTTGCTTTCATGTGTAATGAAAACAGTACGTTTTTATCTTTAGCATCAATAATTTGCTCTTCTAAAAACGATAAAAGGGCTTTTTTACTTAATATGGTGGCATCAATAATTTCACCTTTTAATAAGGCTAAACCACTTTTTAAAACAGTAGCGTTTCCAGAGGCATCAGTATGCTCTATTTTAATAGTCGTTGGTGCGCTTAATGTTAACGACTTTTCGTTGTTCGCAAAATCTCCTGAACTCATTGTTGCTACGTGAGATTTTGAGTCTTTAGACCAAGCTCCCATAGAATGCGGATTATTTTTCGCATAATTTTTTACGGCTTTAGGAGCGCGACGGTCACTGTTTCCTTCTCTTAATATAGGATTTACGGCACTACCTTGAATTTTATCGTAACGTAATTTTATATTTTTTTCTTCTTCAGTTATTGCTTCTTCCGGGTAATTAGGAAGTGCAAAACCTTGAGATTGTAATTCTTTAATAGCCGCATTTAATTGCGGAGCAGAAGCGCTAACGTTTGGTAACTTTATAATATTAGCTTCAGGGTGCTTTACTAATTCTCCTAACATCGCCAAATCGTCGGATACACGTTGGTTATCTTTTAAAAAATCTGGAAACACAGCTAAAATTCTTGCTGCTAAAGAAATATCTTTGGTTTCGATGTTTATTCCTGAAGAGGCAACAAATGACTTTACTATAGGTAGAAAAGAACGAGTTGCTAAAGCGGGAGCTTCATCTGTTTTTGTGTAAATAATTTTTGGTGCTTGTGACATAATTTAGTGTATGCTTTGTTTTAACAATTAAGAGTTGCGAATATACGAAATTCTTATAGCTTTTTAAAGACTTAAACAAAGTGCTTTTTAGATTTAATAACCTTTTTATTTTATAAGATGAAAATTATAAAATTCTTAAAAATAGTGTGTTTTATTATATAATTACCACCTTATAATCAGTTAATAAACCCAATGCATTCTCTTTAGAGAATTTTGCGCCCTTAATTTTGTTGTATCGGGGAGAAATACTCAAGTTTTTAGCAGAGGAGAGGTCTGCCTTTTCTAAGTTTGTACTATTAAATAGCGCTTGACTTAAATCGCAATTAGCTAAAACGGCACCAGAGAGATCTGCGTTTGTAAAATCGGTTTTCTGTAAATTACAATCGATAAACGCAGTGTTTTTTAATGATAAACCATAAAAAGAAGCCAAACTTAAATTACACGCTACAAAAGATAATTCTAGTAAAAACGGATTACTAGCGTTAAAGGGAGTGCCTAAAAGTTTACAATTATTAAAAGTAACGGATTTAAAAGCGGTGTTTTTAATTTTAGCCGAACTAAAATTACAATCTATAAACTCACAGTCTAAAAAGGCAGTCGATGTTAAATACATAGCCGTAAAATCGCAATCTATAAATGTACAATTATCGTATTCTGCGTTTAGTAATTCTGCGGAAGAAAACGGCGTCCTTTTATAAGTGGCATCGGTAATATAGGGTGCATTCATTAAAATTTTATTTAAGTGCGTGGTAATAGTGAAACCCAAAAATACTCAATATATAGGCGATCGTAATACTAACAATTTAAATAAATAACAAAAGCCATAACACGATAGATTGAACTATAATTGTTATGGCTTTTTTTGAGAGAACGCATCGTGATCTATTTAGTTTTAACTAAAACAACCTAAAACTACTGTTTCACATTGGTTCGATTCAAGAGTTGTTAGCTCAATGATACATTGTGTAACTTTCAAAATGTATTGTTCTGTTACAAAAATGTATCCGTTAATTGTTTTTTAAACGCCTATGACTTCACCTCGTTTTAATATAGGTTGTATACGCATTTTGCTAATTAGTACTTTAATCATTTTCGATCTATTTCCTAAGGCTAGCTCTGGTTTTAATATGTGGTGAATAGTTTAAAATACACACCATTAAAACACTGTAGTTTCTAAGTCTAAATATAAAATGAAATTACTTCGAAACTAAAAAAACAATTTAAACTTAATTTTTTGAGACATTGAGAAAGTAGAATGTTTTTACTTTAATATAAAAATGTGTTATTATAACTAAACTAAATCAATACATTTTTATATATAAAATACTGTATTATTAATTCTAAATATCTATAAAAATTAAGGTGTTAAAGAACGTAATGTTCGAATTTAATTGCACGTAGATTTTTTAAATCATTACCCAAATAAACGCGGGGTGGTCTTAAATTCTCTCACTAAGATACATTATAGTTTCCTGTATTCCTAAAGCTTTAACATTTTAGTTGTCAATGTGTTATAAACAGAGGTTATTAACAATTGTTAATAAAAGCAAAAGCCCTGTTTTAAAATAAAACAGGGCTTTACAACTATATAGGAACAAAAATTATTTTCTTCTTGCTTCTTTAATTCTAGCTTTCTTACCAGTAAGACCTCTAAAGTAAAAGATTCTAGCTCTACGAACTTGACCTTTTTTGTTGATTTCAATTTTCTGTAATGCCGGTAAGTTTACTGGGAAGATACGCTCTACACCAACTGTTCCAGATATTTTTCTAATTGTAAATGTTTCAGAAGAACCAGCGCCTCTTCTTTGTAATACGACACCTCTAAAGAACTGTGTACGTACTTTTTCACCTTCTCTAATTTCGTAATAAACTGTGATCGTGTCACCAGCTCCGAACTCAGGAAAGTCCTTTTTTGTTACAAACTCGTCTTGTACAAATTTTATTAAAGATTCCATCTTTATTTCTTTTTAATAATTATAAATTCAAATTAACATTCGCGTATCTCGCCAGAGGTTAACCCGAAATTGGGTGCAAAAATAGCCATTATTTAGTAATTAGCAAGTTATTTCTTCATTTTTATGGTGTTACCTTCTGCTCTTAAAAAGAGTGCAGTAGGTCAGGCTTTCACTACGCGCTTCCCAATGACTATCGGGAGCGCTTAAACACGCCGTTCAATCCTTAACACAAGCCTGCTTAGTATTTAACAGTAAAGTTTTAATCGCCATTGTTTTTTAACTGTATAGGAATCCAAATGGTCTCCTCTGTGTGGCTCTCTTTTTTATTGAGCGCTGTGTCTATAACATTAAAATGCGGTCGATTGGCTAAATCATAAATAGAATTCGGTAACTAGTCGTTAAATATGCGCTCCATATGTTCAGAAAACAACTCTACTAATCCGTTAAAGGTGAAAAGGCATATAGTCCTCGAGATAATTCTAATGATTTAAAGGCTTGTGGTTTTGTGTTACAGTTATACACTGCAATAGTAGCCCCTTTTGTAAATGTGTTTTCGGGCGTAAAATGAGAAAATAGGCGCCGTCATAAATTAAAACCTCATAAATAAGTGCATTTGTTTTTTTCGTAACGCGTTTTCTCTTGGGCATGAAAGCAGAGAAAAGGGTTTCAGTTTTATTTTCGATTAAAGACATTTCGCAAGAAAGACCAACGAATTGTTTTGTCTCAATAGTTTCAATTTTTGAGCGTAGCTTCATCTAAAATAAGAATAGCGTTAATCGCCTAATAAATCCGGTCGTCTATCTTTAGTACGCTGGTAAGCTTGTTCTTCTCTCCATTTTTCAATCTTGGGAAAATTCCCGCTAAATAACAATTCTGGAACCTTCCAGCCTTTATAATCTCTAGGTCGCGTATAAATTGGTGGTGCTAATAAATTATCTTGAAACGAATCGGTTAGGGCAGAAGTCTCGTTACCTAAAACACCAGGAATTAATCTAATAATAGCATCACAGAGTACAGCAGCACCCAATTCGCCACCAGACAATACATAATCGCCAATAGATATTTCGCGGGTTATAAATTGGTCGCGAACACGTTGGTCTACACCTTTATAATGGCCGCATAAAATAATAACATTTTCTTTTAACGATAAATGGTTCGCAATGCCTTGGTTTAACGTTACGCCATCGGGTGTCATAAATATAACCTCGTCGTAGTCGCGTTGCTCTTTTAATGCGGTAATGCATTTATCTATGGGCTCGATCATCATTACCATTCCAGCACCACCTCCAAACTGCGTGTCGTCTATAGACTTATAATTGTCGGAAGTATAATCGCGAAGATTATGAAAATGGACTTCTACTAAATCCGCATCGATCGCGCGTTTTAAAATGGAGGCATTAAAAGGGCTTTGTAATAATTCTGGTAAAACGGTAATTATGTCAATTCTCATACGTCAGCTTTAAGCTGCAAAGATAATTTAATTGTGTTATAAATAGAACTTGTTTTTGTCGTGTTTTTTTTATGAAATAATAACGTTTTGAAAACATAAACTGTAGTTAAGAAGATTTAAATAAGCTATTTTTGCAGGCTAATTTTTATGGTTATGAAAAAAGCAAGAATCGCATTGGTTATAGGAATTTTTTGTATTTCAATTTTTCCGATATTGGTTAAATTAAATTTAACGCCTGGAGTTATCTCGGCATTTTACAGGATGGCGATTGGCTCTGCCATTATATTGCCTTACGCGTTAATTACAAAAAAAATTAAAATCAAATCGAAACGGCTTTTAGTATTAGCTATAATTTGTGGTGTTGTTTTTGGACTGGATGTTGCCGTTTGGAACGTTGCCATACAAGAGTCTACTGCCACACAAGCGACATTATTAACTAATTTATCGCCCGTTTGGGTTGGTATCGGTGCGCTTTTCTTTTTAAAGGATAAGCCCACTAAAAATTTCTGGATTGGAACCGTTATCGCTATTGGCGGAATGGTTTTATTAGTGGGTTTAAAAACCTTTGTAAACCTAGATTTTAACCTAGCGTTTTGTTTTGCTATACTGTCTGGAATGTTATATGCCGTCTATATGTTAGTAAGTAAAGATGTTTTAACAGAGTTAGATGTGGTTACTTTTATGTCTATTACTTTACTGTCGTCTACTCTTTCTTTAGGAATTATAAGTTGGGCGATTGGCGAACCCTTTTCAGGTTTTAGTAATGCCGGTTGGTATGTGTTGGTTATTCAAGGTGTTGTTTGCCAGTTGTTAGCGTGGTTGCTTATTAGTTTCGCTACTAAACATATGCGAGCGACTCGTGTGTCGGTAAGTTTGTTAGGGCAGGCAGTATTGGCTTCTATTTTGGCGTGGTACTTTCTTGATGAAGCTATTTCACTACAAATGGTAATTGGTGGTTTTGTATTACTGTTTGGTATTCGGGTTACGTTTTACACCAAAAAAATAGGAATAACCCTAAAATAGACTTTAAGGGTAAGATGGTAAAGTTATAATTTCAACTACTTTATAAAAAAAAAGCCAAGCTATTTTTAAAATAACTTGGCTTTTATGTTTAAATAAGGATGAAGATTATGCTTCTACCTCACTTTTTTTAATTTTTCTAAATGGGAAAGAATTAAAAACACTTCGTTTTCCAAAACGAGATTGTTTGTCACTTTGAGAGAATTTAATGTAAAGTGCTTTATTAACACCAAAATACTCGTAAGTATTTCCGTCAAGAAAAGTCACTTCAAGCAATAACCCTTTATGTTTCCAATCCATAATAGGACTAGAAATAGTGGTCGTATATTCTTCTTTGTTGGCCGCGATAGTTTCTGGTGCCATACTTACCAAGAAATGATAACCATCAATAATTTTACGGCTCATTTGCTCAGCTTCAATCGCTTTGTCGTCTCCCTGCTGAAACTTATCAGGATGCCATTCTTTAACTAAACTTCTGTAAGAGGTCTTTAAACTTTTTAAAGTCATCTCACTCTCAGCGTTAAATAATTTTTTGTACTCGTTAATACGTTTCATAAAAAAGGGTTTTCTAAATAAGGCGCAAAGGTACTATATTTATTTTGTTTTGATTATTAGAAAGTTAAAAAAGTTTTCTGCTTATTTCTCAACACGCAAGATAAGTCTATAAAGGTAGTGTTAGCTTGTTAAACAAGCTTTAAAGGTTTATATATTGAAAAATAAAAAACATCGGATTGGCTAATAATAAAGTTATAAATAATGCCATTACTCGTAAGCTTCGCCCTTTATAGTCTTCTCAATCTATTTTTGTTTCTTCGGTATCTGTGCTTTTTTTGCTAAATGTCGTAGTGTTAACCTTTACAAATCGGCGATATAATTAAGCTAAAAGCGGGGTGCTACGTAGTATAAGTTAGTTTTATACTTACATTAAAGATGAAAATAGACTTAGAATACGCTCGTACAGCGTAACATATAATGGTCTTTTGTTCCATTCTTCAATCTTTATTTTATCAGCGGTTTCTAAATCTTTATAAAAGTTATGTTTTAATTCTTGAGCGATTTTTGTGTCGTAAACGATTGCATTTACCTCAAAATTTAAATCAAAACTTCTATTATCTAAATTCGCGGTTCCTACAAATGATACATAATTATCACATACCATTGTTTTAGCATGCACAAAGCCTTTATTGTATTTGTAAATAGCGACACCGGCCTCTAATAATTCTTGATAATAGGAATTGCACGTGGCGTTAATTATAAATGAATCTGAAACACTTGGTACCAAAATCTTGATTTTTATACCGCTTAGAGCTGCTATTTTAATGGCGTCCAAATAGGATTTTTCTGGAATAAAATAGGGTGTTGTTAGCAGTATTTCTTCTTTCGCTAATCCAATCGCTTGAATTAATGTATACATTATATTTGGATAGTCTGACGATGGCCCGCTAGCAATAATCTGTGTTAGTTGATTACCGTAAACAGTTTCGATGGTATCTTCCAATGGGAAAAAACGGAATGAAAATGCTATATTTTGTTCGGCACAAAAATTCCAATCGGTAAGGAAAATATATTGTAAATTAAGAACGGCTTTACCGGTTATTTTTAGGTGAGTATCGCGCCAAAATAAAGCGCTAGAATCAGAATTTATATATTTATCTGAAACGTTTATGCCGCCAACAAACCCAACAGAACCATCAATTACTATAATTTTACGGTGATTACGGTAATTAATTCTATTGGCTAATTGTATAAAATTAATTTTATAAAATGGTACGGCTTCAACACCGGCTTGTTTCAGTTTTTCGATGAATAACTTTCTAATAGAATGACTTCCAAAATCATCATAAATAAAACGCACTGTTACACCTTCTTGCGCTTTCCTAATCAAAATATCACCAATCGCATTTCCTATCTTGTCATCGACAAAAATGTAATATTCAATATGAATATGATCTTTGGCGGCTTCTAAACTTTTTATAACTTCAGGAAACTTATGCTCTCCGTTAATTAATAATTCTACGGCATTGTTATCTGATACAAAATGGGTTTCTCGTCTGTAATTCGCTAAAGGAAAAAAATGGCCAATGGCCGACTTATGAGCTTGAAGAATTTCTTCGGCTTTTCTAGCGACATTCTCTTTCAATTCATCGTAAGAGCTACTGTCGAATTCTAATTTTTTAAGGTAAAGCTTCTTTTTACGATAATTATCACCAAAGGAGAAATAGAAAAACATCCCAAAAACAGGAAAAATAATAACGACAAAGAGATACGCGGCCGTTTTACTTGCCAAATTGGTATTATAAATAACACGAATGCAAACGGCGAACACTATAATTAAGTAGACGATGTAAAAATAAATAGAATTCAAAATCGTGTGTTTAGAAGGTTTAAAGTAACCATTTTTATTTCTATTAAAACAAGCGTGGCAACCTATGTCAATATTATTTTTTTATCACTTTTTTTGAGTGGTGGGAGCCATCCGCTATAATATTTAGAAAATAAATACCGTTTTGCACTCTTGATATATCAAGTTTTATAGCATTAGTACTCTTCCAAGTGTTTTCTGAGACCAGTTTTCCTGTCATATCAATGAGTTGTACACAGATTGTCTTGTATGTTTTAATACTTGACATATTTATGTAGTGAGTTGCAGGATTTGGAGATAACGAAAAAAAGTCTCTTTTAAAATAAACGGTACTTAAGCTAATATCGATATTAAAATCTTTAGTTACTGTATTTGCTTTGCCGCATTTTGTCACCGTTAACGATACCGTATACGCACCAGATTCTGTATAATTGTGAACGGGACTTGTTTCTGTAGAGGTATTACCGTCTCCAAAATCCCAGAATATGGTGTCGGCAGTGTCACTTGTGTTTGTAAAATCAATAGCCCCGTCTGTAACAACTTCCGTAAAACTAGCTGTTGCTGGAGGCCCCGTAAAATCCCAATTAGAAAGCGCATTAAAAACGACCGTTTGTGTGGCTAATTTTATAGTATTCGCGGCCGTTTCTGGCAACGTTGAATTCCAAGGCATTAAAGTAGGATCTTTTTTATAAATAAGAGTATAAAAGGTACAAGCAGCGGCATACGATCCGGCTAACGATGGATGAGAACCATCACCGGCATACAAATTAATACTAGGATAATTAGTTCTAATATAACGCCAAACAGCACCAACGGGTGCAACTTTAGCTGTATTAGTATCTGCCATAAATGTGTAAGACGATTGTATAACGTCGTCCATACTTTCGTAAGTACAAACCCACGGTAAATTATTACAATTATTGGCATCCCCATTTTCGCGACCCCAAGTCATATAAAACAAAGGTTGAGCACACTCGTTATTTTCTCGAATAGCATTACTAAGCGTTATGGCGTGCGGAAAAACTTCAGATTCCATTTGCGATTGTGGCAAAGACGTTTCCTGACTTTGCGCTTGTAAGGTCACATAATCCCATTGTTCGGCATTAATTTTATTTAAAGTAGTGGTATTGGTAACGTGATTTAAAAACCGGTAGCCACCAGGCGTATTCGAATCGTAAATTAAAATATCGCCCGTGCTTGTAGCCATATTTTGTACAAGCAATGGTAAGTTGTTTACAGCCGTATAACTATTACCAAGAAATAGTACTTTTTTAGTAGTCTGACTGTACGAGATTACCGAAAAGGCTGAAAAATAAAGAAAAAATAGAAGTTGTTTCATTACTGTTAAAATGTTCGTTATATGGTGAAATGTAATGATTAAAAAGACTAAGTTTTCAATATAAAAAATTAAAAACGGAAAGGATCATCTTCAATACACATATCTCAATTGAATAGGAACTAAAAAGAAGGACGTTCTCGACTAAGCATTTTTATAAAGAGCTAATCCTTCTTCAATTTGTAAGGTTGCTAAATCTATACTATTAAAATGGTCGTTGTTGCAATGTAAAACGGATAATTCTGTACACGCTAAAATTACCGGAGCTTTCGAACTGTACTTTTTTAAAAGCGTGTAATAAGTGTTTGTCTCTGTTTCAGTTTCGGTGCTTGCGTACACACTTTGTCTAAACTGATCTATAAACACCATATCTTCCACGGAAGGGGATTGAATCTGGATACCCTCCGCAGCAAAATACTCTATAAAATAAGGCGAAGTCATTGTATACCGTGTTCCAAAAACGACGGCTGATGCTTCCTTTTTCAGTTTCAAAATCTTCGCACTTAAAGACAGCGGATGCAATACCTTTAGAGGAGTGGCTAAACGATCGATAGTTTCATGAATGGTAATATTTGGAATTAATAAATGGGTAATAGGGAGTTTTTCTAATGTAGTGATTACCTCTGAAACCGTTGGTAATAGCGTATCAAAATCGTTTGGTAAATACGGGTTTATGGTGTTAAAATCAACGTTAACTAATATAAAAGGAAACGTGCTATACCCTTTTTTTTGACTCTGAAACGCCGTGTTTAAGGCATTTATATAAAATAACGTACTTCGGTTTCCTAAACCTAAAATGCCTAAAGCTTCACCCTTTTCGTTCATTTGTTTATCGTTTTTCTAAAATATAATCGGCAAAATACTTATTAGAATCTAATAGTTTTGTAACTATCGATAAATCGCTATTTTTTAAAATAGAGCCCAGAACATCATCGTTATATTTGCGAGATGTTTCGGTATGTATTTTTTCTCCAGCTTTGAATTGAAATGTTTTGTTTAAAGCGCCAATAGTCACGTTTTGATTTTTATCGCTAACGATAAAGCTTTTAGCAATTCCTGTATTTTCGGAATATTCGGGCGTGTGAGAAAACTGTTGTAAATTAAAATCGGCTTCCAATTCTGAGTTAATTCTATGTAGTAAATTAAAATTGAAAGCTTTGGTAACGCCCGCTTTGTCATTGTACGCCGGTAAAACGATATGTTCTGGTTTTATTAAATCGATCCCTAAAAGCACTTTGTCATTTTTGTTTAAAGCATCGCTTAAATTAGAAATAAACGTTTTAGCTTCGGCATCGCCTAAATTGCCAATATTAGACCCTAAAAACAAAACTACTTTTGGGTGGTGAGAATTCTTTAGGCCCTCTAAAACTTCAAAATAATCACCTTGCTTTTTGGTCACTTTTACTTTTGGTAGCTCTTTAGATAAACGCGTTTCTAATTGTTCCAAAGCATTTAAAGAAATATCGATAGGTAAATATTCAAACGCATAATTTTTATGAGATAATACCTTAAGTAACTCTTTGGTTTTAGTACCATCTCCAGCACCTAATTCTATTAATTCGAAATAAGTGTCTGGCGCTATTTTTAATGTATCAATAATATCTTGCGTCTGATTTTTAAAAATATCAAATTCTGCTTTCGTTAAATAGTACTCGGGTAAATTCATTATTTTAACAAAAAGAGCATCGCCAATTTTGTCGTAGAAATATTTTGAGGGTAGTGATTTTTCGTTGGCACTTAGCCCAATATTAATATCGTTTTTAAAAGTATCTTTCATATAGTTTTTTATTTGGCTAATCGAAGTCCTGAAAATTGCCATTGGGTTTCTGGTGAAAAGAAATTGCGGTACGTATACCGACTATGGTTTGCCGAGGTCGCTAAAGACGCTCCACGAAGTACCATTAAATTTATCATAAATTTTCCGTTGTACTCACCAACGGCGCCTTCGGCCACTTTAAAATTAGGATAGGGTAGGTATGCCGAATTGGTCCACTCCCAAACCGATCCCCAAGATAATTGATTAGATGCTATTTCCCATTCAAATTCTGTAGGTAAGCGGTAACCGGCCCAAAAGGCATATGCTGAAGCTTCGTAAAATGAGATATGTGTTAAAACGGCGTCGACATCGACCGGTTGTAAACCCGATAAGGTGTAATGATACCATTCGCCGCTAACAAATTTCCAATATAACGGACTCGAGATGTTGTTATTCTGTAGCCAATGCCAGCCGTCATCCATCCAGAATTTAGGACTCTTATAACCGTTGTCGTTAATAAACGCAATAAAATCAGCGTTTGTTACCATGTCTTTAGAAATTTTAAAATCTTCTAAAAACACGCGATGAGCGCCTAGCTCATTATCGTAACTAAAACTATCGTCTGTGTGGCCTATTTTATAAACATCGGCATTAAAGGATAACCACTCTTTAGTGGTGTCCTGTTTGCTGATGTAATTTTTATTTGAATATCTTGGATATGTAGGGTTATGCGAAAAAGTGAATTTTAAATCGGTAAGTAATAATTCTTGGTGCTGTTGCTCGTGATTAATTCCTAAAATGGTTAATTCCCGAATAGTTTTAGAAGGCGAATTGCTAAGCACGGTCTTCATTTTAGCATCTATATGCTGGCGATACTCATAAATATCAGTAATAGAGGGTCGTGTAATTAAGCCGCGGTGTTCTCGTTTTATGCGTTCTCCTAAACTGTTGTAATAACTATTAAATAAGAAGGCGTAGCTAGCGTCGAACACGTCATAATTATCGCAGTGTTTTTTTAATATCATTTCTTCAAAAAACCAAGAGGTATGCGCCAAATGCCATTTCGGCGGACTAACAAATGCAGCAGATTGCGGTGTGTAATCTTCGGTTTGTAGAGGTTTACAAAGAGTTTGGGTGTGGCGTCTTGTTTTAGTATAGGCGTCCAATAGATTTTTCATAGTCTTAAATATAATAAGTAATTATGAAAGGTAGCTTTGGAATAAGAGAATTTTAACACAATTAATACGATTATTGTCTTTCTCTAATTATTAGATTAGAATATGTTACTTTAAAAATATTATTATGGATCGGGTATAGGTGGAAACGCTTTTATTTTATTAAGGATTTAAACTTCCATTTCAAATAATGTAAATTCACCAGCTTTGTAATGCTCCGGCAAATTGGGAGTTTGGTCTAAAAAACTAATCCCTTTATTGGTAAAACCACAGCTAGAATAATACGCATTAATTTTGTCGTTTTTGGCGTGTGTATCTAGTCGAATAAACGATTTGTTAAGTTTTACAGCTAGCGTTTTCGACCAATCAACAATTGCTGTAACATACCCGCGACCACGATAATCGGGGTGCGTTGCAATACGGTGTAAATATAATGCTGGATCTTTATTGGCGTCTTTCCAAATGATAGGGTTATCGAAAGCAATTAAAAAGGTACATACTACCGTGTCGTCTTCTTTAATAACAAAATGGCGTTCATTTTTAATTTCAGCTTCAATTTGTGCACGATCGAAACCGTTCCAACTATTATTTTGATGTTGTTTCTGATATTTAGTAGCTTCATCATAGAGGTGAAAAATAGCATCGATATCTCCTGAACACGTGTTTTGAATAGTCATTTGTTATCTAAATTAAAGCGTTTCAATATTTATTTGGATTTCTGAAGCGTTTGAAGCAAACAAGAAATAGCGATTACGATAGCACAACCCACAAAATTAAGCCATAAAAACGGAAGGTTTATTATTTCATATTCATTTAAAAAGAAGAGCGCAATAACAATAACCTGAGTTAATAATGCGGCTACAAAAACCGCCTGCCCTTTTACAAACTTAAAGAAAAATGCAAGAAAGAATACCCCTAAAACGTTACCGTAAAATATAGAACCAATAATATTTACCAACTGAATTAAATTCTCGGCTAAATTGGCGACGCACGCAATACCAATAGCGATACTACCCCAAAGTAAAGTAAAGTACTTCGAGACTTTTACCATTTGTAATTCTGATTTTTCGCTAGTGTTTCGCTTGTATAAATCTAAAGTAGTGGTGCTGGCTAATGCATTCAATTCACTAGCGGTACTAGACATTGCTGCACTTAAAATAACGGCGAGTAAAAGACCAATTAATCCACGCGGCAAATTGTTTAAGATAAAGTGAATAAACACATAATCTTTATCGTTGCTTTCTACTTTTATACTTTTAGAGACTCCTGCTCTATCAATAAGTTCTCGGGCTTCGTTTCTTAAATCGTCACTCGTTGCGTTAGCGGTAGCGATAAAATTTTGCATTTCTTCGTTACCAGTATCGGCATAATTCTTTATGAGTTGCTTTTTGTCATTAAAAATTTGTTTTTGCTCTTCTTGAAGTTGCTTGTACTCGTCAGCATATTTCGAGTTTAAAACCACCTCTGTGGCTGTAGGATTAAAATTGACTGGCGATTCGTTAAACTGATAAAATACAAAGACCATAACCCCCACCAATAAGATAAAAAACTGCATCGGTATTTTTAATAATCCATTAAAGATTAAACCCATTTGCATTTCTTTTACCGATTTTCCAGAAAGGTAACGCTGCACTTGACTTTGGTCGGTACCAAAATACGAAAGCATTAAAAAGGTACCCCCAATAATTCCCGTCCAAAAGGTATAACGATTATTTAAATTGAAAGAGAAATCTAGAATCTCCATTTTACCACTAGCACCCGCAATGTCTAAAGCTTTAGTGAAAGAAATATCAGCAGGAAGTTTGCTTACTATTATAAAAAAAGCGATAAACATTCCGGTAAAAATTACTGCCATTTGATGCTTTTGTGTGACGCTAACAGCTTTTGTTCCACCAGACACCGTATAAATAATGACCAAAACGCCAATAATTATATTTAAGAGTAATAAGTTCCAGCCCAACACAGCCGATAATATAATGGCTGGTGCAAAAATGGTAATTCCCGCCGCGAGACCACGCTGTATTAAAAAGAGGATTGCGGTTAGGGTTCGCGTCTTTAAATCGAATCTATTTTCTAAAAACTCGTAAGCGGTATATACTTTTAAACGGTGGTATAACGGTATAAAAACCATACAGATAACTACCATCGCAATCGGAAGTCCGAAATAGAACTGAACAAATCCCATCCCGGAATGGAACGCTTGTCCTGGCGTCGATAAAAAGGTGATTGCACTAGCTTGCGTTGCCATTACCGATAAACCAATGGTCCACCATTTAGCATCGCTTCCGCCGCGAATATAATCTTCAACATTTTTACTCCCTCTGGTTTTGTAAGTTCCATACACTACAATAGTGAGAAGTGTCACTATTAAAACAATCCAATCTAATGCTTGCATAACTTAAAACGCTTTCATTATTAAATAAAAAATGATAATATATACAGCATTAGCAACCAAAACGATGGTGTATAGTGACTTCCATTTGTACTTGTCCATAATGTATTATGTTTTAATTTTTTAAAGATATCGTTTCTTTTCCTACCGAAAGGATGTTAGCAAATAAGCGATACGCTCCAGAAACTCCTGCAGGAAATTCTCTAAAAAAGCTTAACCCCGTGTATATATAATGACCTTTGCCGTATTTTGCAACTAATAAACTTCCTTTTTTAGGGGTTTCGTTTATGTCGTGTAATGATAAAATAGGCGTGAAGTGCTTATCCCATTGATTCGGGAAATATAAACCACGTTCTTGCGTCCAGCCTTCAAAATCTTTTTGTGTAATCGTGTTTGGGTAATTTAATAAAGAATGGTTAGGTTCTAAAAAAGTAACCTCTGCAAATTCATCAGTAACACGATCTTTAGATAATGATAGCGGGAACGGCGCTACATTTTCAGTTAAAAGCCTATGATTGGTGTTATATTGCACAACCATATTTCCTCCGTTTTTTACGAAATCAAATAGAATTTCTTGTTTAAATTTTAATTCTTCAACAGTATTATAAGCACGAATACCAATTACAACGGCATCATATTTACTTAGGTTTGCCGGCGTAATAGCAGCGGGTTTTATAATATCTACGGTGTAACCAATTTGTCTTAAACTTTCTGGTACAACATCACCTGCACCCTCAATATAAGCGATATTTTCTCCTTGCTTTTTAATATCTAAACGCACCACTTTACTTTCACTAGGGAGTAGAACGGTCTGGTACGGAATATGGTCGTAATCAATCTCTATTAATTCGTTGGTGTACGATTGATTTCCGATAGTTACTTTTGGTGTGAGGCTCCCTTCATCTTGATATTCTGGAGGAATTACCGTGAACACTAAATGTTGCTCTTGTCCCTTATACGTAATATTTACTTTCTGATGTTTTGGTAAAACACGCCATCCTTCTGGGTGATTTATGCTTACAAAGCCCTCTAAATTATCTTTTCCAGCTTTAACAATTACAGGAATTTCTTTAGCACTTTTAGTATCGAAAATGATAACTTTCTCTGCGATTTTTACTGAAGCTTCCGGGATAATTTCAAACGGTTTGTACGTTTCTCCTTTAACAGGATCATTTGTTTTAAAAACGACGGGTTTTATATACGGAATAGTAACGCCGTTAATAGACATGTTAAAAGTGACATTAAAATAACTCGGTGTTTCTGGAAGGCCGATGAGTTCCTTGTTAGACACTTTGTACATTCCTAAAGTTCCTTTTTCGGTAAGCCAATATGGAGTAGTAATCACCTTTTTATTTGAAGGTGTAAAGGTTTCTTGCAGTGCTATTTTTATATTTTCTAATAATGTGATGTTTTTAGAAATACTGAGGTTATTAGGAATAACTACGGAAGCCAGCGTTATATTTTGAGAACTTCTATTTATAATTTCAAGATCTAATTTCACCTTGTCATTAACGGTGGCGTGTGCTGTATTTGCTACCGCTTCTAAATATAAACCAGTGCAAGCTGAAATAATATTTTTTAATTCTTTAGATTTTATAGCTTTCCAATGGGCGTTCTCAATAGCTTGAAGTAACGTGTAGGCTTGGGTTAAACCTTCAATTGAAGCCGACGGGTTTTTAAAATCGAAATCACGTTGTACCTTTTCAAGAAGTGTTCCAATCGCCTGTCCGCCTTTAACACGATTCCAAGAGGTATCAATCCCATCAAAAAGGTCAGACTTGTCTATAGGCATATCACCTTTTATCAATTCCAAATAATCGAGACTCGACCCTCGTGTTCCTGTGTCTCCAAAACCTTGAGATTTATGTTGACTGCGGCTTAAAGACGCGATTTCGGTATTGCTTTTTCCCTTAGAAGCGTAGTAGGTACCAATGTCTATGGATAACAAGTGAGATTTATCGGCCGCATCAAATTTATCTTGACCACCATAAAACCAATACGACGTATTAAAAAATAAACGTTGTGGTTGCCAAGTGCCAAATTCTTGCACTTGATTTTTATAGGCCGCAGGATCGTTTGCGACATCAAAAGCTTCAACACTTAACATTGCAGAACTTGTGTGGTGACCGTGAGTTGTGCCTGGACTTCTGTGGTCGAAACGATTAATAATAACATCTGGTTTAAATTCGCGAATGGCTAAAACCACATCGCTTAGCACTTCGTTTTTATTCCAAATCGCTAAGGTTTCGTCGGGATGTTTAGAGTATCCAAAATCGTTAGCACGTGTAAATAATTGTTCGCCACCATCTATGCCTCTGGCAGTTAGTAACTCTTGTGTTCTAATAACACCTAAAAGTTCTCTAATTTCTGGGCCAATTAAATTTTGTCCGCCATCGCCCCGTGTTAGCGATAAATAAGCGGTTCGGGCATTAACGTTGTTAACCATATACGAAATAAGGCGAGTATTTTCATCGTCTGGGTGAGCGGCAACATACAGTACAGAACCTAGAAAATTAAGCTTTTCTATAGCATCGTATATTTGGGAAGCATTTGGCTTTTTAGGATGTTGAGCAGTTAGAGAAAACGTTACTGATAACAGCAATACAACAAGTAATTTTTGCATTATAGACTTTAAGTTTGTGGTGTTAGCTAATGGGGTTAGGAAGATAACATTTATGTAAATAACATCTACTACGCTAAATCAAACTGTGCTACTAATAAACCTAAGAACCAAATATAAAAAGAAAAGCAGCGTATAAAATGGGTTTAAGTTCAATTTAACGTTATTTAACTTTTGCGCTTATAACCACTTTTTACGTTTAAAGTAATATAGCATTCCTAAGAAAATAACAATCATAACAGCCCATAAAATATGGTAACTATATTTATAATGTAATTCTGGAATATTATCGAAATTCATTCCATAAATACCAGCAATAAATGTTAGCGGAATAAAAATAGTAGCAATGATGGTTAATACTTTCATTACCTCGTTCATTCGGTTGCTAATGGTGGTCATATACATATCCATCAAGCCCCAAATCATTTCTCGATAAATATCTATGGTATCTGATACTTGAATAATATGATCGTACACGTCACCAAAATAATGTAATGTTTTAGGGTCGATAAGCTTGTTTTCGCTTTTATCGATACGACTTATAATTTCCCGTAAAGGAAAAATAGCACGACGAATTTTTAAAATTTCGCGTTTAAGACTTTGGATATCGGTGGTAATTTCTTCTTTAGTTTCACCTTCGAATAAATGATCTTCAAGGTCTTCAATTTTATTACCCATAGTTTCGATAATAGCGTAGTAATGGTCTACAACCGAATCAATTAAAGCATACAATAAATAATCGGATCCCAAACTGCGAATACGTCCTTTAGATTGGCGAATGCGCTCGCGAAGAGCGTCGAAAACATCGCCCTCAGATTCCTGAAATGATAATACGTAGTTATGTCCTAATACAAAACAGACTTGTTCTGATACGATTTTCTCTTCGCTATCGTAATACATCATCTTTAAAACGATGAAGAGATACTCTTCATAATCGTCAATCTTAGGGCGTTGACCTGTGTTAACGATGTCTTCTAAAACTAAGGGGTGAAGATTATAATGATTGCCAACTTTTTCAATTTCGGCAATATGGTTTAAACCATTAATATTAATCCACGTAACAGAATCGGTGGTTTTAAAATGAAACGCTTCTTCTACCGTCTTTAATTCTTGTTCTTTAAAGTGACTGGAATTATAATCGAAAGACTCAATAAACAGATTAGATGTTTTATTACCGGTGTACACTAAAGCACCAGGAACTTGACCGAGTTGTTTTTTATAATTTTGAGTTCTGTTTTTAGGTTTCCTTTTAGACATAGGTTAAGGTTTAATGAAAATCGCCAAAATCTTCGATAGCATCTTTCTGAATTAAAGTTACAGCTTTTTGAAGAATTAAGTTATTGGGATAGGTCACTAAATTACCATCGTCTAATCGTAAATGCAATTGAAACGCTCTAATGTCTTCAATAATGGCTTCGATAGGGTAGTCTTTATCGTGTATTTGTATTTTGTCGCCTACTTTATAAGGAAACGAGAAAAACATAATAATTCCCGAAGTAATATTACTTAAAATAGACCAAATAGCAAATAAAGCAATACCTATTACTGCGAATACAGATGAAAATACAAGCGATATGTCTCTAACCTCTACACCAAATACAAAAGCTTCAACTAAAATTAGTATAAAGAATAAAACAACGGTAAGATAACGACAAATTAAGCCAATTCTGGCATCGTTGACACCTCTTTTATGACCAATTTTTCTAATAGCTAATCGTGCAAGAGCCCTAATAATTATAAAAATTATTATTATTATAACGGAGTTAATAAGTTGCGTTTTGTAAATTTCTGAGACCATTAATACTACTTTTACTGTAAAGGTAAGCAAGCGCTTCTTTACAAAATATTATTATAACATAACATTAATAATTGTTTTCTGCGATGGCAATTAACGTGCTGTATACGAGGTGTGTTGGTAAGCCCATGACGTTAAAATAAGAGCCTTCAATTTTGGTAACACCAATTTGCCCTATCCATTCTTGTATGCCGTAAGCACCTGCTTTGTCTAAGGGCGAATAAGTATTAATATAATACCAAATCTCTTCTTCTGAAAGCACTCTAAAGGTAACTTTAGTGACTGCATTTATTGTTTTTTGAAAGGTGGTATTTCTAATACAAACCGACGTGATAACATCGTGTGTTTTACCGCTTAATGAAGAAATCATTTCGAAAGCGTCAGCATTATTTTTGGGTTTTCCTAAAGCCTTATTATTGTGCCAAACAATAGTATCGCTAGTGACAAGAATATCGTTTGGTTTTAGTTCCTCTAGAAAAGGTAAAGATTTTAACTGTGCTAAATAATCGCTAATTTCAAAATGACGTAATCGCAGCGGGTATTCTTCTTTTATGGGTTTTAAACGGACTTCAAAATCTAAACCTAAATCCTTAAAAAAACCGTGTCTTCTGGGAGAGCCAGAAGCTAGAATAATATGTTTGCCTTTAAGTTTTTCGTTGAGCATATCTAAAATATAAAACGATACAATAGCATCGAGAACATACCGGTTACCATTATTACTTTTAGCATTAAACTTACGTGTTTAAACTGGGATTTCGTTTTTGCCATAAATAATTTAATAGCGGTATAAATTAGCGGACCAATTACAGCAATTAAAAAGTAAGCGATAGCATCGCTATGCATAAATAAATAAGCTGATATATAATAACTTATAACAAATATGGTGAAAATAGTTACACCAAATGCGGTTTTCCCTGTGCGCAATTTCCCTAAAAGAATAGGTAGCGTTTGCATTCCTTGTTTATGGTCGCCATCGACATCTATAATATCTTTAACGATTTCTCGAATAAAATTAATTAAAAACGCAAATACAGCATAATCTGTAAGCACCTCGAACATCGTTGATTGAATACTTTGGTTAGAAAGTGTTATCGCTGGAATTAACTC
Organism: Bizionia saleffrena; assembly: GCF_008086175.1. Lineage (GTDB taxonomy): Bacteria > Bacteroidota > Bacteroidia > Flavobacteriales > Flavobacteriaceae > Bizionia > Bizionia saleffrena. The sequence goes on from NZ_VSKM01000015.1 coordinate 27,750, forward strand.
GAAAACACCAACAATAATAATGCTAAATCCAACTAATAAAGAAATAATAATATTTCCTGCAACAGCAATTTGCTTTAAATAGATAGCATAGATATATAGCAACGCAGCAATAACAACGAATAAACTAAAGAAGGCAGGTTTACCAATGGTTTGCGATAGATAAAAACCTAATAACACCCCAGTAATTGTGAATGCAAAATAGAGATTGTAGGCGATATTCTCTTTTATTTTTTTTCCAATAATAACTTTATTGGGCTTATTTATAGTGTCGGTTTCAACATCGTAAATATCATTAATAATGTAACCTCCTGCTGCAATGCAAACGGTACTTAAAATAAGAAACGCAAACCCTAACGAGCTTAGTGTCGTGTCTATGGCAAACGCAGGAAATAAAGCATATTTAATAAGCAGCTGTACAACAGCTACCATTAATAAATTTTTATAACGTATTAGTTTTAAAAAGCTCATTACTATTTAATTTTTTTATAATTATGGTTAGTGTGCTTCAGCATTAAAATTAGCATCCCAGTTATCCTGAACTTTCAAAACTTGCTCTATAACATCGCGAACGCAACCTTTACCGCCATTTTTGTGTGAAATATATTTAGAGATCACTTTAACTTCTCCAACGGCATCTTGCGGGCAGGCCGCTAATCCAGCACAGCGCATAACAGGAATGTCTGGGATATCGTCGCCCATATATAACACGTTTTCGGTATTGATATTCTTTTCTGAAATATAGGTATTAAACGGCTCGATTTTTAAGTGTGCTCCTAAAAACACATCGGTAATACCCAAGTTATTTAAACGTAAACGCACGCCTTCATTAGTGCCTCCAGAAATAATGCAGACGTTATACCCTTTTATTAGGGCTTGCTTTAATGCATAACCATCTTTTACATTCATTGTGCGCAGCATTTCGCCTTTTGCGGTAATCGTAACATTTCCATCGGTAAGCACACCATCGACATCAAAAATAAATGTGGTGATGTGTTCTAAATATTCTTTATAGCTTTTACTAGTGTCCATGCGTATTTTTTATAGATTGTGTGAGTAGGGTATAAATAGCTTGATGCTCTTCTTTTTCTAATTGCTTTAAATGCCTTTTTATTGTTTTTTTATCATTCCGTTTCGCTGGCCCTGTTTGCGCCATATAAGGCGAAATGGTTTCAATTTTTGCCGCTGTTTCTTTAATTAACGGTTTTAAAATATCGAATTCTACACCTTGAGACTCTGTGATTTCGTGCGCAATTCTATAGAGTTGATTACTGAAATTATTTACAAATACCGCCGCTAAATGAAGTGCTTGCCGCTGATCTGTGTTTACTTTATGAGGGTGGGCACCAATAGCTTTTGCTAATTTTTTAAGTACTTTTAAATCGTCTTTTTTCAAAGCTTCCACACAAATTGGAATAGCACTAAAATCGACAGTGGTATCTTTAGAAAAGGTTTGCAACGGATAGAAAACGCCGCGATTATGTTTTTTCTCTATCGCATACAAGCTCGTGCTGCCCGAGGTGTGTACCACTAATCGGTTAGAAAACGTAAGCTGCTCTGATAAGGTTTCGATAGCATCGTCGCTAACGGCTAATATGTAAACGTCTGCTTCTTTTAATGCTGATAGATCATCGGTAACAGCAACTTTGTTTTTATGTAAATCAATCGTTTTTAAATGCCTGTTGTACCACTGCACAACAGTAACTTCTTCTGAAGCGAAAAAGGCCTTAAATAGGTGAGTGGCTACATTTCCAGCGCCAAGAATAACTACTTTAATCATTCGGCAAAAGTAACTAAATTAGAGGTAAACTTTCCGGTCTAGTATGGATAATTTGTTAGACTTTTCTAATTTTTTTATAGCTCTAATTACAGTTTCGACACGCAGCCCAGTTAATTCCGAAATTTGTTGTCGTGTCAGTTTTACTTCGTAGCGTGTGTTTTGTTGCTTGTCGGCAGTTTTAAAATGATTTAATAACGTTAAAATGCGGTGTTCTGGCGGGTATATAGAAACCTCTTTCATTATTTTTGCCTTATAAATCATACGGCGGCAAATAAGCTGAGTGAGATTTAAATGTTCTTCCGGATGTGCTTTAAGCAGCGTTAAAAAAGCGTCTTTTGGAAGAATATAGATGTAGCTATCCGACGTGGTTTCAGCCGAAGCTGGATATTTAAAGTTTCCAAATAGTGGCGGTTCAGCAAAAGAATTATTATCTTCAAAGAACCCTTGTACAAATTCCTTTCCATCTTCCGTAAGGTTAAACATTTTTATGTTCCCAGTTAGGATTTGATAATAGTAGAGCGGTTCTTGTTTTTCATTAAACAATACCGTGTTTTTAGGGAAAAATTTAAGTTGTGTATTATACTGTTCTAAAAGAGCTGTAGCGATCATAGACTTATGATTTGAGTCATAAAATATCAAAGATAGGTTATCGAGCTTTGTAACATAATATTAATAAATACTTATTATGAAATTATATACTAATTTATTCACCGATTTTAAAAATTTATATATGGCTTATTTGCCATTGTCTATAATATTACAAAGCTGTATAGGCTCGATAGCCGCAATGTTAATTTTAAGAACAAGTACTCCAGAGTATTTTCCGTTTACTCAGTTAACAGCTTGTGTAATAATAACAATGCTCTATAATGCAGCTATTTTAGCCCAATTGAATTTGAAACTCATTTTTAATACCCTACTTTTATCGCTTGTTATAAACATATTATTAATTGTTATAAATCTATAAAATACGAACTATGACGTCACACAAAAAAGAGATTGAAACCCGAGAGGATGTGTTTTTATTAGTCGATGCGTTTTACGATAAAGTAAGAGTAGAACCTACTTTAGGCCCTATCTTTAATGGTGCAATTAATGATTGGCCAAAACACCTTGAGCATTTAACCACGTTTTGGGAAACGAGCCTTTTGTTTAATAAGGCTTTAGAGAATAAATATAAGGGAAATCCTATAGAAGCACATATAAAAGTAGATGCCCAAATGGATAATAGTATAAGCGAATTGCATTTTGGACTTTGGCTTAATTTATGGGTGGAAACTTTAGATGAACATTTTGAGGGCGACATTGCTGCAATGGCTAAACGCCGTGCGCGAAAAATGGCATCTTTTTTATATCTAAATATATTTGAAGCGCGACAACATCATTAAGAAAATTTAACATAAGTTTACTCATTACTAAGCCAAAAAATACAAACAAAAATAAGTATCTTTGCACGAGCTAAATAAAGGCTTATTATTATGCAAAATAAATTCGCAAAAATTCTATTTTCTACTCGTCTTACGGCCACTTTATTTATAGTTTTTGCCCTCTCAATGGGGATAGGAACTTTTTTAGATGCCGGTCAAGAAACGTCTCCAACGCCGTATTCAAGAACTCTAATATATAATACCTGGTGGTTTGAAGCTATTATGGTGTTTTTTGTTATTAATTTTATCGGTAATATGTTTAAGTACCGCTTATTCCGTTGGAAAAAGTGGGCGACACTAACATTGCATTTGTCATTCATTTTGATTCTATTCGGCTCTTTTATTACACGGTATATTGGATATGAAGGGATGATGCCTATTAGAGAAGGGGCGACCGAAAATACTATGTTGTCTCAAAAAACCTACATTTCGGGGTTTATAAATGGAGACTACGAAATTAATGGTGTGGCACAACGTTTACCTTTTGAAAAGAATGTAGACTTCTCGCCACGTTTAGAAAATGATTTTAACTTAGAAACAAAATACGACGGACAAGAAGTCGCCATTTCTCTTGAGAAATATGTTGGTGGAGCCGAGTTAGATATTATTCCAGATCCATCTGGCGAAGAATACTTGAAGTTAGTGGAAGCGGGAAACGGCGATCCACATAACCACTTTATTAAAGTGGGAACGATCGAGAATGTGCATAATTTACTGATCGCTTTAAATAAACCAACAGAGGGCGCTGTTAACTTAACCTATAAAAACGGTGAGATAACGATAGAGTCTCCATTTGAAGGGGAATATCTTCAAATGGCAACAATGAACACGGGGAAACTAGTTAAAGATAGCATCCAGCCGTTAATGTTACGTTCGCGTTATATTATTGGGGATATGCAAATGGTATTTCCAAAGCCTGTTATTAAAGGTGTTTTTGATATTGCAGAGCGTTCTAAATTATTAAAATCACCATCAGAAAACGGTGTTGTTTTAAATATAGCGTCTAACGGTGAGACTAAGCGCGTAAATATTTTGGGCGGTAGCGGTACAAATAATGGCTATACTAATGTTGAGGTTGGCGGTTTAGATATCGATATTAAATACGGGGCTAAAGTTATAGAGTTGCCGTTTAGTATTAAATTAAACGATTTTATTGCCGAACGTTACCCTGGTACAGAGAATAGTTACTCGTCTTTTGCGAGTCAAGTGACTGTTATCGATGAGCAAGAAGGAGATTTTGATTATAAAATTTTTATGAATCACGTTTTAGATCACCGCAGTTATCGTTTCTTCCAAGCGCAATTCGACCCTGATGAAAAAGGAACCATTCTATCTGTTAATCACGATTATTGGGGAACCTGGTTTACCTATTTAGGGTATTTCCTATTATACTTTGGATTAATGGCTATTTTATTTGACAAAAACACCCGTTTTAAAGATTTGGAACGTGGTTTAAATAAGATTAAAAAGAAAAAAGCAGAAAGCCTAACCGTTTTACTTTTATTAGTGTCGCTTTCTGGGTTCGCTCAAGAAGAGCAGAAGCATTCTAACAACGAGCAACATCAGCATACCACCGAAGCGCAAAATGGTGCTAATAAAGAGCGCGTCGTTGAGGGAGAGCTTAATACACAAGACGAACACATAAAAGTTAAGGCTACCAAAACACAAATAGATTCTGTCTTGCACGCTAATATAGTGCCTAAAGCACACGCAGAGTTATTTGGACATATGGTCATTCAAGATTTAGGAGGTAGAATGATGCCGCTTAATACCTATGCTTCAGAGCTCCTTAGAAAAATTAGTAAAAGCGATACCTACGAAGGTTTCGATGCCAATCAAGTCTTTTTATCTATTCAAGAAAGTCCGATGATTTGGTATAACGTACCCATTATATATCTTAAGGCGAAGAAAGACGATTCTATTCGTAAAATTATAGGGGTGGATAAAGATCAGAAATATGTAACTTTATTAGACTTTTTTACAGACGATTTTGAGTACAAACTAAAGCCTTACTTAGAATCAGCATCAAACACTCAGGTAAAGACGGGATATCAAAAAGAATTTTTAGAAACGAATCAAAAGGTAAATCTTTTATCGAATGCTATTGAAGGACGGGCGTTAAAAATATTTCCTGTTCCAGACGACGCAAACAATAAATGGATTTCTCCTATGGAATTTAGAACGGAGGGTTACAGAGAGAAAATTGCCGATTCAACCTACGCCAGTTTTATAGACTCTGGTTTTAATTGGTATTTATATACAGTTAATGAAGCTAAAAAGAAAGGCGATTTTAAAGCGGCCGATAAATTTTTGGAAACCTTTAAAAAGACACAACATAATATTGGTGGAGCAGTAATGCTTAACGACGATAAAGTGCACGCCGAAATTATGTACAACAAGTACGATGTGTTTAAAAAGCTATTTAGCTGGTATATGTACGCGGGAACGTTATTGTTTGTTGTTTTAATTATTCAAATTTTTAAGACGAGAAGTAAAGCGATTAATATCTCGGTTCAGGTTTTTAAATGGATTATTGTAGGGTTATTTGTACTACATACCGCTGGTTTAGTTGCCCGTTGGTACATTTCTGGTCACGCACCTTGGAGTGATGCTTACGAATCTATGATTTATGTGGCTTGGGCGACAATGTTCTTTGGTTTAGCTTTTGGTAGAAAAAGTGACCTAACTATGGCATCAACAGCCTTTGTAACTGCAATGATTTTAATGATTGCACATTGGAACTGGATGGATCCAGCAATTGCAAACCTTCAGCCTGTTTTAGACAGTTATTGGTTAATGATTCACGTATCGATTATTGTGGCAAGTTACGGGCCATTTACATTGGCAATGATTTTAGGTATCGTCGTTTTATTATTAATGATACTTACTAACGAAAAGAACAAAGCTAAAATGCTTTTTAATATCAAAGAGCTTACTATTATTAATGAAATGGCATTAACCGTAGGTTTAGTAATGTTAACTATTGGTAACTTCCTTGGTGGACAATGGGCAAATGAGAGTTGGGGGCGCTATTGGGGCTGGGATCCAAAAGAAACGTGGGCCTTAATTAGTATTATGATATACGCTTTTGTTATACATATGCGTTTAGTACCTGGTTTACGCGGAAGGTGGGTTTTTAACCTGATGTCTATAGTTGCCTTTTCAAGTATTTTAATGACGTATTTTGGAGTGAACTTTTACCTAGCAGGACTACACTCGTATGCCAGTGGAGATCAAATTGTGAGTCTTAAATTTATTGGTATTGCAGTCGTTATTGTTGCTATACTTGGTTTCTTTTCGTACTTAAAATATAAAAAGTTTTATAAAAAATAATCTGTAATGGGGTTTTTTAAAGAATTTAAAGAGTTTGCCGTAAAAGGTAATATGATGGATATGGCCATTGGTATTATCATTGGTGCATCCTTTAATAAAGTGATTGATGTTCTTGTAAAGAAGGTGTTAATGCCACCATTGTCGTTGTTAAGCGACGGTATTAATCTTCAAAATAAACGATTAATACTTCGTGATAGCAAATTAGACCAAGCGGGTTCGGTGATAGCTGAAGAAGTGGCTATTCAATACGGCGCTTTTGCCGAGGCTTCAATCGATTTTTTTATCGTCGGGATAACTATATTCATTGTGGTAAAAGGAATGAACAGATTAAGAGATCGCTCTCAAGACCCGAAAGATAAAACGGTGAAAACTCCTAAAGATATTCAGTTGTTAACCGATTTAAATGCGCTTATGCAAGAACAGAATGCCTTATTACGAAAACAAAAAGAAAAGTTTAAAGACTAATAAGGTCGTAATTATAGGATGTGATTATATAAGAAGATAAGTAGCCGTTAACACAGCTCTATAAAGTATTTTAATTTGGTTAAATTCAACTTAAAAAAGCAGACATTAAAAAAGCAGTACTCTTTTAACTCAAAAGGGTACTGCTTTTTTTAGTAGTAAATTGTAATGTTACTACAGTTTAATTAATGTTTTATTCAAATTTAAATCGTCCAGCATATCGTGGGTAAATTTGTAATGACCACGCTTGGTAATGATTCTAAATCTATGATCGTTCATTCGTGTGAGTACGTCTAAGAAGCGCCATTTTGTTTTTAATAACCGTGGTTCTTGACTTTTTACGCTAATTTCGAAATAATATTTTCTGGTACGTCGTGTGGCCGTAATATCTGGAGTAATGGTAATATCACTTCCTTGTTTTCTGTAGGATTTTGGACTGTCGTAGCCTTTAACGTCCGATTTAATATTTTCAAATCCTAAGTTTTCTAAATAGTTAATCGATTCCAATAGGAATGCTTCGTTTTCTTTTTTCTCTGAGTGTACCATACCCTCAATTTAGAGAAATAAACCTTAGTTAACCGTTAAGAGCTTGTTAAACCATTGTTTTTTAACAGTTTTTATACGGTATTCTAAATAACGTTACTAACAAATACAAACCCTAATCCTGCTAAAATTGCAAAACCAAAACTCATTAAGGTGCCTATTAAAACATATTCGGTGAGTTTTCTGTCTTTCGCCTTGCTTAAATCTCCAAATCTAAAAATAGATTTTGCTGCCATTAAAAAACCGACACCTTCCCAATGGCCGGTAATAATAAAGACGAAAACAAATAAACGCTCCAAAACACCGATATATACGCCAGCCTGTTCTAGCGATTCGGTATTTTGGCCTTCGGTAGATTCTAAATCCCATTTAGAAATAACCACTTTCATACATACCGAAGCGACAACGGTAGTAATCAATAAAAAGGTGATAAAAACAATAAGATAGGGCGTAATTAATGCTTCAATAGAAAAATCAGATCGGTAATAAATTGCGGTGACGACGCCCAAAACAAGAAGATGTGCGATTTGGTCTACCACAAATAAAACACGGGTATTCCTCTTTGTATTAAAATGTAGTTTAATAAGATCTATAACGTAATGCGTTGGAATAACAAGAAGAAATGTAAGCCAATACGTTTTAAAATCGGCTTGTAAAACCACTGTTAAGGCCAGAAAATGAACCCCAATATGGTAATATAAATATTTCGATTTGTATTTCTTCTTTAATTTATGTTTTACCCATTTTGTAGGTTGAAAAACAAAATCTCCAATACAGTGCGCTAGTAAAAGTTTTATAAAAAAGAATACCATAATCGGTTAAAATTGAGCGTTGTAAAATTGAAGCATTTTAGATATTTCGTCGTAACCAGTCCGTTTTAATCCTGCGCTAATATTACTTTGTTTGCGATTTAATACTTTAGCAATTTCAACTTGGTTATAATTGGAATGCTCTAAAGTCGTTTTAAATAATAGAGCGGCTTTTGGCGTCCAGTAATCCATAGTAAGCAAAGCTAGATCTAGCATTATGTTTATAGGGTTGTTAAACGTGGCGTCTTCGGTTTTAATGGCTAATGTCGATTTTTTTAAACCCTCAAAACAGTCTCCCGAATTCACAAAGGCACTACCGTTAGATTCGGTAATCGATTCTGCATCATACGTTTTTTCGCCAACGCCAATTGCTAATCTTACATCAATCGATTTAAACTGCTTGATGGTTGCCTTTAATAATAAAGCTGTTTTTAAGGCCGTTTTTGGAAGGATTTCCAATTGAAAACTATCGCCGCGGTAAATTTCCCATTGTTTAGGAGAAGCACCGTATTTGTTAAGTTCAGATTTTAATGCGGTTAACCACAGATTCGGGTCTCCACTTCTAGAGCTTATAATATCGCCAGTTATAATGCCTGTCATTATCAATAGATTATACGTAAATGTATTCATTTTTTATAATAAAACCTAAAATATATGCTTAAATGTATATATTTATAATTATATACCAAAAACCATATATTTAATTTAATATGGTGTATCGTATACAATTCTAACATTGCCAACTAGTGTGTTCAATCCAAATAATTTGTTGGAGAGTTAACTAAGGTGCCGCAGTTGGGCAATCAATAGTTTAAGAAAAAACAGTCTAGAACCAAAGAACCAAGACTATGAGATCGGTTTAGTCTGCTATTCGGTATCTTGCTTCTTTTAGTGCAGCGGTCTTGAGTCTGATACCTCGATGGTTCTGCCTTTAAGTCGTTTATTGGTAGATCGTGTATTTAAAATACTTCGACTTTAGAAACTAATTCGATTATCAATTTTTTATCTTTACAAAATGAGTAAAAAACACTTAGGGGTCAATACTATTTGTGCCCATATCGGAGAAATTAAAGACGAACAGTTTAAAGGAGCAGTGTCTCCTATTTATATGTCTACATCGTATGCTTTTGAGGACGTCGCGGTTAAACGTTATCCGCGTTATTTCAACACGCCAAATCAGGAGTTTGTATCCAAAAAAATAGCCGCTTTAGAACACGCGGAAACCGGAATGATTTTCGGTTCGGGTATGGCAGCCATTAGCACAGTGTTTCTAGCTTTCTTAAAAGCGGGCGATCATATTGTGGTGCAAAACACATTGTATGGTGGTACGAGCAATTTTATTCGCGAAGAGTTTCCTAAATATGGAATTGAGTTTACGTTTACTAAGGGCTATGCTGTTTCAGACTTTGAAGCTGCAATACAAAGTAATACGAAGCTAATTCATATTGAAACACCTTCAAATCCATTAATGACGGTTACCGATATTAAAGCTGTTGCACAATTAGCGCAATCTAAAAGCATTAAAACAACCATCGATAATACATTTGCTAGTCCTATAAATCAAATACCAATAGATTTGGGTATTGATATTGTAATCCATTCGGCAACAAAATATTTAGGCGGACACAGTGATATATTAGCAGGAGCTGTAGCTTGTACAGAAAAAGACAGGGAAACTATTTGGAATGTTGCCAAAAATCTTGGTGGTAGTTTAAGTGATTTTATGGTGTGGATGTTAGAGCGTAGTTTAAAAACCTTAAAACTTCGTGTAAAAAAGCAAAATAAGAATGCCCTAAAAATGGCTCGTTTCTTAAGTGCTCATAACGCCGTAAAAAAAGTCTATTACCCAGGATTGAGAACACATCCACAATACGATTTAGCAAAAGCACAAATGAAAGGTTTTGGAGGGATGCTCTCTTTTGAGCTTCATGATAATTACGACGCTTCAAAATTTCAAAAAGCATTACAATTAATAAAGCCGTCTATGAGTTTGGCGGGTGTAGAAAGCACGATGTTATCACCTTATTTAACCTCTCACGCTTTATTAACACAAGAACAACGCGATGCTTTGGGTATAAGTAACGGATTGATACGTTTCTCGGTAGGTATAGAATCTGTAAAAGATTTAAAAGCAGATATCGAGCAAGCCCTAAGCGCATTGCACTAATTTTAAACAATACACAGACTATTTTGCATAAAAAAAACAAGCATAAAAACGGGTATAATTTTGACAATTTACGCGCTACAAATAAAGATTTAGAACCGTTTGTATTTACCAACACGCACGGCACGCAAACTATAGATTTTGCAAAACCTGATGCTGTAAGAGCTTTAAATACGACTTTACTTAAAGCGCATTATACTATTTCACATTGGGACTTTCCTAAGGTTAATTTATGTCCGCCAATTCCTGGGCGTGTCGAGTACATACATTATATGGCCGATCTGCTAAAAATGCCAAAGCCTAATGCTAATATCAAAGTTTTAGATATTGGTACTGGGGCAAGCTGCATTTATCCACTACTAGGAAACGCAGAGTACGACTGGCAGTTCGTGGCAACCGACATCAGTGAAGGATCGCTAGCATCAGCACAGAAGATAGTGGAGAAAAACAAGTTAAACGATGCTATTTCTTTTCGTTTACAACGGAATTCTGCTAATATTTTTAAAGGAATTTTAAGAGAGAATGATGCCTTTTCTTTGTCTATTTGCAATCCTCCATTTTATAAAAATGAAGCTGAAGCATTCGAAGCTACAACCCGAAAACTAAAAGGGTTAGGAAAATTAACAGACACTGTTGTTAGAAACTTTGCAGGAACGGCTCAAGAATTATGGTTTGAAGGTGGTGAAAAAGCCTTTTTACATACCTATTTATACGAAAGCTCACTTTACAAAAAGCAATGCGTTTGGTACAGTAGTTTAGTGTCTAATAAAGCACACGTAAAATCGATGCAGGCGTCATTAAAAAAGCTTAATGCAGAAACCGTAAAGGTGATTACGATGCCAATGGGTAACAAAGTGAGTAGAGTAGTAGCGTGGACCTTCTTTACAGATGAAGAATTAAAAGCAGCAATAAAAAATAATTACAAATGAAACTAGATATATTAGCGTTTGGCGCACATCCTGACGATGTCGAGCTGGGAGCGGGAGGAACGATAGCCAAAGCCATACACGAAGGAAAAACAGTAGGGATAATCGATTTAACACGTGGTGAATTAGGTACGCGTGGAACAGAACATACTAGAAAAGAAGAAGCTAAGGTGGCAGGTGAAACTTTAGGTGTATCAGTACGTGAGAATTTAGGTTTTGCTGATGGATTTTTTCGTAATGATAGAGCGCATCAGTTAGAAATTATACGATTGATTAGAAAATACCAACCTGAAATAGTGTTATGTAATGCTAAAGATGACCGGCACATCGATCACGGTAAAGGCAGTGCGTTAGTTAGTGATGCGTGTTTTTTAAGTGGATTACTTAAAATTGAAACTGAAAGTGATGGAAAACCACAAGAACATTGGCGGCCAAAGCAAGTGTATCATTATATACAATGGAAAAATAGTGAGCCAGATTTTGTAGTTGATGTTAGTGGGTTTATGGCGGTAAAACTAAAATCGGTCTTTGCTTATAAAACACAATTCTATGATAAGGACAGTAAACAGCCAGAAACGCCAATTACCAGTAAGAATTTTACCGATAGCATAGAGTATAGAGCAAGAGATTTAGGACGCTTAATTAATGTTGATTATGCAGAAGGCTTTACCACAGACCGTTACGTAGCAGTGAAAAGTTTGTTCGATTTAATTTAGAAAAAAATTAAAAATTTTGATAAAAATGCTTTGTAATAATTAGTAAATAATATACATTTGCACACGCGTTAGTATAATGCAAAAATGGTGGTTGTAGCTCAGTTGGTTAGAGCATCGGTTTGTGGTACCGAGGGTCGCGGGTTCGAATCCCGTCTCTCACCCAAAAGTAAAAGCTTCTCTTTTTAAGAGGAGCTTTTTTTGTATGTGTTATTTTGGATTTATTTAGATTGTGCGCGCTTAAAAGGGATCATTCCTAAATGTTGTGTATAGAGCCGTCTAAATTTTTAAATATCCGCAATAGAGAATTCAATCTAATTCTTAATAACCTATAAAACGCTTCAACTGCGCTCAGGAGAAACTTAAGCCTCGGCTTGTTGGGTTTTCATTCTTTTCTAATTATTACTTTAAGAGCACTCTCTGGACTGCGCTCGAGGGGGGAGACGTTTAATACCTCTTAAATATATATTATACAACTTTAAGCTTTAGGTTGCTGTAGTGTTCAACAAATAGAGCGGGCTAAAAACAACATTTAGGACTGATTCGGTGTTAGCCTTATCCGAAATCAGTAGAAATCTAGTATATAAGTAGTGCATTAGATTTTCTAAATTTCATAGAGATTCTAATTTAAAAAATAGAATCGAGAAATTTGTTACTCACTATTCTTTGATAATTGATCACTATTTAACCGCTCACCAATTATCAAAACACTAAAAAATAAAAAGGCTTAATAATAAACAGTGTTTACTATTAAGCCTTTCTTTACGTCTTGATATTTTTTAGCCTAATTATTTTGCTGATCTATCCACAATAATACGGGCGTCGCGATTAGCCAACTCCCAAGCCGTGTAAAATACTAAGCGAGCGCGATTTTCTAATAAATCATATTCGATTTTATCAGGTGTATCGCCAGGCTTATGGTAATCGTCGTGTGTTCCGTTGAAATAGAAAATACAAGGAATATTGTTTTTAGCGAAGTTATAGTGGTCAGAACGGTAGTAAAAACGGTTCGGATCGTTTTCTGCATTAAACGTGTAATCTAGATCAATGTTCATAAACTTCGAGTTCATTGTTTCAGAAATAGCGTGTAATTCTGAACTTAATTTATCGCTACCAATAAGGTAAATGTAGTTTCTATTTTTCTTTTCACGTTTAGGGTCGAGACGGCCAATCATATCAATATTTAAATTTGCTACCGTATTTACTAATGGAAAAATAGGATCGTGATCTGTATAATAGCTAGAACCTAAAAGTCCTTTTTCCTCGGCAGTGACGTTTAAAAATACCACAGAACGCTTTGGTCCGAAACCATCAGCTTTTGCTTTTGCGAAGGCTTGAGCAATTTCTAAAACAGCAACTGTTCCAGAACCATCATCATCGGCACCATTATAAATTTCACCGTCTTTAACACCTTCGTGATCTAAATGCGCAGAGATTACAATGTATTCGTCTGGCTTTTCACTTCCTTTAATAACAGCAGCAACGTTTTCTGACATGATTTTTTCAGAATTGTTAGTGAATTCTAAAGTCATTTTTGTTGAAACGATTTTTGCTGTATTATTGGTTTCAATATCACTCACTAAACTTTTTGCTAAGTCGGTATTAATTATAAAGTAATACATTTCATTCGTATCAACGTCTAACGTCATACGTCCGCTTGGATTCCCATATCTAAGCGCGGCCATTTTGTACACTTCTGGGTAATAAAATAACACGGCTTTAGCCCCTTTTTCTTTAGCAATATCTCTTTTCTTAGCAAATTGCGTTCTATATTCAGACCACTCTGAAGTTTCAGTCGTTCCTGTTATAAGGTACGTTCCATCTGCATTTTTAGGTTCTCCAGATTTAATAACCACCACTTTATTTTTTACATCTAATCCGTCGTAACTAGAATATGTTTCATTTTCAAAACCAAAACCAACATAAACAATCTCGTTGGCCGTAATAGTTTGCGTATTTCCAGCACCCACCGATATTAAATCGTCAATGTAAGTAAAGGCTTCTCCGTTTACGTTTATCGCAACATCGGGCTTTCCTAAGACTTGTAAAGGCACATTTTGAAAGTAATTACCATCTTTTTTTGCAGCAGGAACGCCGTCTTTAATGTAGTAATCTCTAATGTAGTCTACCGCCATTTTCTGACCCGGTTTTCCAGTATCTCGGCCTTCAAACTCATCAGATGCATACGTGTACAGCATCGTTTTTAATTCTGCCTGAGTAATCGTGTTGGCATACACCGAAGGATCGGCAGTTTGTTGTGTTGTTTTAGTCGTACTCTGAGTTGTGCTACCACAAGCAGAAAAAAGAAGCGATAAGGCAACTAGATAAAGTGCTTTTTTCATAAAAGAATGTCTATAATAAGTTAGATTAATTGCTAAAAATACGAGAAATAAAGGGGCTTTTAGCAATGCTTTAACACTCTTTAACACTCTTTAACACTCTAAATATCTTCACTATGGTATTATTTATAGTCTAAGATTGCCTGAGAGCGAAGCTGCGCCAGAAATAAGTGGTGCTGCAACTACGGCCATAGGGCGATAGCCCCGTTGCGCGTGTCTCTAAGTATTTGATAAATGGGGGTGAAGATTATTACAGCAAAATATATCCAGAATATTATGATTTGCAGAATTGTAATGACTAGAGCGTTCGTATTTTTTTTAGAATAGGTATGTAATGTAACAAAGAAGTGCCCTTTAGACTAGAGTCTTCAGGATAGTGCTTTACTATGCGTTTGGATACTATTAATCTGCAATATCACTATCAATAATTTCAATGTCTTCCAATTCATTCATAGAGTCTTCAAGCGAGCTTTCTTCACGTAACTCTAATTGTTCAGTATCGCCAACTTCAGTTGTAGAATATACCGTTTGGTACGTTGCAATGGCAAAAGCAATTATGGTTAATAAAAAGATAAGTTGTGTAGTGTGCGTTGGTTTGTGTGCTTTTTTAGACTTGAAAAAACCTAAAAGACCGAATAGAATAGCTAAAATTGCTGGAATAAACGATAATATGTATAAGGGTAATATCGCTAAGATAACTGCTAAGATAGAGGTGATTAAACCAAGAATAATAAATGTAAGTCTCATAATTTTATTAGTTTTTTAGACCGCTAACGTCTTTGATTCGTAATTCTCCGCTACCAACAGCGACTTTAAATTTAGCAAATACTGGTATTTTGTTTTGATCTGCCGATAACCATAGGAAGTTACTGTTTCCTTTTAAAACATCGTTACCAATAACGTTTAGTTTTAGTTTGTAGCATTGCATTTTACCAAGTGCAGTGTTTAAGGTTTCTTTACCCATCATTGTAAAAGAAAACTTGGTTTCTTTGTTATCGAATAACACCGTAAACGTATCGCTGGCACCTACTGGTGCTTTATGGATATCTAAAGTACGTAATTGATATAATGTGGCCATAATATCGCGTGTACCCGCTGTAATAGTAACGGTACTATTACGGTCCCAGAAACCAGATTCGAAATTCTTGCTTTTCTTACGCAGTACACTTTTTACTGTTCGGGTTTTGTGGTTGTAGTTGTACTTAACGTATTTATAGTAACCCCCTTCGTTAATTTCTCGTTTGTATAAGTATGGTGTTACTGTTTTTGGGCTTACGTAACTTTCGTATAAATCGCGAATTTTAAAAAAGCTATCCCATTTAGAATAGGTTGTTGCTGTCCCTTTTAATCTCAAAAGTGTTGCCGATGATGTTTTTACCTCGCTAGTTTCCATCGTTACCTGCGCTAAATCTGTCATTAAACCAGACATATTGTAAGACGCCGTAAAAGTAAGTTTCTCTCCTGCTATAAACGCGTTATTCTGTGCCTCTATAGAGAGACTCGTTAACAATAATAACGCAATAAGTAATCGTTGCATAAATATAATATTAGTTTTTTAAAACGGTTAATTAATCATTTATTGTTCCAAAGGTATTATTAAAATAGTTTAGAAAAAAGCGTAGAAAATAAATACATAAAACGACCAATACATTACAGATAGTTAGTGCCTAAAATAATCTTAGTTGTTAATTTTTATCCATATTGATTTGTTAAATTGTCCACTATAAAAAGACTCCAAAATACTATTTAGTTTGCTTAGCTTTGCAACTTTTATAACCCTTTTTTTAAACTATGGATTCGTTAACACAAATAGTATTAGGTGCCGCAGTCGGCGAGGCCGTTTTAGGTCGGAAAATTGGTAACCGTGCTATGTTATACGGAGCGATAGCAGGAACCATTCCTGATTTAGATATTATCGCGTCTTTTTTTACTAATACGGTTAGTGCTCTGGAAATTCATCGTGGGTTTACCCATTCTATATTCTTTTCGGTTGTTTTTGCACCTGTTTTCGCGTGGCTCGTTACCAGATACGATAAACATAAATCTATAAAAGATTGGTCGTGGTTGTTTTTCTGGACCTTTATTACGCATCCTATTCTAGATGCGCATACTACTTGGGGGACACAGTTGTTTTGGCCGTTCGACTTACGACTAGCCTTCAAAACCATTTTTGTTATCGATCCGCTATACACGCTGCCTTTTTTAGTATTTCTAATTATGGCGCTATTGCAGCATAGAAGTTCTAATAAACGGCGTAAGTATAATCGTTTAGGATTATTAGTGAGTACTTTGTATTTAGCGTTAACCTTTGTAAGTAAGGGGATTGCTTACAATATGTTCGAAAATGCGTTAGAAGAACAAGGACTTGTTTATAACGAATTAGAAACTAAACCCGCACCATTTAACACCATATTATGGTGTGCGAATGTAGAAACCGATAGCCACTATTTAATAGGCTATTATTCTTTTTTCGATTCGCAGCCCATTACATTTATACCTTACCCTAAACATCACGAATATTTAGGAGATTTAATCCACTCCGAAAAAATACAACGTATGATTGCCATTTCTAAAGGTTGGTACACGATAACTAAAAAAGAGGGGGATTTATACTTTAACGATTTGCGCTTCGGGTTATTAAGTATTCAACCGGAAGCTAAAAATTTCGTATTTAGTTATTTAATTGCTGTTGCTAAAGATGGCGACGTCAGTTTAATTGAGGCGCCAAAAGGCAGTCGAGAAGGTAAAAAGTTACTGATTGACTTATGGCAGCGCGTTAAAGGGAATTAAGGTGCTTGTTTATAGAGTGGTTTTATAAGGTATAGTTTTTTAATATTCTGTAATTCAAAAAATGAAGGAAACTACTTAAGTTTCTTAATTCAAGGAGAGTGGTAGTTAGAAAGTGCTGTGAGCCAGTGAGTAAACGCTTGGTTTTTATTTCTTGCGTATTTTTTCTATACTCCTTTCCCCTTATCTTTTTTGTACAATAAGATTGCGTTTAATTTTTACTTAACAGGTTATAGATTGTTCATTCCGTTAAGGTTCGTATCCTAATTTAATAGCGCGTAAGCTTCAACAGTTGTAACTATCTATTAGATCCTGAATTGAAGTAAGAAACCAATCAATAGACAACGGCCTATATGTAATTGTTTTCATACAGATTGATATGGTAATAAAATATAAAGTCTTATCTTATATTGGAGTAATCTCAAAAGATTATTGTATCTTAATACCGATTATAAACCCGTAGTTTACTGCTTTAAAATTTGTTGAATTATGAAATCTCTTCACAATCTTTTAAATAAAATTACCATACTTACTATGCGAATTAAGACGGAATATCCAGAATTGTATGTGCATTTAGATGAGGATCCTATTACCATACCATCGTTGCAGCATCCACATATGGATAGTGCCATTATGAAAGAGTATATTTGTAGCTTGAAATCACTGATTAAATCGCATTTAAAACCACATCCTAATCACTAATGGCATATATTGACTACTATAAAGTTTTAGAGGTGTCTAAAGACGCTTCAGATAAAGACATAAAAAAAGCGTACCGAAAACTCGCCAGAAAACACCATCCCGATCTTAACCCCAACGATAAAGAAGCTGAAAAACGATTTAAAGAAATAAACGAAGCGAACGAGGTCTTAAGTAATTCTGAAAATCGGAAAAAATACGATGCTCATGGTGAACATTGGCAAAATGCAGAAGCTTACGAACAAGCGCAGAGACAGCAAAGCAGGCAACAGTATGATAGACAGCGGGGGTCGCAACAGTCTGGCGATGATGACTTTTCTGATTTTTTTAGTTCGATGTTTGGCGGACGTTCGCAATCTCGAGGGCGACAGGTTAAGTTTAGAGGTCAAGATTTTAATGCCGAATTACAAATCGATATTAAAGAGGCTTATACCACCCACAAACGAACACTGACTGTAAATGGTAAAAACATTCGTATTACTATTCCGGCAGGAGTAGAGAATGGGCAAGTCATAAAAATTAAAGGGCACGGTGGCGAAGGTGTTAATGGTGGCCCTAATGGTGACCTACTCATCGCTTTTTCTATAAAAAATACCACTGTTTTTAAACGGGATGGCGATAACTTGTATACTTCTGCCGATTTGGACTTATATACAGCGTTATTAGGAGGAGAGTTAACAGTAGACACCTTTAACGGTAAAGTGAAACTAACGATTAAGCCAGAAACACAAAACGGAGCAAAAGTAAAATTAAAAGGTAAGGGTTTTCCGAAGTATAAAAAAGACGGTCAGTTTGGCGACCTATTTGTAAGTTATAACGTTGTAACACCAACGATGCTTACCGATAAGGAAAAAGAACTCTTTACCGAACTCTCAAAATTACGATAAAATGGATACAACACACCTAATTTCTATACAACAGTTTTGTAAGCATTATCAAGTTCCCATAACATTTATTAGTGCGTTACAAGAGTACGAATTGGTTGAAATTACGATTACCGAAACTGACCAATTTATAAAAACAACACAACTTAATAATGTTGAAAAAATGATGCGTTTGCATTATGATCTCGATATTAATTTAGAAGGTATTGATGCGATTTATAACTTATTACAACAAGTTGAAAAACTTCAAGGAGAAGTATTAAATCTTAGAAATAAGTTGAATACTTACGAGTAATTGCAGCTCGTTTAAATTTTTAACATATATACTGTATTTAAATTTTTAAAAAGACTGTGTTTAACTGATTGCAATCAGTAATGAAAGGTATTTAATTGGGTAGATAAGCGTTTCCATAATGAGTATAAAGTAAAATAATTAAGAATGAGAAGACCATTAAAAGACACTGAAAACTTAAGGCTTTTAGCCGA
Organism: Bizionia saleffrena; assembly: GCF_008086175.1. Taxonomy (GTDB): domain Bacteria; phylum Bacteroidota; class Bacteroidia; order Flavobacteriales; family Flavobacteriaceae; genus Bizionia; species Bizionia saleffrena. Next base: position 47,099 of record NZ_VSKM01000015.1, read on the forward strand.
TAATTATATTGGTAATTTAGCATATATATCACAAAACAAACCGTTTGTAGTGCCTATAACTTATTTTTATAATAAAGAGAAAAATGCTATTATTGGGTATTCGGCAATGGGACACAAAATACGAGGAATGCGCGAAAACCGTGACGTCTCTTTGTTGGTAACCGATGTGAATTCAGTAAGTTCTTGGAAATCTATTTTAGTCCACGGTACCTACGAAGAGCTCTCTAATAGCGAAGCAAAAGCACAAATGCACACCTTTTCTTTAGGCGTGAAACACCTTGTGGTAAATAATGAATTTAGAACGGTAGATTTTATTGAAGAATTTTCTAGTAAAATAGATACCGCCGATTATCCTATAGTTTTCCTTATTAATATTGATGAGGTTACGGGGAGAATACGCACGGAGTAATTTTTTAATTGTCGATTTAGTTTGTGTTAAAATATGAGAGCATAGCGCTTAGATAAGAATTATAAATGTATGACTATACTTTATTTGCACGGTTTAATGAGTAGTAATCAATCTAATAAAATTGAATGGCTAAAAGAGAAACATCATGTATTCAATCCGCAGCTTAATTATAAGAAGGATTCAAAGACCATATTTGCCGAATTAGAAGCGATCTGCGAGAACACTATTGTGCATCTCATTATAGGAAGCAGCTTAGGTGGATATTTAGGTTATCATATTAGTAATAAGTTTAATATACCAAGCTTACTTTTTAATCCAGCCTTAGAACAAACCACTGCAGAAAAGCCAGATGTTAATTGCGTTAATAACACCAATGTTTTACACACCATTGTTTTAGGTGAAAACGATGACGTTATTTCGCCTATTAAAACACTTCAATTTTTAGAAAATAGAAACTCAAATTTTGTTCACTCCTATGCCCCGACGGGGCACAGAACACCCTTTGAGATTTTTAAAAAGCACTTTAATTCGCTTTAATAAGTTACTAATTATAGGTTGCTTTATGGAGGTAAGCAATCAAACATATGAGACTTTATAGCACATTTAAAAATATCTGTTATTTTTCCCTGGGTAAACTGAATGTAAATTGCATACCGTCTTCCAGACTGATTGCCTGTAAAGACAAAAATAGGCTCATTACACATACAGCCCGTACAAATATCTGTAGACAGGTTAAGATAAGTGTCTCCAAGATTTTGTAGTGCGTTAAAAATATACTGCTGGCGGTATATAAAAGCTGTTTTTTTCATATCCTGATAATACGTCCCATTATCTAGGATGTCGTTTAAAGTATGATAATCCATATTCTGAAAAGCATCTATAACTTGTAATAAATGTAATTGTATCTTTTCGGTGGTTCCTAGTTTTTCAATTAACGCTACAGCTTCCATAAATATCAGTTTTTAATAAAGCTAATAAATAGATGTTATATATTGTAAATAATTTTAATAGTTATTGCGGAATATTTTTTTAAAGGGTTAACGCCTTTAAAGTTTAAATAATGAGTTCTAAAAGAATAGCCACTCGAAATCGACCTCTCAAAGGGGGAAAACTCCTTTCTGAGTGTACTACACAAATCTCCATTTTAAACCTTCAAATAGAGTCTGGAACTGTGACGGTACGAAATTTGTAGACCAGCATTTTTGCGTATTATTTTAATGTTCACTAATACAACCTATTGTGGCCTAAAACTTATAAACGATTCTAAAAAATCCAACAAATCACTTATTATTATTATTATTATTATTATAAAGTGAGTCTGTAAACACGTGTTTAAGTGCTCTTTTGGCTTATCACAGGCGTACAATAGGTATTACTTGGGCTGCAAAGTGTTTTTTTCTTGGAGTACTGAAGCTAACGCCACAATTTTTTTTCTAGTTTCAGCTCTTTCTAAAACCTCTTCTTATGCGATAGGAATGGATATTAGAAACGTTGCTCCTTCTCCCATTCCTAGGCTAAAGGGTTCAATAGTACCATTATGTTTATTCAAAATCTTTTTGGTCAAATATAAACCTAATCCAGTGGAGGGTTCTCCATTTACACCTAAATGGCCGGGTACAAATTTACTAAACATTATTTTTTCAGTATGCGTGTCGAATCCCATACCATCATCTTTTATCTTAATATTTACGCTGTTTATATTCGTTGTTCCAGAGATGTGTATTTCACCGTTATTATTAGAAAATTTAATAGCATTATCCAATAAATTCTCAAAAACTTGTCTTAAAGCAATAGAATGTCCTCTAACTTTTATACCGCGAGGAAAAGAGTTAATTACAGACACCTTTTTATCAGCAAGGCGTTTATTTTGTCCATCAATAACGGTGTAAATGAGCTGTGATAAATCTAAATCTTCAAAATTATTTAAAACAACTTCTACATTTTTAGACCTCAAAATGTTAAGCATTTCTTCAAGAAACTTTAGTTGTTTATTGGTGATTTCTTTCAACATCTTTAAATTTTCAACGCGGTGATGAGTATCGTGCCCATCTTCTTCTAAAAATTTTATAATTTCGATAGACTGAAGTACCGGTGTTCTTAAATCGTGTGAAATGAGTTCGGTAACCTCCTGTTTTTCTATATCCACCTCTTCTAAGCATTCAATGGTGTATTGGATATTTTGTAACAGTTGTCCAATCTCATCAGAATAATAATTAGGAAGATCGGGTACTATATGGTGCTCTACGTAATTACTTAATGCAACCTTCCCTTTTATGATAGGGTCTAACAATGAGTTTAGAATTCTTAAGGTTATTACTGTAGCGCCTAGAGTTAACCCTAAGGTTATTAAAATAAATCCAGTGATAGAGACCGAAGTTGCAAACAACACATAACCAATAATACCTAATAAGGGAATATGAATACCTATGAAGGCTACGAATAAAAATTTGTAAGAGTACTTTTTTAGAAATGATAACTGAGAGAGTCGGTGATAGGTTTTCATAATTATGTAATACTATTTAACAGGGAGACAATTATAAGAGCTATTTATTTTTTTAAGATTGATACTCGTTGGTTTTTTCTAATTAAAGAAAAAGAATTTCTTTATATAAGCTTTATTTTAAATCGTAAGCAACCAAGATAAGGCTTTTACGGCACGTTTTCTAGACGTGTAACATCTTCACCACAATAGAATCGTATAAAAGTTTACGCATAAATAAGCTAAATTTTTATCTAAATGCGCAAACTGAGCTCACTATTTTTTAATAATTTAATACTTCATTAAAACCAAATTGTATGAGTAAAGATAGAAAAAACCCCAAAACGGAACACGAAAAAGAGCTATATCAAAACGCTACAGACGAAAAGGGAGCTCAGAAAAAGAGCCATTACAATCAATATGGTAAAACCAATGATGAGCGTAAAAAGAGATCTGGAGGAGAAGAAGAATAATAACTATGGTACTACTGATCATATAGTATCAATAGTACCATTCGTATTAATTAACAGTTTCTATAAAATATTCAATAGGTTTGAATGAGCCACCATTACTGTCTTCTGCTGAACATGCTGTAAGGCATACAATAAGGTCCATACACGCTTCAAATTGAATTAAATCGCCTGCTACAGACGTTGGCGGAAGCACTGAAATCTTACCTTCCAAATCAAATTGAACATTCATAAAGATGTTAAAGGCATTTGGAATATCGTCAAAATCAATACCAAAGGGTTGCAAGTTTTTATATAGGTTTTCTAGGCAACTTGGATGATACCCTTTATGGTTGTACATAACCTCGAAAGTTTCTTTGCTACAAGGTGCGAGCAAAAAATCATTACGACCATTAGTATCTTTAATAATTTCGACCATTTTGTTAGAGCGGTTACTCCAAAGGTAATTGCTTGTTGTTATTAAAATGGATTCTTCAAAATCTAGAGTTTTACCAGAAGATACTTTTTCTTTAGTGTCTGCACTATTAAAAAGTACCATATCGCTTACTTGCTGTCCTTTCGGGTCAATTACAGTTAAAATGTCTCCTTTCTTTAGCTTGAAAGCTTTGCCACTTTGTTTTGCAATAGTAATTTTCTCTTTCATATTTCTTTTATGTTTTTATTTTTTAGTATGGAAAGGACATTTCCAATCACTTTCAATAGCCCTTCCGCTGTATTGTTTTGTCTCGGTGTCATTACCAAAATCTTTAAGCACAGGGTTTATATATCCTTGAAGTTTCTGATCTCTTTTTCTAATTCTTTTCTTTATTTTGCTGTAGGTTCCCATTTCTCGTAATTTCTCAAATTGCCAATGTAAATTAAATACTATTGTCGTATGTGGACTCTGCCTTGCTATTCTAGAGCTATTTGGGTGAAGGCCTACAATGTAAAACGCTTTGCCTTTAAGACTAAGACTAAACTCTGAACTATCTGGATCACTACTAACTGTAGGGTCCCAGTCGCAATCGTCTATATCGTGAAGCTTCTGTAATACGCTCCATAATTTGTTTTCAAACTCTAATTCTGAAGTAAAATGGTCATTCGGAAAAACAGCCATAAAGGATTCAAATTCGTTAGACTCAAAATCGTATTGATTAATATATGCTTCCAAATCGTTTAATACTGCTTTTAAACATACATTGTCGTTTAAAGAATCATAAACTTTTAAATGGTAATTATTCATTAAAAACACTGTTTTCGCCATCACGCACGGATGTTTCTGCTTTAATACAAAATTTTTATAATCGTCTTCAATTGCTTGAAATGATAGGTGAGCGACGTTACCTAAATCAGCCATAAATTTATAATTTGTTATACGTTTAATGTTAAGGTGCAGCGTCGCTATTTCTAGTGAGAGCGGCACGCAATTACGTTCTAATTTGCACAAAACTAATAAACAAATGTTTAATGGGTTTACTCTTTAACAATTTAATTTATCTCAAAACAACTTACTAAAACAGTATACCATTTAACATTTATATGAGCAAAAAATTAATTGATAAGAAGTAACACTTCAGCTTTAAGTATCCTAATTTTGTAACTTAAAACAAAAGAATTATGGACTTAGAAGAAGTGTTTTGGTTAATTGTATCTGTACTTGGAGTGTTTTCATTAATAATTTTTATAACTCGTGTTTTCGGATTACGAACGTTTGCTAAAATGTCTAGCTTTGATTTTGCATCTACTATAGCGGTCGGTTCTGTTTTAGCATCTACTATATTAAATAATGATTATTCTTTAACTAAGGCTGCAATTGTGCTCGTAACGATTATAGGTTTTCAAACTCTGTTTTCTTTCTTCGTTAGAAAAAACAAGTTCTTTAAGCAATTGTTTACTAATAAACCGCAAGTTATTATGTGGAATGGCGAAATTCTTTACGATAGGCTTAAAAGTTGTAATGTGGGTAAAGACGATTTAATAGCTAAATTGAGAGAAGCAAATGTGCATGATTTCAAAGAAGTAAAGGCTGTTGTTTTTGAGAGTACGGGGGATGTTTCTGTGATTCATAATGCTGAAAACAAAGCATTAAATCTTCAATTATTAACCGATGCCAATATTCCAAATAGCTATGATGAAGTTTCTTAAAACAAACAAAAATGCAATCTATGGGGGCGCAATGGCTACTCTATTAACCGGTTTAGGGATTTTTCTTTTAGGTAATGTTTCTGGTTACGAAGCAAAGCACTTGTTAACGGTATCTTTAGGTGGTTTAAATATGTTATGTAATACTATTGTACTGGCCACGGCAACTATTCTGGCGTTACTTTTAACGCTGCTAAGTGTTAGTTTTGGTTCTAAAAACACTTTAAAAAACACACATTATTATCAGGTTTTAAATATTGCTAAATTCGATGTCATTTTATTTATTTCGGCTTTAATTCTTTTTCAATTTTTCAACATTCCAATCGTAGAATCTGAAAACGTACCTACGTCGTGGTTTACTGCAATCTATTGGGCAACTCTTGGTTCTACTTCTATTATTAGCGGAATGATGATCACCGTTATTTTAATGTTATACAATGCCGTAACTAATTTAATTTCTATTATTGGTTTAGGGCAGGACCATCCACTATTGTCTAAAGAAGGTATCGACGGTACAGATGATGAACAAAATTAAGATGTTGAATATGCCGTAAAATTAAATTGACGTGCTCTTTTTGTAGCATAAGGAGGTTTTATTTACAACTGTAAGTTACGTTTTGCGCAGCTTGGCAATAGCCTTTTGGATAGTTAGGTTTATAATTTTCTATTGTGAAAGAATCAGGTTTAAAATGAGTTACCAATGAAAACAGGTTTAGTATGGTTTAAGAATGATTTAAGAGTTTACGATAACGAAGTGCTCTGCCAAGCAATTCACCATTGTGATCGTTTGCTATTTTTCTTTTCTGTAGAACCTTACCTTTTTGAAATGCTAGACTTGGGCTTTAGAAAAGCAGGATGTAATCGATTTAAGTTTTTAGAACAATCGGTTTTAAATTTACAGAAAAACTTAGAATTGTTGGGCGGACATCTCATTATTGGCCGTAACAGTGCTGTTACAGAAATACCGCAGTTAGTCAAGCAATACGGTATCACCGAAATTTATGCAGAAGAGGACTCCGCGTACGAAGAATTGAATATTAAAACCAAAGTAATACATCTTTTACCCGATGTCGAGTTCCGTTCTTATTGGGGTAAAACCTTATATCATATTAACGATATTCCGTTTACCATTCCCGTTATTCCTTTAACGAGTAAAGCATACCGAATTCCCGTTGGAAAGGAAAGTGTACCGCGACCTACTTTTAAAACGCCACAACATAGTAAAGGTCACTGCGACGTTACGTCAACGGGTTTTCCGCTACCTACCATTTATGGATTCTCAATTGTGGAGTATAAAAATGCTCAGCCTTTTTTGGATGGAGGAGAAGATGCGGCCATTAATAGGTTAAAGTATTACACTTTCGACTCTAAATTATTAACAGGTTACCGATGGTCTCGCAACAAATCGATAGGCTTAGATTATAGTTCTAAACTTTCGCCTTATTTAGCGCTTGGTTGTATTTCTCCCCGATTAATATTTAAAGCCGTTAAAAAATATGAAGCTAAAGTCGCTAAAAATCAAAGCACATGGTGGATTATCTTTGAACTGGTTTGGCGTGATTATTTCACCTTTAAAGGAATGAAAATGGGAAATGCTATATTCTATTTGAAAGGGTTTAAGAATAAGGATTTAGAATTTGAGAATAATAAAGAACATTTTCTAAGATGGCAAAACGGAACAACAGGTATTCCGTTTATTGATGCACATATGCGCCAATTAAATAGCACAGGATATATGAGTAATAGGGGTAGAGTAAACTGTGCTAGTTATCTTGTTCACGATTTAAAAATTAATTGGACTTGGGGTGCAGCCTATTTTGAAAGCACTCTTATCGATTACGATGTTAGTGCAAATTGGATGAATTGGCATATGCAAGCTTTCGAAATATATTATACAAACCCGGTTCATCAAAGTTTAAAATATAAATCTGAGGACTATATTAGAAAATGGATTCCAGAATTAAATCATATTACTGACTCTAAAATTCTCGCCCCTTGGTTGTTTGATGCCGTTAGTGGTAAAACTAATTACCCGCAACCCATTGCGATTTATAAAAAGTGGTCGCGGTCTATAAACCGGATTTTAGTAGCGGTGAACTCTATGGATTAATTTAATTTTTATTTTGAGTTAAAACTACAAATAACATCTTAGAATTTAATAGAAAAGATATGCCATTGATAATAATAATAGGCTAATCTTGTTTTATTACCCCATACACGGTCCATAAACCAATCCCATTGCATAATATTACAAACATAAAGGCACTAACGACTCCAGCTTTTTTTGTCCGGAGAGCCTTAACTATCTGGAGATAATCGCCAAAGAGGTAAATACGCCAGCTGCAATTCCTATTATGACCTCCATCGGCATCTTTTAATTTTTGAGAAGAATGCTTTGATTGATTGATTGATTGATGCAATGCTTCATATAAGACTGTCTCCATACTGCGATTTCTGATGCATTATCAAAATTATCTAGAATGAGTAAAGTAACAAGCGGGCTAGCATCTTATTTTATTTTAAGTCTCTAAATAAACTTGGGCTAATTTTAAATTTTTCTTTAAAAATTTTAGAAAAATAGCTAAAGCTTTTAAAACCTACAACAGAAACTACTTCAGAAACATTTAAATCTTTTTCCATTAATAACTTTTGCGCCGTATCTAATCGTGTTGTGGTTACGTATTCATTTACTGTAGAATGGTATAAATATTTAAAGGCTTTCTGTAACTTGTTAGGGTTTAAACCTGATAATTTTGAAAGGTTTGCAACCGATAATTCACTATCTAAATTTTCAGAAATATATTTAGATAATTCTTCCACTCGGTTTAATTCGTTAATTCGAAGGATTCTACTTTCTGTAAAACCTAACTTATCATCCCGATGTTGGATTAATTGTTTGATGAATATTTGAAGACCAATACTTTCTAAGTAATATTTGCGTACTAGTTTTTGATTTTCATATTTAGCAATACCATCTAAAAGCGTCTTAAATTCTAAACCATAGTAACCTTCATGGTAATACGTATGATCTGCTTTTAAATCTCTAAATAATTTTTGAAGATCTTCAGAGATGCCGTCTAATTCACACTTAGAAGTTTCAACAAACACTTTCCTATTGATTTCTAAACTAACGATTTCAATGTCCTTATCTTTTTCAAAGAAGAGCAAATGCCCATTATTACTTTCACTAGCGACAATGGCACATTTGTATTGTGCTATTTTATGTGCGGCAGTTTCATTTGCAAAACGATGATTTACAGGGCCTTTTAAGGCATATATAAATTTAACAGGGTGCACATCATCTATTGTGAAATCTATTCTAACATCCTTAAAAAATTTACACTTATAATTAATAATACCTAATCCGTTGTCAAAATTAACGCCGCGAATCTGACCTATTCCTATCGTTGGAGGGAGATCGATAAAATATTCATCGCAATTTTCGTGGAACTCTACATCAAAACACTGGGCTAAACTTTCAATAACTTCTTTTAGTGGTAATGAGTTTACTTTGCAAATTTTCATAAAGGACTGTGTGTTTTTTTAAAATTAAGGATGTCTAAATATTTAGACATCCTTAAATCTACACTATAAATATATGCTTTTTTAATTTATGAAGTTGGGTTTGTAAATCTATTATAATTCTATCCAGGCGCCTAGCATTGCAGCCTCAGCAGAAAACACCACTGTAATAATTAACCACCAAGCTGCTGAAGCTGCAGTTTTTCTAGCGTGTTCTGCTTGAATAACTGCTTTTCTCTTCGTCATTTCTAATTGCTCTTGTGCTTTTTGCTCTATTTTCTGTACTTTAGATTTAACCATTTCAACAGTATTATCTAGCTTAGAAGAAATGGAATCAATTTAACTTTCATCTATATGTTTGTTATTAGTTACTAAAGCTTTAATGGTATTACTATCCATTTTACTTAATCTTGCTTTAATTATATCGAGAGAGTCTTTCGGATTACTTAAAATACTGCTTATATCTTGTTTTAAGTCGTTATAATTAAGTTCTTTACGTTATGTGCTATTAAAGAATTCTGCGATAGCGTTTTCTGCGCCTTCCATTATAGTATTCATATCGCTATCTTCAAAAGTCGTTTTCACGTTCGAAATGCTTTCTTCAATTTTATCGGCATAATTCTTAAGTTTATTTCATCTAGCGACGTATTTTTATATAAGGTTTCAATAATACTGTCCTTATTTAAATCGGCAAACTTAGTAGAGAAAATAGCGCCAATAGATTTAGGATCCGACAGTATTTTGTTAAAGTCGTCAGTAAGTTTTGCTCCCGAAAAAGCCTCAGGCGTAATTTTAGAAAGATATTCCTTTACTTGCTTAATAGTGTCGTTAATTTGAGACTCTTCAACTGGCGTTTTTTTAGTAATAGCGACCGTTACCACTTTAGCTGTAGAACCCTTACTTGTACAAGCATTTTTTAAATCTGATAAAATAAACTTTAATTTATTATCTTTTTCATTTGATTCATTATCACTAGAAGTATCGACTTTATCAACAGCTTTCGTTAGTACTTGCTGAATAGCCATATATTTTCCCGAGCTATTCGAGGATTTGCTTTTACCCGCTATTTTATCTAGACCTTCTTTTAGCGTATCGTAGTTGGGCATTTTATCATCCACTTTTGTAAGGAATTTATCTAAAACGTTAGAGAGATCTGTAGTATTTAAATTAACATCAAATTCTTTTCTAATTTTATCTATAGATGACCCGATTACGTTTTCAATTTTCTTTTCATCAGATGTTGCAAAAAGTTGTTTAATAATGTTTGCCGACGATTTCAAACCAGAAGTAACTGTGGTTACTAAGCAGTCAATAAGGGTATTTACAATTTTAGTCTCTAGATAAAAAATTAGGAGGAAGAATAGAGCCCAAATAACTAAAGCGACTGTTAAATTTGAAGCTAAATAACCAAAGAAACTTAAATTTAAGGCTATCGCAGAAGCGCCAAATAGAGAAATGGCGGTAGTAAGTAAACTCCAAATGCCAAAAGCGCTACTTATTTTAACTCCGGCTGCTGCCTCATAATCATCGTAATCTTGATTGTATGTGTCATCATTATTTTTTTCGTTATCTGAGGGTTTAACCTTATTTTCAACATACGTTTTTTTTAAGTTACCAATCATATTTATTCCTAAAGCCACAGACAGTGCTGTTAAAATAATTTGAAAAATTAAAGCGAGTAAAACACCAGCTATAATGGCAATAAAAAAATGAGAATTAATGGTAGAAGTATCAATTTCTACGCGATTGGTTTGTGCAGCGTTGCTCAAGGAAATTAAGAGCATTTTTACGGTGAAAAGCGATCGTTCCATATTATTCTAGTTTATAGTTCGATGCTATTTTCCAGAAAAATTGCTATAACGATTTGCAGTTTAACATTTTAAATTAGCTTAAATAGAACTAATTTGAAGTAGTACAAATGATAATGGATATTTCTCAGTATTCAATAAGAAAATATATGGGTATTTTAAAGGAGTAAATAGGAAATGAAAGCAGACTTAAAGTCTCAATTCAATTCAAAACAAAACAAAAATAAGAACAGTCGATTAACAACTGTTCTTATAATTAATTGATTTTATCACTTAGAGACTATAAAAAGCATATTTTAAAAGGTTTAAAATTCAGACCTTCTGCCTAGTTTTTCTTTTTGGTTTCAGGAGTTTTCTTTGTAGAATCAGAGTTGTGTTTAGAATCAACTTTTTGTTTATTATTACCTTTCACGTCCTTTTTGTGATCTTCTTGTTTATTCTTGTCGTTCATAATAAATTGTTTTAAAATGTACTTCGTTGTACTACAATAAAGGTGGTTAAAAATTCCCTATAAGTTGTTACATAATTAAACGGCAAACTTACATAAGTTACAGATTTTCTAAATTTTCCTTTCTTAGTTCGCCTAAACTCTTAAAAATTGAAGGTGTTGACCCCGTAATTTTCTTAAATTGATTTGATAAATGCGCGACGCTGCTGTAGTGAAGTTTGTGAGATATTTCAGTAAGATTTAATTCGTTATCTAATAGAAGTTCTTTGGCTTTCTCTATTTTATGTTTTATTATAAAGTGTTGAATGGTAATACCTTCTGCCTCTGAAAATAAATTGGATAGATAGGTGTAATCACAACCCAATTTCTGACTAATAAAATAGGAGCAATTAACTCTTGGAATATCTTCAGAATGATGTATCATTTCAATAATTACTGTTTTTATTTTATCAATTAAAATGCTTTTTTTATCGTCTAATAATTCAAGGCCAGAAATAGCTAAATTTAATTTCAATTCTTGTTTTACTGCATTAGTAATGTTCTCTTCAATTTCGACAGTGCCAAGTTCTATGCGTATATATTTTAAGTGTAGTCTTTCTAACTCATATTTTACCATGAGCTTACATCTTAAACTTACCATGTGCTTAATATAAAGTGTCATCTTTTAATATTAATTTATAATTATATCTTATTAATTAAAGATAGGTGATAAAAAATAGTTAATAGGATTAAAAATTATAAAAATTTTAGAGATTATGAATTCTTTATATGTGTTTAATATTAAGTCTTTTATATATAGAAAAAATTAAAATAAGTAGTGTTAAATATATAAGGAAACACGTGAGAATTAAGATATTCAAGAATATATTTTTTGTTAAAATGCTTATTAATAATAGGTAATCAATAAGATCGCTAGTCACTGTTATTATGTGAGTAATTTTGTGAATTTTGATTACAGTTGTGCGTTGAAAATGTTTCTGATTGTCTTACTAAGTGCAACTTTAAAAAGAGTCTAACATATTCTTGTGATGCCTTTAATTTAGCTATTGATAAACGTTAATTGCGACCTCACTAAAAAATTATATGTGCGAAAAAAAGATGAATATAATAATGAATATTATTATATTGAGAATTAAAACATAATTTTAAAGCCTATAATCCCCATTAGACCTGATAGCGTTCCTTAGGCTAAACCCTACCATAGCGTCTTATCAAAATTAAAAATGGACCATAGCAATTCATAAAGACTAAGAAAAAGCGCACCCAATAGAAAATGAGCCAACCACGCCAGGTTCTTATAGTTGCGATCCAAATCGCGCTAAAAAAAGTCATACTGAGCACAGAGAGAACACAAGAGATAATGAAAATCATATTTTTCAATGTTTTTTAAAACAATATGGCATTAGCGTTTAACATCTTTTAAAAGCCAGTTATCGATGGAGTCATTATTTTCTTTATGTATTACAACCATTTTACCTGCCGTTTTAAAAATTACGGCTTTAACCTCCGAGAGCTTTATTACGTTAGCTTACCTAAGTTTAGGGCGTAAATCGCCTTCTGTAACTCTTACAGCTTTCATATTGCCCCTTAAAATGAGTTGACCTTCCATTAGTAAAGTGGGTTGATTGTTAATTAAATTTCTAAACCAATGGTAGCGTCTAAAGTAAGCCGCTAGTAATTGTAAAGTGTATATCATTAATAAACCTAGCGCTCCTTCTATAAAAGACACCGATTCAGATAAAATAGTGGTCGCTGTAATGGAGCCCACTTCCACTGTCATAGCAAAGTCGAAACTGGAGATTTTAGAGAAACTTCGCTTTCCAAATAACCGTGTATAAATAATAATGGCGGTATAATATCCAATACTAGAAAGTACAATTACAAATAACGAAAATGCAGTATGATCTACTAATTCATTAAATAAGTCATTAAATAAGTCATTGACATCCAGTATATATATATTGATAAAGTGCCATAATTGAAATAAAAGTAGATGTCATTCTTAGAGATTTAAGCGTAGATTTTTAAAATATTTACGTTTTAGAACAGTAAACAATATTTAATTAAGTACATATAAGCGCCTTTTAAAAAATAAGTTAAATTTATAATCGTAATGAGATTTAACTACTAAATAAGGTGATTTAAGAATTAAAAAACGATACTACAAAAAAGTGATAGGAGTAAAATACGAAACGCGTTTTGTACTTAATAATCTAAATTTTTAAAAAATTAAGTAGTAGCGTTCCCCTCTCGATTTAGTGTAATATCGTTTTCTATTAGAAATAAATTGCTATGCTGGCACTTTAGCTGCTATTGGCATTCTATCCCAGTTTCTATGCTTTGCTATGGCATTAATAAAACCGTTCACTTTTTCATTTACAAAAATGGCGTTGTCGTTTTTATATTTTGATACGAACGTAGTATCTAATAAGTCTTCTCCTTCATTGTCGACGGCTATAGCTTTACAATGTTTAAAAGTTTCATTTATAAACTTTATATATTTTGGTTCTTCTTTCAACATTTCAATAGATTTTTTGCCACCCGGAATATAAACGGCATCAAAAAGAACACTTTCCGTTGTCATAATTGAAGCATCTACCTCGTGTTCCATATTTTCATCACACCTAATTGTTCCACCATGAGGTGCTATAATTTTCACCATCGCGCCTTCCTTTTCCAACGCCTTTTTATACGCTATAAAATCACTCATAGAGAATCCATCTGAAGCCAAAACGGCAATTTTGCGTGTAACAATACTATCAAATTTAGTTGTCGACTGGCTTAGAGACGGCGCCTTATCTAGATAATTCTTTTGTTTTGGAGGCTGGTGTTTTTCTACTTCGGCATCTGCTCCAATAGCTTGATTAATAGGTTGCTCTATGGTATTCGGTACTTTAAGTCCTAATCCTTTCGCAACTTGTTGAGACAAGTCTTTGTTAATTTGTGCAATAAGCCATAGCATACGTTCTTTAATATGTTTGTGTTTACACTTGCCTAACTCGAAAGTATACGCATCAGCAACGTGCTGTTTTTCCCAATCGGCAAGGCTTCTATAAAATAATGCGGGTTGAGAAAAATGATCATTAAAACTTTCGCTTCGGGTTCTTATTTTTTTTGCGTCTATACGTTCTTCGTAAGAATTGAAAGCACCTTCGGCCATTTTTGCCATATGCGGACAACCACCACCAAGAGAATTTGGGAAATAGGCGGTTTGTCCTTTAGGAATATCCATTTGCATTTGCCCATCTCGCTGGTTGTTATGCGTTTCGACAATTGGTCTGTTTATTGGTATTTGATGAAAGTTAGGACTTCCTAACCGCGATAATTGGGTGTCGCGATAAGAAAATAAGCGGCCTTGAAGTAACGGGTCGTTTGTAAAGTCTATACCCGGAATAATGTGTCCAGGAAGAAAAGCGACCTGCTCGGTTTCGGCAAAAAAGTTTTCAGGATTTCTATTTAAGGTCATTTTACCTATAATTTCTACCGGCACCAATTCTTCTGGGATGAGCTTTGTAGGATCCAATAAATCGAAGTCGAATTTATGTTCATCCTCTTGTGCAACAATTTGAATTCCGAGTTCCCACTCAGGAAAGTGCCCCGCTTCAATAGCGTCCCATAAATCTCTTCTATGGAAATCTGAATCTGCGCCATTAATCTTCACGGCTTCATCCCAAGTTACAGAATGCACGCCTAACTTTGGTTTCCAATGGAATTTTACAAAATGAGATTCTCCCTCAGAATTTATAAGTCTAAAGGTGTGTATTCCGAAACCTTCCATCATTCTTAAACTTCTCGGGATAGCACGATCACTCATCGCCCAGATATGGTTATGAAGCGTCTCTGTAGTCCGCGACACAAAATCGTAAAAGGTGTCGTGCGCAGAAGCTGCTTGAGGAATTTCTTTATTGGGTTCGGGTTTTACAGCGTGCACTAAATCTGGAAATTTCATAGCATCTTGAATAAAAAAGATGGGCATATTGTTACCTACTAAATCCCACGTGCCTTCTTGCGTATAGAATTTTACTGCAAAACCACGAACATCTCGCGCTAAATCTGGAGACCCTTTAGAACCCGCAACAGTAGAGAATCGAACAAAAACCGGTGTTTTTCGATTGGTATCGGTAAAAATGCCTGCTTTACTATATTTTTCAATGCTCTTGTATAATTCAAAATACCCGTGTGCCGCACTTCCTCGAGCGTGAACAATGCGTTCTGGAATGCGCTCATGATCGAAATGAGTTATTTTTTCGCGAAGTAGAAAATCTTCTAAGAGCGTAGAGCCACGTTCTCCCGCTTTTAAAGAATTGTTAGTGTCGTTAACCTTTAAACCTTGATTGGTGGTCATTACTTTATTCTTAGCGTCTTTTTCAAATTGCTTTAAATCTTCGGTTTTCTTGTTTTGAGAGTTGTCTTTCTTAGCCATTTAAGTTGTAGTTATTTGTTAATAAGTGCTTTGCGGTAATGAATTTACAAAATTTTTTTCTGAATTGTTATCAAATTTTTAGCGTTTTTAACGTATAATGGTTATATAATAACGCTATCGACCATTGTACGGATTATGTCATTCTTATCATTATAGTTATTTTTATTGGTGCTATAATTCTTTATTATTTTGGTATACTTTCGAAATAATTTGGGGTGTTACAATACTCTTTTCATTAATTTCTGGACTAAGCCAAGATTGTATAACTATAGAACTTGTAGCGTTACACGCTTGCAGCCCGTAAGAGTACGGTCTACACCCAAGCGTATGTGTAAAAGATAAGTTGTGTATTGTGGGCTGTACTTTTCCAGTGGTAGAGAGTAGGCGATAAGCAGCGTCAATTTCAATGCCTCCCGTAAGTAAGAAAAGGTCGTTTTTAATCGATACAACGTGATTGCGATCTATGGATTGGTCTAAATCATTGATTGAATGCGCACCTTCAAACTTAGCCTTTGCCCTGCTTACAATACCAGATTTCACAATAGATTGAAACGGATAATTCGCCAGTTCCACGTTATCGTTTCCCGAACAATTTATAAACATATCGTACGCTTTTGTTTGCCGTGGTCTTTTGTCTGTTGTAATTTCAATCGTGGTTTTATCCGTGTTCAAATTTTCGATACGTTCTACGTTACCTGCTATTAAATCGATTACGTCTGCCTTGTAAAGTGCTATTAAAATTTCAGCAGAATCTAGAGGTAATGCAGCAATCACATTCATAAGAAAAGGTTTAATTTCTTTTTTAAAGAAGAGGTGGTCTTCTGCCGACAGTAATTCAGCGTGAAAATTTAAACAATACATTACATCGTCTAACGTCTCCATCCAATGAATAGGATTATCATTTTCTACAGAATCGCGGGCTTTAATCAGTTCTAATTCCATTCCTTTAAAAGAATCTATGTAGGTATGATTTTTAGCCATTGTATCTATAAATTGCTGACATCCGAAACGGTCATTTGAAAGTAAATTTTGTAACTCTATATTCTTATCCTTTTCGAAGGCCTTAATTAATGCTGGACGGCACACAGCATCAAAAAAAGTTTCAATTCTCAAAAAGCCATTATCATTAATAAGTGATAAGATGTGCTCTCGGTTGGTGTGTCTATATATTTTTCGGAAGGGTTCAATTTGTTCATATTGTAAATGAGGCAGCCAACCATTTAAAGCATGTAAAATAAATTTTAAACCTTTAGCGTCCTCATATAGCCTATATTTTAATCCCTCTTTCGTTGTGCTAAATTCTCCGTGGCGATGGGCCAAAGAAGTAACAACGTCGAACGCACTTAACGAAGCACCTAGAATGCCTATTTCAAAATTATAGTACTCAGTATTCTTCGGTATGATTTTAGAAATTGGCCAAGGCGTCGCAAAATAACCAGTACTGGGTTTGTCGACGTCTTTCCAGTGATGTCCCGTCGAAATTAAAACCTTCGAGAAAAAATAATTTATTTTCTGACTAACTAGAGTTACGGATTTATTATTAACTTTAATATCTGTGACGGGACTATTAATTAATTCTTTTATGTTAAAACCAGCACGTTTTAAACGGTGAATAATTTCATTGTATTGACTATGAAAATATGCTCCTAGAGCTAGGCGACTATATACTTTACTGTCATCGATGGGGAAAGATGTTATATTAAGGGCCTTTAGTGATTCCTTATCTTGAATGCTTAGCCAGTTAGCAAAAGGTTGAGTGAGTTCTGGGATTTCTTCTGAAGAAATATTCGATAGATTGTATTTATCGGTAGTCTCAGCATTATACGGCATACCAACACCCATTTTATTTCCACTTTCAAAAATGGTAATATTTTGGAAGTCCTTTATTAATACAGTTTCATGATCTAAAATATGTTTTAGACAATATAGTGCTGTAGGGCCAGAACCAATAATGGCCAATCTGAGTGTGCTCATAAAAAGAGTTGTTTTACTTAATCTGCCGTTTTATCCGTAGAAATAAGGACGTATTTTATGTCTTAAAAGTTGTAATACAATGCTTATTATAGTCATTATTTATAGTATTAGATTGCGTTGATTACTATTTCGAGGTTCGCCTAATAAATGAGTAGTAAACGGTGTGTTATATATTAAGTTGAGTAGTTAGTGTGTTAATTTTAAACACTATAAGTCTTTTTGGTTTTTGCTAAATATTTTATAAAAATGACGCATATTACTATCTTAATTAAAACAATTATTAGCTTATAAATCATATAATTATAAGTAAATAAACTAATGAAAATAACGACCTAAATAGAGAAATTCTTGATTCGAGGACGAAAAAAGGAAAAGATAGTAAAAGGGCCATAATGAAACCGATGATTCGCATAACGACGGATGGAAACCAGATAATTAAAACGAAGAAAAACAACCTATTATAATAAATGCCAAGCTAATATAAATAGTCTTGGCATTTTTATTAATGTGAAATTTAGCTGTAAAAATTATCCTCTCAGTATGTAAATGGGTGCATTTAGGTGATTAAACTTCTTTATTATTCCCGAAACTATCAAAACCTATTTCACAATTCAAATAAAAGAGTCTAGCATACGGCGCATTCCTAAACCAAACTCTTAATATTTAAATTGAGGTATAAATCAAAATTTAATGAATGTCTTCCAAGTAATCGGCTTTGTTATAACTAGCTTGAATAGCGTCTTTCTGTTTGATTAAGGTGTCTCTAACAGGAAGGCTTATTTCATAATTATTTAAGATATCCTCATAATCTTCTATAGCAGCTTTTTCGCCTGTTTTAACCTCTTCTAACATAGATTCATCGTTATCTATAGAGAAGAGTGCTTTTGTATCGATCCACGCTCTGTGGATTGATCCAGAAACGCTACCATCTTTTTCGCTTACTTCCATACCTTGAGTTCTTAAAGCACTGCTAAGTTCATTAATATAACCGCTTCTTTCTAGTGCTTTCTGATTAAAAAAAGTCTTTAATCTTGGGTTTTCAACATGTTGTGCCACTTTTTTAAAACCTTTTTCTGCATCATATGCTTTTTCCAAAAGTTCATTTAATTTGTCTTTCGTCTTGTCGTTAAACATTGCCATAATAATCTATTAAATTTACGGTAAGAAATTTGATGCCTACCGAATTCATCACTTTAGTCACACTAAAATTAGCTGCTTAAAAGAACAATTGTTAATCCAAATGAAACTGTTATTTGCTCATCTGGGTTCGGAAGATTTTGGGTCATTTTTAAAAGCTTTCTACCACTTGAAGCAAAACTCCCCTTTTTCCGGACAATGACTATTTCAAAATGCTATTTTTCTGTTTTTATCTATAAATGAAGCGTCTATAGTAGCCTTAAAAAGCTATATTAAATAAGGCCCTATTGTTTTTCAACGTTATAACTCAATTTTTTCTTAAGAATTTTATCATTGATTAAAGGTTTGTTGCAATAAAGACAGCTCAGCTATAACCCTATACAACAAACATTTTAAAGTCTGATTATCTGGAACATAAATCAGTGTTATGGTTTATTAAAATTATTTTTAGCCATTGGTACACCTTAGTCTTTTGGTTTTACTTCCATTGTTGAGGGGGGCCTAAAAGCTATAATCACTTTTAAGGTAACCAATGTTACAGTGCGCGTATTATTTTAAGCCTATCTTCGATTTTGAAATCAAAATTTAATTTTAAAAAAGAAAGTATGAAAAATCAGTTTTTAATGATCCTTCTTATTTTTATCGGGTCTGTTTTATGCACTTCAGTAGCCGCACAGTCAATAAGTGTTACCGCTATTGAGAACGCTGTTAAAAAGGATGGGAAATACGCTATGCTTGTTTCAAATGCGCGCTATTTTCAAGCAGCGGTGAGAACGGGGGTCGGACTCAAGGCTAATAACCAAGATATGGATTTTGAAGTGGTGTTAATTGGCCCTGTAGTTAAAGATTTAGCCACAGATGAGGGGTTGAAATCTACTATTGAAGCCGGTAAAAAAGCGGGTATTCGCATCGTTGTTTGTGAAGCTGCTATGAATTATTTTAAATTAAAGCATAAAGATTTTCACCGTTCCATAGCATTTACACCCGATGGGTTTATTTATATGTTTGGTTTGCAGGAAAGCGGATTTAAAACAATTACGTTATAACCGATAGGAGATAAGGCTTAAGAAATAGCCGGATTCTTAAAACGTGAATCCCTTTTGAGGATTCTTATTTTGAACCCTAAAAAACGCTTGTATCTATGGGGTGCAAGCGTTTTTTTTGGACTTAGTGTCAACTCTAATCCTTTTTTTTGAGATCTCCAAAGTTACGAGTTGGCCTATTGGAGAAGTCAGCAGAAGTCATAGTACTTAAGGGAAACGAGGTGGGAGAAAAAGCCCATAGGACTCACAATTAAGGAAGGACGGAACAACGTTCTCTATTACATTCGCATAGGCGCAAATTTTTGTAGCCTATGCTTAAAATAGTAGGTCGCTTCAATTGGTGTAAAGAGCAATTGTTGAGATGAACGTTGAACCGCCGTATACGAGACCCATATGTACGGTGGTGTGAGAGGCGCACTGGCAATCATTCGAGTGTCAGCCGTCTACTCGATTAACTGCCGTATTTTATTCTCAAATCAGTAAATATTTTTGTCATTGGTAATTGAATCTCTTTTGTATCGTAAATCATCATTAATTTATTTACTTCCTCTAAGTTATCTTTATATGATTTACCGTTTAATTTACACAATGAATTAACTCCATTTGTTATAAATTTTTTTGAAAGTATCTGTGATATTATGTTACTCAAATTAACATAGACACTTTCAGGTCCGACAATTATTTTAGAGGTATTCTGCAATATGCTGTTTAAGATTCCTCCATATTTTTGTTCTACATTATTATCTGTTTCAGTTGTAAATAACAATATAATTGCATCACAGAAATAAAATGTATATGGATTTTTTAAATCGTTGGAAGTCGCAATAAATTTGCTTTTTACTGAATATTTGTTGAAATTGATTAACATCTTAAAATCTTCAATTTCTTTTTTATAATTAGTATTCTTTTCATATAAAAAGCCATATAAGAAAAATTTAATTTTTATTAACTCCGATTTCTTTAAATAACTGTAATTATCCTCTATTTCATAAACTTTGCAGAATCTGAATATAATTGACAGGAAGTAAAATAATATTTCTTCATTCGTAATTTTTTTAGGTTCATATATCTCATATTCACTCTGATATTGACTACAAATGAAGTTGGATTTAAATTTTTCAACTCTAAACTTTTGTAAAAATTCAGAGGCAAATTTTGATTCTAAAACACCTAATTTTTTTCACAAACTTTACATAGAATATTATCTCTTTTATAATGATTTTCCTCAATGTTCGTGCACTTATTTTTTAAGTTATCTCGACCATAATAAATATTAACTTCTGAATTTATTGAATCAATATTATACGATTCTTCATTATAATGATTCCCAACGCAGTTCTTAATTAAACTGGCTGGAATTAGATGAGAACCAACTTCATCTGCTGTTTTATCACAAATTATACAATTCATATCTTGATTTTCATATGGCAGTTAACGTTTTTGTATAAGAATAGTTGCGGATTTGTATGCGAGGATTTTCCAAAGGAAAATCAGACGTTACAAACACGTAACAACCTATGATTAAGTACTAAACCGCAATTATTTTTATACGGTGTTACAGCACGTTTTTTATTTTCCGTTTTAATTTTTTATCATTTATTTCAATAGTAATATTACCACAAATTCCTGGGAGATTAATATCACTTTTGATTATTGTAATATCATTAAGGTTATTCTGTTTAATTTGATCTAAAATATTAACACCTAATATATAATGTTTTTTGTCTAATTTTAATAAAAATAGAACTTTACATTCGTAATAGTAATCTTCACCTCTATAATCTTCGTGATTTCTATCTATTTCAACGAAACAAGTTCCTATTCTAGCATTAAACTTACTATCATAGTAAATTTTTTCCTTAATGAATTCTAATTTCAATTTTTTTGAGTTAATACTTTTGAATTTCAAAATCCATTCAGCGTTCAGCTTTTCAGTCAGAAGCGAGTCAGTTTTTATTTGTTGAGATAAAATAGTTTTACTGAAAGATAGTAGTAAAGCAAAAATTAATAATCGTTTCATATTTTGTTTATTTCCATCAAATTTAAAGTTAGCCTTTACATAATAAAAGTCAAAATGAGTGAACTGGTCTTTTGGTTTAGCGAAATGTTTTTCTCAAATGTGTTGTAACGTTTTTGTATATGGAAAGTAAAGGTTTTTAAGACTTTAATTTTCGGTTCAACGCTGTGATTGTTTTGTGTTTTCACTCTAGGTAGAAAACTGATCCTTTATGTTTTATATACGTTGTGTGTGCCCAGTATGGGCATCTTAAACTTACAGCAAAGTAAGTAATTAATCTAGAGGGTGCAAGTCCCTTATGCGCTGGGGTAACGCCTAGAAGCATTAGTAAGTCGCAAGGGTGGTAACTGCAAAGTTACCTCTGAAGAAAGCGAGACTACAAAACTCGGTACTGACGAACAGAAACCGTATACAGAGGCCTATTTACTCGGGTAAGCAACCACATCATTGCAACGCCCAAAGAGTATCAAAAGGGTAAGTAGGTAGATACGGCAGGGATTGAGTGAAAGAAGATGTCATTACCTGGGGAGATCTCCAAAGTTACGAGTTGGCCTATTGGAGAAGTCAGCAGAAGTCATAGTACTTAAGGGAAACGAGGTGGGAGAAAAAGCCCATAGGACTCACAATTAAGGAAGGACGGAACAACGTTCTCTATTAAATTCGCATAGGAGCAAATTTTTGTAGCCTATGCTTAAAATAGTAGGTCGCTTCAATTGGTGTAAAGAGCAATTGTTGAGATGAACGTTGAACCGCCGTATACGAGACCCGTACGTACGGTGGTGTGAGAGGCGCACTGGCAATCATTCGATTGTCAGCCGTCTACTCGATTGTTTGCAGTTTTTATTTTTTATATAAAGTTTCTTAAAAACGGAGTTTGTCTAACTTTATCAAAATAATAAAAAATGTCTTTAAACATTTTCAATGAACTTTAAAAATATGTTTTATAGGTGAGGCTATTGAACCGTTTTTTTAAAGTTTTATTAGAATATAATCAGAATGTTGTCTTTAATTGCTCCAAATAATTGCTTTTCTCAATTTTTTTGTCTAGATTAGTTGGGTCTTATACGTTCCCAACGTTTTGATAGCGAGCTCTCAACGATGTCAATCGAAAGACTTAAACTCATAAATCCCTTTAGGATTTAATACAACACGCTTTCTTTATATTCTAATAATTCATTGATTTATACACTAAGTTAGGCAAATTGCCAACAACTTAGTTATATGAGCATAAAACCAATGCATTACCTTCTCTATTGGTTGTGTAACTGTTGATTTTATGCCCGAAAAGGCTATTACTATTACATCTTAAAATACACCTATGGGGTGTGAATTAAGATTAATTAATAGTACACGTAATATAGAAATAACTTATTCTTTATTATTGTAAAAAATCGTAAATGTGGGGTAGTGGTTATTTAAATTAGAAAAAGCCCATAGGACTCACAATTAAGGAAGGACGGAACAACGTTCTCTATTAAATTCGCATAGGAGCAAATTTTTGTAGCCTATGCTTAAAATAGTAGGTAGCTTCAATTGGTGTAAAGCGCAATTGTTGAAATGACTATTGCACCACCGTACGTACGGTGGTGTGAGAGGCGCACTGGAAATCATTCGATTGTCAGCCGTCTACTCGATTGGCAACTGGCTTTATTTCAAATACTTGGTTATTTCTGAAAGTTCCATAATTACAGAACTCGAATTGACATTAAAACACGCACTTCCAATTCCGTAATTGATGTTAAATTCCATTTGATTTTTATAGGTAAACGAAATTCCAAATTCGTTGAGTTTATAATATCTAAATTCTATCCATTTCATACAATCACTAATTTCAGGAATCTTGGAATTAGAATCGTATTCAGCTTTTAGTTTTTTATTAATTATTTTTTCTAATTCTATTCCGAGATTATTGAAAAAGTCCGAGTTTTTTATTTTTATTGTGTCAGTTTTGTTAATTTGTAATAATTCGTAATTGTAAGAATATCTACCTTTGTAGTCTGGTTTTCCAATTGATTTGAATAAATGACTGTCAAACTCACAAGTTTTAGTTATTAAAACATCTGAATATTCAGACTCCTCTTTTGTTGATTCTTTACAGACTATATTTAAGTCATTTTGTTGAGCTTTCACTTTACAAGAAAAAGTCAAAATTAGAATCAAAATTATTAATGTATATTTCATTTTTTCAATGTTTCTCAATTCGTTTTTCAGCTTGTTGCCAACGGTCTTGTGTATGAAACGTAGCGTATAAATAAACGCTAACTTTTCGGATTTAGCACGAGCCGAATTTTTAATTTTTATGTTTACTTTTTTTTCTAAATATAACCAAATTAAAAATTTGGCGTACTTTGTAAATATACGAAAACCTCTCGAAAACCCTATAATAGCTATGTTTTATACGGTGTGTGTGCCCAGTATGGGTGTCTTTTACTTACAGCAAAGTAAGTAATTAATCTATAGGGTGCAAGTCCCTTATGCGCTGGGGTAACGCCTAGAAGCATTAGTAAGTCGCAAGGGTGGTAACTGCAAAGTTACATCTGAAGAAAGCGAGACTACAAAACTCGGTACTGACGAACAGAAACCGT
>NZ_VSKM01000016.1 GCF_008086175.1 Bizionia saleffrena
TTTTTCCATTGATGAAAAAACGAACCAAAAAAATCTAGGCTGATTTTAGTACGCTTGAAAACGGCGTAAAACCCTTATCGTGCGGATGGCAACCGCTGCACTAGGCCATCCTCCACTGCCAGCCGCTACAGCTTTTACTTGTTTTGCTACGCCTACGAAAAGTAGGCCATTTAAGATTTAGGTACAAATTAGATTGTAAAACGTTCTAATTGTGTTCAATGTCCACCCTTTAGGGTTGGGGTAAAGACATAGCGCTCTTCCTAATTAAATTACAAACGACCCTCTGCATTTTCCAAAACCCCTTTCACATCATAAACAATCCCCTTTTCGGCTTTCAGACTATTTAAATCGGCAGTTAAAAATTCGTTGTGCGCTACGGCTAGTACCACAGCTTCAAAACGACCTTTAGGCGGCGATTGTACGGTTTGTAATTGGTATTCGTGTTGCACGTGTGCTGGAGAGGCTAGCGGATCGTAAATAGTAACCGTCATTCCGTAGGTTTCTAATTCACGAACCACATCTACCACTTTTGTGTTGCGCACATCGGGGCAGTTTTCTTTAAAAGTTATACCAAGCATTAACACGTTAGCGCCTTTTACTTTTACATCGTTTGCCAGCATTAATTTCACAACTTCTGAGGCGACATAAGCCCCCATAGAATCGTTCATTCGGCGCCCTGCCAATATAATTTCGGGGTGATACCCTACTTCTTGTGCTTTTTGCGCCAAGTAATACGGGTCGACACCAATACAATGTCCGCCCACTAACCCCGGTTTAAAGGGGAGGAAATTCCATTTCGTCGCTGCCGCTTCCAGCACGTCGTTGGTATTGATCTCTAAACGGTTAAATATTTTTGCAAGCTCGTTAACAAAGGCAATATTAATATCGCGCTGTGCATTTTCTATAACTTTCGCCGCTTCGGCCACTTTTATACTAGGTGCTAAATGCGTCCCAGCGGTAATCACACTCTTATAAAGGGCGTCTATTTGTTGGCCGGCCTCTGGAGTCGATCCAGAAGTGACTTTTAATATTTTGTCTACCGTGTGCTCTTTATCTCCCGGATTAATACGCTCTGGAGAATAGCCGGCAAAAAAATCGGTGTTAAAGGTTAAGCCGCTAAACTCTTCTAACACAGGAATGCATTCCTCTTCGGTCGCCCCAGGGTACACCGTAGATTCGTAAATAACGGTATCTCCTTTTTTTAGCACTTTACCTACCGTTTCACTCGCCTTAAATAAGGGCGTTAAATCGGGCCTGTTATTTTTATCTACGGGTGTAGGCACCGTAATAATATAATGCGTACAAGAAGCAATATGCTCTAGGGTGGTGGTACAGTATAATCCCGTCGCACCGTCCTCTTGCAATAGTGCCTCTGGGTCACTTACAGAAACGGCTTTTAAAACGGTATCTTCTACTTCTAAAGTACTGTCTGTACCGTGCTGCAATTCTAAAACGCGGGCGCTGTTAATATCAAACCCAATAACCGCATATTTCGTTGCAAACAATCGTGCTACTGGTAAGCCCACATAACCTAAACCTATTATAGCTATTCTCATAGTTGTGATGTCATCGTTTTAATTTTATTTTATGTTGAAGTAATCGCGGTTAGTACTGCCCTCGGTAGCCATCGTATTATAAACCTGGTAACCCAACACTAAACTTTCCGTCGTTAAGGTGTACTGTAAACGGCAGTAGTAATAATACCATAGCGACAGGAAGCATAATGGCGAAAGCCGTATGTATGGGTAAATCGTTAAGTGCAAAGGCTAAAACAGTAACCATAAGGGTGTACACCGAAATAAACACGGTGGCCCATTTGTGAGGCAATCCAAGATCTATTAAACGGTGGTGAATATGGCATCTATCGGCCGAAAACGGACTGCGTTTATTTCTAATACGAATGCAAAAGACCCGTAAGGTATCTATTAACGGATAGGAGAGTAAGGCCAAAACAAACACGGGTGCATTTTTAAACACAAGCATTTCGGGTTGTTGAGCGCTAAGTTCTAAATATAAAATAATTTGAAAGGCGAGTACAAAACCAACGACCATAGAACCGGTGTCGCCTAAAAAAATTTTCCGACGCAATGAAAAATTATAAATCAAAAAACCGACCAACGCTCCTACCAGTGATAAGGAGATAAGACTATAAAAAAAGTAGTCACTATAAAAGAAAACCAACGCCATAACCATCGAAATTAAGGTTCCTAATGCTCCGGCTAAACCATCGATCCCATCAATTAAATTGTAGGCATTAATGATTAAAACAATAACAAACACAGAAAAACCTATAGCAAAAAGCACGGGAAGTTGCTGTATACCAAAAAGCCCTCCAAAGGAATCAATGTGTATGTTGGTTCCTAAAACAAACAGGAAAGCGATAAGCAGCTGAAAAAAGAATTTTCGGCGTGGGGCAATGGTCATAATATCATCAGAAACACCAACTAATAAAAGCATCAATACCAAAATATTAAATATTACTAAATCGATTAACTGACTATAATTAGCGAATAAAACAGCGGCGACGTTTGCCGTTAAGAGAAAGCCGGTAAAAACACCTATACCACCAAGAGTAGGGACAATACCTTTATGGGAGGTGCGCTCATTGGGTTGCGCCGTTAAATTTTTCTTTTTACTGATTAAGATCACTTTTGGCATCACGATTACGGTGACGACCAAAGAAAATAATAAGGTACAACAAGCAGATAACAGCTTGAACTCAACTAAAAAAGCGGTAACCTCTGAGTGGCTCTTGGGAAACGTTTCTAAAATCATTGATAAGGGATTGTGTGTTATCACGGTAGCGATGTGTTAATTAAGTAAGCGGTAATAAGCGTATTTACGACTAAGGGTTAACATAAATGCGCTGGTATGTGGAGCACCGTAGGTAAGGACGGCACAACGAATCGTTAATAATATAAGCTGGTTTAATACTAATTTCAATACAAAAGTGATAGGTGTAAGTAAAACGTTTAAAAGACGACTATTTCTTGAAATAGGATGTTAAAAACGAAACATCGTAACGTATTTAACGACATACTGTTTTTCTAGGTCTCTTTAATTTTGAATTATAGATCGGGTTTATTAGCGTCTTTCTTTAAGGTTAGAATTCTAATGCTGTCTTCACACTTTTAAAAGCCCACACCTTAATAATGGCGCTATAATAGGTCGAAAAACTGCGCTATAACCATGGCTTCGCCGTCACTTGTTACATAACAAATGCCCGAAAAAGAGGCTCAATAAAGCACATAACGGTGCCTTAAAAGAAACCCAATCCTAACCACTGAAAGTTAAAACGATTGTAGGGTTGAAAAATAAGTGCGCTTTCCCTAATGAAAACAACGACGTTATCATTAGAAAAACAAAAAACTAGAGTTAGGGAAGAAGGAGGGATAAATTAGGTAGGATAGTCTACAGCGATGAGTACTATTACTAATTTACTTCTTGCGATTTTTAGTTGAAATCTTACTATTTTTTCACTGCAATGGTTTAAAAAAACGTGTGGTTTATTGATTAATTTGCAATTTTACAACAAATCCCACAGACCTCAAAACAACCCAAAGGTTATTTTTGGTAGTTTTTACAATAGTTCCTTCTTGATTTTCTAGACCAAAGGTATCTAATTGAAGTGTTTCGCCTGGTGTAAATGTTTCTACTGTATGCGAGGTAATATTCGGCGTTTCTAATATGGATTTTAAATGCGCTATTTCTACATCTCTTACAATACCAGCCTCCCCTTGATCGTACAAATACCGCATGGTGAAAGGGATGTCGAAAACCCTGTTACGTTCTTTTTCTGTAGCGTGAATAAAGACCATTCGCGGCAATAAAGGGACTTCTATTTTTTTCTTACGATCGCTCCAAACACGTTCTTCAATGCGCGTGGGACAAAACGCCACGATATCCTCACTCCAAGCGTTAATGCGCTTTTCAACCTTCTTCTCGTGATTGAGTTTCACATATAAAACAAACCATTTTTTCTCCAGCATTTAGTACGCATTTAGGGTTATCAATCGTAACGTAAAAATAGGACTAATCGCTTTCATAGCAATAACTAACATTATATCATTTACGTATTATCCGTAGGCGGAGTGCTAAGTAACCAGAAATTAATGGGTTAAAAGAGGTGAATCCCAAACTAACGGTTGCTTCTGGCCGCTGGCCGCTGTGTTTCAAAATAAGCACTCCCCGCAGAAATACTCATCGAGAAACACAGTATGCAACACGCAGTGCAACACAATTAAAACCACTGCCTTTTAAAAACTATTCACTTCTCGTTTATCACAACATTCTAATTCCTATTAATCAATTAGTCTTTCTAATGTTCATTTTTTCCATTGATGAAAAAACGAACCAAAAAAATCTAGGCTGATTTTAGTACGCTTGAAAACGGCGTAAAACCCTTATCGTGCGGATGGCAACCGCTCCGCTAGGCCATCCTCCACTGCCAGCCGCTGCAGCTTTTACTTGTTTTGCTACGCCTACGAAAAGTAGGCCATTTCAGATTTAGGTTCTAATTAGATTTTAAAACGTTCTAATTACGTTCAATGTCCTCCCTTTAGGGTCGGGGTAAAGACATTGAGATAGGCACTATTTAAACCACAATCAAAACCATTCTAAAAAGTAAAGAAAACCATCTAATCAGGTTCAAATGCTGACCCCGGCCTATCGAGCATCTATCGTAAAATTTGAAATGAAGGCACCGTAAAATTTTAGGCTGTTTGAGCTATCAAAACGTATGAATTGATAACAGATCTCTCCAGCGAGTTCCTAAAATTTAGGGGCCGAATGATAAATTTAGATAGAGGGTCGTAAGCCTAGACTTTTTTGTTTCTTTTTTGGGCAATGCAAAAAAGAAAAAGAATAATAAGCCAGATCAATCTTAAAGCACCAGCACACTCTATTTAAATCAAAATTAAAACAATTATAAAAAGTAAAGAAAAACATCTAATTATATTCAAATGCTGACCCCGGCCTATCGAGGATCTATCGTAAAATTTGAAATGAAGGCACCGTAAAATTTTAGGCTGTTTGAGCTAACAAAACGTATGAATTGATAACAGATCTCTCCAGCGAGTTCCTAAAATTTAGGGGCCGAATGATAAATTTAGATAGAGGGTCGTAAGCCTAGACTTTTTTGTTTCTTTTTTGGGCAATGCAAAAAAGAAAAAGAATAATAAATAAAAACACTTTATCGAAACGGTATCAATCTTAAAGCACCAGCACACACTATTTGAACCACAATCAAAACAATTCTAAAAAGTAAAGAAAACCATCTAATTATATTCAAATGCTGACCCCGGCCTATCGCCGATCTATCGTAAAATTTGAAATGAAGGCACCGTAAAATTTTAGGCTGTTTGAGCTAACAAAAATTAGGAATTAATAACAGATCACTCCAGCGAGTTCCTAAAATTTAGGGGCAGAATGATAAATTTAGATAGAGGGTCGTAAGCCTAGACTTTTTTGTTTCTTTTTTGGGCAATGCAAAAAAGAAAAAGAATAATAAGCCAGATCAATCTTAAAGCACCAGCACACACTATTTGAACCAAAATCAAAACCATTATAAAAAGTAAAGAAAATTATCTAATTACGTTCAATTTCCTCCCTTTAGGGTTGGGGTAAAGACATTGAGATAGGCACTATTTAAACCACAATCACGAAGTGAACCACAATCAAAAATCAGTCACTTTTAAAAGCCTATTTCTACCTTGCGAGATATAGAATCCCTCCAATAAAGATGCCACAAACAACCGTTTTATATAATTATGCGAACAAGACCCTCGGAAGGCATATCACCATAAATGTTAAACATACCGCTTTAGACCTGTAGATCCTTTTGAATTTACCATAGCGTCCACCTCATCAAATTCAAAACCCATATAATCGACGAATTCTCTTATAGTAACCAGCTGATGTTTTTCCTTATTTAAAAGTGTTTTTATCTTCTGAATAATCGTCCGCGCATAGCTCGCACTTCTATTCGTAATAATAGCAATCTCCTCTGGTGTTATTGTCAATTTTTTCATAATCTGTTATTATACTTTGTGCTATACGTCTTTGTATAGGCTTTCTCCACTATTTTATTTTTCTAAGTAATTTGTATGTATTTCGTTTATATAAAATTAGAAAAAATAAACGCTATTACAAAACAAACTTATAAACATATTAAACTTCTTTAAACCTTGCTAAACAAAGCATTACAGCCGATTAAACGCAAATAAACAAGTCAAACAACATATATTTATAACTAAATAATGAGTATCATTATTGGATGATACTAAAAATTAATGAATGTTTATAAATGAGAGTTTAAGAATAGCTGCTGAAAACGTCAATTACAAAGTTTGAACCTAAAACATTGCACAAATTTTCTAAACCACCCTATTCTCGCCTCTAGCACCTCAATAATAGGAGTATTTAAATAAAGCCCCTCCGGAAACACTCTAAAAAAACCGGAAACCACCAATATAAGGGAGTTTCCAGAAACGCCCCACAAACCTTAGATCCGCAAGAACCCCTTCATCAAAAGTGAGCCCGCGAAAACTACGCACCACTCTCCCCTATGGATACTCCATAGATACCCTATGGATAGTGTATGGATAGTGTATGCAAACCCTAATACCGCAAAAAGGACTCTATAACACAAAAACAGCAGAAACCACCAAATAACAACATTATAACAGCCAGTAGCTAAAATGTCGTAATACCACATGATCTTCGAATATTACCAACTTCCGAAAATTTCAACTATAACAATAAAGAACAACCGTAACACCAGAAAGTAAAATAACCTAAATCACACTCGATTAACTTTGTAAGTGAAAGAGATAGCGAATACCTCCGGGGTATTATTTTAAGTCTGCGCAACTTAAATCGTAAAGCTTTCAAAATTTATTTTTTTTTAATCGAGTCTGATATAGATTCACAACACAAACAAGAATGGCAAAATTAAAAAGCCTCTTAAAAATTGAAGGAACCTTAGATGGTATGACCTTCTACAAAGGAAAAGATGGATATTTAGTACGCACAAAAGGCGGCATAAGTAAATCTAGAATCCAAAACGACCCCGCATTCATTAGAACACGGGAAAACGGGACAGAGTTTGGCCATAGTGCCACTAGCGGAAAACAACTCAGGCATGCATTAACTGGATTATTAGTCGATGTTAAAGACGGAAGAATGACCTCTAGGCTGACGCAGACAATGAGTAGAGTTAAAAATCAAGATTTAATTTCTACGAGAGGAAATCGGAACGTCACGGTAGGTTTAACTACCGACCTAGGCAAAGAAGCTCTAAAAGCTTTCGATTTTAACAACAACGCACAATTAAATGCTGTGCTGTTAGCGGACTTTGATTTTGATACTACTACGGGAGAATTTTCAATTACTGATTTAATTCCAAATCAGCACATTAGTGGCCCAGGAGGAGCTACGCACCTTAGTTTTTTATCGGCAGTTCTAAATTTAGACTTTGAGACAAACACTAAAGAGATCGCCTTGGGGAATACGGTGAATGTTCCTATAAACGGGACTACTGTTAATGTAAACTCCATTCCCACAGCTCTACCTACAGCTGCGGGCGCGGTTTTTTTCTTAGTAAAAATTTCTTTCTTTCAAGAAGTGAACAACATTCAGTACCCCTTGAATAATGGTGCTTATAATGTTCTTAAAATCATTGCTATCGAATAGAATATTACTTTAAGGAATCCAGTAAAGAGAAGACATTATGTCTTCTCTTTTTTGTGTCGTAAATTATAAAAAAGAGTTAAACAATGAATACGCTGTATCACCATCACGTCGTTCCAAATAACACGCCACTCTAAAATTTATGAAGAAGTACGATAAACACGGAATACCGCAATTAGATATGTTTCTCGATACCATATAAACGTGCCCCACAAACCACTCGAAATGACGGATAGAAAAATTAACGTGATACTTATTTAGCTCAACTTTAATTTATATTGAACACACACGAAGGGTTTAAGCTATGGATACTATTTAGATTTAGGTATTCAATACTTTTTATTTTCTTGAGGTAAATCAATTTCCGCCCTTTAGGGTTGGGGTAAAGAAATTGAGATAAGCACTACTAGATCATAATTTATCTTTGAAACACAATCAAAAAACTACACACTCCTAGTTTATAACAACATTCCATTTCAAATAAACCTATTAGTCTTTCTAATATTCATTTTTTCCATTGATGAAAAAACGAACCAAAAAAATCTAGGCTGATTTTAGTACGCTTGAAAACTGCGTAAAACCCTTATCGTGCGGATGGCAACCGCAAGCTAGGCCATCCTCCGCTGCCAGCCGCTGCAGCTTTTACTTGTTTTACTACGCCTACGAAAAGTAGGCCATTTAAGATTTAGGTACGAATTAGATTGTAAAACGTTCTAATTATGTTCAATTTCCGCCCTTTAGGGTCGGGGTAAAGAAATTGAGATAGGCTCTATTTGAACCACAATCAAAACCATTCACTGTTTACCACTCACTATGCACTTTTTAATGAAAAATTCACTTAAAAACTACCCCGGCCTATCGAGCATCTATCGTAAAATTTGAAATGAAGGCACCGTAAAATTTTAGGCTGTTTGAGCTATCAAAAATTAGGAATTAATAACAGATCTCTCCAGCGAGTTCCTAAAATTTAGGGGCAGAATGATAAATTTAGATAGAGGGTCGTAAGCCTAGACTTTTTTGTTTCTTTTTTGGGCAATGCAAAAAAGAAAAAGAATAATAAATAAAAACACTTTATCGAAACGGTATCAATCTAAAAGCACCCTAAACCGTCAATTCTAAAAAGTAAAGAAAATTATCTAATTATATTCAATTTCCGCCCTTTAGGGTTGGGGTAAAGACATTGAGATAGGCACTACTAAATAACAATCACGAAGTGAACCACAATCAAAAACCAGTCTCTTTCCCATTACAGTTTTAACTCTCTGGAGCAAGCGCAACCTTTAAACCTTCCATTGCTGGTGTCATTTGAATCTGACAGCCTAGACGACTATTCTCTTTAACGTAAAAAGCTTCCGCTAACATAGCATCTTCATCGGCTTGCATTTCTGGAAGCTCCGTATCACTTAGTACATAACATTGGCACGAGGCACACATTGCCATACCGCCGCAAATACCAATCGTACCTTCTGGAGCGAGTTCGTAAGAACGAACCACTTCCATTAAATTCATCGCCATATCTGTAGGCGCTTCAATAGTATGCGAAACCCCTTCTCTATCTATAATTGTAATATTTATGTCTTGTTCCATCTTTAGTGTCTACGACAGTGCAAATCTTATTAAATTTAATAAATAATACCTTCAAATTTTAAGGCTTAAAAGTAGTTGTGTTTTAAGGCCCTCTATGGTTACGCCAGTGTTTGCCCTTAATAGCAGACAACAACGGACGATTACACACTTTACTCTATTTTTTTAATAACGGCTTTCGGCGCTTCTTTACGCGTACCATCAAAACCATCGACACCACTCACCGTGGTGTATTTTAACACATACCGTTTCCCTGGATTGATAATTTGGTAAGCGGCTTGGCACATTAACGTCGCTTCGTGGAAACCACACAAAATTAATTTCAATTTTCCAGGATAGGTGTTTACGTCTCCTATGGCAAAGACTCCCGGAATATTAGTTTGGTAGTCTAACGCGTTATTTACTTTAATAGCATTTTTCTCGATCTCTAATCCCCAGTTTCCTAGTGGTCCTAATTTAGGAGACAGACCAAACAAAGGAATAAAGTGATCGCATTCTACTTCGTATTCTTTATCGATATGTTCTGCTTGCGAGACTACTACTGCTTTTAATTCGTGATGACCGACAAGCCCAACGACTTCGGCAGGTGTTATTAAGTTGATTTTACCGGTATCTTTTAATTCTTGTACTTTATCTACAGAATCTAAAGCACCACGAAATTCATTTCTTCGGTGAATTAAAGTCACTTCTGAAGCGATATCACTTAAATAGATACTCCAATCTAAAGCAGAATCTCCACCTCCAGCAATCACCACTTTTTTACCGCGGTAGAATTCTGGCTCTTTAATGATATACTCCACACCATTATCTTCGAAGCTTTCGAGGTTATGGATAAGGGGCTTTCTAGGCTCGAAACTCCCCAGCCCTCCAGCAATAGCTACAATTGGGGCGTGGTGTTTTGTACCTTTATTTGTAGTAACAATAAAAGTGCCGTCCTCTTGTTTTTCGAGCGTGTCGGCGCGTTCTCCTAAAGTAAAACCAGGTTCGAACTGCTTGCACTGCTCCATAAGATTTTTAGTCAGATCATCGGCTAAAATCTCTGGGAAGCCCGGAATATCGTAAATGGGTTTTTTAGGATATATCTCAGAGCATTGTCCGCCAGGTTGTGGCAAGGCATCTATTAAATGGCACTTTAACTTTAATAATCCCGCTTCGAAAACGGCAAACAATCCTGTTGGTCCTGCACCAATTATTAGTATGTCTGTTTTTATCATATGTGGTATCTATAAATAGAGACTGTCTATTTTTAATCTCTGCTTTGTAAGCGCAAAGTTCTTAATTTATCTTGTGCTATTTGATGACATTTGTCAGTTGCGTGAAGGATTGAAACGGCATCCTTTTTTACGGTTTTGTAAAAAAGATATAGTGTAAAGCCTGACCCTTGCGGTCACGCCCTACTTATCTATATTTATTACCTGCTCGATTTGTGGCACGTATTTTTTAATCGTTATTTCTACACCAGATTTTAAAGTCATTTGGTTCACAGTGCACCCTACGCAAGCGCCTTGTAGCTGCACTTTTACGATCTTGTCATCCTCGATAGAGAGTAACGAAATATCGCCACCATCGCTTTGTAAGAACGGACGGATTTCTTCGAGTGCTTTTTCTACATTAAGTCGGATTTCTTCTGTGGTCATCGTTTATTTTTTAACTGCTGAACAACCAGCCATTGTTGTTATTTTAATTGCTTCGGTAGGTGGCAACTCTGTGTTTCGGTCTACAACTTCCTGCACCACATTCTTGGTAATGCTTTGGAAAGCGGCTTCTAGCGGTGTCCCCGTTTGCATTGCTGCTGGTCTACCCACGTCTCCTGCTTCGCGAATGCTTTGTACTAAAGGCAACTCGCCTAAAAGCGGAACGTCTAGATCTTCGGCGAGGTGCTTGGCACCTTCTTTACCAAAAATATAGTATTTATTGTCTGGTAACTCTGCAGGGGTAAAGTAAGCCATATTTTCTATAATCCCTAAAACAGGTACGTTAATACTCTCTTGTTGGAACATAGCCACTCCTTTTTTAGCATCGGCTAAAGCTACATTTTGAGGGGTACTTACGATAACGGCTCCTGTTATTGGCAACGATTGCATTATACTTAAGTGAATGTCTCCTGTACCTGGTGGTAAATCGATTAATAAAAAATCGAGTTCTCCCCAAGCGGCATCAAAAATCATTTGGTTTATTGCTTTTGAAGCCATTGGCCCACGCCAAACCACTGCTTGATCTGGTTTTGTAAAAAAGCCAATAGAGAGTATTTTTACACCGTGATTTTCTACGGGTTGCATTTTAGATTTCCCATCTACGGTTACCGATAGCGGTCGCTTAGTTTCTACATCGAACATTATTGGCATTGAAGGCCCATAAATATCGGCGTCTAAAATACCGACATTAAAGCCCATTTTAGATAAGGTTACTGCTATATTTGCCGTTACGGTAGATTTCCCTACGCCTCCTTTTCCTGAGGCGATGGCTACAATATTTTTGATGCCAGGAATCGATTTTCCTTTTATTTCGTTGGTTGCTTTTGCAGGAGCATTGACAGTGATATTCACTTTAATTTTCGCTTTGGCGTAAACTAAGTCGTGAATGGTTTTAAGAATTTCTACTTCTGTCTTTTTACGTGCTTGTAATGCAGGGTTAGTGATTGTAATATCTACCACAACCTCATCGGCAAAAGTAACCACGTTTGTTATTGCACCGCTCTCCACCATATTTTGGCCTTCGCCAGGTACAGTTATGGTTTCTAGTGCTTTTAGTATGTCTTGTTTCTTTAGATTCATAGTGCAATTTAGATTTGTTCTAAAGTGCAAATATAATTAATAAAGACCGAAGTAGGAAGCCCTAAGCGCCACAATTTTTTATGGCCTTATAAGCAGAAACTATTACTGAAATAAACGCAGTAATAGCCTATATATAACAGATGAACACGCGACTTACTCTGTGGCTTGTTTTTTGGTGACTAGCAAATGGTTTTTTAGTAGTGAATGGTAAATAGGGAATGGGTGTAATTATGGCAAACGAGAGGTATTGTTGTGTTTTATAACCACTATACTTGACTCAATTTAAATGAAAATGTTGAGCGCATAAACAACAACGCATTGAATACTAAAAATAAATTTAAGAATTAAAACGGTGCCACCCCGCGAACGAAGAACCATTTATTTAAGACCTCATCCCAATAGTTACTGCCTAATCCCTAACTCCCAAGGCTTCTGAAGGATCCCAAAACACCGTACCAAAATCCTGAATTTGATTAGCAATAACCGTAATACCTTCATTTTCTAACAACTGCTGCATTAGGTTTGTGCCTTCAAAATGATGCTTGCCCGTAAGCAACCCCTTTCTATTCACCACGCGATGCGCTGGAACCTCTTTACTATGGGAATTTGTCATAGCATAACCAACCATTCGCGCGCTTCTAGCGAGCCCCAAATATCTGGCAATAGCACCATAACTAGTAACTCTACCATAGGGTATTTGCTGGGCAACAGCGTACACATCGTCGTAAAAATGTTGCGTTCTTTTTGCCATTAAAAATCTTTTATAATATTGATTAGCGTTACGATA
Organism: Bizionia saleffrena; assembly: GCF_008086175.1. Classification (GTDB taxonomy): domain Bacteria; phylum Bacteroidota; class Bacteroidia; order Flavobacteriales; family Flavobacteriaceae; genus Bizionia; species Bizionia saleffrena. Next base: position 12,835 of record NZ_VSKM01000016.1, read on the forward strand.
GAAATAATACCCGTAATCGCACCGATAATGAGATTAATATTTTTTTGAGATTTAATTTTATGGCTATTAATTTTTGTGAAGAAAAAGACGTAAACGTATAACATAATAAAGGTTCCCATTGTAGCTCCTGCAACATACGACCAGATATTAATGGTATCTAGCTGTATTAAAGCTGCTGCTGCTAAGGTGGTCCCCATATACGCTTGATAAGGAATTGGAAATAAATTTAAACCTGATAATAGTATGCCTTGAAAAAAGCGACTCTTTTTACTTTTTACAACGCGTTCTTTATGGGGTTTCGCTTCCTTTTTTGCTAACAACAGAAAGTAAATTGTAATGAGTACAAATATAACAAAGGCCACACGCTGAAGAATATTAACGACATCGGGGTGCTTACTTAAATACTTGGCAAAGGTTAAGGCTACAAAGGTTTGGAAAACAACGACCACACAAACACCACTAGAAAAAACAAGTCCTCGGGTATGCCCCTCTTTTATGCTGATTTTTGCTGCCGTCATATTTAGCAATCCGGGCGGAATAACGCCAATTAAAGCAAATATTAAACCTAAGCAAAACGTAATTGTAATCTCCAAAATTACTTGATTTTAAATCTAATATACGTAATTGGTTTGTTTTGGGCTAAATACTGACCCTCGTAATAGGTTTGAATACTGGTTACTTCCTCCGGGCTTCCTTCTTGCTTGTACACGTCATGATTGGCATACAACACCTCGTGACCTGCACCGTGTAACAACCCTAACGTATAGCCGTGCATAAATTCGCTATCGGTTTTTAGGTTTACCAAACCTTCTGGTTTTAATATTTTTTTGTAACGCTCTAAGAATTCGGCGTTAGTCATTCTGTGTTTGGTACGCTTGTATTTTATTTGAGGATCGGGAAAAGTAATCCAAATTTCGTCGACTTCGTTCTCTGCAAACGCATGATCGATTAATTCAATTTGAGTCCGTAAAAAAGCGACATTAGGAATATTTTCTTCAATACCTGTTTTTGCGCCCCTCCAAAAGCGCGCCCCTTTAATATCGACCCCAACAAAGTTTTTATTTGGATATTGTTTGGCCAATGCTACTGAGTACTCTCCTTTACCGCAGCCCAATTCTAAAACTAATGGATTTTCGTTTTTAAAGAAAGTATCACGCCATTTCCCCTTTAAAGTAAACTCCGCGGTAACTAACTCTTCACGCGAGGGCTGAAAAACATTATTAAAAGTTTCATTTTCATTAAAGCGCTTTAGTTTATTTTTACTTCCCACAATTGACGATTTCTAGTATTCTTAAAATTAATTTGGTAAAATTAAGGAAATATCTGCGACCTTTACTATGTTTAGTCTCGATATTAGCAAATTAGCACAAAGCAGTGCCACGCTATCCTTTTTTAATGGTCTCAAAAAAGAATTTTAGTAACACCCCTTTTTAAGCGCAATACGTTGCAATTAAAGGTGATGCCCAAAAGAAATATGAAAAAAAGAATTCTTGTTGCGCCATTAAACTGGGGCTTAGGTCACGCCACACGATGCATACCTATAATTAACGCCTTACTGCACTTGGGCTTTGCACCTATAATTGCCAGCGATGGTAGCGCGTTAGCGTTACTGAAAAAAGAATTCCCAGAATTACCCTTTGAAACCTTACCAGAATACGCTATTACCTACCCCAAAAACAGTGCTTTTTTTAAATGGAAACTCCTTTGTGATGCGCCTTTTATTCTGAAATCTATTAAAAAGGAGCAACGCACGACTGACGCTTTAGTTTTAAAATACGGGCTTAGCGGTATTATTTCAGACAACCGATTGGGGGTCTATTCTTCTAGCGTACCCTCGGTATATATTACGCATCAATTGGAGGTTATAAGCGGAAACACCACGTTTTTTAGTTCTAAAATTCATCAGCATTTTATAAACCGTTTTGCCGAATGTTGGATACCTGATTTTGAAACCGAACCCCATTTAAGTGGCGCTATGGGGCATCCTAGTGCTATAGACTTACCCTTAAAATACATTGGCCCCTTAAGTCGATTACAAAAACAAGCGCTCCCCAAACGCTATGCTGTTATGATAGTGTTATCGGGCCCAGAGCCCCAACGTCAGTATTTGGAGTCGGAGTTGGTTGCGGCATTTAAAACGTGTGAAAAACCCATTTTAATAGTAAAGGGTGTTATCGCACCACAACAAACCGTAACGCAAAAGGGTTTGTTTACGAGTTATAATTTTATGCAAACTGACGCGTTAGAAAACGCCATAAATAGTAGTGACATAATAGTCTCGCGCTCAGGATACACCACCATAATGGATCTCGCTAAACTAAATAAAAAGGCCTTTTTTATACCCACTCCCGGACAGTTCGAACAGGAATATCTTGCCGAGAGATTGGAGGCCTTAAAAATCGCGCCTTTTTGTAAACAAGGAGCGTTTAAAGCCGCATTATTAGACACCTTAAAGAACTACAGTGGCTTCCAAAATGAAATACCTCCTACCGATTTCGAGTCCCTATTTCGACTTTTCTAACGTAAAGGAGAACTCACTCCCGACACCAAACTCACTGTCGATAAAGATTTTCTCGTCGTGCGCTTCGATAATATGTTTTACTATAGCCAAACCTAAACCAGAACCGCCTTCTTTTCGTGAACCACTTTTATCGACACGATAAAAACGCTCGAATAATCGTGGGATATTAGCTTTTATTATGCCTTCACCATTATCGGTTACGCGAATGATTACCTTGTTTTTAATCAGGTTTTCGATACTGACTTCGGTGGTTCCTTTTTCGCGTCCGTACTTAATAGAATTTACAATTAAATTGGAGACGACTTGTTGTACCCGCTCTTTATCGGCTATTACCAGAATGGGTTCTTTGTACTCTCGGTCGAAGGTTATTGTAATTTTCTTTTTAGCGCATTTCATTTCGAACATTTCAAAAACGTCTGCTAATAATGCGACAATATCAAACTCTTCAATATCTAAGCGTAAATCGCCAACTTCGAGCTTGGTAATCATATCTAAATCTTTAACGATGTAAATAAGACGCTCAACGCCTTTATTAGCACGATCTAAATATTTATCTCTTATTTTTTTGTCATTTACAGCGCCGTCTAGAAGTGTTAGAAGGTAGCTTTGCACCGTAAATAATGGTGTTTTTAATTCATGAGAGACGTTGCCTAGAAACTCTTTTCGGTATTCTTCTCTTACTTTTAAAGTTTCAATTTCTATTTTTTTATCGCGCGCATACTTATCAATACCCTCCGTTAAGGTGGCCATATCTGTGGTGACCAGCTTTCGCCGAAATGTGGCAGATTCTAAAAGCGTTAAATCGTCATAGATTTTTTTTACCCGACGGTAAATAAACTTTTGCACTCGGTATTGTATAATAGAGAAAGAGACGCTATACGTAAACACAGAAAACACCAATAATGGAAGAATTTTTAAGGTGTAAAAAATACCTAACAAAATCGCTAAAACACCCGTTAAAACGCCCGTAATAAATAGAGCTGTTTTAAAAGCGAACCTGTATGTTTTTTTAAGTTGTGCCGACATACTTTTTAATCTACAAACTTGTAACCAACACCTTTAACGGTCTTAAAGCAATCGTCACCAATTTTCTCTCGCAGTTTACGAATATGAACATCGATAGTTCTACCGCCAACCACCACCTCGTTACCCCAAACACTATCTAATATATCTTCACGTTTAAAGACTTTTCCAGGTTTTGAAGCCAATAGCGACAATAATTCGAATTCTTTTCGTGGTAAAATGAGTTCTTCTCCATCTTTAACCACTTTATACTCCTCTCTATTTATAACTAAATCGCCAACGGTAACATTTCCAATGGCTTCTTCCGTTTTAAGGCGTCTTAATAGCGCCTTGACTTTACTAACCAAAAGTTTTGGTTTTATAGGCTTTGTAATGTAATCGTCTGCACCCGCATCGAACCCGGCGACTTGAGAATAATCTTCACCACGAGCCGTTAAAAAGGTTATGATTGTCTGTTTTAACTCTGGCACTTTTCGGATTGCCTCGCACGCTTCAATACCATCCATTTCTGGCATCATCACATCCAAAACTATAAGATGCGGCTTTTCCTTCTTCGCTTTTTTAATGCCCTCTACTCCGTTTTTAGCGGTAAACACTTGATACCCTTCGCTACTTAAATTATAACTGATAATTTCTAATATATCAGGCTCGTCGTCTACAAGTAGAATTTTAATGTCTTTTTTATTCATTATGAATAATGATTTTCTATTTAATTTAACGTAAAGATAAAATTAATACGGCACGCACCATTTATATAAAAATTATTAACCTTAACATAACACTAAGTCAACACGTTACTCATTGATAACGAATATATTGCATCTAAAACCTTCAAAACGCTCCATTTTTTAAAGCCTGATATTAACTTAAGGTTAAAAACCCCTTATTATTTCAGTGACAGACTTTTATACTATAAAATTATTGCTATATTTGATATATAAATAATATTAGTAAGATGAAAAAATGTCGGTTTTTGTTTTAATACTCTTAATCCCCTTAGAGCATTTGGGCCAAAGTTTGGCGGAAGTTAGTCGCTTTGATAATTAAGAAACAACCACGAGAGAGCAAGGATCTACGCTTTACGCACAAGGTATTGCGTTAGGCGTGACGCTGTAGATTTTACTAGTTCTTGAAGTCGTATCGGAGACAAAAACGCTATGAGATTAGCTAGTAATTCACAGTATTTCAAACTAATTATTAAAAATATCATTAAAATAAATACGCTATTTAATTTATTTATAAATTTACAAATTAATTAAACCATTACATTATGAAAAAAATCTACGCTTTACTTTATTTCTTCTCTTTGTTTGCTAGTAGCCTGCTGGCACAGGGTACAGAAACATTTTCTAACCTCGGATTATCGGGGTCAAATTACGCTACAGGATCATACACCGGAGACAATGGTGTTACATGGAATTATATTGAATGCCGCGATGAAAACGGTGACGCGAATGGAGCTGGAATTGATGGAAGCGCTATAATGCTGCGTAGAAGCTCTGATAACAGCGCTATATCTGCACAATCTGGAGCAAACGGTGTTGGGGAAATTTCTATGAAACTCTACAAAGGGTTTACCGGAGATGGACCGAGAAGCGTAGAATTGTTTGTGAATGGTGTTTCTAGAGGAACCTCTACAGGTTTTGACGACACTAGCGAACACATTTTTACAGTAACCGCTATTAATGAACCTGGAGAGGTATTAATTGCGCTTAAAAACGCTACTGGTAAACAAATAATTGTCGATGATTTTGTTTGGACTGCTACAGGAGTAACACTGTCTAAAGAGCGTTTTAAGAAAGCAGATGCGTTTTCTATCTATCCAAACCCAACCAATACAGGGTTTGTAACTATTACAAATAAAAATAATAGCCCGGTAATTGTTTCGGTATTCGACGTTTTAGGAAAACAGGTTATTTCTACCACAGTAAATAACAAGCGATTAAATATCGCGAGCTTAAATGCTGGCGTATACGTTATGCAATTAAACCAAAGTGGCGTCCTTACTACCAAAAAGTTGGTGATTAAATAAGCACTTTTAAAAGTACAGTTCTTAAAAGAGCGTTATCTTATGGTAGCGCTCTTTTATATTTTATATACTTTTGTTTACTGAAAAACATGTCGTTTAAAAGTTTATATATTCTGTAAAATGCGTACACCTCATTCTATTTTTAACATCAAATCTTCCGAAGAATTTGAAGCTCTAGCACTTCAGGTTTTTAATTTTCAATTTAAGAACAATACCGTGTACCGCTCTTTTTGCGACTTAATAAACACGCATCCCAGCGATGTAAAGCACAGTACCGAAATCCCTTTTTTACCTATACAGTTTTTTAAATCTCATACAGTGGTTAGCACCACTGATGCAACAGAAAAGATTTTTACCAGTAGCGGTACCACAGGCGCAGTAACGAGCAAACATTATGTTAGTGATTTATCGATCTACGAAGAAAGCTTCAATAAAGGATTTGAGGTCTTTTACGGGCCTATCGAAGATTATGTCGTCCTTGCCTTGCTGCCCAGTTATTTGGAGCGCGATGGCTCGTCTTTAATTTATATGGCCGATGCGATGATTAAAACATCGAAGCATAAGGAAAGCGGGTTTTATCTACATAATTTATCGGAATTAAAAAACACCCTTATTGATTTAGAGCAACAAGGCAAGCCCATTATTTTACTCGGTGTCTCTTTCGCTTTATTAGATTTAATTGAAATGCATCAGTTTCACTTAAAAAACACGATTATTATGGAAACTGGTGGAATGAAGGGTCGCAGAAAGGAATTAATCCGTGAGGAGCTTCATTCTATCTTAAAAACGGGTTTTGGAGTTAATGAAATACATAGTGAATACGGTATGACCGAACTTTTAAGTCAGGCCTATTCTAAAGGACACGGTGTTTTTGGTTGTCCGCCATGGATGCGTATTTATACCCGAGAACCAGAAGACGCGCTACATATTCAGCATCAAGGAAAAACGGGGGGGATTAACGTTATTGATTTAGCGAATATTAATTCGTGCGCCTTTATTGCGACTCAAGATTTAGGTAGAACATACCCCGATAATACCTTCGAAATTATTGGTCGTTTTGATAGTAGCGATATTAGGGGCTGTAATTTAATGGTGTTGTAAAGCAGATGTACAGTAGGGTCTAGTATAAAATAGTTCAAACCTAAACAGATGATTTGTAAGGTTTAAAAGTATTCTACGACCACTGTATAAGTAGGATAAGATTAATTACTTGAACACAAATTAGTTTTTAGTTGGTTAACTAATTTAAGAAGCCTGATTGTTTAGTTACAATCAGGCTTCTTTATGGGTAAGCTATAAAATGGCTGTTAAAACTTAAACAAACTTTATAATGTAGGTGTTCTTTTTTCCTTTGTTTAAGACCACATATTTATCATTAATTAAATCTTCAGTCGTAATTTTATAATCTGCCGTCACCTTATTTTTATTCACGGCCACGGCATTTTCTTTTAACGCACGACGGGCTTCACTATTACTCGCTAGAAAATTAGTTTTATCGGCAAGTGCTGCTATCATATCGAGGCCTTCTTTTAATACTGACGTGCTAATTTCTGCTTGAGGTACGCCTTCAAAAACATCCAAAAACAAACTTTCATTTAACGTTCTAATATCGGCGTTAAAAGTTTTACTAAATAAAATACCCGATGCTTTTACAGCATTTTCAAAGTCGTCTTTAGAATGCACAAAAGTGGTTACCTCTTCAGCTAGACGCTTTTGTAGCAATCGTAAATGCGGCGCTTCTTTATGCTCTAAAATTAAAGCTTCAATTGTTTCTTTGCTTAAAAACGTAAATATTTTAATGTATTTCTCGGCATCTTCATCGGTGGTATTTAACCAGAACTGGTAAAACTTATAAACCGACGTTTTATCGGTATCTAACCAAACGTTACCGCCTTCACTTTTACCAAATTTAGACCCATCGGCCTTCGTAATTAACGGGCACGTCATCGCGTAGGCTTTAGCGTCCTCTTGGCCGACATTCATACGTCTTACCAATTCGGTACCTGTGGTGATATTTCCCCATTGGTCACTTCCTCCCATTTGCAATTTACAATTAAGCGCTTTGTGTAAATGGTAAAAATCGTACCCTTGAATTAATTGGTAGGTAAATTCTGTAAACGACATTCCGATGCTACCTTCTTCTCCTGTTAACCGTTTTTTTACAGAATCTTTAGACATCATATAATTAACAGTAATACGTTTCCCGACATCTCTAGCAAAATCTATAAAAGAAAAGTCTTTCATCCAGTCGTAATTATTAACGAGAAGTGGAGCGTTTTTTTCGGTAGAATTAAAATCTAAAAAACGAGATAGCACACTTTTAATTCCTGCTACGTTATGTGCTAGCGTGTCTTCGTCTAGCAAATTCCGCTCGTCACTTTTTCCCGACGGATCGCCAATCATTCCTGTAGCACCACCGATTAAAGCGACAGGTTTATGCCCCGCTTTTTCTAAATGCACCAATAAAACAATAGGTACTAAACTACCAATATGTAAAGAATCAGAAGTAGGATCGAAGCCAATATAGGCCGACGTCATCTCTTTATCCAGTTGCTCTTCGGTTCCCGGCATGATATCGTGTACCATTCCTCGCCATCGTAATTCTTCTACAAATGTATTAGCCATTTTTTTAAACTTTAGTATTAAGTGAAGCAAAGATAAAAATCAATGTATAAATAGGTAGCAATATTGAATAATTCTTTACATTAGTCCTATGATTTTAGTTACTGGAGGAACAGGTTTAGTTGGTGCACATTTACTTTTTACATTAGTGAATAGCAAAAAAAAAGTACGTGCTATTTATAGAAATGAAAAAAAGTTTGACCACGTAAAGCGGATTTTCTCTTACTACACCGCTACACCAGAAGACTTATTTAATAGAATTGAATGGGTTGAAGCCGATTTGAATGACATCCCAAGTTTAACTGATGCTTTCGACAGTATTACACACGTTTACCATTGTGCCGCTTTGGTATCGTTCGAGCCTGATAAGTTCGACCTCTTGCAGAAAACGAATATTGAAGGCACGGCAAATATTGTCAATTTTTGTGTTTCTAATGGTATTAAAAAACTGTGTTATGTTAGCTCAGTGGCTACGATTGGCGAACCTAAAAAAGGACAACCAGCTACCGAAAAAACCGAATGGAACCCCGAAAGTGACAATAGCGTTTACGCGCTTACCAAATATGGCGCCGAACTAGAAGTTTGGCGCGGTACACAAGAAGGCTTAGACGCGGTTATTATAAACCCCGGAGTGATTATTGGCCCAGGTATTTGGCACTACGGTAGCGGTTCGATTATAAAAACAGTCGCTAAAGGCCTCCCTTATTATACGTCAGGAAGTATGGGATATGTTGGCATAAACGATGTGGTTACAAGTATGATTACGGCAATGGAAAGCACTATTATCAATGCGCGTTTTATTTGTGTAACAGAAAGCTGGAGCTATAAAAAATTCTTAACTACAACAGCGCTATTATTAGGGGTTAAGCCCCCAAATAAAGAAGCTAAACCTTGGCTTTTACAATTAGGATGGCGACTGGATTGGTTGCGGCATGCTCTTACCGGAAAGCGCAGAAAATTAACTGGCCACTTAGTAGCCTCGTTACAATCGCAATCACTTTACGACAACACCAAAATAAAAGAGACTCTATCTATTACGTTTACTTCCCTACAAACCCAATTAGAAACCACTTGTTCTCAGTATATAAAAGACAACACGTAACTAAATAATTAATTCGGGGAAATAAAACCTTTGGTAACAGCCAGCGAATCCTTAACAGGTGAACGGTCTTTTTTAAGTTTACTCCGTTTTAGAGAATCTAAGTTGCTCTTCTCTTCTTTTTCGCGTTCTTGTATGGCTTGAAAAAACTCCTTTTTTTTGTTTAAAGTATCTTTTACACGTGTGTAAATACGATTATAAGTCTCAATATCGAACGCGTAATACACATTACTTGCGGCAAAACTTAAACTGTCGATATTGTTTCTTTTATAAATGTATTGGTCTGGAACGATGCCATTCTCTTCAATTCTTTTTTTGTTCACTCCTTTTGCAGACGACAAAATAGCCATATCAGAAATAACTGCTACCATTTGATCTTCAGACAACAAATTATTTGGCTTTTCAGGACGCTCTACATCATAGCAGCCGCTTAAGACAAAGAGCGCGAGTACACATAAAAAAAAATGAGTTTTCATAAGTTTTGCTGCTTTTCTATCTGTTAAAAGTGAGTTGTTTAGCAAATTTAGTATCGTAAAATTTAAAGTTTTTATAAGCTAATCCGCCATTTACGAACGTGTGTGTTATTCTAGATTTAAAAGTCGTACCCTCAAAAGGAGACCAGCCACACTTGTAAAGTATATTGTCTTTTTTAACGGTCCACGGACTGTTTAAATCTACAATTACTAAGTCGGCATAATACCCCTCTTTAATATATCCGCGTTTTTCAACTTGGAATAAAATCGCAGGATTATGACTCGTTTTTTCAACTATTTTTTCGATTGAAATTTTATCTCGGTGGTATAACTCCAACAATGCAGGCATAGCGTGCTGCACTAATGGACCGCCAGAAGGCGCTTTAGTATACACGTTTTGTTTTTCTTCTAAAGTGTGTGGCGCGTGATCGGTTGCAATAATATCGATTCTATCGTCTAGTAATGCTTTTAGCAATTGATCTCTATCTTTTTCAGATTTCACCGCAGGGTTCCATTTTATAAAGGACCCTTTATTATCGTAATCTTTATCGCTAAACCATAAGTGATGAATGCACACTTCGGCAGTGATTTTCTTGTCTTTTAATGGTAATTTGTTAGAAAACAACTTGGTCTCTTTTCCTGTAGACACGTGAAAAACGTGTAAACGGGCACCTGTTTTTTTAGCTAACTCGATAGCTTTAGATGACGAAATATAACACGCTTCTTCACTTCTAATAATAGGGTGAAAATGCATCGGGATATCATCACCGTATCGCTCTGTATAAACTTCTAGATTCTTTTTAATCGTGGCTTCATCTTCGCAGTGTACAGAAATTAATAAATCGGTACTTGAAAAAATAGCCTCTAAAACCTCAGGATTATCGACCAACATATTGCCTGTAGACGACCCTAAAAATAATTTCAAACCCGCTACCTGCTTCGGGTCTACCTTTTTAATTTCTTCAAGATTGTCGTTGGTGCCTCCAAACATAAAAGAATAGTTTGCCGACGATGTTTTTTTTGCAATTGCAAATTTATCGTTTAACTTGTCGATAGTTGTTGTTTGCGGTACGGTATTTGGCATCTCGATAAAAGAAGTAATTCCACCAGCAATAGCTGCTCGAGATTCAGTTTCTATATTTCCTTTGTGCGTTAACCCAGGCTCTCTAAAATGAACTTGGTCGTCTATCATTCCTGGCAAAACGTGTCGCCCTTCGGCATCAAAAATAAGAACATCACCATTTTTGGGACTTATAGATTCCGCTATTTTTGTAATAAACTCACCTTCAATTAAGATATCTCTCGTCTCGATTGTGCCTTCATTTACAACTTTTGCATTTTTAATAAGTGTAACTCTTTCGTTCATTTTTTTTATTTTTTAAAAAAACTTTTCAATTTCATTGTCAAAACTCCAAAGATAGCTTCAGAAATAATATTAGTACTCAATTTAGACTCTCCTCTAGCACGATCTGTAAAAATAACCGGCACTTCCACGATATTAAAACCTTTTAAATAGGCCTTAAACTTCATTTCAATCTGAAAAGCATAGCCTACAAATTTGATATCGTTTAGATCTAATGTTTCCAAAACAGCGCGTTTATAACATATAAACCCTGCTGTAGTATCTTTAATAGTCATTCCGGTAATTAACCGCACGTACACCGAAGCACCGTACGACATCAAGATACGACCTAGAGGCCAATTTACAACATTTACGCCTTTAACGTAACGCGAACCAATACTTAAATCTGCTTGACCGCGGTGGCAAGCGGTATACAATTTGATTAGATCTTTAGGATCGTGAGAAAAATCGGCATCCATTTCAAAAACATAGGCATATTCTCGCTCTAAACACCACTTAAAGCCGTGAATGTAAGCCGTGCCTAAACCAGATTTTTCTTTTCGGGTTTCTAAGAATAACCGATCGCCGTACTTTTTTTGAAGCTCTTGAACCTTAAGACCTGTTAAATCTGGAGAATTATCGTCTACTATTAAAATGTCGAATGCCTTATCTTCTGAAAATATTGCCGTTATTATGGCTTCAATATTTTCAATCTCATTATAAGTGGGAATAATGACAATAGCATCTTTCATTAATAGTCTTCGTTTTGGCAAATGTAGTATTTTGAAATTTATTTATTTTTAAATATTTATTAATATTAGCGATTACCCTATAAATAATTATAATAATTTTACGGCATGTTAAGAGAACTTGTTTCAAACGAAATTTTTACGATTCTATTGGTCATTAGTTTACTACTAATTGCAAGCGCTAGAATCGCTTACCCTAAACGATTTAACGATTTTGCATTTATACTTGTAAACTATAAATACTCGAATGCCTATATTAAAAATCAAAAATTTATTAGTGGTTTCGAATCTATTTTATTCGCGAACCTTGTCGTGCAACTTACCGTGCTTTTTGTCATTTTTTACAATGTAAAGGAAAGTATTAATTTAACGACTTTAGAGATTTACTACACTATAGGTTTCGGTATCACTTTATTTTTACTCATTAAAACACTTGTACAACGCTTAATTAGTAGTGTTTTAAATATTGATTTTATTGTTAGCGATTATTTATTCTTAAAAATAAACTTTAAAAATTTCGTGGGCTTACTACTTATTCCTATTAATTTCATTCTCATTTTTAGTTTAGATCCGCATTTAAATCACTTATATATCATTGGTTCTATCTTGTTTTTCGTGCATATTATAGGGTTATCTTATTTTTTTAAAACGCATCTATTCGCGATTAAAAATAACTTGTTTTATTTTATTTTGTACCTTTGCACTCTTGAAATTTCACCATATGTCGTTTTGTATAAATTAATTACAACTACATAGAAACTAAAAAAAGCTATTATATTATGAAAGTGAAAACGATTTTAATATCACAACCAGAACCGAAAATGGAAAACTCGCCTTACTTTGAGCTCTCTGAAAAGCAAAAAGTTAAGATTGATTTTAGATCTTTCATCCACGTGGAAGGAGTTCCTTCAAAAGAAATAAGGCAACAAAAAATAGATTTAACTAAGTTTACTGCTATTATCTTAACGAGTAGAAATGCCATTGATCACTTTTTTAGAATAGCGGAAGAAATGCGTTTTAAGGTACCAGATACGATGAAATATTTTTGCCAGTCGGAAGCTGTTGCTTTTTACTTACAAAAATATGTCGTGTATAGAAAACGTAAAATCTATGTTGGTAAACGTACTTTTTCTGAATTATCGCCATTGCTTAAAAAAAACAAAGATGAAATATTCTTGCTACCAACCACTGATAAATTAAAACCTGAAGTTCCTGAAACGTTAAACGAACTAGGGGTTAATTGGAAAGAAGCTGTTTTTTATAAAACGGTAATTAGCGATTTATCTGATTTGGCAAATGTATCTTACGATATATTAGTCTTCTTTAGCCCTTCTGGAATAGACTCATTATTTCAAAACTTTCCTGACTTTAAACAAAACGATACGCGAATTGCCGTGTTTGGTAACACAACGATTAAAGCTGTTGAAGAGCGCGGTTTAAGAGTTGATATTTCGGCACCAACACCAGAAACACCATCGATGACTATGGCTTTAAAAAAGTACATAGACAACGCTAACAAAAAGTAGAAGGATTTAATTTTTTACCATAAAAAAAAGCGACCATACGGTCGCTTTTTTTATATTCTATACTCTTTTTAGTTACACCACTTTTGGTGCTCCTGCAAGAATTTCTGCATTTGCATTTTCTTCAAACTTCTTAAAGTTTTCATTAAATGACATCGCTAATTTATTAGCTGTTTTGTAATAACCTTCATCGTTATTCCAAGTTTGTTTTGGGCTTAACACTTCTGAAGGAACGTTGGGACACGTTTTAGGTTGTTGTACACCAAAAACAGAATGAGTATGGTAATCTCCTTTATTTGCTTCTTCTAAAGAACCATTCATTGCCGCTGTTATCATGGCACGTGTGTATTTTAATTTCATGCGCGTACCCACACCGTAAGGACCACCGGTCCATCCGGTATTAATTAACCACACAGTCACTCCAGTTTCTTTCATCTTAGCACTAAGCATTTCTGCGTACTTCGTTGGGTGTAACGGCATAAATGGCGCTCCAAAACACGCTGAAAAGCTAGGTAATGGTTCATTAATTCCAGTTTCTGTTCCTGCTACTTTTGCCGTATAACCAGAAATAAAATGGTAGGCTGCTTGACCAGGTGTTAATTTTGAAATTGGAGGCAATACACCAAAAGCATCAGCCGTTAGAAAAAAGATGTTTTTAGGATTTCCTCCTATAGAAGGCACCTTGATATTTTCGATATGATCAATAGGGTAACTCACTCTTGTATTTTGAGTAATAGAGGTATCGGCAAAATCAACCTCGCCTTTATCATTCATAATCACATTTTCCAGAATCGCACCTTTTTTAATCGCTCCGAAAATTTCTGGCTCTTGCTCTTGAGATAAGTTAATTACTTTTGCGTAACAGCCACCTTCAAAGTTAAAGACAGTGTTTTCGCTTGTCCAACCGTGCTCATCATCACCAATTAAACTGCGGTCTGGATCTGTAGATAACGTTGTTTTTCCTGTTCCTGATAAACCAAAGAAAATAGCCGTATCCCCGTCTTTACCCACGTTTGCACTACAGTGCATAGGTAGCGTGTTTTTATAGACTGGTAAAATAAAGTTTAACGCCGAGAAAATACCTTTTTTGATTTCTCCCGTATACCCGGTTCCACCAATTAAAGCTATTTTTTTTGTAAAGTTTAAAATTACGAAGTTATGCTGACGTGTTCCGTCTTTATCTGGAACAGCCATAAAACCTGGCGCGTTAACGATTGTCCATTCTGGCGAAAAGTCTTTTAACTCTTCAGCAGTAGGACGTATAAACATGTTGTTCGCAAACATATTACTCCAAGCATGCTCGGTAATAACACGAATGTTTAAACGGTATGCATCGTCTGCACAGGCAATACTATCTCTTACAAAAACCTCTTTTCCCGATAGATAATCTGCAACTTTATCGTATAATTTGTCGAACTTATCGGCATCGAATGGTTGGTTGATATTACCCCACCAAACGCGGTCTTTAGTCACATCATCTTTAACAATAAATCGGTCTTGAGGCGATCGCCCAGTAAATTCGCCTGTATTAACAGCCAACGCACCCGAAGCGGACTCCACACCTTGACCCTTTTCGAGGGTAATAGCGTGTAAATCGTCTGATGAGAGTTGGTATTTTACTTTAGCGTTCTTAATTCCGTATGTTTCCAACGAAATCGTATTTGTAGATTGTGTATGGTTTACCATAATTTGTGTATGTTGTTTTAAGGTACAAAATTAATCAATATTCTAAATATAGTAGTGGAAATAAAAAAATAATTCTATTTAATTCTTATAAAGCTAATAAGCATCACTATCCACGCCGAAATTAGCAATAATCCGCCAATAGGCGTTATTAAAGCAATAGATTTAAAATTAAATGCTGTTAGCGTATCGGTCGCTAAGCCATAAATAGACCCAGAGAACAAGAACACCCCTAAAAGCACTAAATAAAACACCGCTTTTTTTGTGCCCTTCGGAAGTGTTCTAGACCCCCCAACGAAAAGCAAAAGAAAAGCGTGATACATTTGATAACGAACGCCGGTCTCAAAAGATTGTATGGCTTCGAAAGAAATTAAAGGTTTTAATCCGTGAGCCGCGAAAGCACCTACAATAACGGCGATTAAACCTAATACTGAAGCACCTATAAAAAGTTTTCTATTCATAAAAATATATTGTTTGAGTTTTTATAACACCAACATTTCGTTACATTCGTCTTTTAAATTAACACAAAACTACTCAAAAAATCCACTATGCGAAATATATTAGTTATTGGTTCTGGTAAATCTTCTTCCTATTTAATAAAATACCTTTTAGACGCCTCTGAAAACGAAAAATTACATATTACCATAGGTGATTTAGACATAAATAATGCAAAAAAATTAATTGCAGATCATAAAAATGCCACCGCTATCACTTTAGATGTTTTTAATACAGCGTCTCGAATAGAGGCCATTCAAAAAGCAGATATTGTAATCTCAATGTTGCCAGCACGTTTCCATATTGAAGTCGCTAAAGACTGTATCACTTATGATAAAAATATGGTAACAGCCTCTTATGTTAGCGAAGAAATGCAGGCCTTAAATACCCAAGCCGTAAAAAAAGGATTGGTGTTTATGAACGAGATTGGTGTAGATCCTGGTTTAGACCATATGAGTGCGATGCAAATTATAGATCGTATTAGAGATAAAGGCGGTAAAATGTTGCTTTTCGAATCGTTTACTGGCGGTTTAGTAGCTCCAGAAAGTGATACCAATTTATGGAATTACAAATTTACTTGGAACCCAAGAAACGTTGTCCTTGCCGGCCAAGGTGGCGCTGCGAAATTCCTACAAGAAAGCACTTATAAATACATTCCATACAATCGCTTATTTAGAAGAACAGAGTTTTTAGATGTAGAAGGATACGGACGTTTTGAAGGGTATGCTAATCGCGATTCTTTAAAATACCAAGAAATTTACGGGTTACAAGACGTAAAAACGCTCTACCGAGGAACCATTAGACGGGTAGGCTTTAGCCGCGCTTGGAACGCCTTCGTTAATCTAGGACTGACAGACGATAGTTACACGATCGATGATAGCGAAAATATGAGCTACCGCGATTTCGTTAATTCATTTTTACCTTATAGTCCTACAGATTCTGTAGAACTAAAATTTAGACACGCTTTAAAATTGGATCAAGATGATACTATTTGGTCTAAGTATTTAGAGTTAGATATCTTTGATGGCACTAAAATGGTAGGACTTAAAAAAGCCTCTCCTGCGCAAATTCTTCAAAAGATATTAATGGAACATTGGACTTTAGACGCAATGGATAAAGATATGATTGTAATGTACCATAAGTTTGGTTATGAATTAGACGGCAAGAAATACCAAATAGATTCTACAATGGTAACGCTAGGAGAGGATCAAACCTACACAGCAATGTCAAAAACTGTTGGTTTACCAGTCGCCATTGCTACGTTGGCCATTTTAAACGGTAAAATTAAAACACCGGGCGTTCAAATTCCTATTACAAGAGAGGTATACACGCCTATTTTAAAAGAATTAGAACAATACGGTATTGGTTTTAATGAAACCGAAGCGCCTTATTTAGGATATAATCCGTTAACTTTATAAAACATTATTTATAAAATTTAATCTTTGAAAACAACCTCAGGTACCGTATCGATAGATGGTATAGACAAAACAATCCTCCGTGCTTTAATGGAAGATGCGCGCACGCCTATTTTAGAAATTGCACGTCAAGTTGGTATTTCTGGAGCGGCAATTCATCAGCGGTTGCGAAAACTTGAAAAATCAGGATTAATTGCAGGCTCTAAGTTTGTTATTAATCCTAAGGTTTTAGGCTATACGACGATGGCTTTTGTCGGCATTTACCTAGATAAAGCTATGAGCAATCCAGAAGCCGTAAAGCAATTAAAAAAGATTCCCGAGGTTATAGAATGTCACTATACCACAGGGAACTGGAGTATTCTAATTAAAATACTCTGTAAGGACAACGCGCATTTAATGTACTTATTAAATAAAGATATACAGACTATAAACGGTGTATCGCGAACGGAAACTTTTATTTCTTTAGACCAACAAATACAACGACAAATTAACATATAAAAAAA
Organism: Bizionia saleffrena; assembly: GCF_008086175.1. Taxonomy (GTDB): domain Bacteria; phylum Bacteroidota; class Bacteroidia; order Flavobacteriales; family Flavobacteriaceae; genus Bizionia; species Bizionia saleffrena. The sequence goes on from NZ_VSKM01000016.1 coordinate 30,312, forward strand.
AGGGCTTAAGTTTAAAATTAGGCCCTTTTTTTTATTTCAGTATTCTTATTTTTTATGACTAATCTCTAGACATAAATAGTTGTAACACATACCAAAATAATAACATTAGCGATGCAAATAAACCTAGCGATGCAGGAATATACTCATCGGTAGAATATTTATTAATAAGGTTTGACGTTTGGTATAAAATAGCCCCTCCTGCTAATAGACACATTCCTACAGAAAACCATAAGCCTAGGTTAAAACCGAACAAGGTACCGGCTACAATTAAACCGATAGCTATAAAAAAGCCAATGGTTAATCCGGTTTTTAAGAAAGAAAAATCTTTTTTAGTCACAAAAACTACAGCTGTTAATCCGCTAAACAAACCTAGCGTAACAATGGCAGCTTGTTGTAATATTTCTGGCCCCGAATCTAATTGAAACGCTGCGATATAAATTAAAGGTATAAAAATAAAAGCTTCCGCTAAAATGTAGACTCCAAAAGCCAAGTATTGTTTAGATTTATCTGCCGATCGCAGCGCAATCCCTTCAGCATAATTGGTGATAAACATAAATCCGCCCAGCATAATAAGCCATTTAAATCCTTCGGTTAAAGACATCGCAAACGCCACAATAGTCTCACTTTGAAGTAATAAGTATTCAAACAATACAAAAACAGCAACACCACCGGCAACGTGCGCATAGGTTTTTTTATAAAAAGCGACGCGCTCATCTTGAGCCAATGCGCCCACCATTATTTTAGACGGCATCTCATTTTTAAATTGGTTTCCCATAAAAATTATTTTTTTTCTGATTAAGGTTTCAATATAAGAAAAAAGAGATTGTACACTATGTTGCCATACTATCAATCTCTTCTCTTTTAAGTCTAATTTATAAAATTAATCACGCCCTCCAAAAACGCGTAATGCCCAAAATAACAAGGACGCTAAAGCACCGATAGCAGCCACTAAATAAGTTCTTGCGGCCCATTTAAGAGCATCTTCAGATCCTTTATATTCGTCTGGCGTTACTATGTTTTTCGCTTTTAACCACGCCAATGCTCTATGACTTGCGTCGTATTCTACAGGTAGAGTTATAAATGCGAATACCGTCGCAAAGCCCATCATTACCAATCCAGCAACCGAGATGTAGAAACCAAATCCTAAACCATCGGCAGCACCCAACATTAAACCTCCAATAATTACCCATTGTGAGATATTGGAGGTTACACTAACTATGGGCACTAATTTAGAGCGCATTGTTAACCATTGGTAAGCGGTGGCGTGTTGCACGGCGTGACCACATTCGTGTGCGGCAACAGCTGCAGCAGCGGCATTACGCTCGTTATATACAGATTCACTTAAGTTTACTGTTTTATTTACGGGGTTGTAATGGTCTGTTAAACGGCCGGGTGTAGAAATCACCTCAACGTTTCTAATACCGTGATCGGCTAACATTTTTATCGCGATTTCGGCACCACTCATTCCATTACGTAATTGTATTTTTGAGTATTTTTTAAATTTCTTTTTTAGTCGGCTACTTACCAACCAACTGATTAAGGCTATGACTCCAAGTAGCACATAGTATCCCATAATTCCTTGCATAGTATCGTGTTTTTATTTTCTAGGTAAATATAGCAAAAAGTAAGCCAATTTATAGTGAAGAAATAATGTCAGTCCGCAACATCCTGAGCGGTTATAAACTACTATTAATCCCTTAGCTTTTATAGTGGTTTCAATGACTCTGACGCTTTAGATTTTAAAAATCATATTTACAATAACTAATATTAAAAAAACGAAACGTTCCGCGATACCATTTTTCGCTCCTCAAAATCGCCCTAAATATCGGTGCTTCGGTTAAGTAAAAAGAGTGATCATTTCAATTTTTATTTTGCTAGTTATACGAGATTTGTTATAAGCAAGAAACCATCCTTAAAAGGATGGTTTCTGTTTTTATGTAATGCTACTTTATCTTCTTTATTTTTTATAGATACTTACCCCACAATATTCACAATTTTACCCGGTACGATAATTACCTTTTTAGGTGTACGTCCTTCCAATTGTGCCATTGTTTTTTCGTGTGCTAGTACCGTTTTCTCGATTTCGTCTTTACTCATATCCATTGGCAACTCTAATGTAAAACGCATTTTCCCATTAAAAGAAATCGGATAGTTTTTACTACTTTCTACTAAATGTTTAGCATCAAATGTTGGAAACGCTACAGTGGCGATCGATCCTTCGTTACCTAACCTACTGTATAACTCTTCAGCTATGTGTGGCGCGTAAGGTGATAATACAACCAATAACGGTTCTAAAACATCTTTACTGGTACATTTTTGTTGCGACAATTCGTTTACAGCAATCATAAAGGTAGAAACCGACGTGTTAAAAGAAAAATTCTCGATGTCTTCTTCTACTTTCTTTATGGTTTTATGTAGGGTTTTTAAGCTATCTTTTGTCGGCTCGCTACCGTTTACTAGCAAACCATTGTCGCCGACGTACAATTTCCATAATTTTTTAAGAAAGTTATGCACTCCTGTAATTCCAGCCGTATTCCAAGGCTTCGATTGCTCTAAAGGCCCTAAAAACATTTCGTATAGACGCAAACTATCCGCGCCGTATTGCTCACTAATCTGATCGGGATTAACAACATTATATTTAGACTTCGACATTTTTTCGACTTCCCTCCCTACTTTGTAAACGCCATCTTCCAAAATGAAATCTGCATTACGATAATCTGAATATATTGGATGATTTTTAAACGCTTCGGTATCTATTTCATTTGAAGCATTCACTAAATTAACATCGACGTGCAACTTTTGAAATCCAAATTCCAAGGTGTCAATCACATCTTCATATTCTGGATATTGCTTCTTAAGAAAGTTTGGAATTACAAACTTATGATGAGCCATTTCACGAGATAATTCCTCATTAGAAAGCGTATCAATTTTCTCATCGACAGGAAAATCGTTCGTATAATATTCTGGTACGAATAGCGCGTTCTTGTTAATTTCAATAAAATCTAACACGCGACTACTATTATTTACACCTTCATTTAAAACGACTTTAAAGACAAAAGCACTAGTCCCTAATATCATTCCTTGGTTAATAAGCTTTTTAAAAGGCTCTTCAACATTAACAAATCCGCGATCCTTTAAAAACTTCACCCAAAAACGCGAATATAATAAGTGCCCTGTGGCGTGCTCGCTTCCACCTATATATAAATCGACATTCTCCCAATAATTAAGCGCCTCTTCACTGGCAAAAACAGAATCTCTCAGTGTATCTTCCATATAACGGAAAAAGTACCAAGAACTCCCTGCCCAACCCGGCATTGTGTTTAATTCTAGAGGAAAAACGGTAGTATTATTAATTTTATCGTTACTAACAACGCTGTTACTTTCTGTACACCACGCCCAAACATCGGCGCGACCTAATGGCGGCTCACCAGTTTCGGTAGGTAAATATTTTTCTACTTCTGGCAAACGAATTGGCAAATGCTCTTTTGCAATCATTTGCGGCATTCCGTTTTTGTAATATACCGGAAACGGTTCTCCCCAATACCGCTGTCTGCTAAATACGGCATCGCGCAATCTGTAATTGGTTTTACCCTGGCCTTGTCCTAATTTCTCTAGTTCGAAAATAGCACGTTTTGTTCCTTTTTTGTACCCGATTCCGTTTAGGAATTCACTATTGGCAAGCACGGTGCTTTCTTTATCGGCATTTGCTTCTTTAGAAATATCCACACCTTCAAAGATGTTTGGAATGTCTATATTAAAGTGTTTTGCAAAATCGTAATCGCGTTGGTCACCACAAGGCACGGCCATTACCGCTCCCGTACCGTAACCTGCCAATACGTAATCGCCAATCCATATTGGTATAAGCGCTTTACTAAAGGGGTGCACGGCATACGCGCCCGTAAACACACCAGAAATAGTTTTTACATCGGCCATACGTTCGCGTTCGCTACGTTTTGCAGTGGCTTCAATATAAGCGTTTACCGCATCTTTTTGTGCTGGCGTTGTAATAGTATGCACCAACTCGTGTTCTGGAGCCAAGGTCATAAAACTCACCCCAAAAATAGTATCTGGTCTCGTGGTAAAAACAGGAATCGTTTCGTTGTGGTTATTCACCTTGAACGTTACCGAAGCGCCAACCGATTTACCTATCCAATTTCGCTGACTTTCCTTTAGCGACTCCGTCCAGTCTATCGTATCCAAACCTTGAAGTAAACGCTCTGCATACGCAGAAATACGCATACTCCATTGTGTCATTTTTTTACGTGTTACGGTATGACCGCCACGTTCTGATACGCCATTTACAATCTCGTCATTGGCTAAAACGGTTCCTAATGCTGCGCACCAGTTCACTTCTGTTTCTGCCAAATAGGTTAAACGGTATTGTAGTAGTATTTCTTGTTGCTTTTCAGTTGAAAATGCGTTCCAATCTTCTGCTGAAAACTGTTCTATATTATCGTCACATTCCACAGCAACTAAAGCATTCCCTTCGGTTGAAAAAATCGCGATTAATTCCGTTATGGGTTTTGCTTTATTGTCTTTTTTACAATAAAACGATTCAAAAAGCTGAATAAAAATCCATTGTGTCCATTTGTAATACGCTGGATTAGAGGTGCGTACTTCTCTACTCCAATCGAAAGAAAAACCAATTTTATCGAGTTGTTTTCTGTAGCCTTCAATCTCATTTCCTGCTTTATCGACACCACCTTCAATATTCACTCGCGTGGTATCGGCAGGATGCTGCCCCGTTTGTATGGCATACTGTTCGGCAGGCAAACCAAAACTATCGTATCCCTGCGGGTGCAATACATTAAACCCTTTATGGCGTTTATACCGCGCATAAATATCGCTGGCAATATACCCTAACGGATGCCCAACATGTAAACCGGCTCCACTTGGATAAGGAAACATATCGAGTACGTAATATTTAGGTTTATCGCTGTTGTTGGAGGCCTTAAATGTTTGGTTCTCGTCCCAATATTTTTGCCATTTGGCTTCTATGTCGTTAAAATGGTATTGCATCTTATTTATTTATACTTAATGAAGCGTCAAATTTAACAATTACCCACCAAATAGCCTATTAAAAGTGTGTTCAAGTCATAAATCTAAAATGATATGAAATTGTGGTAAATCAATTAAAATCTGTCGGTTCTATAACATTATTAAAAGTTTAAACGTTGTTCGCTATAATAGTGTAAATTCTTTATTATTTTTACGCTGTAAATTACATCCTTTTTATGAGCTCATCGTTTGACAAATATCAAAAACGCCGTTTAATATCGTCTTATTTTTCTGTGGCATTAAGTATTGCTTTAGTCCTGTTTTTAGTGGGGCTTTTAGGACTTTTGGTCTTAAATGCTAAAAAAGTTGCCGACCATTTTAAGGAGCAAGTAACGGTTACTATTTACTTAAAAGACACCGCGAAAGATGTCGAAATTAAGCAGCTCGAAAAGAGTTTAGCAATGGCCGATTACGTGAAATCTACAAATTTTGTATCGAAAGAGCAAGCTGCCGAGTCTATGAAAGCGGAAAGTGGCGAAGATTTTATGGAGTTTTTAGGTATTAACCCCTTAAAAAACTCGATTGATGTGCATTTAAAAGCCGATTTCGTTACCTCTGAAAAATTAGAGATTATTTCTAAAGAAGCACTCTCTAAAAGCTTTGTTGATGAAGTGAATTACGACAATGATTTAGTGAAATTAATGAACGATAACGTTAAAAAAATAAGTTTCTGGATTTTATTAATCAGTGGTATATTTACTTTAATAGCCGTATTATTAATAAACAGCTCGATTCGTTTGGCAGTATATTCTAAACGATTCACTATTAAAACAATGCAAATGGTAGGTGCTACAAAACGTTTTATTCGTCTTCCGTTTATTTGGAGAAGTGTAAAACTAGGAATTATTGGCGCTCTCATTGCCTTGACAGGAATGGGGATTGTATTGTATTATATCGATAAAATGTTCCCAGAATTAGCCTTATTAAGCAATCCTATTCTACTTATTGCGTTATTTGGTTTTGTGTTTGGATTAGGTATAGTAATCACTTGGATTTCTACGTTTTTCGCGACGCAACGTTTCTTAAACCTTAACACCGATAAGCTGTATTATTAGTTTCAACAGCATTTTACGAGTGCCCCGAAATTAATTAAGAGGATGCGTTATTATATTTACGAGACACTAATAGAAATCATTTTAATTATAACGTTACGCCCTCTTATTATTAATCTAAAAACGAAGACTTTTATAACGTGTAACATTTGTTCTTATAGGCGTAATTACCACAGCATTTGCCTATATCTAAAAAAAGGAACAACAAGGAAAACATAAATTATACTGTAAAAAAACTATTCACTTTGCAGTAACCAAAAGTATTAGTTAATTTAGCAACTCTAATTACAGTACGGTATTCTATTTATAGAAGATTGTAGTGTACAGCATTTTTGAATATTATGGCAGAAAAATCAGTTAAAAACAACACGAAAGACTCTAAATTTATATTTGGAAAACGCAATTATAAATTTATGTTTATTGGTTTAATCGCCATTGCCGTAGGATTTATTTTGATGTCTGGCGGAGGAAGCGACGACCCTAATGTATTTAATCCAGAGATCTTTAGTTTTCGACGTATTAGTTTAGCACCAACTTTAGTGCTAATTGGTTTTGGCATTCAGATTTATGCGATACTTTTAAATCCAAATAAAAAGTAAAAGCTCAACTTCACAATAAATACATATATTAAATGGATATTTTCGACTCTATAATTTTAGGAATTATACAGGGGTTAACCGAGTTTTTACCTGTTTCTTCTAGCGGTCATTTAGAGCTTGGAAAAGCTATTCTTGGCGATCAATCTGTGCCAGAAGAAAGTTTACTTTTTACAGTAGTATTACATTTTGCCACGGCCTTAAGTACCATCGTTATTTTTAGAAAAGATATTTTAAGTATTTTAAAAGGCGTTATAAAAATGGAGTGGAATGAAGATATGCAGTTCATTTCTAAAATCGCACTTTCCATGTTACCAGCTGTGTTTGTTGGCTTATTTTTTGAAAAAGAATTAGAATCCCTATTTGGCAGTAACATTTTATTAGTAGGTTCTATGCTAATAGTAACCGCTATATTATTATTTTTAGCAGACAAAGCAAAAGACACCGATAAAAAAGTAACCTTTAAGAATGCTTTTATAATTGGTATATCTCAAGCCATAGCGATGCTCCCTGGAATTTCACGTTCTGGAGCAACGATTTCAACCTCTGTATTATTAGGAAACGATAAAACTAAAGCTGCGCGTTTTTCTTTTTTAATGGTAACCCCATTAATATTTGGAAAAATAGCAAAAGATATTTTAAGCGGAGATCTCACGTATGAAGCTCAAAACTTCACATCATTATCTCTTGGTTTTGTAGCTGCCTTTGTTTCAGGCTTATTTGCTTGTACATGGATGATTTCTTTAGTTAAGAAAAGCAAACTGTCGTATTTTGCTTATTACTGTGTTATTGTTGGTGTTATAGCCATTATTTATTCTTTATTAAATTAATATGTTAACAGAAGAAGATTACAAGTCCGGACAAGTTTTATTAATAGCCAAGCCTTTACAATGGACCTCTTTTCAAGTGGTGAACAAGCTGCGTTGGGAAATCCGTCAAGCCTTTAACATTAAAAAGATAAAGGTTGGTCACGCCGGTACTTTAGATCCTCTAGCGAGTGGATTGTTAGTGATTTGCACCGGAAAAATGACCAAACAGATCGATACGTTTCAAGGACAGACTAAAGAGTACACCGGTACCATTACGTTGGGCGGCACGACACCGTCTTTTGATTTGGAAACCGAAATTAATGAAACCTTTCCTACCCATCATATTACACCAGAATTAATACACGAAACTACAGCACCGTTTATTGGTGAAATCGATCAATTTCCTCCTATTTTTTCGGCTATTAAAAAAGAAGGTAAACGCTTATACGAATACGCTAGAGCCGGAGAAACTGTCGAAGTAAAATCGCGTAAAGTGACTATTGAAGCCTTCGAAATTACGGCTATAAACGGTAATGCCATAGACTTTAGAGTGGTCTGCAGCAAAGGTACTTATATTCGCTCTTTAGCAAACGATTTCGGTAAAGCGTTACAGTCTGGAGGACACCTTTCTGCTTTACGACGGACAAAAATTGGTGATTTCAAAGTGGATAATGCATTGTCTATAGACGATTTTATAGCGCAACTTCCTAAAGAATAACAAACTCCTCACATCTTTTATAGCACATTTCACGTATATTATGTACTTACATACTAATTCGGAGAACGACGTTTTAAATTGAAATTCAACAATTCCCATAAGGCTTTAGCCATCACACTACTTATTGCTGGAAGCTTAGTGCTTTCGGTTATAAATTTGAATATTATAAAATATCAGAAAACGGTTATCGAAACTCTAATCGATATTTCTATGGTCGAACCTATAGAAGAGATTATACCAGATATTGAAACTCAGAAAAAAGAAACAAACAAAGGATTTAATGACGCTGAAAAACCAAAACATTTTAGTCAAGCATATCAGCCTATTGCGCCTCCAAAAGATTACAAACGAAAACCCATAGAACGTAAAGAAGACACTCCTAAAAAACCCGAAACAGAACCAGAACAAAAAGGAACCTCTCACATTCAGCGTGACGAGTTAACGGCTTTTGAAAGTGTAAATGCCATTCTAAAAAAGCAAACCACAAAAAGCAGCCCGGAAAGCGGAACAAAAACCACAAATACCAATAGTACGGTTCGCTATTCCTTAGTAAATAGATCCGATGTGTATTTGCCGATTCCTATTTATTTATGTGAAGAAAAGGGGACTATTATCGTAAATATTACCGTTACAAAAAACGGACGAGTTAAGGAAACCTCCATTAACTCGTCGTCTAATTCTAATAATAAATGTCTTGAAAATAGTGCTTTAGAATACGCCAAAAAAGCACAATTTAATAGGGGTGAAAGGACTGATCAAATTGGCACAATAACTTTTACTTTTGAAGGTAAATAAGCATGTTATTGCATTAAGGCCGCAAGCTCTGCAATTGTAGACTGCCCTTTATCTTTATTATACCACCCTTGCAAATCTTCTTTAAGTTCTGCGGTTATTTCGCCGTGTTTTTCTTTATAATCGGTCACTAACTGTATCGCGCCTATAGGTCTTGGTCCGAAGGTGTTTTTTACGCGTAGTGTTTCTGTATCTACCATAACTAATTTCGGAATAGATTTTCCACCATGTGTTAAAAAGTGATCCATTAATTCTTCGTTTTGATCACGTAGCACAACTTTAAACTCTATAGTATCGTTAAGCTCGGCCACTTTATTCATTACCGGTAATAAATGCGCAGCGTCTCCACACCAACTTTCGGTAAGTACAATCCACGTTTGTTTTGAGCTCAAATTTTTAATTTGAGTTGATATAGGCTCACTAATCTTTAACGTTTTATCCCAACGTTTCATACGCTTGTCGTTTAACATTGTATAATTCGCCATTTCTTCATTTTGTAATTCTCCTGTAGAAGCCTTATCACTCACCAATTGTGCTACTAACTCTCTGTACTTAGTATACGACATCGCGCGCTTTAAACTCTCATTAATTATAGTCGAAATAGCGGCATCTTTTAAAGTTTTCATACTGTTGTTTTTTATACCCACAAAAATACCAAATTACCAACTTCCAAAAGGTGATAAATGTTACCATTGTAAAATAGTTTCAGAATGTTATTTTCGTCGTTTTAAAAAAAATAGCGCTCTGAAATTATAGCTGAGGAATAGTTCCTATATTTACCTAAACCACTTATAAAACAGTAGTTGTAATCACTCTTAATTTTCTATTATGACAAAACACAGATGCGATTGGTGCACTGGCGACGCCCTTTACGAAGCGTACCACGATACAGAATGGGGAAAACCAGTGTACGACGATGCTACTATGTTCGAGTTTTTAATTCTAGAAACTTTTCAAGCGGGATTAAGTTGGGTTACTATTTTGCGCAAACGTGAAAATTTTAGAGCCGCTTTTGATCTCTTTGATTATAAAAAAATAGCGGAATACAATCCACAAAAAATAGAGGCTTTACTAGAAAATAATGGTATTGTGAGAAATAAACTAAAAGTTAAAGCGACCGTTACTAATGCCCAGGCTTTTATGCAAGTTCAAAAAGAGTTTGGAAGTTTTAGCGACTATATTTGGGGGTTTGTAAATAATAAACCCTTAAAAAATACCGTTAACAATTACAAAGAAGCTCCTGCAAACACACCTATTAGTGATGCACTAAGTAAAGATTTAAAAAAACGAGGGTTTAAGTTTGTCGGGAGCACCGTTATTTACGCCCATATGCAAGCCACAGGAATGGTAAATGACCACGAAGTGAACTGTTTTAGATATAACGAAGTCTAACACACTTACCAAACCAATTAATATAATTCGAAAAAACGGGTGATTCCTGAGTTTAATTTTTACTTAAGAAAAAGTATCCTAATATATAGCAGTGCATCTCAACGACCTTTCATCGAAAGGCGAAACAATGTAATTCTAATATACGATGATTTGCATACAGCATCTGTACATTTAAAAGAATGGAATTAAAACGCTATTTCATTGTACTCATAAATCTTGACCCAACAATTGAATTGAATTCAGAAAAACGCGCTCTTCCGTAATAGTATCGCCGAATGAAATTAATAAGTTCTTGAAAACAATTGTGATGACTACTAACTAAAAAAAATACCCTCTAAAATTGAAGTCAGCCACAATAAAAAAAAGGTATGATTACAATGGACAAAATTAGGACAATTGATAAATCGCGAATAATAAAAGCTTTTGATCCCTTATCGAAATCTGAAATACAAAAATGTAACGATATTATTCTAGAAACTTTAGTTGATTACAATTGTAATGGACACAAAATGGCGATAAGCATTGGAGCTAAAACCTCTCTTAATTAGCTCTAAAAAACCTACAAATAAGTTAAAAAAAGATCTCTAGGAATCTCTCTTGCCCCTAACCGCTCCATGTGATTAGTAAAGACTTGACAATCGATTAATTTATAATTGGTATTTTGAATAAAGCTAATAAAGGCCGCTTTACTAGCATTACTTTGTTTAGCGAACATACTTTCACCACAAAACACCCCGTTCCCTAAATCTACACCATACAAGCCGCCAACTAATGTTTCGCCGTTATACACTTCTACCGATTTAGCATAGCCCATTTTATGAAGCTCTACGTACGCTTCAATCATACCGTTAGTAATCCACGTGCCCTCTTGCCCGGCTCTTTTAGCCAAAGCACATTCTGTAATTACCGTTCTAAAATCTTTATTTACGGTAACCTTAAGGTCGCAATTACGCAGAAACTGCTTCATACTTTTAGACACTTTTAATTCCGATGGATACAATACAAACCTAGGATCTGGCGACCACCACAAGACCGGCTGATCGTCTTCAAACCAAGGAAAAAGACCTTTTTGGTAAGCGTCTAGCAAGCGATTGGTTGTTAATTCCAGACTAAAAGCCAATAAGCCATCTTCATTGGCAAGAGAGACGTCGGGAAAACTGTCGTTAGGTTCTAAAAAATACATAGTTGTTTAGTTTAAACAAAAAAAACCTCAGCGATAGACATCATTGAGGTTTTAATATTCTTTTCTAAATAAAATTTAGAATGGTAAATCGTCGTGATCTTCTTCGTTTAAGTTTTTCGCTGGTTCGAAAGCTTGTGCTGGTGGCACTTCTGGTGCTCCTGCTGGTGCAGCACCTTGAGAAGCTTCAATTCTCCAACCTTGTACTGAGTTAAAGTATTTTGTTTCTCCTTGTGGATTAACCCACTCTCTACCACGTAAATTAATATTCACTTTTACATCTTGACCTACTTGGTAGTTGTTTAATAAATCACATTTATCTTGAACAAACTCAACTAAAATATGTTGTGGATATTGCTCCTCAGTTGTTACAACTAACTCTCTCTTTCTAAACCCATTACTTCCAAAAGTTTGCGTTTCTCCTACTAATTTTACTTTTCCTTGTACTTCCATTACTCTATATAATTATTTAAATATTCGTCTCATTTATCTTTGCTTTTTTACGCTAATAGCACGCAAAAAGCATGTTCCACATTACCTTCATTTAAAAACACTTGTGCTTTTTTGTGCTTTTCCTCTAAAGTTAATGTGCTTATATTATGCGCTTTAACAAAGGCTTCAATTATGTGTTGCGGTGGCAATGCTTCCACATTTCCTAGCATTCCTAAATCGTTTCCTGTTAATATACGACTTCCTTTAATACTTTCTGGCAAACCATCAACACCAATTCCTAAGGAAAATAATGGTTTCGGAATTTCGAAAAATCCTGTTTTCGATCGGCTGTAATAACTACCTCCTGCTCTAGATACTAAATCTAATTTATTTTGGTCTATGCCTCCTTCTTCATTTAACACAGCGTCATCAATATGCATTTTAACCACTTCACAAATCACTAAATTTCCTGCTCCGCCTTCTATTCCTAATTTAATAATCTCTTTTACCTTGCACTCCATTTGTACTGGAGATTCGGCCACACGAAAGGGCTTTACCAGATCACTTTTTAACATTGTTAATCCCGCTTTTTCAAACTCGTTAACCCCTTCAGCATATTCTGTACTACTTAACGAAGCTTGGTGTACCAAATTATAATTTACCACATTAATAACCACTTCTTTAGTTAATTCTACATTCTCCAAAGTGTGTTTTGTAGTGTTTCCTCTTACGCGTCGTGCGGGAGAAAAAATTAAAATTGGCGGATTGGCGCTAAACACATTAAAAAAACTAAATGGCGATAAATTTGGATTCCCGTTGTCGTCTATCGTACTTGCAAAGGCAATTGGGCGAGGCGCAACGGCACTTAACAAATAACTATGTAACTTAGGGGTTTCCAATTCTTTAGGTTCGAAAGAAATCATTTTTAAGTATTATTTTTGACAAATGTAACCATTATTGAAACCAACTAAAAATGATTTAAGAACTAGCTGCACAATATTATTAACACATTAACTTTATATACTTTTAAGTATCTTAACACGAAAAACGAATGTTTTACACAAAGCACAGACAGTTAATTCGTTGGGGAATTATATTAATGTCCTTTATTATCATAACACTTATTCTTTGGAATACCTATGTGTTTTTTCAAGAGTTTAAAGAAGAAGAAGCGCAAAAAATGAATGTTTGGGCCACCGCACAAATTGAATTTCAGAAAAGCGCATTGGACGAGGACATTAACCCTGTCATTGACTTAGTTATTACTTCGGAAAACACAAACCCTATGTTTGTAGTGACAAGCGATGGCAAACTGAGTGTAAATAATTTAAAAAAAAGAACGATTAATTCTGAAGAAGATCTCGACACTTTAATCAATGAATTTAAAAATCAGAACCCGCCAATAGATTTAGAATACACAGATCCTAAGACCAAAGAAAAAATAGATTTAGGAAAATTATACTATGGCGATTCTGAAATATTAAGTAAACTAAAATACTATCCGCTCGCGTTATTACTCATTATTGTTCTTTTTGGTACCGTCGTCTATTTGTTTTATAGCAGTACCAAAAATGCCGCTCAAAACAAATTATGGACAGGAATGGCAAAAGAAACGGCGCATCAAATAGGGACCCCTTTATCGTCTTTAATTGGGTGGACTGAAATTTTAAAAATTGAAAATGTAAATCCGGAATACATTATAGAAATTGAAAAAGACATTAGCCGATTGCAAACCATTACCGAGCGTTTTAGTAAAATAGGATCGCTACCAGCACTAAAACAATGTGATATTATTAAGGAAACGCAAGCTACTTACGACTATCTTAAAACGCGCTCTTCTAAACTTATTAACTTCTCGCTTCACGTTCCAGAAACACCCGTTTTTGTACTATTAAACGCACAATTATATAGTTGGACGCTAGAAAACTTGGTTAAAAATGCTATCGATGCTATGCGTGGAAAAGGCGATTTAACCGTTATTGTAGAAGCTAACGAAACGACAGTAAAAATTAAAGTTATAGATATTGGAAAAGGGCTAGCTAAAAGCGAATTTAATACTATTTTTGACCCCGGTTACACTAGTAAAAAAAGAGGTTGGGGATTAGGACTCTCTTTAGCAAAACGTATTATTGAAGATTTCCATAACGGAAAAATAAAAGTAAAACACTCTGAAATAGGTAAAGGAACCACAATGCAAATAACATTAAAGTCGTTATAATATTATCATTATGCCAGAACAATTAGTCACTGTAAAAGAAGTGTTTATTAACAACAATTGCCCTGAATGCTTTAGCAAAGAAGGCTTGCATTTAACGTTTAAACAAAAATTTATAGATACGCGATTTTATAAATCTATAGGCAAGGATATATTTACAGAAATGCATTGCACTATTTGCGAAACACCTATCTACCCGCAACGGTGGACGGAAGATATTGAGCGCGTATACCGCTACCAAAACAAAGCACTTACACCCGAAAAACCATCGACTCAATTAAAGAAATTATCTTGGATTCTAGTTGGATTGGTTATCGGTATTATAATAACTTCCATTGTTTTAACTCTCTATCTAAGGGTTTAAGAACTTCTAAAGCACTATTTAAACACCTTATTACTACGTTTTATTACAACTATAAATTAGATTGAATAGCCAGCGCTAACTCTCCAAATTCTTTTGGAGTTAATTGTGTTTTACTAATAAAGCGCGCATCTTCCATAGTGGTTAACGGAATTAAATGCACGTGTACGTGTGGCACTTCCAATCCAATTACAGACATCCCTATTCGTTTACAATCTATAGTTTTCTTTAAGGCTTGGGCTATTAAACGCGAAAACTGCATTAATCCTGCGTATTCCACTTCATCCAAATCGAAAATTTTATCAATTTCTTTTTTAGGGATACATAGCGTGTGCCCTTTTGCATTAGGATTGACGTCTAAGAAGGCTAAAAAATCCTCGGTTTCTGCGATTTTATAACACGGTAATTCGCCGTTTACAATTTTGGTAAAAATAGATGCCATTTATATTAATTTATGATTTGAATTAAAGGTAAAAAAATAATCCTGCATTATTGCGGTATTTTACAATATATACAGGAGTATAGTTTAGGTCTTGTACTGAAGAATTATCTAGATATTTCGATTATATCAAATTTCATTACGCCATTCGGCACTTGAATTTCGGCTACATCGCCTACTGTCTTTCCTAATAACCCTTTTCCTATTGGAGAGTTTACAGAAATTTTACCAGAAGCTAAATCCGCTTCACCATCGGCAACTAAGGTGTAATTCATTTCCATCCCATTGGTTTGGTTTTTAATTTTCACTTTAGAAAGCACTAATATTTTTGAACTATCCATTTGAGACTCGTCTATAACGCGCGCGCCCGCCATTTGATCTTCTAATTTAGAAATACGCATTTCTAGCATACCTTGAGCTTCTTTTGCTGCATCATACTCTGCATTCTCACTTAAATCACCTTTATCCCTAGCCTCAGCAATGTCTTTTGAAGCCTTAACGCGCTCAACATCTTTTAAACGCCTTAGCTCATCCCTTAATTTTTTTAATCCTTCTGCTGTATAATAAGATACTTTACTCATGATCTTTACGTTTTAAAAATAACTTGACTTTGCTCTACTAAAAAATACCTCAAAAGCAAGTTTTGAGGTATCGCAAAAAAAATCCCGCATATTACGAGATTGTAAAGCAAATATACAAAATATTTAATTCAGTTTACTCATTTGTTGTAAATTGCAAAACTTATAAAAGCGAGATTAACTTATGAAAAAAATACTTTCAATTATATCCATATTAGCCATTACCCTTTCCTCTTGTAATAAAAATGACGACGATGGTATTACGGGCAACCCTAATATCCCGAATGCGGTTTTTGATACTCAGGGGTTAATTAACACGAACTTACCACAATTTAATCAAATGCAATTTCCAGGAAACTATGTGGTGCTTAGTAGTAATTATGGTATTAACGGTGTAGTGGTCTTTTTTTCTGGTGGGGAGCAATATGACGCGTTCGAGCTTAGCGACCCCAACCACCAATTAAACTCGTGTTCGTTATTAACGGTCGATGGTATTTTCGCGACGTGTAGTTGCGACGACGGTAACGCTTATAATATTATTACAGGATCACCAAAACAAGGCACTTCTGGGCAATATGGTTTAACGCGTTATTTTGTAGAAGCGAATGGCAACACAATTCGGGTGTATAATAACTAAAAAAGCCCCCTTTTTTTGAAGGCGGCCTTTTTATAATTTACAAACTGTAATCAACACTGTTTTTAGACTAAAACTTTAGAGTCATTCCCAATAAAAAGTTTGTTGTCGCTTGTGGATAGTAGAAATTTTCTGTGATGGCTTCATCTCCAGAATTTTCTGGCCTGTAGAAATAACTATAGGTATACCCGTTAGACACATACTCTGAATTGAAAATATTATTCACCAAAAGATTAAAAGACACTTCCTTAATCCAATTTGGGTGTATTTTATAAGACGCATTAATATTATTCACAAAATAAGCATCGATACTTTTTGATGCGCTAGAGGTATTATCTAAATACTGTTTACCGACATACTTAGATATAAAACTCAAATTGAGGTCTTCTAAAAGACTATAAGTGACTGTTCCGCCGGCAATAATTTCTGGAGAGAACGAAATATCGGTATCTTTATACTCGGTAACTACAGGAGAATAAGACACGGTATTGAAAGTATTAGGATCGTATTGTGTATCGTAAACGGTATAATGAAATGTGTCTATTTTATTTTTACTAAAAGTTGCATTGGCGTCAATTCTAAGCTTATCTGAAGCCTTATACCCCAATTGCAGCTCTATTCCGGCGCGGTAACTATCGGCAACATTTTCGCGAATAGCATCTCCAGCATTATCTAAATCGCCAGTTAATACCAATTGGTCTTTATACGACATATAATACAAGTTGGCAGTAGCAGAAAACGCAGATGTACGGTGTTTAAATCCAAACTCAAAATCGTTTAAACGCTCTGCTTTTGGAGTGACTGGGTTTTTAGTTAAATCGTCTCTGTTTGGCTCTCTATTAGCCACAGCAAACGAACCGTAAACACTATTGTAATTATCTATTTTATAAGACAATCCCAGTTTTGGATTGAAAAAACTATAGTCCTTTTCGACATCAATTGGTTCTAAATCTGAACTTAAACCTGTCGAGTTATAGTGCACCGCCCGATACTGCACATCGGCAAACGCAAATAATTTAGAAGTTAAATCGTACTCGGCCTTTAAATACGTACTGTAATCTTTCTTTTCACCAACACTGGTGTAGTACTTGTTTCTAATAGGCACTTCAGACGCAAAAGAATCCCAAATAATTTCCCCGTAATGATCCCCTTTATAGGTATTATAACCACCGCCCAAATATAAGTTTAACTGATCTCTTTTATAATTTAAGGAATAGACGATCGCAGTAAAATCGTTATCTAACCAACGCCGTCTTATGACATCTCCTTCCTCTGATACATTGGAATTTCCTGGAAAATAATCGCCCAATTCTTCATTGTCTTTAAACTGTTCGAAATACCCTGCTCCCTTGGTAAAATTCCCCGATAAGTTTGCTGAAAAGCGCGAAGAAAATTGATGCGTTCCGTGCAATTGATAATGTGTTTGCTTATAATTATCGGTCTGATTATCGTAAGTATAAGAATTATAAGTACGTCCCGCATTTAACAAATTATCCGCCTCAGCGTCTGAAGAATAATTTCTATCAATAAATGTTTGAATCCCCTCCAAATCGCCATTTACGACCGCTTCCGGAGCTCCGTTCCAAGATTGATATGTTTGCTGATCGCCACCAAAAACCAATGCTTTAATTTGTGTTTTATCGGTGATATAACCTGCTTCCGTATAAAATGATTTTAAATCGGATGCTGCACGATCGATATAGCCATCACTTTGAATTTTAGAAAGTCTCGCCTCGGCATAAAAGTTGTTTTTTATTCCTGAACCCACACTTAGATTGTGTTTTCTTGTCCCGTAAGATCCCACAGTATTGGTTGTATTAGCGTAACCTTCAGTTGATGGATTTAGTGTTTTTAAATTTAAACTGGCTCCAAAAGCTCCCGATCCGTTTGACGATGTTCCAACACCACGTTGTAATTGGATATCTTCAACAGAAGACACAAAATCGGGCATATTAACCCAAAAGGTACCTTGACTTTCAGAATCGTTATAAGGAATTCCATTAATAGTCACATTTACACGTGTGGCATCGGTTCCACGCACACGAATTCCTGTATAACCTACACCAGAACCCGCATCGCTAGTGGTTACTACCGAGGGTAATTGATCTAATAAAATGGGTAAATCCTGACCCAGGTTAGACGATTCTAACTCCTCTTTTGTAATATTTGTAAAGGCTACCGGAGTTTTGTCTTTCGCTCGTGTAGACGAGAGTAAGACTTCATCTAAAGTTTCAATTTTAGTAGAATCTTGTGGTTTTTCTTGTGCCGTTGCACAAAGTGATAAAACAAGAAATGAGACAAAAAGACATTGTTTTTTCATTACGATTAAAACTTAATCGAATAAAAAGAGGTTATTATTCTATATTAATTACTATTAGTTTTTATAAATAAACCACCCATTTATCTATATTAAAAATCCCTAAACAGCATTACCTGTTCTAGGTTCGTTGGGTATGATCTCAGCCGATATAGGCACCCCTTTTTTGAGAACGCTGCAAATATACTATCGATTTTTTGATTTCGAATGCCTATTCTTAAAATTTAATCTAAATCAGGTTTTTTACGATTACTTTTTACCGTCGAGCGCCGACTTTTATTTTTCAAGCGTTTTTTTATAACAGATTTTGGCGTTTTTGTCCGTATGCGTTTTTTTCTAATAACTAAAGCATCTTGTAAAAGCTGAAGTGCGCGTTTTATGACCAACGCTTTATTTTTATGCTGACTTCTAGTCTCTTCACATTGTAAAATTAAAGCGTTGTCTTTGGTTAATCGTTTCGATAACCGCAGCAGCAAACGCTCTTTTTGTCGTTCGCGAAACACAGAAGACGCGTTTAAATAAAAGGTAAGTTCCACTTTCGACGCCGTTTTATTAACGTGCTGTCCTCCACTTCCAGAGCTTCTTATTGCTTTGAATTGGCATTCTTTAATAAAGGCATCAGCATTAAACATTACACCACTTGATGTTTAATTTTTAATAAATCATTTACCGTCTTAACCGGATTAAAAGTATCGGTAGGTACTTCTACAAAAATAGTGTTCCAATTCGACATCCCCCCATTCCAAAGCCCTGGTAATTCCAAAGCTTTCAGTGCTTTTCCTAGATGTGTTTTTGGCGTTATAAAAGCGGCTTTATGATCTACAAATTTAGATAAATCGAACGTTTCTCCTTTGTAATCTTTTATTCCGCACACAATATCTACCGGGTTAAAATGTGTTGCATTTTTTAAAATTAAGAGTTGCTGCTTATTCTCCTTGTCAATTTGAGAAGACTCGACAATTTGCAATGACAGATGACCGCCTTCATCTTTCACCCAAAACGGACCACCACCAGGTTCTCCCTCATTTTTAACCATTCCACAAACACGAATTGGTCGGTTTAGTTTAGTTTCTAAATATTCAATTTGATATTTCAAGGAATACTTTTCAAACTCTGAAGAAATAATAACATTCAATTTACGCTGCAAAAACCTAGCAATTTCTATAACACGTTGTTCTGAAAGGGTTTCATTTTTTAACTCTTTTAAATAACTAAAGGCTTGTTTTTGCGTCTCAAGTAAAACACCGGCAAGTACTTTTTTGTTCTCGGCGACTTCATCCACAAACCGACAAACAACGACATTATCTATATTTTTTATAAACATTAAATCCCCTTCAAAATCATTTAAATTAGACAATAAGGCACCGTGACCAGAGGGCCTAAAACACAACGATCCGTCAACGTCTAAAAACGGTTTGTTATCTGGCGTCACCGCGATCGTATCGGTGGTTTCATTTTGATAAGAAAAGGAAATAGTAAAAGTTGTTTTGGTCTTGTTTTCTACATAGTTTTGAATACGTTTAAATTCTTTTTCAAAAATAGATTTATGCGCTTTTGAAATTGTAAAATGAAGTTTCGCCACGTTATTTGATGCTGCATACGCCGCCGCTTCGTATAGATGCTCCTCGAAAGCCGTTGCTATACTAGTCTTATACTTATGAAATGGCAACAATCCCTTAGGATAAAAACTATAGTTAAGCTTGTCTGCATCCAACAACGTTTTAATTAGGAGCACCCTTTTTTCGTCGCTCGACAAGTCGCTAAAATTGCAATGCAACGCTTTTGTTTCGTCTAATAATAATTTATAAAATGAAAATTTTTCTAAACCAACAAAAAACAATGGTAACTCGGTTGCATTATTCTTATTTAAAAAAGAATTTACACTTTCCTTTTTAGGGTTATAGGACTCTAAAAATTCGAATAAAAACTTAAACATTCGTGTTGCTGCTCCCGAAGCTGGTACAAATTTTACAATATCTAAATCGTCTTTATGTGACATATAATAGTCTGAAAAGAACGTTTTTTCTTTACTAGACAAACTTAAAATACCATTACCTATTGAAGCTGCCGATTTTAAAAACATAAATGGAAGTCCCGCTTTAAATAACTCTAACTGTTTATTAACTGCTTGTACTGAAAGCCCTTTATTTTCAATCTCTTTCGTGTGTTTTATAGAAAAACTCATCATCTCTTTGCTATTAATGTATCGATATGCTCAATGGCGGTTTCTAAACGAATCGCCCAATCCCCTTTAAGCAAAACGTACTGTTTATTATATTTTTTCAAAGCATTTTCAAACGCTTCAAACATAGCGACTCTTTCCTTAGGTTTGTCGCGTAAATCATCTTTTTCCCAAGGCGTATCAATATAAGTTAAAAAATAAAGATCGTAAGTATTTTGCAAGGCATATTTTTCTAAAATAGGATCGCATGTTCCAGAATAATACGCTTCAGAATACACTTTTGTTTCCAATAAATCGGTATCGCAGATAAGCACATTATTTGCTTTTTTAGCATATGTATTCTCCAGTTTCATTTGCCCTTTTGCTATGGGCAATAAATCTTTTGGTTCACAGATTTTTCGTTCGATATCCCACTTTTTCTGAAGATAATCTCTCGCAAATTCTTCCACCCAAACGGTATTATAATGTGCTGCTAATTGCTTAGAAAGCGTTGTTTTCCCAGTCGATTCTGGCCCAAAGAGCACAACCTTTATGCAACTTGAAGGTTCTTGTTTATAATCTTTTTCCATGCTAAAAATCCGTATACAGCTAAGACTGTAAAGCCTATATATTGCATACTAGTAAAAGTTAATCCTTTATAAAAATAGAGCGGTATCGAAATTAAATCTCCTACAATCCAAAAGATCCAATTCTCAACTTTTCGTTTGGCCATAAGCCACATTCCGACAAAAAATATTGCTGTTGTAATGGTATCGACATACGCCGTCCAGCTCGTCCACTTATCGAATATTTCATAGACATAATAAACGAAACCCAACGTCATACAAAAAATAATTACACTTATCCATTTCTCTTTGGTGGTGGTGTACGTAATGGGCGTAAAGTGGTCGGTATCGACTTTTCGAGTCCATACATACCAGCCATAAATACTCACAACAAAATAGTAGGCGTTAATCATCATATCGCCTAAAAGCGTCCATTTGTATAATAAATACACAAAAATCGCCGTACTTATTAATCCTGTTGGGAACACCCCTATTTTATTTTCCTTAGAAAACCAAACAGAGAGCACACCAAACACAACAGCTACGATTTCCAGAATAATGTCTAGGGTATCGTAACCAGAATATTGCTCGAATAAGAGATTAAAAATGTGGTTCATAATCGCGTCTGTCTGACTTTACAATTTTTATAAATATCACGCCATTATCGAGCATCTCGAAAACATTTTTAATTTCGGCCGTTAGCAACGCCATCACCTCATAATAGTCACCATACACCTGGGTACTCAATGGGTTTTCTAGAACTCTTAATCCTGAAGCACGTAACGTTTTAATAAAGCTAATAATTGCGGGTTCGTAATTATCGTGTAATGGTGTTAATGTTAATTCTACTGATATTTCCATAGGTATGCAAGCTCTAAAAATTGAACTGTTTTTATGTTAAAATACTATTATTATTTTTATTTATCTGGCTTTTAAAAACCGCCCAGAAATGCTGTAACTCTCTAACTCTTCAAAGAAGGAATTATTGTTTTCAAAAGCGGTACCAATAACGACTAAATCTGCTCCTGCAGCATAAGCGTCATCTAGTTGTTGTTTAGAACGAATGCCACCACCAACAATTAGAGGGATATTAAGATCATTTTTCACACCTTTAATCACGTGACCTGAAACCGGATTTACCGCTCCACTACCCGCTTCTAAATATATTAATTGCAGACCTAGCAATTCGCCTGCCTTGGCAGTATCGGTAATGGTGTGTTTACAGTTTTTTAGAGGCTGCGTTTTCGTTACGCGCTGTACGGCTGTTTCTGCCCCACTTTCTATAAGTAAATATCCCGTAGGAATAATTTCTAGGTTACTATTGCGCAGCAATCGCGCTGCTTTTACGTGTTTACCAATCAAAAAATCGGGGTTGTCGCCAGAAATTAACGACAAAAATAAAACGGCATCTGCCGCTTCGGTAATTTGTGTAACATCGCCGGGAAATAAGACTAAAGGTAAATCTGTGAGTCTTTTAAGCGCTAAAACTAGCGTTTCTGTGCGCTGGGCTTCAACGGTGCTTCCGCCAATAAAAATATGTGTAATTACCGATGCCTTTATCAATGTAATAAAATCCGGTAAAGCTTCAATATTCTGCTTATCGGGATCTATTAAAATAGCAAGAAGTTTTTTATTTATAACTACCGATGCTTTTATATGTTCGAGAACGTGTTTCATCTATCCTAAGGCATAAGCGCACGTAAATCCTTCAAACTCTAAAAACTTAGTAGTATATCTTTTTTTAAGTCCGTTATAATCTATCCAAGCTACGGTTTCTAGATCGGTCATACAAAACGGAATGACAAAAAAGTGCTTTTTAAATAGCATTCCTGGAGTCGCAAAAAGCTTATATAACGACTCTTTCGCTCCCCAAATAACGGTTAGCCTATTAATATAATCGGTATCGTCGTCTTTGAGGTATTCAAATTCATATTCTACAAATTTAGAGGCTATTTTTATAATCTTTTCACGCTGTTTTTCGATGTCTATTCCCACTTCATTTTCACTAATAATGACGGCCGAAAACGTAAAAGAATGTGTAATAGAAATGTATTTCCCATCCTTTAAATGTGGCTTACCATTGGCGTCATAAAATAAGTCGGCATCGGTATATCCAAACGCTGCCAATAAGTGTCTTACGCTTAAAAATCCACGTTGATGCAATTCACTTTTCATTCCAGATAAGCGCAATGCACTCTCTGATCTTAAGGTAATTGGCGCCAGTAATTCACTGTAAGACTCTTCAATTTTCCAGATTTTAACAGTAGTTTGTGAATTTTCAGTAATGGTTTTATAAAGAGGCATTTAATATTCTGAATGTTATTGATTATCTTTGCAGTCTGAAATTTTATTGTAAATATGGCCTAAAGGCTACTTTCCAGTTTTGGTTGACGAATTTAAGCTATTTTAAGTTTAACCCAAAGTTGCGAAGCTAATAAAACTTAAAACACATTATGAGTACAAAAACAATTGCTTATGTTCCTAACAAAGTTAAAGATATGTCTTTAGCCGATTGGGGAAGAAAAGAAATAGAATTAGCCGAAGCAGAAATGCCAGGTTTAATGAGCTTACGCGAAGAATACAAAAACTCACAACCCTTAAAAGGAGCACGTATTGCAGGTTGTTTACACATGACCATTCAAACGGCTGTTTTAATTGAAACATTACAATCTTTAGGCGCTCAAGTTACGTGGAGTTCTTGTAATATTTTCTCTACTCAAGATCAAGCGGCTGCCGCTATTGCACAAACAGGAACTGCTGTTTATGCTTGGAAAGATATGACAGAAGAAGAATTTGAATGGTGTATCGAGCAAACCTTGTTTTTTGGAGAGGACAGACAGCCCCTAAACATGATTCTTGATGATGGTGGAGATTTAACAAATATGGTTTTAGATAAATATCCTGAATTAGCAGCAGGAATTAACGGTTTATCTGAAGAAACTACTACCGGAGTACACCGTTTATACGAACGTGTAAAAGCAGGGACATTACCAATGCCAGCTATTAACGTTAACGATAGTGTAACAAAATCTAAATTCGATAATAAATACGGATGTCGCGAAAGTGCCGTAGATGCAGTACGTCGTGCCACCGATATTATGTTAGCTGGTAAACGTGTTATCGTTTGTGGTTACGGTGATGTTGGTAAAGGTACAGCCGCTTCTTTTAAAGGCGCCGGAAGTATTGTTACCGTTACAGAAATAGACCCTATCTGTGCGCTACAAGCAGCAATGGACGGTTTTGAGGTTAAAAAACTAGAAACAGTTATAAAAACGGCCGATATCATTATTACAACGACTGGAAATAAAGACATTGTACGTGGTGAGCACTTTAAGGCAATGAAAGATAAAACCATCGTTTGTAACATTGGGCATTTCGATAACGAAATTCAAGTATCTTGGTTAAACGATAACTATGGTGATACTAAAAACACGATTAAACCACAAGTTGATAAATATACAATAGACGGAAAAGATATTATTTTATTAGCCGAAGGTCGTTTAGTAAACCTAGGCTGTGCAACAGGTCACCCAAGTTTTGTAATGAGTAACTCATTCACAAACCAAACCTTAGCGCAGATTGAATTATGGACTAACAGAGACGCTTACGAAAACCAAGTGTATATGTTACCTAAGTATTTAGACGAAAAAGTAGCCAAATTACACTTAGCAAAAATAGGTGTTGAGCTTACCGAATTAGAGCAATACCAAGCAGAATATATTGGTGTAAAAGTTGAAGGTCCTTTCAAACCTGAATACTACAGATACTAAAAAAGACCGCCAGCACTTCTATACTATAGGTCGCTGCGTTTATAAAATTATATTAAATCCCATACAGTTATGTTTGGGATTTTTTTTGTACGTTACCACAAGGGTCGGGCTTTCCACAGTCGCTTTGTTGCGTTGCATAGGCGCAACAACACAAAAAGAGCTCCGACAAATGCTACAATCCCTAACGCAGGTTAGCGAGTAACAGCACTTCCGAACAGTAAAAAGACATATAACTCCCTATTCAGGGCTCATCCCTAAAGATTGTGTTTTGGGAAGTCTATGTACTGGGCAAGTACAGCAACCTAAAGCTTAGAGTTGTATAAAAAAATAGATTTATAAAGTAATAAAGTTGTCTCCTCAAGCACAGTCGAGAGGTACTTACGAACTGATAAATAAAAAAATTGCAATCCTAAAATCCCACAACTTTTGGAATTGATCCAGTTTTATCGGTCGCAAGAATTAGATAGGCTTATCTATTCTATCGATCTCAAAATTAAAACGACTACACACACCGCTTTTGCGAATGATCCCCGATTATTACGCACAAAAAAAACGCCTTTTCAATTAAGAAAAGGCGTTTAATACATTTAAAAGAAAAATTTCTAAGCTTCGAAAGGCTCAATAGAGATGTAAGATTTATCATCTTTTTTCTTTGTAAATTTTACTAGACCATCTACTCTAGCGTGTAAAGTATGATCTTTTCCTTGGTATACATTTTCACCTGGGTGATGCGTGTTACCACGTTGTCTTATGATAATGTTTCCAGCAATAGCAGCTTGTCCACCAAAAATCTTAACACCTAAACGTTTCGATTCTGATTCTCTACCATTTTTAGAACTACCAACTCCTTTTTTGTGAGCCATTGTCTTAAGGTTTTATAAAGTTAATAATTAGCTTAATGCAGCAATTAATTCAGCTTTCTTCATAGAAGAGTATCCTGAAATTTCTTTCGCCTTAGCCATATCTCTTAATTCAGCAACGGTTAAGTTACTTAAATCATCGTTTGCATCTGCTTTCGCTTCAACTTTAGATTCAGCTTTGGTTTCTTTTTTTGGAGCAGCTTTTGCTCCCGAAGTTAAAATATCTCCAATAATAATTTCAGAAATGGCTTGTCTGTGACCGTTTTTCTTTCGGTAACCTTTTCTTCTTTTCTTTTTGAAAACAATAACTTTATCACCCTGAAGGTGACTTAAGACTTTTGCACTTACTTGTGCTCCGCCTATAGCTGGGGCGCCTAGAGTTATATTGTCACCATCTGCAATTAAAAGAACTTTATCGAAAGATATCTCTTTCCCTTCTTCTACTGCTAAACGATTAACGTAAACTTTTTGGTCTTTTACAACTTTAAATTGATGCCCTGCTATCTCTACAATTGCGTACATAGCGTAACGTTTTTATTTAATTAAATTGATAAAATGAGTGCAAATATAACTCTAATTAATTAATCTACAAGCATTTTATACATTTTGCGCAACATTATTACTGTTTTTAAATAATTGCATACACGTTAATGTTAAAACAACAGTTGTTGCAAAACCCATTATTGCGACAACAAAAGCCACTAAACCAACGCCTACTCTGTAATCGCCTTTAAACACATTTAGCAATTTTTCTAAAAACAAAGGGTCGATTTCGGTGGCGTAAAACAAGAAAAAAACTGTAAACAATAGTGTTGCAATAAACCCAGAAACTAGTCCAACAGTAAAACCTCCTGTATATGTAAAGTTTTTACCCTGCTCTAACTTGTAATATCGTATGGTTTCATAAATACCAAAACCGGTAATCACACCATTTAGTAAACTAAACATTGGTTTTGTGTGCAAGCCAAACAAAGACAAAATTAAAAAGAACGCAACTAATAAGGCACTAATTATTATTCCAAATCTAACTGGTAAAGCTATTTTTCTCATTATGTGTATATATATTTTTTTGTATTTCCATAAAGTTCGGGAAATAAATTGATTTATTGGGCATAACTCATTATTTTTTAACGAATAAACCATTTAAAACCCTTTACAATTGTTATTTTTGGTTAAGGCTTGTAACAAAAAGCACGCTTTATAGACCTATAATTAAATTGATTAACTAAAACAATCTCAAAAATGAAAAAAAATTTATTCTCGTTAGCGGCTTTGCTTTTAGCTGGTATATCTATGCACGCTCAAGAAGTTAAGTTTGAAGAGTATGATTTAGATAATGGCATGCACGTTATTTTACATCAAGACAATTCCGCTCCAGTTGTAACCACCTCTGTTATGTACCATGTTGGTGCAAAAGACGAAAACCCAGAACGAACTGGAATGGCCCACTTTTTTGAACACCTATTATTCGAGGGCACCAAAAACATCCCGCGTGGCGAATGGTTTACTATTGTGTCGTCCAACGGCGGAAGCAATAATGCAAATACTACAGACGACAGAACGTACTACTACGAAGTATTCCCTTCTAACAGCCTAGAATTAGGTTTATGGATGGAATCTGAGCGTTTACTACACCCTATTATTAACCAAATTGGTGTAGATACACAAAATGAAGTCGTAAAGGAAGAAAAACGTTTACGTGTAGACAACCAGCCCTACGGAAATCTCTTGGCTGAAGTAAAACAATACATCTTTAAAAAGCACCCGTATAAAGGAACAACTATTGGTAAAATGGAACATCTTGACGCCGCTTCTTTAGAAGAATTTAAAGCGTTCAACAAAAAGTTCTATGTGCCAAACAACGCTGTATTAGTTGTGGCTGGAGATATTGATGTTGCCGAAACAAAAAAAATGGTTCAAAATTATTTTGGCCCTATTCCTAGAGGTGAAGCTATTGTAAGAAATTTTCCAAAAGAAGATCCTATTACAGAAACGATAACAGCGAAAGCTTACGATAGTAATATTCAAATTCCAGCGGTAATTGCTGCATATAGAACACCGTCTTTTAAAGAGCGCGATGCTTATGTTTTAGATATGATTTCTAGTTATCTAAGCGATGGAAAGTCTTCTGTTTTATACAAAAAACTAGTGGATGATAAAAAAATGGCGTTACAAGTGGCAGCGGTTAACTTAAGTCAAGAAGATTATGGTACATATGCTCTTTTTGCCTTACCACTAGGCGATGTTACTTTAGACCAATTGGTAAGTGAAATGGATGAGGAGGTTGTTAAAATTCAACAAGAGTTAATCTCTGAAAAAGACCATCAAAAACTTCTTAATAAATTCGAGAATAATTTTGTTAACGCAAACTCTAGCGTGGCTGGAATTGCAAATTCTTTAGCACGATACTACATGCTATATGGCGATGTTAATTTAATTAATAACGAACTCGAAATTTACAAATCTATTACCAGAAAAGAAATGCAAGCTGTTGCTAACAAATATCTAAACCCAAACCAGCGTTTAATTTTAGATTATTTACCACAAAAAGACGACAACTAAAATATACGATTAAACAGACGCTTTTAATTCAAATTTAATTTGAAAGAGCACCCTTTAAAAACGATATTAAAACAAAACAATACAGATGAAAACAAAAATAACGACTCTTATAGCATTGTTTTTATTATCTCTTTCTGCAACAGCACAAATAGATAGATCAATGCAACCAAAACCAGGACCAGCTCCAAAAATTACGTTGGAAGTGCCCGGTGAATTTCAACTTAAAAACGGACTTAAAGTGTTGGTGGTAGAAAACCACAAATTACCGCGGGTATCTTACACTTTAAAAATTGACAACAAACCACACGCTGAAGGAAAAAACGCTGGTACCTCTAGTCTATTAGGCGCAATGCTTGGAAACGGAACGGCTACTATTTCTAAAGATGTCTTTAACGAAGAAATCGATTTCTTAGGAGCGCGACTCAATTTTAATGCTGAAGGCGCTTCAGCAAGTGCACTTTCAAAATATTCTGAGCGTATTATGGAGCTAATGGCAGACGCTGCTATTAATCCACTTTTAACAGATGAAGAATTTCAGAAAGAAAAAGCAAAAGCAATCGAAGGAATTAAGTCGAACGCTAAAAGTGTAGATGCAGTAGCCTCTCGCGTTGGCGGCGCCTTGTCTTACGGTAAAAATCACCCTTATGGAGAATTTGTTACCGAAGAAACCCTAAACAACATCACCATAGATAATATCCGTGCCTATTATCAGACATATTTTAACCCAAACAATGCGTATTTAGTAATTGTAGGTGACGTCGATTTTTATACCATAAAAAAACAAGTTGAAAAATACTTCAAAAAATGGGAAGAAGAAGCAGATATTTCAACGACTGTACCAAAGCCAATAGATAATGTGCAATACACACAAATCAACTTTATTGATATGCCGAATGCGGTGCAATCCAATATCTCAATAACGAACAACGTCGTCTTAAAAATGAATGACCCCGATTACCACGCGGTATTAATTGCTAATAAAATCTTAGGTGGCGGTTTTAATTCTTACTTAAATATGAATCTACGTGAAGCTAACGGTTATACTTATGGCGCACGGTCTAATGTCGGTACAGATCGCTACGGCGCTTCTCGTTTTACAGCAGGAACAGCAGTAAGAAACGCGGTTACAGACAGTGCTGTCGTAGAAAGCTTAAAAGAATTAAAGCGTATTAAAACGACAAATGTTACTTATGAAGCTTTAAATAATGCTAAAGCAAAATATGTTGGAGACTTTGTTTTAGCTCTAGAAAGCCCAAGAACTGTAGCAAACTATGCTTTAAATATAAAAACAGATAACTTGCCTAAAGATTTCTATAAAACGTATTTAGAAAAAATTAATGCCGTAACTGTTGCCGATGTGAAACGTGTTGCAAATAAATATTTCTCTACCGATAATGCTAGAATTGTTGTTGTAGGAAAAGGAAGTGAGGTTATAAATAACTTAGAGAAAACTGGACTCACAATTAAATATTTTGATGCTTACGCAAACCCAGTTGATAAACCAACATTTTCGAAACCCATACCTGAAGGTGTCACAGCACAAACAGTAATTAATGATTACATTACTGCTATTGGAGGTAAAGAGAACTTAAACAAAGTAAACTCTCTTTTAGTAGAAGCAAACGTCACCATTCAAGGCGCACCATACGCACCAAAAGCAACGGTTAAATCTATGGCGCCAAATAAGTTTTCTATGGAATTAAACATAGAAGGAATGGGTACTGTTATGAAACAAAAATTTAACGGTGTTTCTGGGTACCAAGAACAGGCAGGCCAAAGAGCCCCTATGGAAGCATCAGTTCTAGCTGAAAAGAAAGCTCAAAAAGGAATATTCGAAGAACTATATTTAACGCCAGCCGATATGTCTCTAGAATCTATTATTGTAATAGAGGGCCAAGATACCTATAAAATTAAAGTAACTCAAGGAGATAAAGTATCTCATAAATATTATGGTGTAGACAGTAATTATTTAGTGCGTACTGAAGGCACTACAGAAGCGCAAGGCCAAACAATCAATTCAGTTGAAGACACTTCAAATTACAAGAAAGTAAACGATGTAATGATTCCCTATACACAACATATCGTTAACGGGCCGCAAACTATAATTTTTGAAACGACCTCTGTAAAAATAAATGAAGGTGTTTCAGTTGAAGATTTTAATTAATTAGTAAACATTTTTACCCTATCAAACCGGTACTTTTTAAGTATCGGTTTTTTTTATGCTTTTGTCCTATTGGCCAAATACACGCCAATTAAAATAAATAAACTTCCAAATCCTTGAGACCAACTAAACCCTTCACCATCTAGCAAACCCCAGCCCAAGGCAACTATAGGCATTACGTAAGTGACTGACGAAGCAAAAACAGGCGTCGAAAGCTGCACCAATTTAAAAAACAACACTTTTGCCATTGCCGTGCCAAATAGAGCAAGAACAAAGACATGAAATAAGGCACTTTTAAGCTCCGGACTATTGAAAGTATCCACCGTAAAAAAACCTGAAAACAGCAAGACAATTAACGCAGGCACAATTATAGTGGAATAGCTCCCCACAGCAATCGTTAAAGGTTTAACATGTTGTAAATACCGTTTAATAATATTTACATTCGCCGCATACATAAGCGTAGATAAAATAATATATCCAGCAAAGAAGTAATTTTGATTCGGATTTAACTCTGCTCCTTTTAAAATTAAAATAGAAGTCCCAATAAAACCAATAATCACTCCTGCTATTTGTCGTTTTGTAGATGCGATTTTAAATATAGCAAATCCCATTAAAATGGTGTTTAACGGTACTAATGAATTTAAAATGGAAGCAACCGCACTATCAATTTCGGTTTGGGCGATAGCAAACAAAAATGCAGGAAAAAAAGAGCCTAGAAAACCCGATAATGCCATCCATTTCCAAGTGCCTTTTTCAATTTTTTTAATGTGATTAAAGCCAACTGCTAATAATAACAACCCTGTAATTAGATTTCTTAAAGCCCCCAATTGAAAGGACGTTAAACCAATTAAAGATTTTTTAATTAATATAAAGGACGTACCCCAAATTACAGATAATATAATCAGGTATGTCCATTTAGAATTTTTCATTAGTGTTAATTATTTTAATAATATGCAAAAATGTATTATTTAAGTCAATAAATAATACATTTTTGCTAATTTTGTAAGAGACAAATTAATCTTATACACACTATGAAAAATTTAAAAAACAGTATAGTTATCGCTGTATTAGCATTACTTGCTTTTAACTGTAAGAATGAAGCGCAACCGGAAGTTAAGACAGTAGACACAGAAACGACAGTTACCGCTGACGCCGAAAAAGCAGAATTA
Source organism: Bizionia saleffrena (assembly GCF_008086175.1). Lineage (GTDB taxonomy): Bacteria > Bacteroidota > Bacteroidia > Flavobacteriales > Flavobacteriaceae > Bizionia > Bizionia saleffrena. The sequence goes on from NZ_VSKM01000016.1 coordinate 62,134, forward strand.
GATCCCAATGCCACCTACGCCAAAGCAGAATTTAAAATAGAAGGAATGACTTGCGCCATAGGCTGCGCCAAAACCATAGAGAAAAAAATCTCTAAAATGGAAGGCGTAAAATCGGTGGCTGTCGATTTTGATAGAGAATTAGCAATGGTAGAATACGACGAAGCTAAAGTTACTCCTGCGTCCTTAGAAACAACCGTAACTGGTGTGTCTGACACTTATACAGTAAAAGATATTAAATCTGTTACAGCGTTTTCGAAAGCAAAATCTTGCGATAAAGACTGTTGTAAAGATAAAACAGCGGAAGAGAAAGCAAATTGCAAAATGGATTGCTGTACAAAAGCTGCTGAAGGTTTAGAAAAAACTATGGCTTGTGCTAAAGATTGTAAAAAAGCGTGCTGCTCTAAAGAGGCAAAGAAAGCATAATTTACAGATACAATTTACTAGAAAAGGTTTCGCTATGCGAAGCCTTTTCTATTCATTACCTTTTAGTGTCTGCATAAAATTGACGTATTCTTTTATTTCCAAGTAATACTTTCCATTAATCGCTTAATGTCTTTTTGAAGATATTTCGCGGCCGGATAAATAGAGTCGTAATTAGGTTTTGCGTAGAAATATAAAGACCCAATTAAAAAATGATTAGTACTGTCGGTTACATAAAATTGCGCTTGCGAAGCAGCATCTCCATTTACTTCGTAGTACATACCGTAAACATTACTCCTTTTGTTTTCATAGACCTCTCCAGCAATACCATCTGCTTTTTTAGTGTGTTCTTGCGTAAAGTTCTGAGCATCTATTAAATAATTTCTGAGGTACGCTTCGTTACCTTCAATATTTTTATAGGTTAAGTAAATAGTACCTTTTAATTTCTTGTAAGTTACATTCACACCATAACTTAATGTCGCCGCTGGCAACTGTTTTACGCTTACTTTTTCTGCCAATTCATTTTTATCAAAACTAAACGGAACCTCCAAATTCTCCCTATTATAAATAGCTTCAGGATATTCTAATCTTAAAAAGGCCTTGGGCTTAGGTGTTACCGCTTCATTACAGCCTAACAGCGTAAAAAAGAAGACAACTATCACACTGCTTTTTAGGTCAATACAACTCTTTATAGTATTCATTTTAACAATCTAATTTTTAAACATCCTCAGTACTAGGTAAGGTTACTTTTAAACGTTTTATTCTTTTATTATCTAAAACCTCAATACTAAACATATAGTCTTCAAACGTAATCTCGTCGGCTTGTGAAGGGAATCCTCCAGAAATCTCTAGTATAAAGCCAGCTAGGGTTTCAGCTTCTCCTTTTTTATCTTCAAAAACGCTCGAATTGTCGAGCTTTATAATTTTATAAAAATCTTTTAAAGCCGTTTTCCCTTCGAACACGTAGTTTTTATCGTCTAATTTAGAAAAAATCACATCCTCATCATCAAACTCATCACTAATATCTCCTACAATTTCTTCTATGATATCTTCTAAAGACACAATACCAGATGTGCCACCATATTCGTCTACCACTACAGCCAGATGGACTTTCTTCTCCTGAAATTCAGCCATTAAATTATCCAGTTTTTTATTTTCTGGCACAAAAAACGGTTCACGAATTAACGCGACCCAGTCTAATGTTTTATCGTTTATGTGCGGTAGTAAATCTTTAACGTACAGTATTCCTTTTATATTATCGACATTATCGGTGTATACCGGGATTCTAGAATAGCCGTTCTCGGTGATTTCCTTAATAATTTCACTGTATTCCTGCTCTACATTTAACGCAAAAATATCCAAACGCGGTCGCATTACTTGCTTGGTGTCGGTGTTACCAAACGACACAATTCCTTTAAGTATTTTCTGCTCTTCTTTTGTCGTATCGTCTCCACTTGTAAGCTCTAAAGCTTGCGATAATTGGTCTACACTTAAATTAGATTTTTGTTTTCCTAATTTGTTATGAATGCCTAGCGTTATAGCACGCATTGGCAAACTTATAGGAGAAAAAAGAAAATCTAAAACTCGTAGTGGAAAGGCCATTAAAATAGCAAATTTCAAACTGTTTCGGCTAGCATAAACTTTGGGTAAAATCTCACCAAACAGCAAAATTAAGAAGGTAATTACAACAACCTCGACCACAAATTTAAGGGCAGGATTGACTATGCTTTCAAACATAAAATTCCCTAAAAAGGCGAAAAGTATAACAATACCAATATTAATGAAGTTGTTAGCAACTAGAATTGTTGCCAGTAGCTTTTTAGGACGCTCTAGAAGGCCGGTAATTATTTCGATAGCTTTAGACGATTTATAGTCTTCCTGCTCGATGTCTGTTCTAGTTAACGAAAAAAGAGCGACTTCTGCTCCAGATATTAAAGCGGAACAAATTAGTAATATTATTAACAATAAAAAACCTAAAACAACCGAAAAATCGATTGAAGAAATAAATGAAAATAAGCTCGTGGGTTCGGGATCCAATGCGTTAAAATTTAGTATTAAAATGGTAAATCGTTATCACCATCGTTGTTAGAATCTTTGGCAGCAGAGGGCGAAGTTAAGCCGTTCTTTGGCGCTTCGTTTTGAGACTCTTGTTTAGATTCTTGAGAGGCAGCTGCATTTTGTTCACTTTCTTTCTTTGTACTTAAAAATGTAAAATCTGTAGCTTGAATTTCTGTTGCATAGCGATCGTTACCAGAATCATCTTGCCATTTTCTTGTTTTAAGACGGCCTTCAATATAGACTTTATCGCCTTTACTTAAATATTTTTCGCAAATTTCTGCCGCTTTGTTACGCAACACAATATTGTGCCATTCGGTATTTGTAACGCGTTCGTTATTTTGTTTACTTACATAGGTTTCGTTAGTCGCTAAAGGAAAACGCCCAACACACCCGCCACCTTCAAAATAGTGCATTTTGATTTCGTCTCCTAAATGCCCAATTAGCATAACTTTATTTAACGTACCTGACATAAATAGTCTTTAGTTTAATCCGCAAAATTACGGCTTTACAATTCATAAATTTAAATTTAATAAAAAAATATGGTTCGCCGTGTTAAAGCTTTAAAAATTAAAATTTTCAATAAAATTACCTATTAAAATAGGAACAGGAAATGTGGGCACCTTATTAAAAGGCACGCCCTCTGGTAACGTACCATTTACAGTAACTATCCAGAATTTAGTGTACAAATGTTGGTGCGATAATTTATGTACAATATCGGTTGTGTTATATAAGGACAATTCTAGAGTTTCAGATTCCACATAGTTTAACGCTTTAACAGCTTTTAGGACCGTCTCATAATTGGCCGCTGTATCGGTTTCAATTAATGGAAATTGATACAAATTTTGCCAAATCCCTTTACCTTGCCGTTGTTCGACAATTGTTGTATTATCTTCGGAAAGTATAACGATATAATTAAAGAATTTTTTCTTCACCTTTAAAGCCTTCAATTTAACGGGCAAACAATTAATCTCTTCCTTTTGAAAGGCCACACAATCGCTACTAAAAGGGCAAACCGTGCAGTCGGGCGTTTTAGGTTTGCATTGGCGTGCTCCAAACTCCATAATCGCTTGGTTAAATGTTGCAGGATCTACAGTCTCAATAAGATTCTGAGCTATAGCTTTAAACTCCTTAAAACCCTTACCGCCAGTAATAGGGGTATAAATACCATAAAAACGTGATAAAAAACGATACACGTTTCCATCTATTACCGCTGTTTTCTCATTATAACAAAAGGATGCTATTGCACTTGCGGTATAGTCACCCACTCCCTTTAGTTTAATAATCTCGGAAAACGTTTTTGGAAACACCCCATTTAATTCGGTTGCGATATATTGTGCAGAAGTATGTAAATTTCGAGCTCGAGAATAGTAACCGAGTCCTTGCCATAATTTTAGAACATCGCTTTCATCGGCATCGGCAAGATCAAATATTGTGGGGTAATTAGAGACAAATGACGTGTAATATGGTAACCCTTGAGCAACTTGTGTCTGTTGTAGAATAATTTCTGACAGCCAAATAGAATAGGGATCGGTTGTGTTTCGCCACGGTAAATCGCGCTTATTTACTATATACCAGTCTATTAGAGTTTTCTGTATGTTCATTTTTTAATTAATTACTATGCACAAATGTAAACGTTTATAGCATTAAATTTTAATGGATTAGGTTTGAAATATTGAATATTAAATTCTTATATTTGCCTTCCCTTATAATTAATAGTAACGCAAACAAGAAAAGAAAATGACTAAAGCTGATTTAGTATCAAAAATTTCTGAAAAATTAGGAATTGAAAAAGGAGATGTACAAGCTACTATCGAGACTTTTATGGATGAAGTAAAAACATCTTTAGAAAGTGGTGACAATGTATATTTAAGAGGTTTTGGTAGTTTTATTATTAAAACTAGAGCTGAAAAAACGGGTAGAAATATATCAAAGAATACTACCATTAAAATCCCTGCACACAATATTCCTGCTTTTAAACCGGCAAAAGTATTTGTAGAGGGTGTAAAAACGAATGTAGACGTAAAGTAACATATAAACGAATTATTAATTTAAAACCAAGATCTTATGCCAAGTGGTAAAAAAAGAAAAAGACACAAGGTTGCAACGCATAAGCGTAAAAAAAGAAGACGCGCTAATCGACACAAAAAGAAGAAATAGTTCAAAAAAGTAGTTGTAAAACTACTTTTTTGTTTTATTAAAACAATGTTCTTTGACAACGAGTTTAATGTTAAAAATATGTAAGACCTTGCGTATTTGTTAAACTCACTGGATTTTAAAATCCTGTGAAAAATAATGTATAATCCATCTATACTTAATTGTATGGATAAAAATTAACTTATGGATAAAGAATTGATTATTCGATCTAATTCAGAAGCTGTTGATTTTGCCTTATTAAAAGATGGAAAACTTATTGAATTGCATAAAGAGGAGGATGGTATCAAGTTTGCCGTTGGTGATGTGTTTATTGCCAAAATACGGAAAGCGGTACCTGGACTTAATGCTGCATTTGTAAATGTAGGTTATGAAAAAGATGCGTTTTTGCATTATCATGATTTAGGCCCAAAAATTTCTTCTCTTTTGAAATTCACAAAACGTGTAAGCACAGGTAAATTAAATGACTTTTCTTTAAAAGACTACCCATTTGAAAAAGAGATTGATAAAGACGGTAAAGTTGCCGATGTTTTAAAATCAAATCAATCTCTATTAGTACAAATAGTAAAGGAACCAATTTCTACCAAAGGCCCTAGAATAAGCTCAGAGCTTTCTATAGCCGGTAGATATATTGTTTTAGTCCCGTTTTCTGATCGTATTTCTATTTCTCAAAAAATAGAAGATAAAGCAGAAAAGGAACGATTAAAATTATTAGTTAGGAGTATAACTCCTAAAGGTTTCGGAGTTATTGTGCGCACAGTAGCCGAAGGTAAAAAAGTGGCAGAATTAGATAAAGATTTACAAAATTTGTTAGGTCGCTGGACCGCAATGTGTAAAAAACTAAACAAAGCCAATCATCCCTCAAAAGTATTAGGAGAATTAAATAAAGCCTCTTCAATGTTAAGAGATATATTTAACGACTCTTTTACTAGTATTCAAGTAGACGATGAAGCGCTTTACATTCAAATTAAAGAGTATGTGCAAGAAATTGCACCAAAAAAAGAATCAATCGTAAAATTACATCAATCTAACATTCCTATTTTTGAAAAATATGGAGTAGAAAGACAGATAAAAACCGCTTTTGGTAAAACGGTTTCTATGGCTAAAGGGGCTTACCTTGTCATAGAACATACCGAAGCACTACATGTTATTGATGTAAATAGCGGAAATAGATCTAACAAATCTAACTCTCAAGAAGAGACTGCAATGGAAGTTAATATGATTTCTGCAGCTGAAATTGCTAGACAACTTCGTCTTCGTGATATGGGAGGAATTATTGTTGTTGACTTTATAGATTTAAATAAAGCTGATAACAGAAAGAAACTCTACAACTTTCTTCGCGATGAAATGAAAGATGATAGAGCAAAACACAAAATATTACCGCCAAGTAAATTTGGATTAATTCAAATTACTAGACAGAGAGTAAGACCAGAAATGAACATTAAAACCAGCGAGGAAAATCCTAATGGAAATAATGGCGAAGAAGTTGAAGCTCCAATTATTTTAGTACAAAAATTAACGCATGAACTTGAGCAATTATTTAAAAAAGACTATAAAAAGATAACTTTAAACACACATCCTTTTATAGCGGCCTTTCTTACGAGAGGTTTTCCATCTATACGTTCAAAATGGTTTTTTGAACACAAAAAATGGGTCAAAATTTTACCTAGAGATGCTTACACATATTTAGAATACCATTTTATTGATAAAAATGGTGAAGAAATTAAATAAAAAAAACCACATCTTAATCGATGTGGTTTTTTTTTGCTTTAAACGGAAATATGCAGACTATAGTGTATACTCATTATTGTCCCTTAATATCGCTTTGTTATGCCTTAGACATCTTAAATAGGGATTATTCTCGACAATGGTGAGAAATGTCGCCGTTCAAAACTTAGAACACTTGGGATAGAGAATTCAATCTAATTATTAATGACCGGTAAAGCCTTCAGACTACGCTCAGAATAAACTAAAACCGAAGCTCGGTGGGATTATCAATCATTTTTTATTTATGACTTTATAAGCCACCTCTCGACTGCGCTCGAGGGACAAGTTTAATACTTTTTAAATATATTTTTAATAGACAGTTTTACGCCTTAGGTTAATGCCGTGTCCGGCAAATAAGGTTGCCTAAACACAACATTTAGAATTGTTCTTATATCCTACTAATTATCATAGCCCAAATAATTAATTACTAGCTATAAAAAAAGCCAGAACATAAGTTCTGGCTTTTTAATTTTAGAAACTAACTCTTGGAGGTTAATTACTGTTAGGTCCACCACTTTTAATAGTGAATTGAGAACGTCTGTTTTGTTGATGTTGCGCTTCAGTACAGTTTGTACCGCACTGCACTGCAGGCTCACTTTCTCCTTTGCCTTCTCCTGTT
>NZ_VSKM01000017.1 GCF_008086175.1 Bizionia saleffrena
GACTTTAACGGAACGGATACGTTTAATTACACCGTAACGGTAACCAACCCTGATGGAAGTACAACCACAGAAACAGCAACAGTAACGGTAACGGTGAACCCAAGCGATGATGCAAATGACGACACAGCAACAACGGATGAGGATACAGCAGTTGCTATTGATGTCTTAGATAATGATACGTTCGATCCATCAAGTACAATAGAAGTAACAGATGCAACAGCTCCAGCAAACGGAACTGTAGTTATTAATCCTGACGGCACAGTAACGTACACACCAGACCCTGACTTTAACGGAACGGATACGTTTAATTACACCGTAACGGTAACCAACCCTGATGGAAGTACAACCACAGAAACAGCAACAGTAACGGTAACGGTGAACCCAAGCGATGATGCAAATGACGACACAGCAACAACGGATGAGGATACAGCAGTTGCTATTGATGTCTTAGATAATGATACGTTCGATCCATCAAGTACAATAGAAGTAACAGATGCAACAGCTCCAGCAAACGGAACTGTAGTTATTAATCCTGACGGCACAGTAACGTACACACCAGACCCTGACTTTAACGGAACGGATACGTTTAATTACACCGTAACGGTAACCAACCCTGATGGGAGTACAACCACAGAAACAGCGACGGTAACCGTTATGGTAACGCCAGTTGCGGATATTGTAGCCGATACAGATACCACGCCAGAAGACACGGCAGTGACTACGGATGTGTTAGCAAATGATACGTTTACAGGAGTCTATGGAACAGATTATACCGTTACCAATACAACGACTCCAGCGAATGGAGCTGTAGTAATCAACTCTGACGGAACAATTACATACACTCCAAATGCAGACTTTAATGGTACGGATAGTTACGAGTATACAGTTACAGTAAACAATCCCGATGGAACCACCACCACAGAAACAACTACGGTAACCATTACGGTAGCGCCAGAACCAGACACAGATGGCGACGGGGTACTTGATGGCACAGAAGTAGCAAACGGCACCGATCCAAACGATCCATGTGATTATAACATCGAAGATATTACCTTACCAATCACGGCAACGACGGATTGTGATAATGATGGCTTAATGGATGCTGAAGAAATCAACGGTCCCGATGGCGACCCAAATACACCAGACGGTACAGATCCAACAAATCCAGATACTGATGGTGATGGCGTTCTTGACGGCACAGAGGTAGCCAATGGCACCGATCCAAACGATGAATGTGATTTCAACTTTGAAGATATTACAGAACCTGTGAACTCAAATTACTTAGATGCAGACTGTGATAACGATGGGGTAACTAATGGAACAGAAATAGCGGACGGTACAGATCCTGTAGATCCTTGTGACTTAGTTATCGCAAATCAAGATGCGAATGCAGATTTAACATTTTGGAATAGTCTTGACTGTGATGGAGACGGTGTAATCAACGGTGATGAATTAAATCCTATTAATGGTGGTAACTCAACTAATGTATTTGATCCGTGTGATTTTTATCTTGAAGACGTTACGGTTGCACAATCTCAAGAATGGAGTAACGGCGATTGTGACCAAGATAATGTGCCTAACGGCGAAGAATTACCTAACGGTGATACAGATGGCGACGGCATACCTAACTATTTAGACTCGGACGATGATAATGATGGGGTAGATACGATCAATGAAGATTATACTAATGTAGATGTAACAGACGGTTCTGTAGATCCAAACGGTAATGGAAATCCTATAGATAATGATACAGACGGAGATAGTACACCAGATTATTTAGACCCAGATGATGATGGTGATGGTATCCCTACAATCTTAGAAGGAGCAGATCCTAATGGTGACGGTATTGGATTTGGTGGTGACGCAGTTGATAGTAATGGAAACGGATTACCTGATTATTTAGAAGTTAATAATGGAAATCCGACTGAAGAAGACGGTATCGAAGTATTTAATGTTATAACACCTAATGGAGATGGTGACAATGATGTGCTTGTTATTAGAAATTTAGAGTTATACCCAAACAATACGCTTGAAATATATAACAGATGGGGAGTTATTGTATATGAAACAAGTAGTTATGGTCAAAATGGAAATTATTTTACAGGAGAATCTAACGGAAGAGTAACTATTTCGAAAGAGAATCAACTACCAATTGGAACGTACTTCTACATCCTTAAATATACAAACGATGCCACGGGCGATAACAAGTCTAAAGCGGGATATCTATACATTCAACGATAATAAAAAACTAAAAAGGAGGTGATTTAATAGTGTCTCTTATAATTATAATTTTAGAATAATGAAAAACAGATTATTAATTTTTGTACTTCTTACAAGCCTTAGTTTTTTAACCGAAGCCAATGCACAGCAAGATGCTCAGTTTACACAATATATGTATAATACTATGAGTGTAAATCCAGCCTATGCAGGACAGAGAGAAACGTTAAGTGCTTTACTTTTACACAGATCGCAATGGGTTGGTCTAGATGGAGCTCCAAGCACTCAAACTTTTAATGTTCATTCACCTTTAGATTACGACGGCCGTTTAGGGTTGGGAGCCTCAATTGTAAATGATAAAATAGGACCAACTCAAGAAACGTATTTCGATATTGATTTTTCCTATACCGTTAATACATCATACGATGGTCGCTTATCTTTCGGAATAAAAGCGGGTGGCCATTTTTTAGATGTCGATTATACAAAACTTAATCAATACAACCCTAGTGATGTGCTGTTAAGATCTAATATCGAAAATAAATTTTCTCCTAATGTTGGTGTTGGTTTATATTATCGTGGAGGCGACAAATGGTATTTAGGGCTATCTGCTCCTAATTTATTAGAAACTGAACATTTTGGAAATAACGATGAACAAATTTATTCCACAGCAGCAGAGAGTATTCATTATTATTTAATTAGTGGCTATGTCTTTGATGTGAATCCGGATTTAAAATTAAAACCAGCCATTTTATTTAAAGGTGTAAAAGGTGCGCCATTACAAGCAGACTTATCTGTAAATGCACTATTAAGAGATAAGTTGTCTTTAGGTGTTGCTTACAGGTGGAGCGCCGCTTTTAGTGGTTTATTGGGATATCAATTAACTGAAGATTTAATGTTAGGTATTGCTTACGATAAAGAAGTAACAGATTTAGGTAAAACGAAATACGAAAAAGGATCGTTTGAATTCTTTTTAAGATTTGAATTATTTAAAAACTCTAGAATATTATCGCCAAGATTCTTCTAACAACAGAATTAAAATATTATGATGAAAAATAAAATACAACTACTTATACTAACGGTATTGCTTAGTTTCAACTCTGTAATAGCGCAAGAACAAGATGTCATTAATTCTAAAGTCGATAGAGATTACAATAATCTATCCTATAAAAAGGTCATTCAAAATCTAACTAAATATGTAGAAGACGGAGTAGAAAGTCCGCAAGTATTAGCAAAATTAGGTAATGCATACTATTTTAACGCAGATATGATTGAGGCATCAAAATGGTATGATTTATTACTTAAAACCGATGCTGATAGTGATACAGAGTACTATTATAGATACGCTATGAGCTTAAAGGCTATTGGTAAATACGAAATGGGAAATAAGTATATGAAAAAGTTTGCGGTGTTAAACCCTACTGATTCACGCGCCATTATGTTTTCAAATTCTCCAGATTATTTAACAACAATCGATAAATTATCAGGAAATTTTAGTGTCGAAAATCTGTCAACAAACACAAAGTATTCAGATTTTGGAACATCGTATTATAATAATGGGATTGTATTCGCTTCCTCTAGAGGCGAAGGGAAATTATACAAGTGGAATGAACAACCGTTCTTAGATTTATTTTATAAAGCCGATTCTTCATCTGTTGCAGCACCTTTTTCAAATAAAATAAATACGAAATATCACGAATCATCAACGTCTTTTACAAAAGATGGAAAGACGATATATTTCACGAGAAATAATTATTTCAAAGGAAAAACTAGTAAAAGTGATGATAAGGTTAACGGACTTAAAATTTTTAAAGCTACTTTTAAAGATGGTGAATGGGGAGATATTGTAAGTCTTCCTTTTAATAATGATAATTACAATGTCGCACATCCAGCGTTGAGTCTAGATGAGAACACACTATATTTTGCGTCCGATATGGCCGGGTCCTTGGGGAAATCAGATTTATATATGGTAGATGTTAATACCGATGGTACGTATGGAGAGCCGATAAATTTAGGCGATAGAATTAATACAGAAGGCCGTGAAAACTTTCCCTTTGTGAGTAATAATGGTACATTATATTTTTCATCAGATGGTCATTTAGGTTTAGGGGGGTTAGATCTATTTTATACCAATATTGAAAGTGAAAACCCGCAGGTTTTAAACTTAGGAAAAACCATTAATAGCTCTCGTGACGACTTTGAATTTATTATAGATGAGTTTAAAAACACAGGATATCTAACTTCAAATCGATTAAAAGGAAAAGGAGATGACGATATTTATAAATTCAGAAGAAATGAGTGTAACCAATTAATTTCAGGAATTCTTGTAGATAATAGAATTAATAAAGAAATTTCTGGGGCCAAAATTGTGGTCTATAATTTAGAAACAGATAAAGAGGTTTATAGATTTATAACAGATAAAAACGGAACGTTTAATTACAACTCTAATTGTAGAGAAGATAAGTACAAAGCGGTAGCAAGCAAAGAAGGTTACGCGTCGACGTCGTTAGTTTATATGATAGAACCAAATAATAGTAATGATATAACCTTAGCACTAAATCTAACTCCGAATTTTCCTTTAGTAAAAGAAGACGTTGCTCCAGTGGGAACCGATTTAACCCAATTATTAGATTTAGACCCCATTTATTTCGATTTCGATAAATCTAATATTCGTCCCGATGCCGAAAAAGAACTGCAGAAAGTCATTAGATATTTAAAAGCATTCCCAAATGTAAAATTAGACGTGCGATCGCACACCGATTCTCGAGGAAATAGAACCTATAATATGGCGCTATCTGATAGGAGAAACGAGGCGACAAAACAATGGATTATTAAAAATGGAGATATTTCTAATAAGCGAATTTCAGGAAAAGGTTACGGTGAAAACCAATTGGTCAATGCCTGCACGAGCACAGTTGAATGTGGAGAGGAAGAACATCAAAAAAACCGGAGAAGTATGTTTGTTATTTCGGGGAATTAATAACTGTTTTACCTATTTATATAACAAAAGAGCATCTTCGTAGTGGAGGTGCTTTTTTGTTATAAAGCGCAAAGCTTAAAAATTAATTAAAAAGGGCATTTAATAAAGGCTATTTTGTAAATTTGAAAAAAACCATTTAAAAATTGATATGCTAGAAGAAAAGGTGATTTTAGTTAATGAAAAAGACGAACAAATTGGTTTAATGCCAAAAATGGAAGCCCATGAAAAAGCACTATTACATCGCGCCTTTTCTGTTTTCGTTTTTAATGATAAGAACGAATTAATGATTCAACAACGGGCGCTATCAAAATACCATACACCAGGATTATGGACCAATACGTGTTGCAGTCACCAACGGGAAGGAGAAAGTAATTTAGAAGCAGGAAAACGGCGTTTGCAGGAAGAAATGGGGTTTGTAACAGAGCTCGAAGAACGAACGTCTTTTATTTACAAAGCACCGTTTGAAAATGGATTAACAGAGCACGAATACGATCATATTATGATAGGGCGTTTTAATGGCGAACCACTAATAAATCCAGAGGAAGTAGAGGCTTATAAATGGATGCTTTTAGAAGATGTTAAAATGGATATGAAAAATAATCCTGAGGTGTATACGGCTTGGTTTAAAATTATTTTTGATAAATTTTACGAATTTATAAATATTAATGATGAGAGTAACAGTAAGTAGAAAAGCGCACTTTAATGCGGCGCATAGATTATATAGAAAAGACTGGACAGACGAAAAAAATGACGCTGTTTTTGGTTTGTGTAATAATCCTAATTTCCACGGTCATAACTACGATTTAATAGCTAGCGTTACAGGAGATATTGATACGGAAACCGGCTATGTTATAGACATTAAAACGTTGAAAGATATCATTAAGGCGGAAGTTGAAGACGCTTTCGATCATAAAAATCTTAATTTAGATGTCCCAGAATTTAAAGAATTAATACCTACGGCAGAAAATATTGTGGTCGTAATTTACAATAAAATAAAAAACAAACTTAAAGAAGGCTTAGACTTAGAAGTCACACTTTACGAGACGCCCCGTAACTTTGTTAGTTACGCTGGTCAATAATCCTTATTATGGAGCAGACCCTTTATCCGCTTAAATTCACTCCTATTTTAAAAGAAAAAATTTGGGGTGGTACAAAATTAAAAACACTTCTTAATAGAGAAAGTGATCTTCCGAATATTGGAGAAAGCTGGGAGATTAGTGGTGTAAAAGACGATACTTCTATTGTAAGTAACGGGGCGTTCAAGGGGACTTCTTTAAACAGTCTTCAAGATTTGTTAAAAGAAGATTTAGTAGGAGCTAAGAACTATAAAGATTTTGGAGAGAAATTTCCGCTATTAATTAAGTTTATAGATGCCAAAACGGATTTATCCATTCAGCTTCATCCCAATGATGCTTTAGCTACCAAGCGCCATAATTCTTTCGGTAAAACAGAAATGTGGTATGTTTTACAAGCAAATAAAGGATCTAATCTAATCGTTGGCTTTAATCAACAGGTAGATAAAGCGGTGTATCAAAAACATGTAGAGGAAAAAACACTCACACAAATTCTTAATACTGAAAACGTAGAAGAAGGAGATGCCTACTTTATTGGAGTGGGACGTATTCACGCTATTGGAGCGGGAGTTATGGTCGCAGAAATACAACAAACTAGCGATATCACGTATCGTATTTACGATTGGGACAGAGTAGACGACCAAGGAAACAAAAGAGAATTACATACCCAGTGGGCCTTAGGAGCCATCGATTTTAGTATGAAAAATGATTTTAAATTATCGTATTCCAAAACAAAAAATGAGACACACAAGATTGTAAGTTGTAGCTATTTTACAACTAATTACATTCATTTGGAAGCTGAAACGATAAATAAAATAAATACGTTCGATTCATTTATAGTGTATATGTGTGTAGATGGTGAAGCCACCATTACTTATAACCAGGAAACAACCCAAATAATAAAAGGAGAAACCGTTTTATTACCAGCAGCACTTTTAGAATATGAAATTACCTCGAAAAAAGGTAAACTATTAGAAGTTTATGTGTAATTTTGCACTCAAATTAAATTAAAGAATATTATGGCAAACAAGAGAGACCTTAAAAAAGATATAAACTACGTATTAGGAGATATTATCGAAGCAGTTTATGTATGGCAATATACTAATACAGAAAAAGACCCAAAAGCTAGTGAAGCAGTTATTGATGAGGCAATCATAACTTTCGATGAATTAATTGAAAAAGTTAATGATAGAAAAGTTGAGGACAAAAAAGCTCATTTTAAGGCGATTAACACAGAACTTGAAGAAAAGGGTCGTGCTTTAATAGAAAAGATTAATAATTTAGGGTAAATTTCTACCTAAAAAGTTTGCAGGTATGAAATTCAATACTATATTTGCACTCGCTTTGCCGATGTAGCTCAGCTGGCTAGAGCAGCTGATTTGTAATCAGCAGGTCGTGGGTTCGAGTCCCTCCATCGGCTCAAAGTTAAACCACTCTTTTTTAGAGTGGTTTTTTTGGTTTTATACCTACCGTTAAAAGCCGTGTTAAATACCATTCTTTACCAATCCTCGTGTTAAACAAAGATCAAATGGATCAAATTTCAAGAAATCTGTTGTATCACTTCGTAATTGCTATTTCCAATACTACTAGTTTACACTTTATACATGATCATTCTTAAAAGAGGTGTGTAGAGATGTCCGAGATTTTCAAACATCCGGAATAGAGAATTCAATCTAATTCTTAATGCACGTAAAGCCTGCGAATGCACTCATTATAAAATCAAGCCTACGCTTGGGCATTAGCAACTCTTTTCTATTTAGAACTTTATAAGTAACCTCTGGACTGTGCTCGAGGGGACAATTTTAATACTTTTTAAATCTACTTTTTAGGTACAGTTTTACGCTTTAGGTTAATGTAGCCTGCAGCCAATAGAGTTGCCGAAAGACAATATAAAGTGACGGCCTTTTATATGCGCTATAGCATAGTTAAAATTTGAAATAGATATAGACTATCCAAACAATTTTCGGTTGCGTTAGGACGGTTAATTGTAAGATGATTTATGGTCGCCTATTTTAAAATATTGTAGAACAACACTAAATGCAATCCATAAAAAAAGCTTCACTATAATTAGTGAAGCTTTTTATGTTTTGGAAAGCGTTTAAAGCTATTATTCTTCCGTTTTAATTCTATCTATAAACTGTTGTAAGTTTTTACCATACAACGATGTTTTTACTGCTTTGTTTAATGCGTTATTAATGGTGTCTAGCAATTTAATATTAGCATCGTACAACTCAGTCAGCGCTAAATAAGGCGCTACTTCGCTGTTTTTATGGTTTAAGGCAAAGTTAGTGGTGTATAAATACTTTCGTCGCTTAAGGCTGTTAAAAGCCATCTCTTTTTCTGTAGCTAAAATAGTGTCGTTTACTCTTAGAGCATCAAAATTCTCTTTAATTAATTCTAAACTTTTATTATTAAACTTAGACATCATCACTAAATAATCATTTAAAATATCTTGTTGCTTAGAGCCTTTTATTTCCGCGTCGTAAGCAAAGTTTTTTAAGGTCGTTTGTATTTCAGAAACGCCTTTGTCTGCGAAAAATGAAATTCGGTCTTCCTTTGCATCGTTCTTATCTAGATATAAAAAGTGAATTTGTGGTTCATCAATATAGCTTTTTAATTCAAAAGGAGTTTCTCCGTGCACGGTTACAGAATCTAAGGTCACTAGCGTAGAATCGGTAGCTTTCTTTAAATATATTGTTCCTTTTTTCAAGCCTTTAATCTGGCCTTTTACAACAAGTGAATCGTTAGAGTTTCCGCAGTTAAATAGTAAACTTAAACTTAACAGTGCTATTAGTTTTCGCATTATAGTATAGTGTTTTTTATAGAGCGCAAATATGCTAAAAAATTAATTAATAATTATTGTGTAGCGACGATTCTCATTAATTCGGTACACAATAGTGCGCCATAGGTTCCCACAACGTAACCAAAAACGGCTAAAAGAGCACCAACAGATGCTAGCGAAGGGTGGAAAGCAGCTGCTACAACTGGAGCCGATGCTGCGCCACCAACATTGGCTTGACTACCAACAGCCAAGAAAAAGTAAGGTGCTTTTATTAATTTAGCGACTAAAATTAAAAGGCCGGCGTGTATGGCCATCCAAACGATACCAATAAAGATTAATCCCGGGTTTTCAAATATTTTTCCTAAGTCCATTTTCATTCCAATAGTAGCGACTAGCACATAGATAAAAACACTCCCGATTTTACTGGCACCAGCACCTTCGTATTTTTTTACTTTTGTAAAGGACAGTATTACACCAATAATGGTGGCAATAGAAATTAACCAAAAGAAACCACTTCCAAATGAGGACAAAGCACTTTTAGGATCACTTACCGATTCGAAATTATTATTTAAGTACCCAGAAATTAAATCGGACCCTAAATGCGCAATACCTACGGCTACAAAAGCAATAGATAAAATAACCATAAGATCGGTTAGGGTAGGATTTCGCGTTATCTTGTCCGATAAATTCTGAACTTTTTCCTGTAAAGCATCAATAGCCGAGTTGTCAGCTTTTAACCATTTATCAATTTTTTTACGTTTACCAATTCCTAATAATAAAATGGCCATCCATATATTTGCGACGACGATATCTACCAATACCATTCCCCCATATAATTCTTGATTGTACTCATAAATTTCTAACATTGCGGCTTGGTTTGCACCACCACCTATCCAGCTTCCTGCTAAGGTTGACAATCCACGCCAAACGGCATCGAAACCAGCACCTCCTACTGTTTCTGGGGAAAATGTAGAAATTAATAAAATGGCTAAGGGGCCGCCAATGATAATACCAAAAGTTCCTGTTAAGAACATTATTAAGGCTTTAGGGCCTAAATTAAAGATTGCCTTTAAATCGATACTTATGGTAAATAAAACTAAAGAGGCAGGTAACAAATAACGACTAGCAATAAAGTAGGTCTGCGACGTATCGGCCGATATAATTCCTAAAGAATTGAAAACGGCAGGTAATAAGTAACACATTAAAAGTGCTGGAACGAACTTGTAAAAGGAGGTCCAGAATTTATTCTTTAAGTTTTCGGTATAAAAAACAACACCTAGACATAGCATTAAAATTCCAAAGACTATAGCATCGTTGCTAATTGGTAACGTGTTTTCCATTTTTTAGTTTTAATTTCTCGCAAAATAGCGAATTTCTTCCTTAAAAAAAAGACTCCTTTCTGCTTTAAAAAGCGATAAAAACTAAACGTAACGATTTGTAGTATGTGTACCTGAAAGGCTGTCAAAATTAGTTCTATAACAGACACAATGTAATAAGTACTATTAAAGCTGTCGCCTTTTGTTAAATGTTTCTAAAAAAACAAGCGATAAAAGCACGTTGCTCGCTTTTGGCACGAAGATTGAAATAATGTTTTATGTAATTGCGTATGTCGACTATTTAAGAGTGTGGTTACTTTAAAATACGAGTCGTAATTATCATATTTTTGGTTGGTTAGTATGAAAAAGCATCCTTTTTAGGGTGCTTTTTCTATTTTATAAAACTAATAATAGCTTCAAAAATCTCTGGCGATAAAGTACGTGCAGATTCGTTATACGATTTAGAATTTTCTAAAGTCCCCCCTTCAATAGTGACTAAAACGTGATTCATATTCTCAATAATTTGTAGTTTAGATTGTGGTGCAGATAGGTGTAAAAGTTCTGCTTCCGCTTCTGTAACTTGTAAATCTTTAGTTCCGTTTATAATTAGAATAGGAATGTTTAATTTTTGTATCTCGGTTTGTGGATTATAGCTCATCCAATTCGAAATAAAAGGCTGTAAACCTTTATTAAAAAGGGCTTCTAAGGCCTTCGGGTACTCATCGGTAGTTTTTCCTTCTCTTAATACTACAAAAGTCTTCTCGGCCTCTTCCCTAAACATTGGTGCCGTTTTGGTGATTTGTTCTAGGATAACGCCATCTATACTTTGCCCAGCGCCAGCTAGCGATATAAAACCATCGGCTTTGTCTTTGGCGGCGACTAAACCCACTAAGCTGCCTTGACTATGGCCTGCAACATAAATGTGGTTAAAACGCGCTTCGTTTTTAAAGTAATCTAAAACTGAAATAGCATCAGTTATAAAATCTTTAAAAAGTATATTCTTGTCGATCTTGCCTTTTTTTATTTGGGTTACAACGCGTTTGTCGTAACGAAATGTGGCAATATTTCTATTCGATAAACCAACGGCTAATTTTTTTAAAGCATTATTTTTTAGAAAATTCTGATTCCCATCTCTGTCCGTAGGGCCAGATCCGGCGATAATAATAACCAAATTTGGTTTTTCTATAGCATTGGGCACTAACAAAGTCCCTTCAATAAACTCATTTATAATAATTTCTTCGGAAAGGTTCGTGTTATCTTGTGCCATTACAACATTACTAATAAGTAAGAATAGAAGGATGAATTGAATTTTCATAGCTGAAAAATTAAAGTTTGAAATAGTATAATTTTGTTTTTAAATCGATGCGTTAATACACAAATTTAAGTATAATTAGGTTAGAAATAACGGTGTGAACTTTAATTAGAAACTATTATATAGCGATTAAAAGCGCTTTTAATCGGTTAATGTTAAAATAAAGTGTATTTCATCGAAATTTAAGGGGTTTAATCGTTAATCTTAAGGATTAGTTATATTTTCGAAGTGTACTAATAATACAAAAGTTAGTTCAATGGATTAATTAATTGATGTTTACAATTTTAAATACTATTTAGGCCCTAAATCTATTCAGAATAAAAATTGTAAATAAAGAAAAACTGAGGTTGAGGGATCTCAGTTTTTTTATTTTTAGGCTATTCAACCACTCTGAAAGTCAAGTTTATTCTCGGGTTTATCTTTCGTTTTGTTTTCGCTATTTGATGTAACCAGTGGTGTTGTGTTTCACCTTGCATTAACAACAAACTGCCATTTTCTAACAGTAATTTATGTCGTAACTCTTTATGAGTTCTATGTTTTAAATGAAAAAACCGGGGCTGGCCAAAAGTTACCGATGCAATTACCGGATTTCTACCCAATTGTTTTTCATTATCGGCATGCCAGCCGTTACTATCTTCTCCGTCGCGATATAAATTAGCCAAACACGTAGTAAATTTAATATTGCAAACCCTTTCTATTTTTGATTTAATCTCTTTTAAAGTTGGTGTAAATGTCGAAGGGTGCATCGTAATATTGGAGTATTTTAACGAATTATTGTTCAATGCGAATAGAGCCGTTAGGCGCGGTTGTTTATGTGTTTTACCAAAAACAGTGATGTCATCGTGCTGCCAATGGGTCGTATTTAATATGGAATGGTAATATTGTTGTGCTTCAGTTGCACTAAAAAAGTTAGGAAAATAACTAATTTCAGCATCTGGTAAATTAAGCCGTATTTCTTCTGAAGGAAACAACATCTGTTTTAAAATTGAAGGTACCAATACGCCCAATACATTAATCCGAATTGAAGCGGAAGACGTAAAATTAAAATCCATTTTGGAATTCCTGCCGACGCTTTTTCGCCTGAAAGCATATAAAAATGAACTAATAAAAATAGGGCCAGCATCGCCATAATGCCGTAAATAGAAAGCTTTTTAAGCGCAGGAATGCACAGGCCAACGCCTAGAAGTATTTCGGCAATACCACTTAAACGCACCATTAATTTTGGTTTTGGTATATAGCGTGGCATAATACGTAAATACGCTTTAGGTTTTATAAAATGCATAATTCCAGCAAAAATATATACTGCCGCCATAAGGTAAAGATGCCAAGGAAAAGTCATAAGTTTTTATTTAATTCTCTAAATTAGCCTTTAAAATAGTAATCATGAAAATTAGTGTCACTTTTTTTTTAGTCTTATTTATAACTACTTCATTTGCACAACTGCCAGACGGTTTTGTGTATGTTAAAAACAGTATTCCAGATATTAAAGTAGAACTTAGGTATTGCTACGATAATAATTTTGTAGGCGAAAACGTGGACGGTTATATAGAAAATGTAGCTATTCTAACTAAAGAAGCTGCTATGGCTTTACAGAAAGTACAAGTAGAACTTAGAAAACAAGATTTAAGTTTAAAAATCTACGATTCTTATAGACCACAACGTGCGGTAAACCATTTTGTACGTTGGGCAAAAGCGGTAAATGACACTATAATGAAATCGCAATTTTATCCTAATGTAAACAAGCGCCATTTATTTAGTGCGGGTTATATTGCTTCAAAATCTAGACACAGTAGCGGTAGTACTTTGGACATTACAATTGTAGACAACAAAACTGGCGAAGAGTTAGATATGGGATCGCCTTTCGATTTCTTTGGTAAGGAATCTTGGGTTGCCAATACGGAACTTGCTAAAAAACAATTGGAAAATCGTGGCCTTTTACAAAAACTAATGCTTGCCAATGGATTTAGAAATTACCCTAAAGAATGGTGGCATTTTACCTTACGAAATGAGCCCTACCGTAATCAGTACTTTGATTTTCCGGTGGAATAGTTTAGAGTTGTAGAGTTGAGTCCTAACTACCTTTTCCTCAAATTATTGATGCGTTCCAATAACGTTGGGTGCGAGTAATGCATAAACACATACGCAGGATGCGGTGTTAAATTACTTAAGCTGTTTTTAGATAATTTTTTAAGTCCGCTTATTAAAGGTTCGGCTTTATAAGTGTTTTTCGCAAAATTGTCTGCTTGATATTCAAACACTCTAGAAAACCAATTCATTATTAAACTGGTGAGTTCCGAAATCGGACTGTATAAAATACCAAAAGCGATTAATCCAATATGAAAACTCGGCGTAGCGACTCCTAAAGCGTCAGACAATAACGGATTTGAAATTAGCAAAGACATAATATATAAAGTAATACCTGTAAGCACTATGGAGGCAAATAGATTAAAAATGATATGTTTTTTCTTATAATGCCCGACTTCGTGTGCTAAAACAGCTACGATTTCTTCAGGGTCTAAATCGTTAATTAGTGTATCGTAAAGCGTCACTTGCTTCTGACTTCCAAATCCTGAAAAATAAGCATTGGCTTTAGTGCTTCGTTTAGAGCCGTCGATAACAAATATTTTATCAAGATTGAAACCTACTGTTTTGGCGTAATTAGAAATCTGTGTGCGTAAATCACCGTCTACTAATGGTGATTGCTTATTGAATATTGGCACAATTAAACGCGAATAAAACAAATTAGTAAATAGCATAAAGACCGTGATTAATAGCCAGGCATAAATCCAAAACAACTGTTCTGTTGTTTGATAAAACCACGTAAGAAGTGCTAAAATACCGCCACCCACAATAATGAGCATTAACCAACCTTTTAGCTTATCGACTATAAAGGTAAGCTTAGTTGTTTTGTTAAACCCAAAACATTCTTCAATTACAAAGGTTTTATAATAAGAGAAAGGTGTGGTTAAAATATCGCTACCCAACATAATAATTCCAAAGAAAATAAGGGTGATTATTATGGGGTTACCGGTCCATTGTTTAGCTAAAGAATCTACATACGCAAAGCCATCTAAAAAGAAAAAGGCTAGGGTAAGTACTAGCGAAAATGAAGAGGTTAGAAGCCCTAATCTATAATTGGTTTTCTTATAACGTTGCGATTTATTGTATTCGTCGTCGTCATAAACATCGCTTAATACCGCTGGAATGGCATCATTATAATGTTTGGCGTTTAAAGCGTCCAGCACTTTATCGATTATAAAACTGATAATTAATAAAGAAATAATGATATAAAATAGAAAAGTCGCAGTCATTTAAGAATATTATTGTAATTAATTTATTATTTGCAAAGATAATGAAAGTACATTTTGTTACCTTTAAAATCTTAACTAAACAGCTATGAAAAAAAAGATACTTTTTATTTTCTTAATTATTTGTAATTACTCCTTTTCTCAATTAACCATAGATGATATAAATACGACGCAACAGCTTATACAAGATGAGTTGGTTGGTAATCCAAACTTTCCAATGTCTAACTTAGTTGTTAGTACAGGTGTAGATTTTGGTGAGGTAAATGGGGTCGCAACGTTTACGGCTAATGGAGCGGACATAGCTTTTGCTCAAGGTATAGTTTTAAGTACAGGGAATGTCTTGTCTATTCCTGGAGGAAATACAAGTGTATTAAGCGAAGGAACAAGTAATTGGCTCGGAGATTCAGATTTGGAAATGATAACTGGGGTTTCAACATCTTTTAACGCGTCGGTTATTCAGTTTGATTTTTTAGCACAGGTTGAATCTATTAGTTTCGATTTTTTAATGGTGTCTGAAGAGTATGGTGTGTTTGAATGCTCGTATGCTGATACATTTGCAGTTATTCTAACTAGTCTAAACACTGGGGTTTCAGTGAATCTAGCTTTAGTACCTAATACAACAACCCCAATTTCGATACTCAATGTCCGTGGTGGCGCCAACACCAGTTGTTCACCTGAAAACGAAGCTTATTTTCATCGTTATAATTACGAGGTGACTAATGTTCCTGCTAATCCAGATTATATTCTTCCAGCAGACTCTCCTATAAATTTTAATGGTCAAACGGAAGTGTTCGAACTCACGGGTGATTTAGTTATTGGCGATAATTATAGTTTTAAAATAGTTGTAGCAGATGCATCAGACTCTAGTTATGATAGTGCATTATTTGTGAAGAAGAATTCATTTGGAGCTATTCCTATTATGGAGCAAGAACCAGGGGATGTGGTTGTTGAAGATACCGATAATAACGGTTCTTCTGTTTTTAATTTACGGGATAACGAAACGCTAATGCTGGGAAGTGTTGATACTTCAATTTATACTTTTAATTTTAACTATTATCTTACACTACTTGACGCTGAAACTGGTGTTAATGCAATTTCTAATCCTGAAGCATACACAAACACAGAAGATCCTGAAACAATATATGTTAGTATGGAAAATGCTTTTACAGGAAGACGGATAACCAATAGTTTTCGTATATCTACAGATTCTGCTTTGTTGAGTACGAAAAATTTCGAGTTGGAAGGTCTAGAAATATACCCAAATCCAGTAATCGATAAATTATTCATTACTAATACTAAAGCAATAATTAAAGTAGAAATTTACAATATGCATGGTCAGTTAATAGTGTCACAATTCTCTAATGACGACGCTGATTTAATTGTTGATTTCGAAAATTTGGCTAACGGATTGTATTTTTTAAAATTAGAATCGGATAAAGGAACGATCTATAAACGAATTTTAAAATAACGTATTCTTTATTTGAAATCGCGTTGCCTCTTAGCTTCAAAAATTAGAATCCCTGCAGCCACAGAAACATTCATAGAATCTATTTCGCCTTGCATAGGGATAATAATATTCTGTTTAGAAGCCACACGCCAGGCTTCACTTAAACCAGTAGCTTCGGTGCCTACAACTATAGCTGTCGGAGTAGTGAAATTTTGAGTATGGTAAGCTACGGCATCTTGTAGAATAGCAGCGTAAATAGCTATATTTTCCGATTTTAAAAAAGCTATTATTTCGCTTGTTGTACCCGTAGCAATTTGGTTTGTAAATACACAGCCCACGCTAGAGCGAATAATATTAGGGTTGTATACATCGGTTTTTGGGTTGGCAATAATCACAGCATCGGCGTTGGCAGCATCGGCGGTACGTAAAATAGCACCAATATTACCAGGCTTTTCAGGTGCCTCAGCAACAAGAATGAGTGGGTTTTTGTTATTAAATATTAATTTATCAATCGTATTTTCTTTACCTTTTGCAATGGCAATAATACCTTCAGTAGTTTCTCGATATGCTATTTTTTGATACACGTCTTTCGATATTTCAATGTACTGTGACGCCTTTAAGTCTGATTTCTCAAGTTGTTCTTTCGGAAATATGTCAGCATAATAAAAAATAGTTTCAATCGTATATTTGCCTTTTACAGCCAATTCAATTTCTCGAAGACCTTCAATAATAAATACACCCGATTTTTTACGTTCGCGAGATTTGTCTTTTAAGAGAAGAACCTGTTTTATTAATGCGTTTTGTACGCTGCTGATGTGTTTAATATCCATTGCATTATAATTATAAACGCAAATTTATGTTTTCTGTTTGAAATGGCTTAGTAATAACAATAATAATAACGCGCGCCCCTATTCTTGTCTGTTTTTCTAGTGTAAAGAAGTGTTAAACGACGTGCTAAAAGTAACTTCAAAAAAGGATGCGTCTTTAAAATATAGTAATGGCCTATATGAAAGAGTGTATTCGTATTAACCTTTCAAATTAAAAAATTTTAAGGATGTAGTTGGGAAGTTTTTCTAACAAAGCCGATCTTTTTTTTAGAATAGTTAGAATCAAGTTTTAGTTCTTGGTTCTAAAAATAAAACGGTCTCCTGTCTTTATATTAAACCCTAATGATATAAAAATATAGATAATTTTGTAATGTTAAGTTCGTGCTTTCGACAACCTACATTAATAATTAAGAAAGATTAAAGTATGAAAAACTATTTGGGTATTGTATTATTAATGATGACTTTTATGGGTTGTAAACAAAAAGAAACGGCTCCTGAAAAGGTTCAGCCTACACCGGAAGTTGAAATAAAAGAAGATAAATCATTTCCTGAAGATATAGCGAAAGTATTTGAAGCGCATGGCGGATTGGATCATTGGAAAACAATGCAGTCTGTTGAGTTTACTATGAGAAAACCAGGCGGAGATGAAGTGACGCGTACCAATTTAAACTCTAGAGAATCGTTAATAGAAGCAGAAAATTATGTTATTGGTTTCGATGGTGAAGCGGTTTGGTTTTTAAATAGAACAGAAGAAGAATACAAAGGCTATGCACCTAAATTTTACTACAATTTAATGTTCTATTTTTATGCTATGCCTTTTGTTTTGGCCGACGATGGTATTGTTTTTAGCGCTGCTAAAGCTATAGAATTTGAAGGTGTAACCTATCCAGGTATCAAAATTGCTTACGAAAATGGAGTAGGGGAGTCTCCCGACGATGAATACGTTTTATACTACCACCCAGAAACATTTAAAATGGAATGGTTAGGGTATACGGTAACCTATTTCTCTAAAGAAAAAACCAAAGAGTTTCATTTGAAAAAATATAATAAATGGGAGGAAGTTGAAGGTGTGTTGCTGCCAACAGAAATGGTTAACTACGAGTTTTTTAACAATCAACCTATAAACCCTGTAAGAACGACAGCGATTTTTAACGCAAAATTATCTAAGGAAGCTCTTGATGTTACTAGGTTCTCTAAACCAGAAAATGCAACTTTCGTTGAATAAATTTCGAAAACACACATATTAAAAAGGCGGCCAATTGGCCGCCTTTTTTTTAATTACTGCATAGATTAATCTATTTATTTACTTGTGTTATAACACTAAATATCTAGTTATTGTCCTTGTATTTATTACTGTAACGTTCGTACAATTCGGTTTGGTGAGATTTTAAAATAACATCTCGACCTTGAATGTACGCTTTATCTATTTTGTTGGTTCTCATATCTAGAGCGTCGCCTTCACTTATAAAAAAAGTTGCGTCTTTACCAACTTCTAAAGACCCCACTGTATCGTCAATGCCTAATATTTTAGCCGTGTTTAACGTAATTAAGCTTAGCGCTTTTTCTTTATCTAAACCGTATGCAGCGCAAGTTCCCGCTAGAAAAGGCAAATTTCTTGTGTTCATTCGTTCCATACCTCCAGAGTTTTCTAAGCCCACTAATACACCATCTTTAACCAAGCGATTTGCTAAAGTAAATGGTAAATCGTAATCGTCGTCGTCGTTATTCGGTCGACTATGAACGCGTTGTAAAAGCACCGGGATATTATGTTTCACTAAAAGGTTAGACACTAAATGCGCCTCGTTACCTCCAACAATAACAAGTTTTTTAATGTTGTTGGCAGTTTTAAAATTAATAGCATCTGTAATTCCTTTTTCATTATCTACGTGTACATACAACGTTTTTTTGCCAGTGACCACGCCGTTTAACGCTTCAAAAGGTAAATGTCTTGAGGTGTTTTTTCCAATTTGGTAGACTGCATTTTCGTTGAAGTAAGTAGTAAGCTCATCCACTTGATTATTGTATTCTTTATTTTCTTTTAAAGTGGCTGGCTCACCTAACCACCAACGGCCGCGAGAAAACGGATTTGGCCAGTTTAAATGGATACCATCATCTTCTTTAATTACGGCATCTTCCCAGTTCCAGGCGTCAAATTGTACGACCGATGAAGTTCCTGAAATTCGTCCGCCTCTAGGTGTTATCTGCCCCATTAACACACCGTTAATTCGCATAGATTCTACCACTTTCGATTCTGTGTTATACGCGATTATACTACGAATATGCGGATTCATTTTACCCACTTCGTCCTGGTCTTCAGTCGCTCTTACGGCATCAATTTCTACCAATCCTAAAGTGGAATTTGGGGCAATAAATCCTGGGTAAATGTGTTTCCCTTTAGCGTTAATAATCGTGCCTTGTCTCGCCGTTTCAGTTAGCGCGCTGCCTACAAAAGTTAGTTTTCCTTCGGTAAATATAATTAAGGCATTGTCTATAACTTCACCATTTCCTATATGTGCGGTGCCGCCTTCAATAGAAATGGCCTGTGTCTGCTTTGGTGCGGGGGTTTGTTGAGCGAGTAGTATTGTTGAAAAAAATAGTGCTACACCGAGTAATTTATATTTTAATAATGTCATAACGTGTCTGTTTTAAAAGTATTGAGAATTTGATGTTAGAAATTAGAATCGCAGTGAAAATGTGCTTTCTCTTTCTTCGCGATCGGTTTTGTTTTTAAGCCTTTGTTTTTCGCTTGAAGCATTAAAGTGGTCAATTCATTTTTTTCTTTAGAAATCGTAGCACGCAATTGTTTGTCACGATTAATATCGAAATAGGTTACCCCTTCAATAATTGTTTTTTCCGCTTTCGCATAGATCGATAACGGGTGGTCGCTCCATAAAACCATATCGGCATCTTTTCCTACTTTTATACTCCCCACGCGATCACTAATATGTAGTAATTTTGCAGGGTTTAGGGTTACAAATTTCCAAGCATCTTCTTCGCTAACATCGCCATATTTCACCGCTTTTGCAGCTTCTTGATTTAAACGACGCGACATTTCGCCATCGTCACTATTAATAGCAACGGTAACGCCATTATTATGCATAATTGCGGCGTTGTAAGGTATCGCGTCGTTGACCTCGTATTTGTACGCCCACCAATCGCTAAATGTTGAGCCTCCAACACCGTGTTCTACCATTTTATCGGCTAATTTATAACCCTCTAAAATATGTGTAAATGTGTTAATGTTAAAATTGAATTGCTCAGCCACTTTCATTAACATATTTATCTCACTTTGCACATACGAGTGGCACGTTATAAAACGCTCTTTATTAATAATTTCGACAAGTGTTTCCATTTCAATATCCTTTCGGAATGGTTTTCCTCTAGCTTTTAGAACTTCATATTCTTTAGCACGTTGAAAATAATCGATATACACTTGTTCTACACCCATTCTAGTTTGTGGGAAACGCGTTTTTGCAGCATCGCCCCAGTTACTCTGTTTTACGTTTTCACCTAAAGCAAATTTGATGGATTTTGGTGCGTGAGGGTTGATTAAGTTTTTAGCCGATTCTCCCCATTTTAGTTTAATAATCGCCGAGCGGCCACCAATAGGATTTGCCGAGCCGTGTAATACTTGAATAGACGTAACACCACCGGCCAAATTGCGGTAAATATTTATATCATCAGGGTTTAAAACATCTTCAATACTCACTTCGGCAGTGGAGTTGTGACCCGATTCGTTAACCGATGAGGTGGCAATATGCGAATGTTCGTCTATAATTCCAGCTGTTAAATGTTTTCCAGTACCATCAATAGTTTGAGCATTTCTGTCACTTAAATTAGTGCCAATTTTAGCTATTTTTCCATTTTTAATTAAAACATCGGTGTGTTTTAAAATGCCTTCCTTTTCGTTGGTCCACACCGTTACATTCTTAAAAAGAAGTATTTCTTGTTTTGGTAACGTTTCAAAACCGTACGCTAAGTTTGGATAGGTTACCGGGTGAAAGGGGTTTAATTTTGATGGTGTTTCATCATCATCATCATCATCATCATCATCATCATCATTTTCATCCTCTATTTTTGAATCTTCTTTTGTGTCTGAGATTTGTTTTTCCGCATTAAATGCAAGGGTTTTTCCGTTAGGGAAATAGGCTTTTCCGGATAATATCTTACTATCGGTTAAATTTGAAACCACGCGAATAAATTCCTGTTTCGTGGTATCTATAGTCGAGAACGTGAGTTGTAACCAATCGTTATTCACATTTAATTTTGTGCCTAAAGTCGTACTATCGGTTTTTACTTTAGCTTTTAATTTTTCTAAAGTGCCCGATATTTTAAGCGTATATTTTTCGTTTTCTAAGTTAAACGCATATTCACCACGAACGTCTTTAGGTGCCGTTTCTAATTCGTTTTTAACGCCAGTTATCCAGTTTTCGTAAATCGTGGTTTTCTTATCGAAAATATCGCCCGAAGTCACTAAAAAATTAGCATAAGCTCCGGTTTTAAGAGATCCTAAAGTATTACTTTTTCCAATAATTCCAGCAGGAATTGTAGTTAAAGCTGCCAGTGCTTTGTCTTTTGGTAATCCGGCCTCAATAGCTTTAATTAGGTTCGGTAAAAAAGACGCTTCTTTTTTTAGCTTGTAAGTCGATAAAGCAAATTCAATATTATTCTCCGCTAAAATTCTAGGGTTATGCGGTTGTTGATTCCATTGTCTTAAATCACTCAGCTCTACAGAGCGCGCTAAAAATGGATCTTCCATATCGTAAGCGTCTGTGAAATCTATAGGTATTATAAACTGTGCTTGTGTTGCTTTAATATCTTTTATAGCTTCGTATTCGTCGCCACCACCAACAATGACATATTGCGTGTTGTATTCGTCACCAACATTATCTAAGCGTAGGGCATTAAGTTTGCTGCCGGCTTCAATAATTTGCACCTTATTTTTATTTGCTAATAAGGCTTCGAGAGCGCGATCTTTTTCTGTACTTAAACCTTTTGCATACCAATCGGCATCTAAATGTACCTGACGTAATAAGGCTAAAGCGCCCATTAAAGAGGTTGGATACGCTTGTTTTGAGGTTTTGCTTTTTGAAGTTCCAGAATACTGTACCGATTGTGCTTCGAGAATTCTATTTGAAGCATTGCCTTCGTTGTTAAGCGCTAATAAAATACCAGTACCACGAATAATACCATCGTCGATATGTGAGTTTACCACTCCAAAACCAGCTTTCTGCAACGCTTTTGCTTTTTTAAGGTCGTAATCTAAATAATCTATGGCGTTTTGATCGGGTCTAATATGATCGTTCCAATAATAGCCCTCGCGACTTGCATCGTATTGTGGCGTTCTAGAGTTGCTAGAATTTTTTTCGGGTTGCTTCACTCCGAAAGTGGAGTAAATATCTATAAACGACGGATAGATTGTTTTACCAGTAGCATCGATAACCAAACTGTTTTTAGGAATATTTACCGAAGTGCCTACAGAAACGATTTTTCCATCTTTAAATACCAGAGTACCGTTTTCGATAACTTCTGTTGGAGACAGATGAATAGTCGCATTTTGTAATGCAGTGTAATGTGAAGTAGCGGTTTTTACACCGTCGTTTTTAGGGATGTATTCTTGAGCAAAACTAGTGTAGCCACAAAATAGTACAGCGAGAAACAAAACGTGTTTAATCATAAGTTAGTGAGATAAAGTTTTAAAAGTTTTAAAGATAAGATTCTGTAGTTACTAAACACAAAGCAAACTTAATTTAACGTTTGTCTTTTATATTGTTATAGTGTTTTATTTTTAAAATAGTTAACTATTAAAGCGACGACATAGCTATAGCTGTCCATTCCCCCTTCTTGGTTATTGGCTTCCAAGTAGGTGTTATAGGTTTTTCGAAATACGGGTTCTGTTGGGTTTTTATGCGCCTCCCAAAAATCGCGCACCTCTTGGTAATTTTTTAATACGCCTGTGTTTAAGGTCACTAATAACTCCTTATACAGTGCTGGATCTCGTCTATAGATTTCGTGTAAACAATGGCGTAAACCAAAGGCAAAACCGCAATATCTAAAATACAAATCGCTATGTGAAGTCGTTGCCAAACACGCCATAAAATTAGCTTCGTTTTCTGCGGCATAGCCTAACTGGTGGCCAATTTCGTGCGAAGCCGTTGTAGAGAATTTAAATTCTGGAATTAAACCATCGACTTGCGCTTCGTTGGTTAACGGATTTAAATACCCGCTAAAACCCATATAGGTTAGCGGCAAACTAAATAATGAGGTTTTAATCGATTCGCCTTTATATTCTAAATGTGGATATTTTTCTTTTAAAACAGAATAGCCTTCGGGAACCATCTTAAGAATGGTTGCTTTGGAGTACGGACTTTCAACGCGAATAGAGTCGTTGTTAGTGAGTTCCAAATGCAGTGCATTCGTTTTATTAATCAGTTTTTTTGTAACATCCACTAAAGCTTCAGTGGTGTATTCGGCTTCTAAATTTAAGCTGTTATGAAGCGGTAGTCGGTAGTAATTTAATCCCCAAAACAAATGAAAACTAATATAAATAATGGAAACAGCGGCAAAAATATCTATCAACCAATTTTTAAAATCTGAAACTACCCGCCTACGGTTTATAAGTAACCAACGCATAATAAATAGAATTCCGAAACCGTAAACCAAATCACCAAAAGAAAAAGGAATCCATCCTAAAAAGTAACGAAAAAACCGAGAGATAAAGGGGTACAAACCGGTACTGTAAATGACTTCGATGATACCTGGGAAATAAGCCGCCGCTTTAACGCCAATAATAGCAGGAATGAGTAATAAAGCGACGAGGAGTTTATTGTTTTTAAGCATATTTCAAATTTAAGAAAATGTTTACATAATTGCTATTCTATTAATTACCTTTGTAAAACTAAAAAAAATATAGAAATGAATACTGAAATTAGAGCATTAGAGCCACAAGAACTTTGGAACAAATTTGCAGATTTAAATGCGGTACCTAGACCTTCAAAAAAGGAGGAACGTGTTATTGCATTTATTAAAGACTTTGGCGCTAAATTAGGTTTAGAAACTATAGAAGACGAAGTTGGAAATGTAATTATTAAAAAACCAGCAACTTCAGGAATGGAAGATCATGTGGCTATTGTATTACAGTCGCATTTAGATATGGTGCACCAAAAGAATGCAGATACCGATTTTGATTTCGATACTCAAGGAATCGAAATGCACATTGATGGTGACTGGGTTCGTGCAAAAGGAACCACTTTAGGGGCCGATAACGGACTAGGAGTAGCGACAATAATGGCTATTTTAGAAAGTAAAACGATTGAGCATCCTGCTATTGAAGCGTTATTTACCATAGACGAAGAAACAGGAATGACGGGGGCAAAGGGTTTAAAAGGCGGATTGCTTACTGGCGGTATTTTATTAAACTTAGATACTGAGGAAGATGACGAAATAGGAGTAGGTTGTGCTGGAGGTGTAGATGTTACTGCAACACGAACGTACACCGAAGAGGAAACACCAGAATTTAAAACAGGATATACTGTTACAGTAATAGGATTGCAGGGTGGACACTCTGGAATGGATATTCATAAAGGATTTGGAAACGCAAACAAAATTATGAACCGTTTATTATTTGATGGATTCGAAAATTTCGGCTTAAGAATTTCTGAAATTAATGGCGGTAGTTTACGTAATGCTATTCCTAGAGAAAGCAATGCCACTGTTGTTATAGATGCCATACACGAAGAAGTGTTTGTTGCAGAGATGGAAGAATTAGCAACGACTATTAAAGCGGAGCTAAAAACAATGGAGCCGGATTTACAAATTGTTGTTTCTGCGTGCGAGACACCAGAAAAAATGATGGATTTAGGAGTTCAGGAAGGATTAACACGCGCTATTTATGCGGCAGTAAACGGTGTGTTTAGAATGAGTGCTGATATTCCTGATTTGGTAGAAACGTCCAACAATATCGCTAGAGTAGTAGTGAAGGATGGAAACATTAAAATTGCGTGTTTAACACGTAGCTCGGTAGAAAGTTCTAAAATAGATTTGGCAAACACTTTACGTGCTGCTTTTGAATTAACAGGATGTGAGGTAGAATTTTCTGGAGATTACCCAGGATGGGCTCCAAATATGGAGTCTTCAATTCTTAAAGTTTTAGATGTTTTATACGAAAAAATGAATGGCGAAAAAGCACACGTTGCTGCTTGTCACGCAGGTTTAGAATGTGGAATATTAGGACAGAATTATCCAGAAATGGAAATGATTAGTTTTGGTCCCACTATTAGAGGAGCACACTCTCCAGATGAGCGAGCTAGTATTTCTTCAGCACAAAAATACTGGAAGTTTGTATTAGAGATTTTAAAGAATATTCCTAAAAAATAATTCTGAAACTAACGCGTTGAAGAATCACAATTAAGAATAACACTATAAGTAAAAATGAAAGCCTGCGTAATGCAGGCTTTTTTTATGGACGCCTTTTAAATAGTGAATAAAACCTTAGTTATAGAAACCAAAAAAACCTTCATCTCTGAAGGTTTTTAATAGTATTTAATTGGTTCCGATTATTCTTTAATAGAAACAATTTCTAAATCGAAAACTAAATCTGAGTTAGGAGGAATGATTCTTCCAGCACCACGAGCGCCGTATCCTAAAGTGGCAGGAATAAAAGCTCTTGCTTTATCTCCAACTTTCATATTTAACATCGCTTCTCTAAATCCTGGGATTAAAGTTGCTGTTTCATTATAAATCATTGGGAACGGTTGGTACCCGTTTTGTGCATCTCTTTTCTCGTCGTAAGTACCATATTCTTTAGCCACTTCAGCATCACTTGTATCAAATAATGTTCCATCAGCTAAATAACCTGAATAGGCAATTACTACTTTGTCTGTCATCTGTGGTTCAACCCCGCTACCTTCACTGGTCATAGTCATTCCTAATCCCGAAGGAAATGTTTTCATATCTGCTTTTAACGCTTCATTTTTTTCTATAAAATTAGCTTTAGCTTTTTCTAATTTTTCGGCAGCTTCTTTATTTTCTTTTTCTAAATCAATAAAATAAGTATTAAAGACTTTAGGAGCATCAAATTGTTTCGCGTCGTTACCTTTTCTAATAATATTTAACGCTTCAATTACAACATCCTTTTCTGGCTTATCTCCACGTATGGTTTTTACATTCGAGATACTGTCTTGCACATTTAAACCAAGTACTAATTCGCCAAAAACAGTGTGTTTAGGGTCTAGTTGGGGTGTTGGTTTTTCAGTAATAAAAAACTGAGAACCGTTTGTTGCTGGTCCCGAGTTTGCCATAGATAACATACCAGGCTTATCGTGTTTAGCCGAGTTAATTTCATCTTTGAATTTATAACCTGGATTACCAGATCCACTTGCTGTTGGATCTCCACCTTGAATCATAAAATCGTTTATAACTCTATGGAATGTGGTACCGTTGTAGAATTTTAAACCTGCATAAGTAGAATCTACTTTAGTGTTTGTTCCTTCGGCTAACGATACAAAGTTAGCCACCGTAACAGGAGCTAAATCGTAGTATAATTTACCAACCATAGTTCCTTTATTGGTTACAAATTCTGCGTAAAGGCCATCTTCTAAATCTGGATATTTATTTTCTTGGCAAGAAGACGTTAGCGTTGCTATTAAAGCTAGAATAAAAATTTTCATCGTTTGTTTAAGTGTATTCATCGTTTAAAAATTATTTTTTTATTATTGTGTTAATTGTTACTTCGCAAACTATAGGTAGGTTTCTACCTATTTTATTGTCATCGCCATAATAGCCGTATGCCATTTGGGAAGGGAATATAAATTTTATGGTTTCGGTTGCTTTCATAAGCTTCAGTCCTGTTCTTAAACCTTTAAATAACTCCTCTTGATCCATCGCGTAATTGCGGGTCTTTAAGTTTTCTTTGGAATAAATGGTACTGCCGTCTAAACGCGATACATCATAATTAAAGTTGATAATATCGCCAAAATCTGGTGTTTCTAAACTATCGTTGTCGACCTTATTAATATAGGTGTACCAAAAGCCATTTTCTGAAGATATATACTCTTCATTTGGAAATTCGCTAATAATAGCCTGAATTTGTTCTTTTTCTTGATTGTATAAATTAATGTTTCGTTGCACCGATTCGTTTATGAAAGAGCCTGTTTTAACGCTAATTGGTTTGCGGGCTTCTGGCGATTTACACGAGAAGGCGAGGAGTAATAAAACTGGTAAAAAAAGTTTATTCATTGTTTAAGGCGTTGCTATAGTGGGGTAATATACTAATAAATTTTTCAACTGTTGTTTGTAAATCGGTATCACTTTTACCACCTGCAGCATTGGTGTGGCCACCACCGTTAAAGTGTTGCCTCGATAATTCATTAACCGAAAAATCGCCTTTAGAGCGCAACGAGATTTTAATAATACCCTGCTTTTTGTCTTCAATAAAAATAGCCGCTAATACAATATTGTCTAGAGATAAAGCATAATTAACAAAACCTTCAGTATCTCCTTTTTTATAATCTAAACCTTGTAATTCTTCTTGAGAGAGCGTAATATAGGCCGCTCTATATTCTGGTAAAACGTTTAGATTACTTAAAGCACAACCTAATAATTGTAAACGGTTGTAACTATTAGTGTCGTAAACGTTGTTATGTATTTGTGTGTTATCGGCACCTTTATCGATGAGGTCTGCTATAATTCTGTGCGTTGTACTGGTGGTAGACCTAAATCGAAACGATCCTGTATCGGTCATAATCCCCACGTATAAACACGTAGCAATGTCTTTATCTATAGATTCTAGAGTGTCTAGTTTTTCAAAAAAGTGATATACCATTTCGCAGGTAGAACTCATTGTGACATCGCTAAAAACGTATTTAGCATAATCGTCGGGCTGCTGGTGGTGATCTATCATTATTTTTAGGCCGTCACTAGCTTTTAGAATCGCTTCCATATTACCGGTTCTATGCAATGCATTAAAATCTAACGTAAAAATGATATCGGCATCAGTAATAAACGCATCGCAGTCTGCTTGCTGAGTGTCGTGTTTTAAAATACTACTTTCATTGGGTAGCCATTTTAAAAAATCTGGATAATCGTTGGGCGCAATAACTACAGCGTTATGATTAAGCTTTAAAAGATAATTCAATAGGCCTAAGGTAGAGCCGATAGCGTCTCCGTCTGGATTTTTATGTGGAATAATCGCTATTTGTTTTGGGGACGCTAGCAATGTTTTAATTTCTAAAATGTCTTGTGTGCTCATAGGGCACGAATATACAATTTTTTAATAACTGAATATATTGTTTTTATTTAGAAATAGATTACTTTTGCAAAAAATAAAAATAAAAAATGGTAACAAACAGAACATTTACAATGCTTAAGCCAGATGCAATTGAAAAAGGGCATATTGGCGCAATCTTAGAAAAAATTAATGCTTCAGGTTTTAGAATTGTAGCACTGAAATTAACTGAAATGACCAAGGCTGATGCTGAGACATTTTACGCGGTTCATAACGAAAGACCTTTCTTTGGTGAATTAGTAGAATACATGACTCGTGGTCCTATTGTAGCTGCAGTTTTAGAAAAAGAAAATGCAGTTGAAGACTTTAGAGCATTAATAGGAGCAACAAATCCTGCAGATGCGGCTGATGGTACTATTAGAAAATTATACGCAGCTTCTATTGGAGAAAATGCGGTTCACGGGAGTGATAGCGATGAAAACGTAGCTATTGAAAGTGCTTTTCACTTCTCAGGAAGAGAATTGTTTTAAGTACTTTATCTTATAAAATATACATTTAAGCCTGAATTTAACACCTTTAGGCTTTTTTTATGCCCGATAATCAGGTATTTTAGCGAAATCAAAAAAAACTCAATGAAAAACATAAAATTAATATTGTTTTCTGCTTTTTTAACTACTGCTTTAGGATTTTCTCAAAGCAATGTCAAAGCTATTGCAGAATTTCAAAAAAAAAACGGTGCTAAAATTACTGTAAATGCGAGCTCAGGGATTCCTGATTTTATTGCTTTCAAAAAAGGTAAAGGCCTACAATTAAAAGGCAATTCGCTACAGTCTAAGGCACTTTATTTTTTAGAAGAAAACAAAGCAATCTTTAAAATGGATGCAGTGAATTCTAGTTTTAAAACAAATACTCCTGAAACCGATTCTAACGGTTTAAAGCGAATTGTATTGGTACAGACACATCAAGGGGTTCCTGTTTTTGATGGTAAATTAGTATTTCATTTTAATGCTAAAAACGAATTAACAGCAGTTAATGGTAATTACATTTCAGGAATTAAATTAAACGCAACGGCTACTGTTTCTTCTGCTGAAGCGAATGCCTTAGCGATTCAAGAAATTGAAAATCAAAATTTGAATTTTTCGGGTGCGTCTTTAGAAGCCCTATCGAATACACTATACATATTTAATAAAGGATTGGTGAAAGGGTATATTGACATCAATAATTTAGCCTATAAAATAGAGGTTGCTAATAAAAACGATGTTAGAGAATATGTTTTTATCGATGCACATTCTGGATCTATTGTAGAACAGTACACGGGTATGCCACACGTATTAGATCGCGTGGTATACGAAGAAAATACATCAGATATTGTTTGGCAAGAAGGCGATGCCTTTCCTAATGGATTAACCATTTGGCAACAAAATGAAGTAGAGGCCTCTGGACATACGTACCATTTTTTTAAAAATGCTTTTAATTATGTGTCTTATAATAATACGGATGCACAAATGAAAACCATAAATAATAATCCTAACATTTCGTGCCCTAATGCAAACTGGAACGGGTACACAGCGAATTATTGTGATGGTACAGCAACCGACGATGTTATTGCACACGAATGGGGTCACGCTTATACAGAATATACTAGCGGATTAATTTACGCGTACCAATCTGGTGCTTTAAATGAATCGTTTTCTGATATTTGGGGAGAAACTATCGATTTATTAAATGGCTATGAAGATGCAGACGATAACCAAGCATTGAGAGTTTCTTGTGGAAGTTCAGACCGCTGGAGAATTGGGGAAGATGCAACAGCTTTTGGAGGTGCTATACGAGATATGTGGAATCCTAATTGTAATGGAGATCCTGGTAAAGTAAGCGATTTTCAATACCGTTGTGGTGAAGGAGATGCTGGTGGAGTGCACTCTAATAGTGGGATCCCTAATCGCGCTTATTCTTTAATCGTTGACGGAGGAACCTTTAATAGTTATACTGTAAGCGGTATTGGCTTTACAAAAGCAGCTCACATTTTTTGGAGAGCACAAAGCCAATATTTAACGGCGACAAGTAATTTTACGAGTTTAGCTGATGCTTTAGAAGCTTCTGCTAACGATTTAATAGGGATTAATTTAGAAGGTTTATCTACTGTAAATACACCTGCAGGACTGTCGGGAGAAATAATTACAGCAGCCGATGTAACCCAAGTAATCAATGCTATTTTTGCGGTAGAATTAAGAATAAATCCTGATAGTTGTAATTATTCTCCAATACTTAGTGAAATAGCACCGCTTTGCGACAATGCCACAAATAACCCTATATACTTTCAAGATTGGGAGTCTGGAATGGGGAATTGGAGCGTAGCACAATTACCAGTTAACGCTATGACTTGGGAGGATAGAGATTGGATAGTGGTTAACGCGCTGCCAAGCGAAAGAACAGGAAGTGCTATTTTTGGAGCAGACCCAGTAAATGGAAACTGTTCTACAGATTTTGAAAACGGAATTATGAGATTAGAAAGTCCGGTGATTACTATGCCAGATTTTTCTAATGGTAATTACAACTTATCATTTAATCATTTTGTGTCTACAGAACCTGATTATGATGGTGGAAATATAAAATATAGCTTAGATGGTGCAACGTGGGCTTTATTGCCAGCGAGTGCTTTTGTAGAAAATGCTTACAATAGTAGTTTGGCTACAGTTGCCGAAGGTAATGATAATCCATTAGCTGGTGAAGGGGCATTTACGGGATCAGATGAAGGTTCTTTTACTGGAAGTTGGGGAACTAGTGTTGTCGATTTATCGGTATTAGGTGTAAACGCAAATTCTACAATACAGTTTAGATTTGAAGTTGGAACAGATGGTTGTAACGGTAGAGAAGGCTGGTATGTAGATGAATTTATGGTTTACAATTGCAATTATTCGCTGTCAACAGATGAGGTTTCAAATGTAATGGGCAGTATTAAAATATTCCCGAATCCTTCAAATGGAATTTTTACTATTCAGAAAACAGAATCTGTAACGGTAACTAAAGCTGAGATTTACGATATTAATGGACGTTTTGTAAGAGGAATAGATCTTTCTAATATGACGACTAATACAACAATCGATATGTCGGATGTGGCTTCAGGACTGTATTTTATGTCAATTACAACAGATACCACACAACAAGTTTTGAAAATAGTTAAGCAATAAATTATATAGCTTTAAACTAAAAAGAGTCTCGATTTTATATCGAGACTCTTTTTTTACTCACTATTTAAATTTATAAAAAAATTATCTTCTATATATTATCTCACTTTTATATTTATTAGGAGCCTCCTTTTTTCTTTGGCTGTCAATAGAATGCTATACCGTCACAAATCTCGCTTATAAAACCTGATACGCCAGCATAAGTGTTTTTTTGCGACTTTTTATGTGCTGAAACAAAATCCTTTCGTGTCCTAAAAATTAAATTAATTTCTTATTAGCAAGTCACTATATTAGTTAACCTAAAAGAGGCCTTAGTACATTTAAAAAACACAAATTTGTCGTCTCGAGCGCAGCCCTGAGGTTGCTAATAAACAACATACGCTGTAAAAAAACACCTAAGTCTGGATTTTAGTTTGTAGTGAGCGTAGTGAGAGCACTTAAATGATTTTAAATAAATAAGAATCATCTATTTGGGAATGGGCTAATTTTGGGTGTTTCTAGAGTAACACACAAATTTTAATAGAGAACTATACGGTCGTTTTTCTACTAATAACCGTTAAAACTTAATTGACTTAATACAATAAAAAAAGCCCACCGTTAAGTGAGCTTTGCTTGTAAAGAAATAAAGAATATATATATTATACTACTTTTACATTTACTGCGTTCATACCTTTCTTACCTTCTTGTAAGTCAAATTCTACAACGTCTCCTTCACGAACTTCGTCGATTAAACCAGAGATGTGTACGAAATGGTCTTTGTCAGATCCATCTTCAGTTATAAAACCGAAACCTTTTGAATCATTGAAAAATTTTACTGTGCCTTGAGCCATTTTAAAAAAAAATTAAATTTATAATAATCAAATATAGTCTTTTATATTTAAAAAAACTTTTTACAGATTTTTTTATTTTATTTTTATTAAAAACTACTATTTTACAGCAGTTAGTGTTGGCGTAAAAGTCTTTAAAAAGGAGTAATAAAGTGCTATTTAATAGTTGTAATTAGGTTTCTAGGGTCTGTGATTTTTACTATTTGAAATAGAGAAACAAATCTGGGAACACTCTATTTTAATAGCGTTATTTAACGAAGAACAACTTGTTTTATAACCTCTCTACCTAATTCTTCATTAAGCATCTTTATAATTTTGTTTTTACCGTAACTCAATTCCTCTCGTAATACACTAGAGCTTAATTGTACATAAAGAGTACCGAATTTTAATTCAATATTGGTCGTGTAATTGTTTACACCGTTTCCCATTAAATTTGCCCACGCGTCCCTAACATTTACCTTGTCTAAACCTTTGTCTAATTTATTAGTTTCTACAAAATCCTTTAATGCGTCAGAGAAGCTTAATATATCGTTATTTCGTTTTGCCATAATTTATTCTAATACGTTAATAGGTGTAAATCGTTTGTATATGTAGGTCATATTATCTGCGTTTACCACTTTTAATTGTTCTTTGTTTGCAACTATTACGGTTTCTTTCCATGTTGAAAACGGTGTTCTGTAATATAAATTTAAGCTGTCATTTTCAATTTTAGCCGTTATCATTTCCGCATCTTCAGACGTGTTATACGAACCTGTAAATGTGGGGTTTAATTTTTTTCTAAAGCCTTTTAAACTGTCATTAATACTAATATAATCTACAGTTGTGCTTATGCTATACTCGTGTATTTTTCCCTTAGGAGTTGTTGCACTTTCTATTTCCCAATACCCATTAAGGTGTTTTAAAGAAGTCTGCGGGTCTTTTTTACAACTATAAAATAGAAGGGTTATAACTATTAAAACGCTTATTTTTTTCATTATTTATGGTGATTTGTTGCCCGACTATTTTACAAAGTCTATAAGTTACACATTAATATAAGGTAGTGCCTGTTAATTTCGTTTTAATAGTGTCACGGTTGAAGTTTTAACACTTCATAGTACTTAAATATTAAAAATCTCGTACGATTGATGTACCTGTTTTACTGCGCGCTCGGTGCGTTCGGCGTGAGTATCACTAATAAAAATCTGACCGAAATTTTCATCGTTCACCAATTTTATTATCTGCGACACGCGTTCTTCATCCAATTTATCAAAAAT
Organism: Bizionia saleffrena; assembly: GCF_008086175.1. GTDB lineage: Bacteria > Bacteroidota > Bacteroidia > Flavobacteriales > Flavobacteriaceae > Bizionia > Bizionia saleffrena. The sequence goes on from NZ_VSKM01000017.1 coordinate 33,752, forward strand.
ATCATCCAATAGCAAAATAGGGTTTACGCCACTTTGTTTTTTTATAAACTGAAACTGGGCCAATTTTAAAGCAATTAAAAACGATTTTTGCTGACCTTGACTCCCGAATTTTTTAATGGGGTGACCGTCTATATTAAAATATAAATCGTCTTTATGAGCGCCTACACTAGTGTATTGTAGTGCTTTATCTTTGTTTATAACTTGTTGTAGTAGACTGTTTAAATCGGAATCGAATAAATCACTTTTATAGTGTAGATCTACAGATTCATTACCGTTGCTAATGGCGCGATAACGCTCTTTGAATATAGGAATAAAATTATCTAAAAATGCCTTTCGTTTCTCGAAAATAACAGTGCCAAATTCACTTAATTGTAAATTGTAAATCTCTAAAGTATCTTTATTAAAGGCGTTATTGAGTGCGAAATATTTTAAAAGCGAATTTCGTTGCGCTACTATTTTATTGTATTTAATAATTGTAATTAAATAGTTGTTATCACTTTGCGAAATAACGCTGTCTATAAATTTTCTTCGCGTATCGCTACCGCCAATAATTAAGTCGCGATCTGCCGGAGAAATTATAACTAATGGTAAAAACCCAATATGATCGCTAAACTTCTCGTAAGACTTACTATTGCGTTTTATAACCTTTTTTTGACCTTTTTTTAAGCTTATAACAATTTTTTCAGCTTTATTTTCCTTTTCATAGTCTCCGTTTATAACAAAAAATTCTTCATCGTGTTTTATATTTTGAGAAGCGATAGGATTAAAATAACTTTTTCCAAAAGACAAGTGATAAATAGCATCTAAAATATTTGTTTTTCCGACGCCATTGTTACCGACAATGCAGTTTATGGTGTCATTAAAATTAAATGTTTTGGTGTCAAAATTTTTATAATTTAGTAAAGAAAGTGATTTTAATATCATAGTAATTTAGTCTAAAAGCGACCTAAGTTTTGACCTTTTAATTTGGGTCTTGCAAATTATTACAAAATAACAAATAAATAAGCTTTTATATGTGGATAAAAATTTTATTTTTGCGGGGCACTAATATACACTATATGGCAACTTATAAGAAAAGAGGTTACAAACCTAAAACAGAGAAAGAGGTAGTAAATGAAGTTGAAGAAAACTCAACAACGGCAGAAGTATTTAATACTTTAGACGAAACGGCATCTAAGACTGAAGACTTTGTTGCTAAAAACCAAAAGTATATTTTTATCATAATTGGTGTGGTAGCAGTAATCGTGCTTGGTTACTTAGGGTATAAAGAATTTGTACACGAACCAAAGCAAAATGAAGCGATGAACGATATGTATCACGCTCAACAAAATTTTGAAGAAGCGGTGAATGGTGTTTCCTCAGATTCGTTATACAACATTGCTTTGAATGGTAGCGAGGGTAAGTTTGGAATGATCGATATTATTAACGAATATAGTGGTACTCCAGCAGCAAACCTTGCAAACTATTATGCAGGTATGGCTTACTTAAATTTAAAAGATTACAAAAAAGCAATAGAGCACTTAGATAAGTTTTCTAGCGAAGACGAAATTTTAGCGCCTATGGCAAAAGGAGCAATTGGAGATGCTTTTGTACAGTTAAACCAGAACGAAGACGCCTTAAAGTATTACAAAAGTGCTGCTACATTACGCGAAAACGGATATTCGGCACCAACGTATTACTATAAAGCTGGAATTACAGCTTTAGAATTAGGAAATGCTAAGGAAGCTTTAGGCTATTTTAATACAATTAAAGAGAAATACCCATCGTCTTCAGAGTCTACAACAATAGATTTGTTTATAGGAAAAGCGGAAGCAATGTCCAACTAAATTAAAACTTCCGATAGTATCGGAACATATTTATGGCAACAGTAAATAATAATTTATCAGAATATGATAAAGCATCAATCCCAGACGCGAAAGATTTTCGGTTTGGGATTGTTGTTTCAGAATGGAATAGTGATATCACAGAAGGCTTGTTAAAAGGCGCCGTAGAAACGCTTAAAGAACACGGCGCAAAAGATGATAACATAGTAATCTGGTACGTGCCAGGAAGCTATGAGCTTATTTATGGTTGTAAGAAGATGCAAGAGCAAATGATGAACGCCGTTATCGCTATAGGAAGTGTTATACAAGGCGAAACCAAGCATTTCGACTTTGTCTGCGACGCCGTGGCTCACGGTATTAAAGATCTCAATGTAACGCGCGACACACCAGTAATTTTTTGTGTGCTCACCGATAATAATCTACAACAGGCCATAGACCGCTCAGGTGGAAAACATGGTAATAAAGGTACAGAAGCAGCAGTTGCTGCTATTAAAATGGCGCAACTAGGAGAAAACGCATAATACCAATAGTAATTTACAGTGACAGCATCTTTTAGTATCTTTATATACTTTAAGGTGCTTTTTTGTTAACATTTTTTAGCAGTTACAATCCTTTAGTCTATTGTATTTTCTGTACTTTTGAAAGTTATTAACGAGCAGCTAAAGTATCGTGTTTACACAAAAAAAGAATAAACAATTTAATTATAATTCTCGATTTTCGGATAAAGAAAAACGCGATAATAGACGCTCTAAAGAACCAAGTACTGGCGATATATTATCCGAATGGGAAAAAACAAGGCGTACCGTTAAAAAAAACAAAGTATCTACGTTGCCCATATTACTAATTATTTTGGCTTTAATTATAGGGGTAATGTACTACTTAGATATTAAATTACGTTAATCTTTTTACAAACGATGGGATATTTAAAACAGAAAAAGAATAAACGCTATAATTATACACCGCGTTATTATAAAAGCAACGGTGAGGGCAGCCCGTTTGAAATAAAACACAAATTTGACGATTATAGAACCACTTTAGTTGGCAATAAAAATATAAAACAGAAATTCACTTCGGCTTGGGATGAGTTTAAAAATTCCCCAGATAAAGCTGTAAACCGAAGAGTCTTAGTCATTGGTTTGGTACTGGTTTTTCTGTTTTTACTAATAATAGATTTCGATTTGACTCTCTTTTTTTAAATTAAATGGCAGATATCATTCAATTATTACCAGATCACGTTGCTAATCAAATAGCTGCCGGAGAAGTCGTACAACGACCAGCTTCTGTAGTTAAAGAGTTGTTAGAAAACGCGATCGATGCGGGTGCTAGTTCTATAAAATTAATCATTAAAGAAGCAGGTAAAATACTTATACAGGTTATCGATAACGGTGGGGGAATGAGTGTTACCGATGCCCGTTTAAGTTTTGAACGCCACGCAACTTCTAAAATTAAAACAGCCGACGACCTTTTTCTATTAAGCACAAAAGGATTTCGTGGCGAAGCTTTAGCAAGTATTGCTGCTATTGCACACGTAGAATTAAAAACAAAACAAGAAGGTGACGAGGTAGGGACGTGCTTAGTTATTGAAGGAAGCGAAGTGCAATCGCAAGAGGTCGTTGTGACACCAAAAGGATCTTCGATTGCAGTAAAGAACTTATTTTTTAATATTCCAGCGCGACGCAATTTTTTAAAATCGAATGCTGTTGAAACCCGTCATATTATCGATGAGTTTCACCGTGTTGCTTTAGCACATCCTACTATCGAATTCGTAATGTTTCATAACGGTAGCGAATCGTTTAATCTGCCAGAAAGTAATTACCGACAACGTATAGTAAATATTTTCGGGACTAAAACCAATGAGAAATTGGTGCCTGTTAATGAAGATACTGAGGTGTTAGCCATCTCAGGATTTGTCGGTAAACCAGAGTTTGCTAAAAAGTCTCGTGGTGAACAATTCTTTTTTGTAAACGATCGTTTTATTAAAAGTGCGTATTTAAATCACGCTATTTCTTCCGCTTTCGATGGACTTTTAAAAGATGGGGCTCACGCTAGTTATTTTTTAAATCTTAAGGTGAATCCGCAAACGATTGATATTAATATTCATCCTACAAAAACCGAAATAAAATTCGACGACGAGCATACGTTATATGCTATTTTGCGTTCGGCTGTAAAACACAGTTTAGGGCAGTTTAACATTGCGCCAGTATTAGATTTCGATAGAGATTCTAACTTAGATACGCCGTATAGCTACCAGCAAAAAGGAACACCAACGGTCGAGGTGGATAGAACATTTAATCCGTTTCAAGAAGAAAAAATAGCGACTTCTGTACCTCAAAGAACACACAAAACAGTACCAACTAATTCTTCTAGCAATTGGGAGAGTTTGTATGTGGGGCTAGAGTCTAATGAGATGCCGTCGCACAATGATTTTAGTGGAATACATTTTGAAACGGAAGAAAAAAACTCTTCTATTTTTGATGAAACCAATAAAGTGGAGCACAAACACACCACCTATCAAGTTCATAATAAATATATAATAAGTACTATAAAATCTGGAATGTTGATTATCGATCAGCATCGAGCGCACCAACGGGTGTTATACGAAGATTTCTTAAGAAATATGACAATTAAAGAAGCGATGAGTCAGCAATTATTGTTTCCATTACAACTTCATTTTTCACCTCAAGAAATTGAAATTATTCAGCAACTAAAAAGCGATTTGGAACATACAGGTTTTATTTTTCAGACGATAAAAGAAGAATTATTAGAAATTACTGGAGTGCCGGTTAGTGTGCCCGAAAGTGAAGTTTCTATTATTTTAGAACAACTTATTAGTGATGTTGAAAACGAAGTGCCGGACAGTAATTTTAGTGCTACCGATTTGCTAGCTAAATCAATGGCCAAAAGTTTAGCGATTAAAACGGGACAAAGCTTAACAGGAATGGAGCAAGAACATCTTGTAAATTCTCTATTTGCTTGTAAAGAACCCAATGTATCGCCAGCAAATAAAATCACTTTTACAACGACCACCGTCGACGAATTAGATAAAAAGTTTGTTTAGAATTTATTAAATACAACACAGCACAATGATGAGAATTACCGATACTGTAAAACACTTAATAATTATAAATGTCATCTTTTTTGTGGCAACGTTAGCCATTGGTGGCGGTACGTTATTTTATGATTTGTTCGCTTTACATTTTCCCGAAAGCGACGTTTTTGAACCGTGGCAAATAATTACGCATATGTTTATGCATGGTGGTTTTATGCATATATTGTTTAATATGTTTGCCCTTTGGATGTTTGGTACGGCGGTAGAGCAAAAACTCGGGGTTAAAAAATTCTTATTTCTTTATTTTTCTGCAGGCTTAGGCGCTGCTGCGTTTCAGTTAGGATTTTATTATTTTAACTATTTACCAGCTTTCGATGCTTTGATTAATTCGGGTTTATCGAGTAGTCAGATTTTTGATATGTTAGGAAAAAACCAGGCGATGGGAGGCATTAATGCACAGCAATTTGAGAATTTAAAGTCTATTTTCCCTGTGTTTAATGCAACAATGGTAGGTGCCTCAGGTTGTATAATGGGTATTTTAGTAGCGTTTGGGATGTTAAACCCTAATGCTGAATTAATGCTGATTTTTTTACCAATCCCTATAAAAGCGAAGTATTTTATACCAGGTATCATCGCTTTAGATATTATATCGGCACTCACGGGGCAGTCCTTTTTTAGTCCGAGTAATACAGCGTTTATGGCGCACGTTGGTGGTGCTTTAGTAGGATTTATCATTATGCTATTCTGGAAAAATGACACTACTACTTTTAATAATTTTAGAATAGATTAATTTATACAAAACATACAAAAAGGTTTTTATATGAGTTTAAACGAGGATATAAAATATAAACTAGCACGGCTTAATGTGTTAGAAAAAATAATAGCGATTAATGTTATTGTTTTTTTACTGTCATTTCTATTAAAATCGGTTTCTGGTAACATTATATTATGGCTACAATTACCTAGCGAAATAAATAGTTTTTTAGTTAAACCGTGGACCATTTTTACTTATGCGTTTTTACATTTCGACTTTTTTCATATATTATTTAATATGGCTTGGTTGTATTTTATTGGACGCATATTTTTAAGTCTGTTTAGTGCTAAAACAGCCTTAAACATTTATTTTCTAGGAGCCATTTTTGGTGGCTTATTCTTTATTGTAGGCTATACTGTATTACCGTCTTACTTTTCTGGAACCACATATTTGGTAGGAGCATCGGCAGCGGTTAGAGCATTGTTCATATTTATTTGTGCGTATATGCCTGATAAAAAGGTGAGCTTTTTTACCTTCAATGTAAAATTATGGTATTTAGGAGTCGCTTTTGTCTCATTTGATGTCTTAGGGCTATTCGGATTGAATTCTGGCGGTAATTTAGCACATTTAGGTGGTGCCTTTTTAGGGTATCTATATGCTAAGCAATTATTAAAAGGGAATGATATTGGTAGGGGTTTTGAAAGTGTATTGGATGCCATTTCTAGCTGGTTTAAAACGTCAACGAAATCGCCTTTAAAAACGGTTCACAAAGACAAATCTAAAGTTGGTGGTTTTACTAAAGGGGAGTTTGATAAATTTAACAACCAGAAGAAAATAAACGTTATTCTTGATAAAATAAGTAAGAGCGGGTACGACAGTTTAACGGCGGCCGAAAAGGAATTCTTATTTAGAGCGGGAAAATAGATTATGAAAAACCTTCGATTTTTTGAAAAAGTTATGTTCTTCTTCAACTCTGTTGCAGCTTTTCTTCTTTTGCTATCTTACATATTGCCTTTATTGCCGCCTAAAACATTCTCCTCTTTTTCTGTACTGAGTTTGGGCGTGCCTATTTTAATTGTTATCAATACGTTATTTGTATTGTATTGGTTAGTTAAAATTAAGAAGCAAGTCATTCTATCGCTTCTTATGTTGGCTATCGGTTATTTTTCATTGGGGTCGTTATATAAGTTTTCAGAATCTAAGAGTGAAATCAGCCAAAATGCCATTTCGGTAATGAATTATAATGTGCGGTTATTCAATTTATACGATTGGATTTCTGAGAAGGGTGTTGAAACTAAAATTGAACAATTCATTAAAAGAGAGGCGCCAGACGTTTTATTGATGCAGGAATACCATCCACATAAAAACGTAGATTTATCTTTTTTTAAGTATAAATTTGAAGAACTTTCGGGTAACAAAACTAAATACGGACAAGCAATTTTTTCACAATATCCTATCATAAATTCTGGCTCTGTGGAGTTTCCTAATACTTCGAATAATGCTATTTATGCAGACATTGTAAAAGAAAAGGATACTATTCGCTTGTATAATATTCACTTGCAATCGTTGCGTATAGATCCTAATTTAGATAAACTGACCGAAGATGATGCCCAGAAATTATTTAAAGGAGTAGGAAACACGTTTAAAACGCAGCAGTTACAAGCGGAATTGTTTTTGCTTCATAAAAACAAATCACCTTACAAAACGATTGTAGGAACAGATTTAAATAATACAGCCTTTTCTTATGCGTATAAGCGCGTAAAAGGTGATTTAATAGACAACTTTAACGCGGCTGGAAATGGTTTCGGTAGAACGTACGATTTTAAGTTTTTCCCGATTAGAATAGACTTTATATTAACCGATCCGGAATTTACAATAAATAGCTTTAAAACATACGATGTCTTATATTCCGATCATTATCCAATTATGTCTCGCGTGAGTCTCCCGCGATAATTACAGCATTAAACAATTCGCGCTATCTGCAATTATATGAATGACTAAACCTAAACCAATAAGTCTGGTTTTCTTCGGTAGCAATAGAAAGAGATACACTGCAATTGCGTAATAGGAGTGCAGTGGATGAAAATTGATGCTACACCGATTAGGATCGAACAGTGGCGTTGCCAATAAATGATCTAAGTCAATAAGCATTCCTAAAAGGAGTATACCAAAAGCCTTAAGCCATATTTTTTTGTAAAATAACACGGCAACTAATAAAGGGCCACCAAAATGAATGCCGTAATGTATAAAATCTGTAAGCATTATTTATAATGTTGTGCCTCTAAATAAGCTAAAGCACTTGGACCTTCGTTAAATAATAAGTCTAATATACTAAGATTATTAATGTAGCCGTACTTTGCGTTAAATACTTGCATATAATTATCAAATGGTAGAGCAGTTTCGTTTTTAGCATTTACTAAATCTCTACCGTCTGTATTCTCTTTATATTCTTTTTTAAAATCTTCAGTTTTGGTAATTGTAATATCCAATTGTAAAGCGTCACAAATAACATCAAAACACGCCATATTAAATTCCAAAATAGAATCGAAAGGTGTGGTGTATAAGGGTTTAATGTCATCTATGTAAAACTCGTAGAAAGGAGAAGTTCTGTAAGCCGATTCCAACGATTTAAAATGAATGTCTTGCCAATTGTACGTGTTGGCTATTTTTACTTCTTGATATAACTGACGGTTTTTTTGCGTATAAATAACCGGAATACTTAACTGCAATTTACCATTTGCAGCATAAATGTAACAGCGGTTTCTATAGGTTTGTTTCTGGTAGTTATCGTATACTTCAAACGTAACGCTATCCGTATTTACTAACGCTACAAACGTTTCAATAGTCGGGAAATAGGTAGGATGTAGTATAATGGATGTCATTCGTAACGAGTTTTCAATTGCTGAGCTATCATAATCTTAAGCACCTAAACGCGGTGCTCTATATTAAACTGAGAGTAAAGCGTTTATAGTTTATAAGAATATAAAGTTGTTATTTCTTCTTGCGTTTTTTATATTTTGAAAAACCATAACCGAGAGCGATTAAAATAAGTACCGGAATTAAATACGACACCGGTTTTCCGCTACCGTGAACCGTTGTAAATAATCTATTCCAACGTATTTTATTAAACCCAGAAGCATTGGTATCCCAACTCATCCAAATTAAAACAGGTTTACCCACTACGTGATCGAATGGCACGTAACCCCAAGCTCTCGCATCTTGAGAATTATGGCGGTTATCTCCCATCATCCAGTAATAATCTTGCTTAAATGTGTAAGAGGTGGCGACGTTACCATTAATAAAAATTTGATTGCCTTTTACTGTAATTGTATTGTTTTCGTATTCCGAAATAATGCGCTCATAAAACGGCAACACTTCAAGGTTTAAGTCGACCGTTTTCCCCGCTTCAGGAATATAAATGGGACCAAAATTATCGAAACTCCAGTTGTAATCTGGAGAATGTGGGAACACATCTTCTTTGGGTTGATAATCAAATTTTTCAACAGACGCTACTTTAGGATTTTCGCGTAATGTTTGGGCCTCTTCTTCGGTTAAATTAACATTAATTTTATTTAAAAGCGGTTCCATTTTAAATTTTTGCATATCGTCGTTTCTTACAAAACCAACTACTTCAACATTTAAGGAGTCTCTACTGCCTTCATTTAAATAGGCGCGATTGTCGGTGTTAAAATACTCTTGAAGTCGCGTATCGTCCCAATATTTTGAGCTAATATTATAAAATCTCCAAAATTGAGAATGAATATTTTGGTCTACGAAACCTTGATCTAAATCGTCTTTAGTAGTTACCGAATAGTAAAATTGAATTCGCGCACGATCCGGGAGTTCATTTTTCTTTCCGTTAGTATAAATGTATCCATTTTTAATAGCCATCGAATCGCCAGGAACTCCAACGGCACGCTTAACGTAGTTCGATTTTTTATCTACAGGCTTAATAAATCCACGTTTTGGGACTTTAAAGAAATCCTGAACTGTATCTACAGGCCAATTAAAAACCACGATATCGTTTCGTTTTATTTTCTGAAAACCTGGTAATCTCAAATACGGTAGAAACGTTTTATTTGCCCACGACTCGTCGCGTGTTGCTCTGTCATCGTCGGCGATGTAAGATTTGGTATGTACGACAGGAATAGAGTCGTGCACCATTGGTAACGCTAAAGAGGTTTGTGGTAATCTTGCGCCGTAGTGAAATTTACTTACAAAAAGAAAATCGCCCACCAGTAATGTTTTTTCTAAAGAAGAGGTTGGTATTACAAACGGCTGAATAAAATAAGTATGTACGATAGTTGCGGCAACAATAGCAAATAGTATCGAGCTTACCCAATCTCCAACCTCCGAACGGGGTTGTAGCGAACGGTCTTCGATATAAGTAACATCGGCGGCATAGTTTAAATAGAAGTTATAAAATCCTAAAGATATTATGGCTAAGAAGGTGTCTAAATTGGAGTTTTTACCAAAACTTCTCGCTGTTTCTACCCAAATTACTGGAAACATAATAAGGTTAACGATAGGTAAAAATAAAAGGATGGTCCACCACCACGGCCTGTTAATAATTTTCATTAAAATAACGGCGTTGTACACAGGGATAAATGCTTCCCAAGCATGTTTTCCTGCTTTTAAATATAATTTCCAAGTAGCTAAGCCGTGAACGGCCTGAATGATTAAGAGAAAAATTAACAACTGTGTAAAACTCATATTATATTTTTAAAGACGTTTGTCTATTAGATTATTACTAATTCTATTTGTAGTTTTATAAAAACCAATGTTACATTTTTGTTGGTAATTAACGAATATTTAACACGTCTTTCATTGTAAAAACGCCCGTTTTATCTACTAGCCACTCGGCAGCAACAATAGCACCTAATGCAAAGCCTTCGCGACTGTGTGCGGTGTGTTTTATTTCTAAAGTGTCCACAGCACTCACATATTTAATACGATGTGTTCCCGGAACATTATCAAGACGTTTAGCCGAGATTGAGACCGTGTTTTCGGCGTTAGAATCGAGTTTCCACTGCGTGTATTTTTGGTGATTGTCGATTATAGATTCTGCGAGTGTAATGGCAGTTCCGCTAGGTGCGTCTAGTTTTTGAGTGTGATGTATTTCTTCTAAATCTATCGTGTACTCTTTTAAATTAGACATCATTTTGGCTAAAGTTTTATTCAGTTCGAAAAAAATAGTAACACCCAAACTAAAGTTAGACGCATAAATAAAAGCTCCATCTTTATCCTTACATAAAGCAACTGCATCATTATATTTATCGAGCCACCCTGTAGTACCAGAAACGATAGGGGTATTGTTATTAAGACACTTAGAAATATTATTAAAAGCGGCTTCAGGAATGCTGAAATCTATAGCGATATCGGCGTTTTTAAGGTCATTTTCGCTGGTATCATCGCACCTTAAAACAATTGTGTGACCGCGTTTAATGGCAAGAGCTTCAATAGTTTTTCCCATTTTTCCGTATCCGAGTAAAGCTATTTTCATTTAAAATAAATGGATTTAAAAAGGTATTAAATATGTTAATCTAATTTCAGATTAAACGTAAGACCTAAACGACCAGTATTATCAAACTGGTCTATTTCATAATGTGGTTTAAGCGATAAATTATCGTCTATATTATATTGTAGTAAATGTGCGTCTACATTGGCATCGATAATGTTTAAAGCATATAAACCTACGGTTACTAATAAGGAAAGTTCCTTATTTCGGCGTAGTGTTTTTTGTGCTTCTCGCAAGCCGTCGTCGGTTATTCGGCCTTGAAATTCATCGTCACTAAAGCCGGCTAATCTGCGTTTATAAGCGTTTCTTACTTTTTTATACTCGGTATTATTATCGATATAGAAATAAATACCGGTCCCAATTGCGGCATATACAATGGGTATTTTCCAGTATTTTTTATTGTAAGCTTGTCCTAAACCTGGTAAAATAGCCGAGTAAAAGGCTGCGCGAGAAGGTGCTAATGGATCGATCGGTTTTCGTAATTGAGTAGAGTCTAAAGACACCGATACGGGCTCGGAAAGATGCTTTGCGTCTATTGTGTTCCCTTTTATTGTTTGCGCCAAAGCGGAAAAACTAAAAGTTAGACACAATACACACGCTATCGTAATTTTATTTAGCACTCTCAACTAGCTTTTTGATACGGTTAAAATCTTCTTCAGAATGAAACGGTATTGATATTTTACCTTTTCCATTATTAGAAACCTTAACGTCTATTTTATGACCAAAGTATTCCGAGAAATCTTTAATTCCTTTTTTAACGTAAACAGGCAATTCTTTATCGGTTTTCTTTTTAGGAACAACGACTTGACGCGTTTCATTATAGCTTTTAACTAAGGTTTCGGTTTCTCTAACAGATAATTTATTAGCTATGATTTTTTCATAAATATCTAACTGTATGCTTTGATCTTCGATAGTAATAATCGCACGACCGTGTCCCATAGATAAAAAGCCATCGCGCATTCCGGTTTGTATAATCGGGTCTAGTTTTAACAATCGCATATAGTTGGCAATTGTAGAGCGTTTTTTACCAACGCGATCACTCATCTGTTCTTGTGTTAATTGGATTTCGTCAATTAAACGTTGGTAAGATAATGCGATTTCTATTGGGTCTAAATCTTGGCGTTGAATGTTCTCCACCAAAGCCATTTCAAGACTTTCCTGGTCGTTCGCAATACGTATGTAAGCGGGTATCGTTTCTAATCCAATTAATTTAGAGGCTCTAAAACGGCGCTCTCCAGAAACCAATTGGTATTTTTCAAAACCTGCTTTTCTAACGGTTATAGGCTGTATTACACCAAGCTCTTTAATGGAAGATGCTAATTCTCGTAAAGATTCTTCGTTAAAATTTGTACGAGGCTGAAAAGGATTCTCTTCAATTGAAGCTAATTCTAAATCTACAATATTACCAATAACTTTATCTGCATTTTTATCTTGTACAGATTTGATGTCATTACTCGGGTCTTTTAAAAGTGCCGATAAGCCTCTTCCTAAGGCTTGTTTCTTTGTTGCCTTCGCCATTTTTTAGGAGTTTTTGTTAATAATTTCCTTAGCTAAACTTAAATAATTAATGGCTCCTTTACTGCTAGCATCATAATTAATAATGCTTTCGCCATAACTAGGCGCTTCACTTAAACGGACATTTCGCTGTATAATAGTTTGAAACACCATATCGTTAAAATGTTTTTGCACTTCTTCAACTACTTGGTTCGATAAACGCAAACGCGAATCGTACATAGTTAATAACAAGCCTTCAATATCTAAATCTGCATTGTGTATTTTTTGAACACCTTTTATGGTATTTAATAATTTCCCTAAACCTTCGAGTGCAAAATATTCACACTGAATAGGAATAATTACCGAATGTGCTGCTGTTAAAGCATTTAAGGTGAGTAACCCTAAAGAGGGGGCACAATCAATTAAAATATAATCGTAATCATCTACTATATCTTCAAGCGCCTTTTTTAACATATACTCCCTATTTTCTTTATCTACGAGTTCTATCTCAATAGCAACAAGGTCTATGTGTGCAGGAATAATATCTAAATTAGGTGTGTTTGTTTTTATAATTGCGTCGCGAGCACTATTGGTATGCTCCAAAAGTTGATAGGTACCAATCTCGACAGTTTCAACATCAATTCCTAAACCAGAAGTGGAGTTTGCCTGTGGATCGGCATCTATTAAAAGTACTTTTTTTTCTAGCACACCTAAAGAGGCCGCTAAATTTACAGAAGTTGTTGTTTTACCAACCCCTCCTTTTTGATTGGCAATTGCAATGATTTTACCCATTAAAATATTTAGATTTTAGTACGCGTAAAAATACAATTATTTATTAGTAATAAAAACTGAACTTGTTAACAGTTGCCTAAAATGAAATGCTTTGTTTAGCTATTAATTTTGTAAAGCACCGATTCACTGACTCTTAGCTCTTATTTTTCCGCTTTTTTTATGCTGAAATTTTTAATTCCCCATCTCTTAGTTTTAAAAAGGGTAACTTCAAAATAAAAGTGCGGGTTTAAAATTATAAAATTTTGTTAAAAAAACTTCAATAAGCTGATAAATGTCATCAAATCAAAGGGTGAATTCAAGTAATTTCGCAGTGTTTATTAATTCTAACTACAAATCAACTCCATTATATTATGAAAGCAACCCAATTAAAATTAAATCGAAAAACAGCCTTAAAAGGCGCTATTTTATTTATAGCATCTTTAGTTATGGTTTCTTGTTTTGACGACACAAAAACAACCTATGACGATACGGTAGATATACCTGTAAATCAAGAAATGATAGCCGAACTTACTTCACCACCACATGTACCAACACCTGTTGGACGAAGAAAAGCAAAAAAGTTAGTCGTAAAAATGGAAATTCTTGAAAAAGAAGGCACAATGACAGATGGTGTTACCTATATGTATTGGACTTTTGGTGGTACGGTGCCTGGGAGTTTTATAAGAACACGAGTAGGAGATGAAGTAGAGTTTCACTTACAAAATCACCCAGACAATAAGCTGCCGCATAATATAGATTTACATGCTGTTAATGGCCCTGGAGGAGGTGCAGAGTCATCATTTGTTGTGCCAGGACACTCTAAAGTGTTTTCTTTTAAAACATTAAACCCTGGTTTATATGTGTACCATTGCGCTACGGCTCCAGTAGGAATGCATATTGCTAATGGAATGTACGGTTTAATTTTGGTAGAACCAGCAGGTGGTTTACCAGAAGTAGACAAAGAGTACTACATTATGCAGGGAGATTTTTATACTAAAGGGGCAAATGGAGAGCGCGGATTACAACCTTTCGATATGCAAAAAGCAGTAAATGAACAAGCAGACTATGTTGTGTTTAATGGTAAAGTTGGCGCTTTAACAGGCGACAATGCATTAACGGCTAAAGTTGGCGAAACCGTACGTTTATATGTAGGAAATGGTGGGCCAGGTTTGGTATCGTCTTTCCACGTTATTGGAGAAATATTCGATAGAGTCAACGTAGAAGGAGGGAGTTTAGTAAACGAAAATGTGCAAACAACTTTAATCCCTGCCGGTGGTGCCGCAATGATTGAGTTTAAAGTTGATGTTCCTGGAACGTTTATTATAGTAGATCACTCTATTTTTAGAGCCTTTAATAAAGGTGCTTTAGGAATGCTTAAGGTTGAAGGAGAAGAAGACAAAAAAATATACTCCGGTGAAATTCGTGATGATATTTATTTGCCAGAAGGACCAGGAATTCAAAGTATGCCAACAACCGACGAAATTATAGCCTCTGAAGTTCCTGCAAAATCATTCGAAGAACAAATGGAATTTGGTAAACAAACCTATATGCAAACGTGTTTTGCTTGTCATCAATCGGAAGGGCAAGGCATACCTAATGCATTTCCTCCTTTAGCTAAATCAGATTATTTAAATGCAAATGTAGATCGTGCCATTGGCACTGTACTACATGGATTAACAGGGGAAATAACTGTAAACGGTGAAAAATATAATAGTGTAATGACACGACAAATGTTATCTCCAGATGAAATTGCCAACGTATTAACTTACGTTTATAATAGCTGGGGGAATTCTGGTAAAATTATTACTAGCGAAATGGTTGAAAAAGTGAAAAATCAAAAATAATAAGTCTTTTAATATAATGAAAAACGGAGCCTTTAAATTCCTGATAGTAAGTATTGCTTTTTTTATGCATTGTGAATTATTTGCGCAATCTGAAGGTATGGTTTACATTGAGGGTAGTCGCTATATTCCACTTTACGGACGAGACTCTACGGTTGTAGAAGTTAAAGATTTCGAAATGGATATCTACCCAGTTTCTAATTTAGAATATGGCGATTTTCTTAAGAAAAACACCAACTGGCAAAAATCGAAAGCACTTAAATTGTTTACCGATAAAATGTATTTAACCAATTGGAAAAATGACTTACAACTAGAAGCTTCGGCACTCTCTAATAGCCCCGTAACTTACGTGTCTTGGTTTGCTGCAAAAGCGTATTGCGAATGCCAGGGTAAACGTTTGCCTACGATTGATGAATGGGAGTATGCCGCTATGGCCGATGAAACTACTAAAGATGCACGTGTAAAACCAGAATACAATAAGAAAATTTTAGATTGGTATGAAGCACCACGATCTAACGAAAACACTATTGGCATGAATGCTAAAAATGCTTGGGGTGTTTACGATTTACACGGTTTGGTGTGGGAGTGGACTCTCGATTTTAATTCGGTCTTAATTACTGGAGAGTCGCGAAAAGATGTCGATACAGACAACAATTTGTTTTGTGGTAGTGCCGCAATTAATGCCACCGATTTAATGAATTATGCAGCGTTTATGCGATATGCTATTCGCGGAAGTTTAGAGGCAAAGTATTCTATGAAAAACTTAGGGTTTAGATGTGTTAAACCTGTAACTAAATAAATTATTTATGAAATTATTAAAATATAGCATACTGTTAATCATTACGGTTATCGCTTTTCAGAGTTGTAAGTCTGAAAAGAAAGAAGCCATCGTAATGGTCACCGATTACCAATGCCCTATGTTGTGTGAGGGGGAAAAAACCTATGATACCGAAGGATCTTGTCCTGTCTGTAAAATGGATTTAAAGATGATAAATGATGGTTCAGAAAAAGTATTAAGTCAAAATAATGAAATTTCCGAAGCGTCTATTTTTAATTTGTCGTCAACCTGGCATAATGAAGAAGGCGAAGCACTTCAGCTTAGATCCTTAAAAGGAAAAACTTTAGTAATGGTAATGATCTATACGTCTTGTAAGGCGGCTTGCCCGAGATTAGTTGCCGATATGCGTAATATTGAAGCAGAAATCCCCAAAGATAAGTTGAAGAACATTGAATTCGTTTTAATAAGTATCGATCCCAAAATAGATACCCCCCAACGTTTGAAGAGTTTCGCGATAGAAAACGAAATGGACGACCGACAATGGACGTTTTTACAAGGTACAGTAAGTGGTGTGCGGGAGTTCGCTAATGTGCTGTCTGTAAAATATAAAGAGATTTCTCCTATAGATTTTTCGCATTCTAATATTATTTCAGTGTTTAATGCCGAAGGGGAATTAATTCACCAGCAAGAAGGGTTGGGGGTTAATAATAAGGAAACAATTTCATCTATTTTAAAGGTTACACCATAAGGGTTGTAACGCCGTAATACATTTAAAAACACATTATGAAAAATTATTGTTTATTAATGCTATTCTTAGCATTGAGTCAGGTGTTTTATGCTCAAAATTTTGAGGTATCCGCCGAAGTAAGACCGCGATTTGAGTACCGCAATGGGTATAAAACATTACCTGTAGATTCACTGGATGCTGCGGCTTTTGTATCACAACGTACCCGATTAAATTTCGATTACGAACAGACATATTTTAAGACGTATTTAAGTATTCAAGATGTTCGTGTTTGGGGTGATGTTCCGACGTTAAATACCACCGATAATAACGGATTAAGTGTGCACGAAGCTTGGGCGGAATTATTTTTAGCACCCCAATTTACGCTAAAATTAGGGCGACAAGAAATCGTGTACGACGATCAGCGTATATTTGGAAGTGTGGGTTGGGCGCAACAAGGAAGAAGTCACGATGCAGTTTTGGCAATTTATAAGCCCAATGCTAAGCATCATTTTGAATTGGGTTTGGCGCTAAATGCAACTTCCGAATCGTTAACAAAAACCGATTATACGCTTAATAATTACAAAGCGTTCCAATATTTTTGGTACCATACTGCTGTCAATAACGTCAGCCTTAGTTTCTTGGTTTTGAATAACGGATTAACATATTATGCAGCGCCTCAAGAAGAAAAAGTAGATTACAACCAAACTATTGGAACGTATTTAACGTTTTCTGAAAATAATGTGTCAGCCGAAGCGTCGTTATACTACCAAACAGGTAAAATTGCGAATAGAAATTTAAGTGCATACAACGCCGCAGCTCAATTAAATTATAGTTTGACCGATAATTTTATAACGGGCGTTGGCGCCGAGTACCTATCGGGAACCGATATGAACACTACCAGCACAGACTTAAAATCATTTACGCCTTGGTTTGGTACCAACCACAAATTTAATGGTGCAATGGATTACTTTTATGTGGGAAGTCATTCAAACTCTGTTGGGTTAATCGATGCGTTTATTAATTTAAAGTATCAGAAAAACAAATTAAAAGTGGGCGTGACACCGCACGCATTTTGGTCGGCTGCCACCGTTGTAGATGCCAGCAACAAAACGGTAGACGATTATTTAGGAACGGAAATAGATTTAAAAGTAACGTACAACTGGCAAAAAGAGGTGAGTTTTCAAGTGGGGTATTCCCAATTATTTGGAACAGAAACGCTTGAAGTTTTAAAAGGAGGAAACCATAAGGCAACAACCAATTGGGGTTGGGCAATGGTAACGGTAAAACCTAGCTTATTTAAATCATCAGGAAATAATAATTAGAGACGTTAAGTAGAAATATAGACTTAGATTATCTCCAAAATTCATCATCCAATTTGTCTTGAAAGACTTCTGGTTGATGGATTTTTTCTATATGTATCATTTGTGTTTCGGTTGCTACTTTTTGAATTTCAGGAAATAAAACCCGCTCTTCAAACCGGATATGTTGTTCCAATTCTCTTTCAATAGCTATTAATGCTGTTTCTATATCAGGTTCTTCAGTAAATAGATAATGAAGTCTTTTATGGTCTTCTAACACCTTCTTTATACCCTCGTGATCAGGATTTAAAATCGTGAAGATTTCAGCTTCTTCTAATTCAAAATGCGGAATTAATTGTGTTTTATAAAACCAATCGGCATAAATTTTTATACGCTCGGCAGAAATATTCTTGCTAAAGCCAGTCCTAATTTTCCACGATAATAGTAATCCATAATGGTGCTCACGGCTTAACGGTTTTAAAGCGTCGTGTCGTTTTAATGGTTTTTGTGCCATAATAGTGTTGTGTTTTATAACTTATAAGTAAGATTAGAATTCCTAAAGGTAAGAGAATACTTGCAATAAATAAAATACTAAAATAATGCGGCAGCATACCTTGCTCTAAATACCAAAGAGCGCCTTGTGAAAATAGTATGAGTTCTGTGCTTATAATCCCTAAAAGAAAAAGGGAAACGCCTAGTTTAGAAAGAACATTGATGGAAATTATTTTAGATTGAAATAGGAACGCAAATAAAAACCCGCTAACAACACCGAGCATTGTGAGATGAATAAAACCAATCACAAAATTGTGATGCTCGTATACTGTGGAAGAAAACGCCGGAATAATGGAGAGTGTTTGCAGTACTATTTTTATAAGCAAACACATCAAGGAAAATCGGTACAATATGTTTAGGCTATTTGATGGTTGAGATATTTTTACTTTTAAAGGTGATTTAACAATTTGAATAAAATAATATAACGCTATTAATTGAAGTAAAATACCCAAGCCATTAAACCAATAGAGCAGTGGGTGATTTGCAAACCATTGAATAGGCAGGGCAAAAGTGACTACTGTTGAAAAAATAAGAAACCTAAGAAATAGGTGTGTGTCTTTTGAAGGTTTAATCTTAAGTTTATGAAATAGAATAGCGATAACCGCAATTAAAAACCAACCGTTAAACTGAAAATGTAAAAAAAACTGAATAGCAATTTGATAAAAAGCAGACGCTTGTCCCAAAAGCCCCACTGCAGGACCTAAGCACCAAACCCCAATTGTAGAAACCAACATAAAAATTAAAGAGGCCCGGACTAACGTTTTTATTATGGGGTTGTTAATGTACATATCTTTCCAAATCCGGTACACAAAAACATAACTACAAAAAATATGCAGTGTAGAAAAGCTAATGGATACAGCGGCATAACCTTGCAATGGAAAGCTTAACATCATCCCAATGACAGCCGCTTGAGTAGTCCAAAATAATGAGGAATAGCGCTGTGACTTTTCAGGTACAAAATAATGAACGTAAAAAGTAAATAACATTAAATACACCCAGCCTAGCATCGCAACGTGAGAGTGCGCATGCATTAAGTATTTATAATTAATAATACTGCCGCTTATAAAAGCATACCTTAAAAGTAAGCCCATTATAGCGGCAATAAAGAAATTAACTAAACACGTTGTAACACGATGTTTTAACATAAATATTAAATAGTAAATAAACGTTTTTCTAATGCTGCAGCTTTAGGAAATAAAATATTATTTTCTAAATGAATGTGTAAATGTAAGTCTTTTTCAAATTCATCTAGCATTGCAAAAGTCACTTTATACGTATTACATGCATCGGCTGGCGGTGTGTAATTATTGGTGAGTTCTTCAATTTGTCTAAAACGTTCACCTTCATTATCATGATCGGCCATCATACTGGCAATAGGATTTTTTACTGTTCCAAAATGCGCGGGATCTATACGTTCGTCTGTCTGCGTGGCTTTTACCATCTTTTTAATGAAAGGGAATAACATCAATTCTTCTTTTTTCATATGAGAAGCAAGCTCTTTACTAGACGCCGTAAATAACGCTGTGATAGTAAATAATTCTGGGTGTGCCGTACCATGCACTTTACAGAGTTTATTTAAAAACGGAATAAGTACGGTTGTCTTTTCTTCCACGTATCGGTGGTGCTTATTTTCTATATGAAGAGCTAAAACATCCAGTGGCCATGTGTTATAATCTATATTTTTTGAAGTGTTTTTGCTTATCGCTTCTAATTTATCTAATAGTTCTTGTGCGTCGATATTATTTTTTTCGCAGACCTCTTCTACACTACGATTACCTTTGCAGCAAAAATCTATACCATAAGAATAAAATACTGCTGCCGTTCTAAAGTCGTCTGCTACAAATTGACCTATTGGTTTTTGTGCGTTTTTAATTTGTGTTTCCATATGTCCTTGTTTATTATCGGATAAAATTGTCCTTTATATTGACGCTATTTTAGCCGTATTTAATTGAAATTATTAATAGTAAATTGACTATTACAAATATAACGATAAATTCCATAAAAGACACTATTGTCCTTTATGGAATTTATAAATAAAATAGACAACTCACTAAAACCGAATTAGTCTATTAAAATATCTAATATGGTAATGGCAGCATCGCTAATTCTTGTTCCGGGTCCAAAAACGGCAACGGCACCAGCATCGAATAAATACTGGTAATCTTGTTTTGGGATAACGCCACCAACAATAACCATAATATCTTCGCGACCATACTTTTTAAGAGCTTCAATAACTTGTGGGACCAGCGTTTTATGTCCCGCTGCTAAAGAAGAAACACCCAAAATGTGAACGTCGTTTTCCACGGCTTGTTTAGCAGCTTCTTTAGGCGTTTGAAACAAAGGTCCGATATCGACATCAAAGCCAACATCGGCATAACCTGTAGCGACTACTTTGGCGCCACGATCGTGACCGTCTTGTCCCATTTTAGCAATCATTATACGCGGACGCCTCCCGTCTTGCTCGGCAAAGGTGTCGGCTAATTCTTTTGCTTTTTTAAAGCTTTCGTCGTTTTTAATTTCTTTACTATACACGCCAGAAAATGATTTTATTTGTGCTTTATAACGGCCGTAAACAACTTCTAAAGCATCACTTATTTCGCCTAAAGTTGCGCGTTCGCGAGCCGCTGTAACGGCTAAAGCTAATAAATTTCCTTCACCTGTTTTAGCAGCTTCTGTTAAATCTACTAACGCTTTGGTTACTTTATCAGTATTTCTTTCGGCTTTAAGTGTCGTCAATTGTTCCAATTGTTGCTTGCGCACCGTTTGGTTATCTACTTCTAAAATATGAAGCGGATCTTCAGCGTCTAGCTTGTATTTATTAATTCCAATGATGAGGTCTTGGTTAGAATCTATACGCGCTTGTTTTCTTGCTGCTGCTTCTTCAATTCTTAATTTTGGTACACCAGATTCTATGGCTTTTGTCATTCCGCCAAGCTCTTCTACTTCTTCTATAAGCTCCCAAGCTTTTTGCGCAATATCGTGTGTTAATTTTTCTACATAATAACTACCTGCCCAAGGATCTACGGTTTTAGTGATTTGGGTTTCGTCTTGTAAAAAGAGTTGTGTGTTTCTTGCTATTCTAGCTGAAAAATCGGTTGGTAAAGCAATGGCTTCATCTAGCGCATTGGTGTGTAAACTTTGCGTGCCTCCAAATGCGGCAGCAGCAGCTTCAATAGTGGTTCGTGCTACATTATTAAAAGGGTCTTGTTCTGTTAAACTCCACCCAGAGGTTTGGCAATGCGTACGCAGTGATAGCGATTTTTCGTTCTTCGGATTAAATTGCTTTACCAATTTTGCCCACAACATTCTTGCGGCTCTCATTTTGGCAATTTCCATAAAATGATTCATTCCAATCGCCCAAAAGAATGATAGGCGAGGAGCAAACGTATCGATATCCATTCCGGCATCTAAGCCTTTTCTTATATATTCTAAACCATCCGCAAGCGTGTAAGCCAATTCAATATCGCCAGTGGCACCAGCTTCTTGCATATGATAACCAGAAATACTAATGCTGTTAAATTTGGGCATATTCTTGCTGGTATATTCAAAAATATCAGAGATAATTTTCATTGAAGGCGCAGGTGGGTAAATGTAAGTGTTACGCACCATAAACTCTTTTAGAATATCATTTTGAATGGTTCCTGCCAAGAGCTCCGGTTTAACACCTTGTTCTTCCGCGGCAACAATATAAAAAGCCATAATAGGTAAAACAGCTCCGTTCATTGTCATTGAAACCGACATTTTATCTAGCGGAATTTGGTTGAATAATATTTTCATATCTTCAACGCTATCAATGGCTACACCGGCTTTACCAACATCTCCAACAACGCGTTCGTGATCGCTATCGTAACCACGGTGTGTTGCTAAATCGAAAGCAACCGATAATCCTTTTTGTCCGGCCTTTAAGTTTCGTCTGTAAAACGCATTACTCTCTTCGGCAGTAGAAAACCCGGCATATTGGCGAATCGTCCACGGTCGTCTTACATACATTGTGCTGTAGGGACCACGCAAATTAGGCGCAATTCCAGCCACAAAGTTTAAGTGTTCTACATTTTTTAAATCGGTTTTACTGTAGTTTGATTTTACAGTAATGTCTTCGGCCGTTAGTGTCGTTGTAACGACTTTTTCTAACGGTTTAGTTTCCGATTGTAATTCGATATGTTGAAGATTTTTTCTTTGCATTAGTCGTGATTATGTCCTTCGTGATTATCTATTTTATTGCGTGCTGGTGTGCGCTCTAGCCTTGGCGTTTTATTAAAATCTACAGCCGTATTTACTTTTATAGGCGCAACTTTAATAGTAAGTTGCGCTGACTTTTTATCCATTAAAACCGCGTAATAATATTCGAAAGCTACAAAGGCTTTTAAACTTTTATCGGTAAGCAGTTGCCGTGCATTATTTCTAATGGGCGTTAAAATGGTGTTACGACGCATACTATTGGTCGATAATAAGGCATTAAACGTTGTTTTTAAATCGTCGTTTTTTATTTTATTTACAAGGCAATCCATTAACAAACTTGAATAATTTAGTGTTCTTATTCCTGCTGTTGTTTGCCATAACTGGTTGTCGTTCTTTAGTGCTTTAGCTAATTTTAAGCTGTGCTCACTCGCAATGTCTTCCACTTTAAGTCGTCCGTTTAAAGCGAGTGCTGTAAACTGCGTGTATCCTTTTAAGGGCGACTGATCTATAGCGTCGTAAAACGCAAAAATATCGTTCTCAAACGAATGGATTGCTTCATTATATAAGTCTTCATTCTTTACGTCGCAAATAATGAGGTCTGGTTGCTCTGTGTATTTATAAACAATACGTTCTTCCTTTTGGCATCCAGATAAAGAAAATAAGATTAGTAGCACGACGCTTTTTATAAAAGTAATTTTCATTATTCTTGATTTAATCTGTTTTGTTCTGCAGCTTCAGCAATACGTTTTTCTAAAATAGGTTCTATAAGTGTTTTGCGTGTATTCATTTTTAAAAACGGATATAATTCTAAATCGTTTTTCATCTTATCCTCAGGGTTTGGGTGTTTATTTGTTCCTAATAAAATAAGTGATTTGTTGTTGAATTGTTCTACTTCTTTTTGGGCATTTTCTTTTATTTTCTTCTGAATAGTGCCTGACTTCAACAAGTGTAAAAAGCCGTCTTTGTTTTCAATAGATTTGAAAAGAGTTAATGCTTTTTCGGCAAGTTGCGTGGTTAAATTTTCGATATAGTAACTTCCATCTGAAGCATTCTCTACAGCATCAAAATAACTTTCGTGCTTTAAAATAAGCAACTGGTTTCTAGCAATTCGCTCTCCAAACTCGTTGTCTTTGTGGTAAATGGCGTCGTACGCTAAGTTACAAATGGTATTGGCTCCACCCAAAATAGCACTCATACATTCTGTGGTGGTACGCAACATATTTATATTATAATCGTAAATGGTTTTATTACGCTTTGTTGGTGTAACAAAAATAAAACAGTCGGTATTTGCGCCATATTCTTTAGCGATAGTTTTCCAAAGCACGCGTAACGCACGGAGTTTAGCAATTTCGAAAAAATAATTGGTACCTACCGATACGTTAAATGTAATTGGAGCCGACAGTGTCGTTCCAAACGCATTGAGGTATTCGTTAGCGTGAGCCAAAGTGTAAGCTAATTGCTGCACATTATTAGCACCTGCATTTTGATATAAACCGGAGTCTACACTTAAGGCGGAAGGATTAGTTTTTATTATCGTTTCTAATGCTGTAAAATCGGCTTCGAAACCTGAGAACCAATTTCCAGATCTCGCTAAATTTCCAATAATATCGGTATTAACCGTAATGTTTTTTGAAGATAATTTGTACACTTTAGCAACAAAAATAGCATCTAAAAACTGTAATTTGAAATGTAACGGAATTACAGAAATATCAATGTTTTTTGTTAAATCGGTTATTGATACCTCATTATCTGGAATAATAAAGGCGATACTTTCGGCGCCACGTTCAATAGCGTTAACCGCTTTTTTATTAGATAATTTGACGTCGGCAACAAAAATAGTCTGACAAATATTCCAAGTGTTCGACGTTACCGGTAAAGGGTTTTCGGCCACCAAATCGTCTTGATGATAAAAAGGTTTTACATTGATATCCTCGTTCGTTGTCCATATTAAAGTATCGTTATAATCGGCACCTTTTAAATCGACCTGTATTTTTTGTTTCCAAGCTTTAGAAGTAACGCCTTCAAAGTCTTCAAATAATTTTTTACTCATTGTTTTTTGTTTTTAAACTATCTGCATATTCAATAATGTAGATGTCTTCATTTTCACGCTTCATATAATAAGCTTCACGAGCAAATTTCTCTAAACCCTCTTCTCTTTTAAGCTCTTTAATGGCCTTATTATCTTTTATAATTTCTTTTCTATAATATTCCTTTTCATTTTCTAGTTCATCAATCTCTTCATTTAAATCATAATGAATTAAATAAGAATTACTATCCAGAAACAGCATCCAAATAACGAAACCTAGTGTAATTAGCACGAATATGTTTTTGAAATACTTAAGCATTAGTTAGTTTGTCGTTGATTATTGTTCTTACAATATTTACTGCAACGGTATTATATTTATTGGTGGGTATTATAATATCTGCGTATTCTTTTGTTGGTTCTATAAACTGTTGGTGCATTGGTTTTAGAGTCGTTTGGTATCGTGTTAGCACTTCATCTAAATCGCGTCCTCGTTCTGCAATATCGCGTTTTAATCGGCGTATTAGTCGCTCGTCACTATCGGCGTGCACATATATTTTAATATCGAACATTTTACGGATTTCGGGGTTCGTTAAAATTAAAATTCCTTCTACAATCATTACCTTTCTAGGGTGTGTTCTTATAGTGTCTCCCGTCCGGTTATGGGTTACAAACGAATATACAGGTTGGTCTATTGCTTTGCCACTTTTTAAGTCTTTTAAATGTTCGCCCAATAAATCGAAATCTATAGATCGTGGGTGATCGAAATTTATTTTTATACGCTCTTCGTAAGGTAGGTGCGTCGTGTCCATATAATAAGAATCTTGCGAAATTATACCCACTTCACCTTCTGGTAATTCATTAAGTATTTGGTTTACAACTGTTGTTTTTCCGCAACCTGTTCCACCTGCGATTCCTATTATTAACATATATGTATCCGTTTGTTAGAGTGCAAATTTAAGTATTTTTAGAAATCTTTATTGCTGAATTTTTGAAACTTCTTACGCTGTCATTTCATAATGGTTTGTATTTCTGCAACTATTTGTAATGTAATTGATTACGCTAGCCACTTCTTTATTCGTAAATTGTAATTACGCCATTATATTATTATAGACTCCTCTATTTGCAGTCATTTCTCGCCTTAGTTCTTATTTTAAAACGTGGCGGCGTGCGTCTCTGTTTATCTTTTAAAAAAACAGGAGTTCGCTAACAGCGGAAAACACCTTAATAACACCGAAACTTTCGTGTAAATGATGACCAATAGAATTCCTTAAAAATATTTTTCAGCTTCGTGGTCTAATTTTATTATGGCTGAAGTATTTCGTAAACCCGTTGTGTTTTTAATTTACATACAACTAAAAACAGGGTACAAATTAAGCATAGTGTACGTAAATTTTTTTACTGTTAATATTATATTCTTTTTAATTTTATGAGGCCTAATTGTTCTACGCCCACATAAATCATACCATCGGGGCCTTGATTTATAGAGCGAACACGGCCTATTTTATCTAATAAACGTTCTTCTTTTATTACTTTATTATTTTTAATTACGCAACGATCTAAATATTGAAATTTTAAAGAACCTACTAATAAACTACCTTTCCAGTCGCCATAGTTATTGGATGTTATAAACGCCATACCGCTAGGAGCAATTGAAGGTGTCCAATAATGGATTGGGTTTTCCATCCCTTCTTTTTCTGTGGTTTCTGAAATGGTAGTGCCCGTATAATTTTTTCCGAACGTAACTTCTGGCCAGCCGTAATTTTTACCGGCTTTTACAATGTTGATTTCATCACCTCCTTTTGGGCCGTGCTCGTGCGACCATAGAACTCCGGTTTCCGGGTGTAGGGTCATACCTTGTGGATTTCTATGACCGTACGAATAAATGGCGTGCTTTGCATTGGTCATAGTTATAAACGGATTATCTTCTGGTATGCGACCATCGTCGTGCAATCTATAAATTTTACCACAATCTCGTGTAAGGTCTTGTGGATTTATATCGCGTTCGCCGCGCTCGCCAATCGAGAAAAACATATAATTATCTGCATCGAAAACAATTCGCGAACCAAAATGCTCACTTTTAGTACTGTTAGGCTCGGCTTTGTAAAGTAGTTGTGTGTTGGTGAGTGTGTTATTTTTTAGTTTGGCCCGCATAATAGCGGTATTGCCTCCATTATCTTTTCCTTTTGGAGAAGCGTACGAGAAATAAATCCATCCGTTGTCTTTATAATTAGGATGTAGTACAATATCTAACAAGCCACCTTGACCACGAACGTAAATTTCTGGTAGTCCAGCGACCTCTTTTTTAGTGTTATTTTTAAAATGAATGAGTTTACCTTCCTTTTCAGTGATTAAAATGGAGCCATCCGGTAAAAAAACAAAGCCCCACGGATTATTTAATTCGGGTACAACAATCTCGTAATCTGCGTTAGTATTTATATGGTTTTTATCTTGTGCACAGGAAGTTACAATCAATAAAAAACAGAAATAGAAAAGGATGTTTTTAAGTTTCATAGGGGGATAAGAAAAAAGTTTCTACAATTTACAATAATTATAGTCTCTTATTTAAGAATTATGTTATATTTGCACCACAATTAAAACGGTATGAAGCTATTTAAATTGTAGATAACTATTCGGGGTGTAGCGTAGCCCGGTTATCGCGCCACGTTTGGGACGTGGAGGCCGCAGGTTCGAATCCTGCCACCCCGACCAATTAAGCCTAAAATCTCTAGATTTTAGGCTTTTTTTTATGGTTAAACATTCCTTAATTTCAACCAAACGGTAATCAAGGGAATTCTGGGATCATTCCTAAATGTTGTGTTTAAACAAAAATAGTAGTCAATCTAAAAAGGAAAAATTCTATATTTTTGACACCTCTAAATTGTGTTCTGAAGGCTTTAATTTTTGCGTTAAAAGATTCCGCGGAAGCATTGGTGCTCCTGTTGTTAAAATAATTCAAAATTGGTTTGTAATGGATTTGTATAGACCTTGCAATGGTATTGAAGGACTTAAAATTTGAGTTTTCTACTTCGTTAT
>NZ_VSKM01000018.1 GCF_008086175.1 Bizionia saleffrena
ATAACGAAGTAGAAAACTCAAATTTTAAGTCCTTCAATACCATTGCAAGGTCTATACAAATCCATTACAAACCAATTTTGAATTATTTTAACAACAGGAGCACCAATGCTTCCGCGGAATCTTTTAATGCAAAAATCAAAGAGTTCAGGTCGATGTTTAGAGGCGTAAGAGATGTTAAGTTTTTCTTGTTTAGACTTACTAAATTATATGCCTAATTTATGTCACTCCCCAAAAATATTCCTTGATCCATTTTTCCTTTCTAGATTGACTACTATTTTTGCTTAAACACAACATTTAGGAATGATCCGTAGAACACTGAAAATGCTAAAGTAATTATTTAAGATTGATCCGGGTTTTGTAAATATTTTTGATGAAGAGTTAATAATAAACCCTATAAACCAAAAAAGACCTACTAAAACAGTAAGTCTTTTTGTGAGCCCGACAGGATTCGAACCTGTGACCGCCTCCTTAGAAGGGAGGTGCTCTATCCAACTGAGCTACGAGCCCGTAACTATAAAATTTGAAATGTCACACCTTTAGTATGACATTTCGGTAATTTGTCGGGGTGGCAGGATTCGAACCTGCGGCCTCCACGTCCCAAACGTGGCGCGATAACCGGGCTACGCTACACCCCGATTTGGTTATCTAATTGCGGAGAGACAGGGATTCGAACCCTGGGTACCCTTTTGGGGTACGACGATTTAGCAAACCGCTCCTTTCGGCCACTCAGGCACCTCTCCAATAATTTTGCAATGAACTTTTTTTACCTCCGTATTGCGGATGCAAATGTAAGACAAGATCTCATATATCGCAACATTTTTTAGTACTTTTTTTTAAAAATTATTCGGGGTATTCAATTCTAAGATGGTAAATATTTGCAAGCTTGCGTTTTAGGACTTTTTTAATCACCTGAATTTCTTTAAAAGTAATGTTCGCATTTAAGAATTGGTCCTCGTCCATTTGTTTATTGAGTATGTTTTCGACAAATTTATCAATTTTAGTAGACGTTGGGTCTTTTAAACTTTTTGATGCCGCCTCCACACTATCACACATCATTAAGATAGCTGTTTCTTTACTAAACGGCTTGGGCCCCGGATAAGAGAAATCGGTGATAGAAACATCCTCATTTACCCTTTTCTCTTTCATATAAAAATAATACACCGTACTTGTACCATGATGGGTTCTTATAAAATCGATAACGCGATCTGGTAAGTTATTTTTTTTAGCTATTTCTATTCCATTTATAACGTGACCCACTATAATGCGCGCACTTTCTATTGGCGATAAATCATCGTGCGGATTTACGCCCGAAGATTGATTCTCGGTGAAATAGGTAGGATTTCTCATTTTACCAATATCATGATACAACGCTCCTACCCTAACCAGCATAGCATTTGCACCAATTTCGTTAGCAGCAGCTTCAGCTAAGTTAGCGACGTTTAAAGAATGATGAAACGTTCCTGGCGCATCGTTAGAGAGTTGTTTTAATAGTTTAGAGTTTGTATCTGAAAGCTCTAATAAAGAAACATCAGATACCAAACCGAAAAGTTTTTCGTAGATATAAATTAATGGCTGTACGAATAAAGTTGCTAGCCCACACAGTACAAACATTGCAAAGGTTTCCCATTTTAAAGTTTCTACGCTGCCCTCATGAATAACGAAAAAAGCAAAATAGGCAATAATATAAATCAAAGTAATTTGTCCAACAGAGATAAATAAATTAGCTCTTTTATACAGTTCAGAAACCGTTAAAATAGTAACGATACCCGCTATAATTTGTAAGAACATATACTCGTAACTATTAGGGACAATAGACCCTAATAACAACACCGTAATAACGTGAGTGAACAATCCTAAACGGGCGTCGAAAAAGGCTTTTAGAACCAAGGGTAGCATCGCTAAGGGTATAATATAAATGTATTTAGAGTTGTAATTAACCATTAAGCTAGTTAAAAAAACCATTAATAATATATTGAAAAATATGAACGTTACTTTGGTATCATTTTTAAAAACGTCTAGTCGGTATTTACGTAAGAAAAGCAATAGGATCATTAAAGCCAAAGCAACCAATAATGTGTACGCAAATACTATTAAATTGTAATTAGATTCGTTCCAGACTTGCGATTCATATTCCGATTCTAACGATTTTAAAATCAAAAATTTATTACCTTCAACAATTTCACCTTTAGAGATGATTAGTGTCTCTTTTTCAATACTTCCTCTTGTAAAAGAAATAGATTGCACTGCTTGATTTAAAACAGTCTCCGTAAATATTTTATTATAAGTTAAATTAGGTTTAATAATATCGAAAAACAAGGCTATATATTCACTTTCATACGTCTCCAAATTAGCTTTCTTGAGCTTTTCTAAAACATCATTTTTTATATTTTCAAGCTGATAAATATTAGAAAATTGGGTTTTGTAGCGCTCTACCCGATCTTCTAAAATAGTGACGTTGGTTGTTTTTGCGCTAGATAAATTATCTTCTAAAATCCCAAATTCATACAACTCATCAACGATTTGCTCTCCTTGCCTTTTTAGAGAATACCCTTCATCACCATAGATAGAATCGGGGAAAATTTTGTAAAAATTATCCTGATAATCCCTTTTTACAATAGGTAGTACTTTAGTATCTATCGAGAAATACTTTACAGCGCTAGATTCTATGTCCTCTTTCTCTTTGGACAGTTCTATAGGTGTTTTTTGAATCGCAAAATTAAAAGGTGCGTATAAGGTTTCCGACTGCCATGGTTTTCCTTTTTCAAAGTTGTATTTAAAACGACCGCTTTTCGGAAACAAATACACTATTAAAAAAGTGGTGGCTATAAATAGAATTACCTTATATAAAAGAGAATGGTTTTTATAAAACGTATTTATGAAGTCTTTCATCAATAAAAAATAGTAAATTATTTTATCTTAACCCAATGGTTTAGCACATCAAAAGTACTAAATATTGTTTTTAAAGCACGTTAATATCGATTTAAGGTTCTCCTTTTTGCTAAAAAATGATTAATTTCGCTGAACATATAAAAAATTTAAAACAAAATGAGTAAAGAAGTAGTTATTGTATCGGCAGCCAGAACCCCTATAGGTAGTTTTTTAGGCGCACTATCAACCATTCCTGCACCAAAATTAGGGGCTATAGCCATTAAAGGTGCTTTAGAAAAAATAAATCTAAAACCAGAATTGGTTGAAGAAGTTTTAATGGGAAATGTTGTGCAAGCAGGTACAGGTCAGGCTCCTGCCAGACAAGCTGCTATTTTTGCCGGAATTCCTAATACAGTGCCATGTACTACAGTTAATAAGGTATGTGCTTCTGGTATGAAAACTGTAATGCAAGCCGCACAATCTATAGCTTTAGGGGATGCGAGTATTATTGTTGCTGGGGGAATGGAAAATATGAGTATGATTCCTCATTATATGTATGCCAGAAAAGGAACTAAATTTGGTTCTGCTACGCTTATAGATGGTCTGCAAAAAGATGGTTTGGTTGATGCTTACGATCAGAATGCGATGGGAGTTTCTGCAGATGCTTGTGCTACTAAATATAAATTTTCTCGAGAAGATCAGGATGCGTACGCAATACAATCTTACAAAAGATCGGCTGATGCTTGGGAGAAAGGAAAATTTAATAACGAAGTAGTTCCTGTTGAAGTACCACAACGTCGTGGAGAACCTGTTGTAGTGATTAAAGATGAAGAGTTTGAAAATGTAACATTAAATAAAATTCCTTCTTTACGTGCTGCTTTCTCAAAAGATGGAACGGTAACCGCTGCAAATGCATCGACAATTAACGATGGTGCCGGAGCAATGGTATTAATGAGTAGAGAAAAAGCTGATGAATTAGGATTAAAACCTTTAGCCGTTATTAAAGGTTACGCCGACGCAGCACACGAGCCAGAGTGGTTTACAACTGCACCTTCAAAAGCATTGCCTAAAGCTTTAGATAAAGCAGGTATTGCTCTTAAAGATGTTGAATTTTTTGAATTCAACGAGGCATTTGCAGTTGTTGGTTTAGCTAATATGAAAATATTAGGACTTACCGATAAAAATGTAAACGTAAACGGTGGTGCTGTTTCTTTAGGACACCCACTTGGATGTTCGGGAGTTAGAATTTTAATTACACTTTTAAATGTTTTAGAGCAAAACGATGCTAAAACTGGAGCAGCCGTTATTTGTAATGGTGGTGGTGGAGCTTCTGCTGTAGTAATCGAGCGTTTGTAATAGCCGTTAAAATGAACTAATGCAATACGGAATTTGTAATTTAAGTATCGTTCCCTTAAGATTTGAAGCCTCCGATGCCAGCGAGTTAGTCTCGCAGGTATTGTATGGCGATATCTTTAAAGTATTAGAACACCGTAAATCTTGGAGTAAAATTCGTTTGGCTTTCGATAAATATGAAGGATGGGTAGACAATAAGCAGTATAGTGAACTTACTGAAGAGCAATACACTGATTTGTCATCCCAACCGTTACAATTAACTACCGATTTAGTCGATTTTATTCAGGATAACGACAAGCAATTATACACAATACCTATGGGTTCTGTCCTTAATGGCACAGAGTTATTAAACCATACATTCGAAGGACACTCATCGTGCGCGATTAATGATAAAAGTACTATTATCGGTACTGCTTTTTCATATATAAATGCACCCTATTTATGGGGCGGTAAAACGCCTTTTGGTATTGACTGTTCTGGGTTTACCCAAATGGTTTACAAACTGAATGGTTACGCCCTTTTAAGAGACGCATCGCAGCAAGCAATGCAAGGGGAACCACTAAGTTTTATTGAAGAAAGTGAGCCAGGAGATCTCGCTTTTTTTGATAATAATGAGGGCGTAATAACTCACGTGGGTATTATAATGCAAGATAATTACATTATTCACGCCCACGGAAAAGTGAGAATAGATCGCTTAGATCACTCTGGTATTTATAATGTAGATACTAGAAAGCACACCCACAAACTAAGAGTCATTAAAAAAATTATATAATAAAAAAAGCCAACTTACAAGTTGGCTTTTTTTATACTTATTTTTCAGAATTCACTAGGTAAATCTTAAATAGATTAAATTTTATACTTTGCTTTAATCGCATTAAGTTTCGCTTCTTCGCCAATGGCGCTATAAATACCCTTTAAGGTTCTAGCAACATCGATGTTACCCTCGTCAATTTTTAATACGCCTTCTAAGTAAGGAATAGCTTCGTAATAAATATCAGATCTTTTCTTCTTAAGTTGGTCGTAGCGGTTATTATCAGAAACAGAACTTCCTAATCCATTCATTTCTTTAATAACAGCAACCTCTTCTTCTAATATTAATGCTGCAATATTAGTCGCTGCATTAACATAAGCCGGATCTAATTGTAACACTTTTTTGTAGTACATTTTTGCCTCCTTTGCATTCCCCGCTTCAGCAGATAGTACACCCAAGTTATATAATAAATCTTTATTATTAGGATCTTTCTGCGTCGCCTCTTTTATTAAATTAGTATACGCTTCTCTGTCTTCTAATTTGTAATGCATATTCGCTTCAATAAGAATTAAATCGATATTTGAGGGATCTGCTTCACGGGCTACTTTAATCGCTTTTAAACCTTTTTCAGATTCACCTAAACTATTATAAATTAAAGCTATATTCTTTGTGATTTCTGCCGTTTTAGATTCCGATTCTACATCCTTAGGACTGATATGCGTTTTAACCTTATTTACATAGACATCTCTAGTTACTTTATCGAAAGATTCTTCTTCTCCAGTCTCTTTGTTAGTTGCTAGATATTGCATTTCAACACCCGTATATCCCAATTCTTTTAGTTCAAGATAATGCTTAAGTGCTATTTCTACTTCTTGAGCACTAACAGCACTGGCAGCTGCGTAATATAAATACACTTGATCTGACGGCACAAGGGCGTAAAGCATTTCGAATAATTTAGCTGCTTCGCTATATTTTCCTGAGGTATATAAATTATTAGCTTTAGTTAATAATTCGTTTTGAAGTGATTGCTTAATCTCTGAAACCTCGCTAACGTAATTATCGTCCACTTTAGTCAAATCACTAATCGCTATTTTAAAATCGGCATTAGATCCTGCTCCATTAGCATAATAGGCTTGCGCTTTATTAAAATAGTATTTAGATTTTAATTTATCATCCATAGAACCTACCATAGATTCTAATTCTGATACCACTGATTTTGCCTCGGCGTAATTATTATTTTTTACGGCCCTTTCTAAAGTTCTAAGCTCTCTTTTTTGCGCAAAGGTCGTAATAGTAACCATTACTGCTAAAGCAAATATGAATTGTTTTTTCATCTGATTTATAATTTGTATTTAATTTTAATTCTTAAATAATCAATAGTTATGCCAATAATTATTCGTTATCTGTTGTTAAATCTTCGTTAGTTTCTTCCGACACCTCAGTTGTGTCAACAGTCTCTTCAGCCAATTCAATAACATTACCATCGTCATCAATAATAACGTCGTCTTCATCTTCGTGCAATACTTTAGCAACAGCAGCGATAGCGTCTTTTCCTTTTAAATTAATAAGACGAACTCCTTGTGTTGCGCGTCCCATAACTCTTAAGTCTTTAACAGCCATTCTAATCGCGACTCCAGATTTATTAATAATCATTAAATCATCTTGATCGGTTACATTTTTAATGGCCACTAAGTTTCCTGTTTTTTCTGTTACAGAAATTGTTTTCACCCCTTTACCACCACGGTTAGTAATTCGGTAATCGTCTAAACTAGAACGTTTTCCGTAACCATTTTCTGAAACCACAAGAATGTTGCTTTCCATATCGTCTACGGCGATCATTCCTATAACTTCGTCTGTTTCACTTTGCAAAGTAATACCTCTTACTCCAGAAGCACCACGACCCATTGGTCTTGTTTTGGCTTCTTCGAAACGAATTGCTTTACCCGATTTTAAAGCTAACATCACTTGACTTTCACCTGTTGTTAATTTAGCTTCTAGTAAAACGTCGTCTTCCTTTACAGTAATGGCGTTAATACCATTAGCTCTAGGTCTAGAATATTGCTCTAAAGAGGTTTTTTTAACCTGACCTTTTTTCGTTGCCATTATTACATAATGACTGTTAATGTACGCTTCATCTTTAAGATCTTGAGTACAAATAAATGCCATTACTTTATCGTCTTGTTCTATATTTATAAGGTTTTGAATCGCTCTACCTTTCGATGTTTTACTACCCTCTGGTATTTCGTAAACACGCATCCAGAAACATTTCCCCTTTTGGGTGAAGAATAACATATATTGGTGGTTAGTACCCACAAATAAATTTTCTAAGAAATCTTCATTACGTGTTGTAGACGCTTTTTGACCTACACCTCCTCTATGTTGCGTTTTGTATTCTGAAAGCGATGTACGCTTAATATATCCTGCGTGAGAAATAGTAATAACCACTTTCTCATCTGGAATCATATCTTCGATACTTAGGTCACCACCAGCGTACTCAATAATACTTCGGCGTTCATCACCATATTTATCTCTAATTACAATCAATTCGTCTTTAATAATCTCCATTCGACGCTCTTTGCTTAATAATATAGCTTTAAGATCTTCGATAGTTTTCATTAATTCTTCATATTCCGTACGCAACTTGTCTTGTTCTAGACCCGTTAACTGACGCAAACGCATTTCGACAATAGCTTTGGCCTGAATTTCTGAAAGTTTAAAACGTTCAATTAAGTTAGAGCGCGCTTCATCGGCATTCTTCGAGGCTCTAATAATTGCGATTACTTCATCAATATTATCAGACGCTATAATTAATCCTTCTAAAATATGAGCACGCTCTTCAGCTTTGCGCAATTCGTATTTAGTACGTCTTACGACAACATCGTGTCTGTGTTCTACAAAATAATGAATTAATTCTTTAAGGTTTAATAATTGAGGTCTACCTGCTACTAATGCAATATTGTTAACGCTAAAAGAGGATTGTAAAGCCGTATATTTATATAATTTGTTAAGTACAATATTTGGTATAGCATCACGCTTTAAAATATAAACGATACGCATTCCGTTTCTATCCGATTCATCACGAATACTCGCTATCCCATCCATCTTTTTATCGTTAACTAAATCGGCAGTTTTTTTAATCATATCTGCCTTGTTAACTTGATAAGGGATTTCGGTTACGATAATACACTCGCGACCATTAACCTCTTCGATATTTGCTTTTGCACGCACGACAACACGACCACGTCCTGTGTGGAATGCTTCGCGTACACCATCATAACCATAAATTGTTCCTCCTGTAGGAAAATCGGGAGCCGTAATGTGCTGCATTAATTCGTCGATCTCTATGTCTTTATTTTCAATATAAGCCATAGTACCATTGACAACCTCTGTTAAGTTGTGCGGCGGCATATTAGTTGCCATACCTACGGCTATACCGGAAGCACCGTTAATTAACAATCCTGGCACCCTTGTAGGCAACACTGTTGGCTCCTCTAAGGTGTCATCAAAGTTTAATTGATGGTCTACAGTTTCTTTATCAATGTCGGCAAGCATATCCTCAGATATTTTACGCATACGTGCTTCTGTATAACGCATTGCTGCTGGACTATCTCCATCTACAGAACCAAAATTCCCTTGCCCATCTACTAGCATATAACGCAAACTCCATTCTTGAGCCATACGTACCATTGCATCGTAAACAGAGGTATCACCGTGTGGGTGGTACTTACCTAAAACCTCCCCTACAATTCTCGCAGATTTTTTATGCGCACTATTGGCTCTAACACCCAGTTCGTGCATACCAAAAAGCACACGTCTATGAACGGGTTTTAAGCCATCTCTAACATCTGGTAGAGCACGTGACACAATGACTGACATTGAATAATCAATGTAAGCCGACTTCATTTCATCTTCAATGTTAATCGGGATAAGTTTTCCTCCTTCTGCCATTATATAATATAATTAAGTATTTATGAGTGTTTCAAAACGTGCTAATATAATCAATTCATTAGTGACAGCAAGCCTTTAAGCCCTTTCTTTTAACACTTTTTATTAACAATTAATAATCTGCCTTTTTTAATAAGTAAGTTGTTAATTATATTGATTTAATAATTTTTTTTTGTCTCTTAGCTAAGTACATATTATTTAAGGAATAGTTTTTGCCATTGGTAATATGATTTAGTAATTTTAAGCATAGAAAGTAAACTATTATATGGACGATAATTTTTCACCACGAGTAAAAGATGTTATTGCTTTTAGCAAAGAAGAGGCGTTACGCCTTGGCCATGATTTTATAGGTACCGAACATTTAATGTTAGGTCTTCTAAGAGATGGTAATGGTAAAGCTATTAATATATTGAATGCTCTAGATATAGATTTAAACCACTTAAGACGTAAAGTTGAAATACTAAGCCCAGCAAGTCCAAATATTTCAATTGTAACTAACGAGAAAAAGAATTTGCACCTAACCCGTCAAGCAGAACGTGCTTTAAAAACAACCTTTTTAGAGGCTAAACTTTTTCAAAGTACATCAATAAACACAGCACATTTATTGCTGTGCATTTTAAGAAACGAAAATGATCCAACAACCAAACTTTTAAATAAGTTAAAAGTGGATTACGATAACGTTAAAGAACAATTTAAGTTTATGATAACAAACGACGATAATTACATAGAACCAAAAGCAGAATCGTTTCCAGATGATGACGCCAATACAAGCGACGATAACGACTCTAAAGATATTTTTAATACACCGACACCTAATAAGGGGAATAAAAAGTCTAAAACACCTGTTTTAGATAATTTTGGGCGCGACCTCACAGCAATGGCTGAAGAAGGAAAACTTGATCCAGTGGTGGGGCGTGAAAAAGAAATTGAGCGCGTGTCTCAAATTCTATCGCGACGTAAAAAAAATAACCCTTTATTAATTGGAGAGCCCGGTGTTGGTAAATCGGCTATTGCTGAAGGTTTAGCAAATAGAATTGTAAAACGAAAAGTGTCGCGTATTCTTTTTAATAAGCGTGTCGTAACACTAGATTTGGCCAGCTTAGTAGCAGGTACAAAATACAGAGGACAGTTTGAAGAACGTATGAAAGCCGTAATGAACGAGCTTGAAAAAAATGATGATGTCATCTTGTTTATCGACGAAATTCATACCATCGTTGGCGCAGGTGGAGCCACCGGAAGCTTAGATGCTTCAAATATGTTTAAACCAGCCTTAGCACGTGGAGAAATACAATGTATTGGAGCTACAACTTTAGATGAATACAGACAGTATATTGAAAAAGATGGTGCTTTAGAGCGTCGTTTTCAAAAAGTAATTGTCGAGCCTACTAACGAAGAGGAAACCATAGAAATCCTTAATAACATAAAAGAAAAATACGAGGAACACCATAATGTAGAGTACACGCCCGAAGCTATTGAGGCGTGTGTTAAACTTACGAGTAGATATATGACAGAGCGCTTCCTTCCAGACAAAGCTATCGATGCTTTGGATGAAGCAGGATCGCGTGTGCATATTACGAATATCGTGGTGCCAAAGAAAATTTTAGAACTCGAAAAACAACTTGAAGAAGTTAAAGAAACTAAAAATACGGTTGTTAAAAAGCAAAAGTACGAAGAGGCTGCGCGTTTAAGAGACGACGAAAAACGTCTTGAAAAAGAGTTAAGTATCGCTCAAGAAAAATGGGAAGAAGACACCAAACTGAATAAAGAAACAGTAACCGAAGATAATGTTGCCGATGTCGTGTCTATGATGACAGGAATTCCTGTAAATCGTATTGCACAAACAGAAAGTAACAAATTGGCTCAATTACCAGAACTTATTAAAGGTCGTGTTATTGGTCAAGAAGATGCGGTAGCCAAAGTAGTTAAAGCTATTCAGCGTAATCGTGCGGGACTTAAAGACCCCAACAAACCAATTGGTTCATTTATATTTTTAGGACAAACTGGTGTTGGTAAAACGCAGTTAGCAAAAGTGTTATCGCAACAATTATTCGACAGTGAAGATTCTTTAATTAGAATTGATATGAGTGAGTATATGGAGAAATTTGCGATTTCTAGATTAGTAGGAGCACCTCCAGGATACGTAGGTTATGAGGAAGGTGGTCAACTAACCGAAAAAGTAAGACGTAAGCCATACGCTGTTATTCTGTTGGATGAAATTGAAAAAGCACATCCCGATGTGTTTAATATGCTTTTACAAGTTTTAG
The DNA here is from genome assembly GCF_008086175.1 of Bizionia saleffrena. Lineage (GTDB taxonomy): Bacteria > Bacteroidota > Bacteroidia > Flavobacteriales > Flavobacteriaceae > Bizionia > Bizionia saleffrena. The sequence goes on from NZ_VSKM01000018.1 coordinate 11,182, forward strand.
ATGATGGTTATTTAACAGATAGTTTAGGGCGTAAAATTGATTTTAGAAATACAATCATAATAATGACCTCTAACATTGGTGCTAGAAAAATAAAAGATTTCGGTGCAGGTATTGGTTTTGGTACAGCATCACAAAAATCTCAAGAAGATGCCAATACTCGATCAGTAATAGAAAATGCTCTTAAAAAATCGTTCGCTCCAGAATTTTTAAATAGAATCGACGACGTTATCGTATTTAATGCTCTAGAGAAAGAAGATATTAATAAGATTATAGATATAGAATTAGATAAATTATTGTCTCGTATTAAAGATTTGGGCTATACTTTAGAGTTATCTACAGCTGCAAAGGAATTTATTGCAGAAAAAGGATTCGACAAGCAGTATGGTGCTAGACCTCTAAAAAGAGCAATACAGAAATATGTTGAAGATACTTTGGCTGAAGAAATTATTAAATCTCATATTTCTGAGGGAGACATCATTAAAATGGATTTAGATAAAACCTCTAATGAGATTAGCATAGCGATAGAAAAATCTAAAAAATCGACTGAATCTTAAGTACTACATTAGGTAAAAAAAAGGCTTCAATTATAATAATTGAAGCCTTTTTTTATTAAATTTAGCTCATGAAAATTGAAAATAATAGTTTGGAGTTTTGCAAACTTACCTTTTATGAATACTATGTTGTTTCTATAATAAAAGAAGGTATTGTTTTGACGTCAGATTTAAGTTTAAAAATAACCGCTGTTATTTTAAATTTTTATCAGGATAAACCCTTTGTTTACATAACGGATAGGAAAAATAATTACTCTGTAGATCCTTTGATTTATAAAAGAACATCGCAAGCAACCAACTTATTAGCGTTCTGTATTGTTACGCAGAATCATTTTAATGAAAGCAACGTTGAAATAGAGCGTCTATTTTTAAAAAAACCATTAAAAGTACTTACCAGTGTTGTCGAAGCCAAAAATTGGGCAACTATAATTTATAACAATTATTTACTTAACGAAACAAACTAACAAAAAAAACCTCTTTATAACTTAAAGAGGTTTTTTATAGATAAGAATATCGTTAATTTATTTAGTCATACTTAAAATAATTCTGCTGTATCAATTTGTAATTGCTGTAAAAATATAATAGAATTTTCTATTGGGTAATGTAGTACTTCATCTTCTTCAATAAACGGAACTTCTACTCTATATGAGCTTAATAATTGCTCAATAAACGGGCTTGACTGTAAAGGCTTTCTAAAAGCTAAGGCTTGCGAGGCATTAAATAACTCAATAGCCAAAATACGCTCTACATTATTAATTAAAGTAAAGGCTTGTGTTGCTGCATTTGCACCCATACTAACGTGGTCTTCTTGTCCGTTACTAGAAACAATACTATCTATACTCGCTGGACTTGCTAATTGCTTATTAGCACTAACAATACTAGCGGCTGTATACTGCGGAATCATAAACCCCGAATTTAAACCCGGATTATTAACTAAAAATACGGGCAAACCTCTTAAACCGGAAACTAATTGAAATATACGACGTTCAGAAATGTTACCAAGTTCGGCCATTGCTATCTTTAAATAATCTAAAGCTAAAGCCAGAGGCTGACCGTGAAAATTTCCACCAGAAATAATTTCGTCGTCTTTAGAGAATATGTTTGGGTTATCGGTTACCGAATTAATTTCGGTTTTAAACGTTTTTAAAACAAAATCTAAAGTGTCTTTTGTCGCCCCGTGAACTTGTGGAATGCATCGAAATGAGTACGGATCTTGAACGTGTTGTTTCTCTTGATTAATAATAGCGCTTTCATTTAAAAACTCTCTAATTCTTTCCGCCGTTTTTAATTGTCCGTTATGCGGTCGCACCAAATGAATTAGCTCATTAAAAGGATCCAGTCTGCCATCGAAAGCATCAATAGAAACACTCGCAATTAAATCGGCTAAATATGATAATTTAAAACTCTTCAGAAGTAAATACACCCCGTAAGCACTCATAAATTGTGTGCCATTTAATAACGCTAAACCTTCCTTAGATTTTAAGGTAATAGGTTCCCAATTCAATATTTTTAATACCGCTTCCGAGGTCATTTCTTCGCCCTTATAAACCACCTCTCCTTTTCCTATTAATGGTAACGATAAATGTGCTAATGGCGCTAAGTCTCCAGAGGCTCCTAAAGAACCTTGTGTATAAACAATGGGCAATACAGAGGCGTTATACATGGCCACCAAACGTTCTACGGTTTGTAATTGTATTCCAGAATACCCGTAACTTAACGATTGTATTTTTAATAATAACATTAGTTTAACCACAGCTTCGGGAACGCGATCTCCTGTACCGCAAGCGTGAGACATTACTAAGTTTTCTTGTAATTTAGTTAAGTTTTCGTTAGAAATTTCTACATTATATAAAGAACCAAAACCTGTGTTTATACCATAAATTGGCTTGTCTTGTTTAGTTAATTTGTCGTCTAAATAGGTTCTACAATTAACAATGCGCTTTTTAGAGTCTTCAGATAATGCTAATGTTTTTTCTTCGGAAATTATAGTGCTTAAAGTTGTTAGCTCTAAGGTTTCAGAAGATATATAATGTACTGTTTCCATATATTTATTTTGAACCGTCAAAAGTCATCATTCAAGAGATATTATGCAAATAAATTCAACTTAATAATTTAATACTAATTTTATTCTGCTATTTTTGATTAAAATTAAAATAAACTAATAATGAAAAAACTTTTAATATGTATCTCTGCATTAGCTATTGTTGCGTGTAAAGACGAAGGGACAAAAAAAGACGAAGCGCCCAAAGATTATGTAACACTCTCAGGAAAAATCACAGATAAAAGTAGTGATTCTATAGTTGTAAGAAACCGTGAGTTTTCGAAAACCATAAAAGTGAATGAGGATGGAACATTTTCTGACACTCTGAAGGTTGACACTGGTCTCTATTCCATATATGATGGAAACGAGCAAACAGCAGCATATTTAAAAAATGGTTACGATTTAAACTTAACGTTAGATACAAAAAAGTTTGATGAAACCGTGAAGTATTCTGGAAATGGTGCCGAACAAAGCAACTTTTTAGCTAAAAAATCAGTTTTAGAAGAACGTCTTTTAGACATTGATAAATTAGCAGAATTAGATTCTTTAGGATTAGAGAATAAAATGAGCGCAATAGAAAAGGAACTCCTAGCCTTTTACGACGCTGACAAAGCTATTGACACATCATTGACCAACACTGCTACTAAAAATGTTAAGCCAATGCTTAAGTTTTATAAAGGTTACGTTGGAGAAAAGATTGCTTTAAAAAGAGATTTACCTAAAGGAGCGCCATCGCCAACCTTTGTAAATTACGAGAATTTTAAAGGCGGCAAAACATCTTTAAAAGATTTAAAAGGTAAATTTGTATATGTAGATATTTGGGCTACTTGGTGCGGGCCATGTAAAGCAGAAATTCCTTCACTTAAAAAACTTGAAAAAGAATACCACGGTAAAAACATAGAATTTGTTAGTATTTCTACAGATAATGGTCGTGGTTATAGAGCTGAAACTCCAGAAGAATCTGCTAAATTAGCCTACGATGGATGGAAAGAAATGGTGAAAGAAAAGGAATTAGGCGGTATCCAACTAATGTCGGATAAAGCGTTCCAATCTGATTTTATTAGAGCTTATAAAATTAATTCTATTCCTAGATTTTTACTAATTGATCCTGCAGGAAATATTGTTAGCGCTGATGCTCCAAGACCATCAGACGAAAAGTTAGTTGATCTATTTGATAGTTTAGAAATATAACTTTCAAAATAAAATAATACAAAAAAAGCGAACTATTAAGTTCGCTTTTTTTTATGACTTTTAATGAGTCCTTTCTATTTTTTACGTTGGCCTTTATCGTTAGACTTAGATGTCTCATCCTCTTGTGTTGGGTTAGTTTCTTGAGGTTCTGGCGGACTGAATAAGTCTAAATACGCCCCAGCAATACCGTTTATAACATCGCTTGCGGTTAAACTTTGGTAGCCAAAATCTTCTATAATAACGTCGGCAGCTCTTCCGTGTAAATACACACCAAAAATGGCAGCGATTAATGGTTCGTAACCTTGAGATATTAGTCCGGTAAGAACACCAGTTAATACATCTCCAGTTCCTGCAGTTGCTAACCCCGGATTTCCTGTGGTATTAACAAATAGTTTTTCTTTATATACCGTAATGGTGTTTGCTCCTTTTAAAACAATAATAACATTGTATTTTTTAGAAAAAGCTTTTGTTTTCTTTAATTTATCAAAATCATCACTCCACTTCCCTATTAAACGTTCTAATTCTTTGGGATGTGGTGTTAACACAGAAAATGCTGGTAACAATTTTAATGTTTCCTTACTTTTGGCTAAACAATTAATCGCATCAGCATCAATTACTAAAGGTGTTTTGGTTGTTTTTAAAAATTTAGTAAACGCTTTAATCGTCCGTTCTTCCGTGCCCATCCCTACCCCAATTCCAATAACGGTTGGGGTGATATCGAATGTAATATTAGTAAGGTATTCTTCATTAGCATCTGTAATTACCATCGCTTCTGGCAAACTAGATTGTAAAATGGTATAACCACATTTTGGCAAATAGGCCGTTACTTTTCCTGCCCCAGAAACCAACGCTGCTTTACTCGCCAAAGTTACAGCACCTATTTTACCATAACTTCCTCCAATAATTAAACTATGCCCAAACGTACCTTTATGAGAGAATTTTTCTCGCGGCTTGTACAACGGCAATACTTCATTTTTCCCTATAAGTTCGGCTTCTGTTTGTGTTTCTACTAAATAACCAGGATCTAGTCCTATATCTAACACTTCCCACTGTTCCGTATAATTTGCTGTTTCGGGTAAGAAAAACACCAGTTTTGGAGTTTGAAAACTTAAAGTATGGGAAGCAGAAACTACAGTTTCAGGATCACTTGGTACTTGATCGGTATGTAATCCGGAAGGCACATCTACAGATAACGTATAAGCTTTAGAGTCTTTAAAATGGTTAAACAAACCTTTAACCCATTCCCCTACCGGCCTGTTAATACCTATGCCGAACACGGCATCTACAATAATATCATTTTCATTTATTGCAGGAAAATCTTCTTTACAATCTAATAATGTTGGCCATTCTTTTGTTACATTTTTAATACGATCGTAATTAATTAAAAAATCTTTAGAACGCTTAGTACTACAATTAACCACATAGGTGTGCACATTATAACCGTGAGTAATTAAATGTCGCGCCACAACCAAGCCATCTCCCCCATTATTACCAATACCACAAAATACGTGAATAGGCACTTGAGCACCTTGCATACGCCTATGCAACCAATTAAAAATCTCAATTCCGGCACGTTCCATTAAATCGGTTGCGCTTATGTTTTGTTTTTTAGCAGTCAACTCATCACCAGCGTAAATTTGATCTTTAGTAAATATTTTCATCTATAATCGTCTATAAATTAGCATTCCGTTTGATTTTTAAAAGGTTAGACAATCTGCCTATAATTAATAAAGGTTATAAAAATCATTATTTTTAACCTAATTAAAAGTAAAAGTAATATATTTATAAGGCATAGCACAGAAAAATGTTTAACAAAACTAAAATACTAACGTCTCTAATAACCGCTTTTAAAGAGGCCATTTCTGCGGGCTATATCTATTATAAAGGGGCATTGACCCATTAGGGTTATACTTATTTTACTTCAGCCTAATTGTAGTTATTTAACTACCAATACCCCATTAACTAACTAAACCACTTTCCTATGCAAGTCTTAAAATTTGGAGGCACCTCTTTAGGTTCATCAACAAATATAAATAAAGTCATTTCAATTGTCGAAAAACAAACGGGAAACGGTGAAATTATATGTGTAGTTTCGGCTATTGGTGGTATTACCGACGCTTTATTAAAAGCGGGGCATTTGGCAAAAGATAAAAACGCTAACTACAAAAATGTGTTTGAACAGATTAAAAAAAAGCACCTATTAATTGCAGATGAATTGATATCAGTACAAAACAAAACGTTTCAACTAGAACTGATTAGTCAATTGGACGCTTTAAAAAAACTGTTAGATGGCATTTATTTGATTAATGAATTATCGCCGCAAACGGGAGATAAACTAGTGAGTTTTGGAGAATTATTATCCTCTTTTATTATCACTGAAGCATTGAAAAAAAAAGGAAATAAAGTCGCCAGAAAAAACGCGCAAGAACTTATTGTTACCAATTCAAATTTCACCAAGGCTGAAGTTAAATTTGAAATAACGAATAAAAATATTCTAAACTATTTTAAAACAGCTACTCAAAAAATCACCATTGTACCAGGGTTTATTGCAAAATCTGAGCATAGCGAAATAACCACTTTAGGCCGTGGTGGCTCAGACTATACGGCAGCTATTGTTGCTGCGGCTTTAAAAGTAAAGACCTTAGAAATTTGGACAGACGTTAGCGGAATGTTTACGGCCAACCCAAAACTGGTAAAGCAAGCCTACCCTATTTCTTATATTTCTTACCAAGAAGCAATGGAATTATCGCATTTTGGGGCTAAAGTGCTATATCCGCCAAGTGTGCAACCGGTCTTGTTTTTAAATATACCCATTCATATAAAAAACACTTTACAGCCTGAAAATAAAGGCACAATAATCACTAATGATTCTCAATATTATAGCACAGAAAAACCGCCAGCTACAGGAATTACAAATATTAACAATCTCGCACTACTAACGCTTCAAGGTAATGGAATGGTTGGCGTACCGGGGTTTTCAAAACGGTTGTTTGAAGTACTGGCAAATCAGAAAATCAATATTATTTTTATTACTCAAGCCTCTTCAGAGCATTCTATTTGCTTCGGAATTGATGAAAATGAGGCTGATTTGGCAAAAAAATCCATCAATGAAGTTTTTGAATACGAAATTAAAACGTATAAAATCGATCCTATTCTTGTAGAAAAGGAATTATCAATTATTGCGCTTGTGGGTGATAAGATTAAAAATCACCAAGGTGTAAGTGGTAAAATGTTTAGCGTATTAGGTAAAAACAACATTAACATTAGAGCCATTGCTCAAGGAGCTTCCGAGAGAAATATATCGGCCGTTATTGCTGAAAAAGATGTAAAAAAAGCACTAAACGTAGTTCACGAGCGCTTTTTTGAAAGTAATACTAAGCAATTAAATATATTTATTACAGGTGTCGGCAATGTGGGAGAACGCTTAGTGGAGCAAATTAAACAGCAAAAATCTTATTTATTAAAACACCATAAAATTAATGTGCGTATTATAGGGCTTTCAAATTCTAGAACGATGTTATTTGATGCTGAAGGCTTGTCGTTAAAAAATTGGAAAGCAGATTTACAAAAAGGACAAAAAGCAACACTAACTGCTTTTTTAGACACCGTAAAACTATTAAATTTACGCAATAGCATTTTTATAGATATTACGGCGAATAGAGACGTTTCTAAGTTGTACGAGCACTATTTAAAAGAAAGTATTGCCGTGGTTGCTTGTAATAAAATTGCCTGTTCAAGTTCTCAAAAAAGCTACTCTTCTTTAAAGCTATTATCATTAAAATACAACGCACCATTTTTGTTTGAAACCAACGTTGGTGCAGGATTACCAATAATCGACACCCTAAGAAACTTGATGGCTTCTGGAGATAAGATTACGAGTATTCAAGCTGTTTTATCAGGAAGTTTAAACTTTGTATTTAATAATTTTAATGAAAACACAAAATTTCACGATGTTGTTAAGCAAGCACAATTACAAGGGTATACAGAACCCGATCCTAGAATAGATTTAAGCGGTGTAGATGTCGCTCGAAAAATATTAATTCTCGCACGAGAAAGTGGCTTCGAAATGGATTTGAAAGATATTAAAAATGACTCTTTTTTAACTCAAAATAATTTAAAAAGTGACACGGTAGATGACTTTTATTCTACACTTATTGAAGACGAAACACATTTTCAAAATTGGTATGCTTCTGCTAAAAGCAAAGATTGCCGGTTAAAATATGTTGCCGAATTTAATAATAGAAAAGCAAAAGTAGGATTGAAAGAAATTCCGATAGGGCATCCGTTTTATAACCTAGAGGGAAAAGACAATATCGTTATGTTTTACACCCAACGGTACCCAGAGCAACCTATGATTATTAAGGGTGCCGGAGCTGGCGCCGATGTTACGGCCTCTGGCTTATTTGCCGATATTATTAGAATTGGAAACAACTAAATTAAACAGATGAGAAACGAAATAAAAATTTTTTCGCCCGCTACAGTAGCCAATGTTTCTTGTGGTTTTGATGTTTTAGGGTTTTGCTTAGACAATATTGGTGATGAAATGATTATAAAAAAAACGCCCCAAAAAGGTATTCGTATTACCAAAATTGAAGGTTACGATTTGCCGTTAAATCCGTTAGAGAATGTGGCTGGAGTTTCAGCTTTAGCTTTATTAGAAGAGGCAAAACCTAATTTTGGTTTTGAGATTGAAATCTATAAAAAGATAAAACCTGGTAGCGGAATTGGCAGTAGTTCTGCTAGTGCGTCGGGGAGCGTTTTTGCCATCAACGAATTACTAGGTAAACCCTACAATACACATCAATTAACAGCTTTTGCAATGAAAGGTGAAGCGCTTGCCAGCGGAGCAGAACACGCCGATAATATTGCTCCTGCTCTGTTTGGCGGATTTACCTTAGTAAAATCTTGTAACCCCATTTCTATTTTAAAATTACCAACACCAGCAGCTCTTTACGCGACAATCATTCATCCAGAAATTGAAATTAAAACACGCCATGCCCGATCGATTTTACCAGACCAGATTCCGTTAAAAACAGCGATCACCCAATGGGCAAATGTAGGAAGTTTGGTTCACGCTTTACATACCAATAATTACCAATTATTAAGTTCTGCGTTACAGGATGTCGTTATCGAACCATACCGTAAAACGTTAATCCCCCACTTTGATACTGTAAAAAAACAGACTCTTAGAATAGGTGCTTTAGGTTGCGGTATTTCAGGCTCTGGACCTTCTGTTTTTGCATTAAGCGAAGGTTTAGAAATGGCTAAAAATGTGGAAAAAGTGATGCGTGACATCTATTTTAGAGCAGGAATCACTTTTACTACTTATGTTTCAAAAATTAACCCGACAGGAATCAAAATATTATAATATGAAATACTATTCACTCAATAGAAAAGCTAAAAAAGTAAGCTTTAAAGAGGCTGTTATTAAAGGGCTAGCCCCAGATAAAGGTTTGTATTTTCCAGAAAAAACCACTCCATTACCAAAAGATTTCTTTAAAAACATCAGCCAGTATTCCAATGAAGAGATAGCATTTGAAGCCATTAAACAATTTGTAACACCAGATATACCCGAAACCGTTTTAAAAACGATTATCCAAGAGACGCTTTCTTTTGATTTTCCTATCGTAACGTTTGATAAAACTATTTCAACTTTAGAATTATTTCACGGCCCCACGATGGCTTTTAAAGATGTCGGTGCTCGATTTATGGCGCGATGTTTGGCTTATTTTAACACCAATAATACTAAAGAAATCACTGTGCTAGTGGCCACTTCTGGTGACACAGGAGGTGCGGTTGCAAATGGGTTTTTAGGAGTAAAAGGCGTGAATGTTGTTATTTTATACCCGAGTGGGAAAGTGAGTGATATTCAAGAAAAACAACTCACCACTTTAGGTCAAAATATTACTGCGTTAGAAGTCGATGGCGTTTTTGATGACTGTCAAGAGATGGTAAAACGTGCTTTTTTAGATTCGGATATTACAGAGACTATGTCACTGACTTCGGCCAATTCTATCAACGTTGCGCGCTGGTTACCGCAGTTGTTTTACTTTATGTTTGCCTATAAAACACTAAATAAAACAGATAAAAACATAGTATTCTCTATTCCCAGTGGAAATTTTGGGAATAGTTGTGCTGGAATGATGGCGCAACAATTAGGCTTACCTGTCTCTCATTTTATTGCAGCTAATAATGCTAACAACAGTGTTACAAACTATTTAAAAACTAAGAATTACAACTCAAAACCGTCTGTGCAAACTATTAGTAATGCAATGGATGTTGGAAACCCGAGTAACTTTATTCGTATTCAAGAAATTTATAATCACGATTTTGAAACATTAAAACAAAACTTATCGTCTTTCAGTTTTACCGACGAAGACACCAAAATCGCCCTAAAAGAATTATATACCAAATACAATTATGTAGCCGATCCGCACGGAGCTGTTGGTTATTTAGGCTGTAAAGCGTATTTAAAAAATAACACAAACGTGCATTGCGTATTTTTAGAAACAGCACATCCTACAAAATTCTTAGACGTTGTGGAAGCTGTTATTGGAAAAAAACAAGAGTTACCTCCTCAAATTAAAGCGGTATTGTCAAAAACAAAAGTAGCCACCAAAATTGGCAGCTACGAAGCATTTAAATCATTTTTATTGTCGCATTAGTTATGCATCAATTTTAGAAATTTTATCTAACGCTTTTCCTATTAAAGTATTCCCTTTTATGATTTCAAAGGTGGCCTTATTAGCGACATCATCATTTAGAGTTCTGACTATGGTTTGCGCAACATCATCTCTACTAATTTCGCCTCTTTTATTTAGCTTAGCTTCTAGTTCAATTTCATTTGAAGGTTTTTCGTTTGTTAAAGACCCCGGACGCACAATACTATAATTCAAACCACTATTTTTCAAGTGTTCGTCTGCATTCTGTTTTGCTTTTAAATAGTCCTTTAATTCTGACATTTCTTCTGGATTATCTACTCCCATAGAACTTAACATCACAAATTTTCTTATGCTATTTTTATTGGAAGCATCAATAAGTTTTTTTGCTCCTTCTTGATCGACTTCAACTACTTTTTTTCCTCCAGAACCAGCAGCAAAAACAACTTTATCAATTTTACTTTTGGTTTTGAAAGCTGGCGTGACATCGTCTTCCAAATCAGCTAAAACCGACTCGATATTGTGTCCTTCAAAATAGGCTTTTTGCTCTTCTTTTCTAACCATTGCAACAGGGTTAAAATATTGCGATTCCTTTAATAAGTGTACTATTTTTTTTCCTGTGGTACCATTGGCACCAGCTACTAATATATTTTCCATAAGATCAATTTACTATTATAAATTACTTAATGCTATTCTTTTTAACGGTTTAACTTTAGTTTAATACCATTTATAATTTCTTTAAGAAGAAGTAAAGCACTACGCCTTGAATAACCGCCACCTCCTAAAAAACCTTTAACTTTGACTATCCAAACAGATTAAATTTACTTAAAATGACTATAGATAAAAAAGAACATTGGGAAACAGTATACAAAACGAAAACACCTGAGCAAGTGAGTTGGACCCAGGAAATCCCAAGAACCTCGTTAGATTTTATAGCGTCACTTAACGCAGAAAAAACAGCAAAAATTATAGATATTGGTGGTGGTGACAGTAAACTCGTAGATTGTTTGCTAGACGACGGTTACAAAAATATTACGGTACTCGATATTTCTAAAAAAGCGATAGATAAAGCAAAAGCAAGATTAGGCGATCGTGCAGAATTGGTGAATTGGGTAGTTAGTGATATCATTAATTTTAAACCAAATACTACTTATGATATTTGGCACGACCGTGCAGCATTTCATTTTTTAACAACACCCGAGGCTATTAATTGCTACATAGAACTCACTAAGAATGCCGTCTCTGGTTTTATGATACTCGGTACATTCTCTGAGAATGGTCCTGAAAAATGTAGCGGTTTAGCTATTTCACAATATTCAGAAAATACTTTAGAGCACACTTTTAAGGGAGATTTCAGTAAATTAAATTGTAAAACTGAAGATCATACCACGCCATTTAATACGACTCAAAACTTTGTGTTTTGTAGTTTTGAAAAGAGAAATAAATTAAGGACGTAATGATTTTAATTAATTGTTTAACAAAACTTTAAACGATTCGTTTCTAAATGAAATTTTTAAATAACATATTACGTCTTCCTTTTTTCAGCACCTATTATCATAATAGAGTGGCTAAGGAATTATATGCTAAAATTTAAAAACAATAATTGTTTAAAATAAACTAATAGTATTTATATAACCCGTAAAGCCCGAGCAATTTGTTCGGGCTTTTTTTATGCAAAAAATTATGCAAACACTTAAAAATTTACAATAAAACGTAGAAATTACACTACCTGTAAATGGTTTGAAAAACAAACTATTACAATCTAAAAAGGAACAGCGTCCGTTAAAAATTAAACTAGGCTTTGACCCTACTGCACCCGATTTGCATTTGGGTCATACAGTGGTATTGAAAAAGCTGAAACAATTTCAAGATCAGGGCCATCAGGTTATTATTTTGGTGGGAAGTTTTACCGCGCGAATTGGAGACCCTACAGGTAAAAATAAAAGTAGGAAGCCGTTAAGTATCGAAGCCATTAAATTCAATGCTGAAACATACATTAATCAGTTATCTAAGATTTTAGACATCGATAAGACCGAAATTGTTTATAATTCGGATTGGTTAGATGCACTTTCATTTTCTGATGTCATTCAACTCCTTTCTAAAGTGACTGTTACCCAAATAATACACCGAAAAGATTTTAACAAACGCTACAACGAAAACACACCCATCGCAATGCACGAAATGGTATACCCTATTTTACAAGGTTACGATTCTGTACAATTACACTGCGATATTGAAATGGGCGGCACCGATCAGCTTTTTAACTGCACAATGGGAAGACAGCTTCAAGAAAGCCACAATTTAGAACCACAAATTGTAATGTGTATGCCGTTACTACGCGGTTTAGACGGTAAAGAGAAAATGAGTAAATCCTAAAACAATATAATAGGATTAATAGATTCTCCCAATGATATGTTTGGAAAAACTTTATCAATGCCAGACGATTTAATCCCAGAGTTTTTACAGCTTGCTACAGGTTTTTCAGAGGTTAAGAAAGCATTATTTTTAAAAGACATAAGCGCAGGAACAAACCCGATGACTCTAAAAAAACACATTGCGAAAAATATAATAAGTCAGTAATATAATGAATCGGAAGCAACGGCTGCAGAACTGTTTTTCGAAAATCAGTTTCAAAATAGAGGGTTTAATGAGAAAATTTTTGAACCTGTTTCAATTATAGCTTTAAAATTAGCTTCAAACGTTATAACTCTTTTAGATATATGTAAAGCCTTAAAAAGCGAATTATCCAATTCTGCCATTCGACGTTAATAGAAAGCGGAGCTGTTCAGATAAATAACGAAAAAATAAAAGCACCGTTTACAACAATTAAACTCAAAAAAGAACTTAAAATAAAAATAGGGAAACGCAATTTTTTCGAATTATTATAAGCCCTTCAGTAAAAAGCAAAAGAAATAAGTGTAACACCGTTTTAATGCCTAAGTCGTTTTACGAAAACGAATAATTTTCGATACCTTTGGCAAAAATCAATCACATTTTAATAACAAAATAGCACTTTAAGCTTATACCTATGAAAAATACTGCATTATCATCTACTCACGAGGCTCTTGGAGCTAAAATGGTTCCTTTTGCTGGTTATAATATGCCTGTACAATACGACGGTGTAAATATCGAACACGAAGCAGTTAGAAAAGACTGTGGTGTTTTTGATGTTTCGCATATGGGTGAATTTTTAGTTGAAGGCGAACACGCTTTAGATTTATTACAAAAAGTATGTAGTAATGATGCTTCTAAATTAAAGGTTGGGAAAGCGCAATATACCTGTTTACCAAATGATGACGGCGGTGTGGTAGACGATTTACTTATTTACAAATTAAAAGAAGATCAATATTTATTAGTAGTAAATGCGAGTAATATTGAAAAGGATTGGAACTGGATCGCGTCTAAAAACGATGTTGGTGCAACACTTCGCGATTTAAGCGAAGACTATTCTTTACTAGCTATTCAAGGGCCTAATGCTGTCGAAAAAATGCAACCCTTAACAAATCACGATTTATCGGCTATAAAGTTTTACAACTTTGAAGTTGGCGTTTTTGCAGGTGTTGACGATGTCATTATTTCGGCAACAGGGTATACTGGAAGTGGCGGATTCGAAATTTATTGTAAAAATACTGAAGTAAAACAAATTTGGGATAAAGTAACTGAAGCTGGTGCAAAACCAACTGGTTTAGCTGCCCGTGACACGTTGCGTTTAGAAATGGGATATTGCCTTTACGGAAATGATATAAGTGACACCACCTCTCCTATAGAAGCTGGTTTAGGTTGGATTACTAAGTTTACTAAAGAGTTTACAAATTCTGAAGCTTTAAAAGCCGAAAAAGAACGCGGACCAAAACGTAAGTTAATCGCTTTCGAATTAGATGAGCGCGGTATTCCAAGACACGATTATGAGATTGTTGACGCAGATGGTAAAGCTATTGGTATAGTAACTTCTGGAACAATGTCTCCTAGTTTAGGTAAGGGTATTGGTTTAGGCTACGTACCAACAGAACTCGCTACAACAGGTACAAAAATATACATACAAATTAGAAAAAAGGCCATTCCTGCAACCATAGTAAAACCACCGTTTTACAAAGCATAAAAGATAAGTTATGGTAGATTTTCAAGGTATATTAAATAGCATACACGACGATTTAAAAGCGGAAGAAGTAAAAGGTATTGTGGCCTCTTACATTCCCGAGTTGTCGAAAAAGGATGTGAATACCCTTGGACTATTTATGCAACACGTCGACGGCAGATCGTTTTCTGCCGGCGATGCTTTTACGCCCTTTTCCATACAAAGTATTTCTAAAGTATTAGCCCTTTCCAAAGCTATTGCTTACGAGGACAATAAAATATGGGAACGTGTTGATGTGGAACCTTCAGGAAATCCTTTTAACCATTTATCCTTATTAGAGCTAGAAAACGGGATTCCTAGAAACCCTTTAATAAACTCTGGAGCTCTGGTAATTGCAGATATTTTAGTTTCACACTTAGAAAACCCGAAAGAAGATTTTTTAAACTATGTTCGCGATATAACTAACGATCAAACCATAAAATATAATTTTAAGGTAGCCGATTCTGAAGAAAGTACAGGCTTTAACAACTTTGCTGCCGCTTATCTTTTAAAATCCTTCAATAATTTAAATAACAAAGTTGAGGACGTTCTAGATTTTTATTTTCATCAATGTTCTCTAGAAATGAGTTGCGCGCAACTCTCTAAAGCCTTTTATTTATTCGCCAACGGTGGAAAATGTATGAAGGGTAAAAAACATATTACTAAAAAGCAAGCCAAACGTATCAATGCAATTATGCTTACGTGCGGGTTTTATGACGAGGCCGGTGAATTTGCTTTCGAGGTAGGATTACCAGGAAAAAGTGGTGTTGGTGGCGGTATCGTTGCCCTATTACCCAATAATTTTATAATTTCTACTTGGGCACCAGGATTAAATCCTAGAGGCAACTCGTTAATAGGAATGCAAGCCTTAGAGCAATTTACTTCGCAAACCAATTTATCTATTTTTTAAACGTTAAACGGGTAATGATAAAAAGAAATACCAAACATAGAATTTTAATTCTAGGCGCCAGCGGCTTTATAGGTGAAGCCATCTATAAGGAACTATGCCCCTATTTTAAAACGTTTGGAACCTACCGAACGGACAATTATAGCTACGATAAAAATCAACATTATTTTCAATATAATTTTGAAGAGGATGATATCTTCGAAATCTTAGAAGCCGTACAGCCTACTATTATAATTTCGGCGTTACGCGGCAATTTCTCAGCCCAGATTATTGCGCACCACCATATCGCAGAATATCTTATAGTTAGCGATGCTAAACTTATTTATTTATCGTCTGCCAATGTTTTTGATGCTTACAGTAAATTCCCTAGTTACGAATTAGACAAAACACTAAGTCACAGCTCGTATGGTCATTTTAAAATAAAAATTGAAAATATGCTGCTGCGTTTGCCTATTCATCAAGTAGCAATTTTACGATTGCCAATGGTTTTTGGAGCGCAATCACCGCGAATTAAAGAAATTAAAGCGTTTGTAAAAGAAGGACTTCCGGTAGAAGTATTTCCCAATTTAATAATGAATGTTACCACCGAGACTAAAGTAACCCAACAGATTCATTATATCATAAACCAAAATAAATATGGCGTATTTCATTTAGGAAGCACCGATTTGGTGCATCACGACGACTTTACAAAAGAGATTATTGAGGCTTTAGGCGTAAATAGGCCACTAATTAAACAGGTTTTTACCACCAACGATAACCGATATTTAGCCATTTTAGCCAAAAGCAACACGCTTCCAAAACACCTTCAGTTAGAGAGCTCTCTAATTTTAGAAGAGTTGGACTATTAAAATTTAAGGTGTCATTCATTTTATAACTACAGTTAAAAAGGTATAAAATACAACCGATTTCATTTAAAATAACGTAATTTTATTAGCACATATTCACCTTACAAAAAACACATCTATTATGTCAAAATTATCAGAAGAAGATATTGAAAAACGATTAATACGCCTTCCAGAATGGGAATATTACGATAATGCTATTCACGCAGAATTCGAATTCGAAAACTTTAAAGATTGCTTTAGCGCAATGAGCAGAATTGCTTTTGAATGTGAAGCTTTAAACCATCATCCGGAATGGACTAATGTTTATAATGTGCTTAAAATTTCTCTAAATACTCACGACGTTGATGGTGTGACTTTAAAAGATTTTAAATTAGCAGAAGCCATTGAATTGATTGTTGAAGAAGAAGAAGAGGAATAATTTAAGGATAGTCCTTACGTACATAGACTTTAAACTTTAATATTAAAAGAATTAAATACTGTGATTTATCAGTTCGGGGCAATCGCGATCCGGTTTTTGTCTAATTTATAATTTAAGGACAACAATTAAAATGTACGTTGTTAAATTAGCTAGCTTTTACAAACTATGGTAAATGCATTATAGAACCGACTATAATATGAAACTAAAGCGTTAACAGATGACGTTGTAAAACTCTTTTAAATCGATTTTTACACACTTTTATTACTTAGTTTATAAGAAAAGACGAAGGCAGTTCATATTTATTTTTAAATTTGTGTAACATTAATTAAATACTATTTTCTAAAAAGAAAATATAAAACAAATACTATGGGAAGAGCTTTTGAATTTCGTAAAGCACGTAAAATGAAGCGTTGGTCTGCAATGAGTAAGGCCTTTACACGCATTGGAAAAGATATTGTAATGGCTGTTAAAGAAGGAGGCCCAGATCCAGACAGCAATTCAAGGCTTAGAGCGATAATACAAAATGCGAAAGCGATAAATATGCCTAAAGACAACGTGGAGCGCGCTATAAAACGAGCGAGCGACAAAAGTCTAGGTGATTATAAAGAAATTGTTTTTGAGGGGTATGCGCCACACGGTATCGCCATATTAGTAGAAACAGCAACCGATAATAACACAAGAACTGTAGCTAACGTGCGTAGTTATTTTAACAAGTGCGACGGGAGTTTAGGAACTTCAGGTTCGGTCGTTTTTATGTTCGACCATACGTGTAATTTTAGAATTGATGCTGAAGGTTTAGATCCTGAAGAATTAGAATTAGAATTTATAGATTTTGGTGCTGAAGAGGTCTTTGCTGATGACGATGGTATTTTAATTTATGCGCCCTTTGAAAGTTTTGGAGCAATTCAAGCGGAATTAGAATCGCGCAGTATTGAAATATTATCTTCAGGTTTTGAACGTATTCCTCAAGTGACAAAAAAAATAACTCCTGATGAAGCGGCAGATGTCGAAAAACTGTTAGAAAAAATTGAAGAAGATGATGACGTGCAAAACGTGTATCACACTATGGAAGAAAATAGTGCTGATTAACTTGTTATCTAAATCAGTTTAAAATACTTAAAAGAAGGCTATCTTTCGTAGATAGCTTTTTTTATGGCCTAAATATTCGTTTAAAATTAGTATTTGTATACTACTAATCCCGAAATTGAAAGTAAATATTCATTAAACACAATTACCTTATTACCACCCGTTCCAGATAGTTTTATCTCATTGGCTTTAAACAATTAAAGATATATATATAGTTTAAGAGTAGTCTGGCACCTTACCCACAACATCTTTAAAGAAACTTCTAATACAAGCCAGATCGGCAGTACTGTCGTGAGTTGGATAAAACGGTTCTGAAATTTTATTTTGTTTATTTTTAAAATCTAAAGTAAACATAATAATTGGCACATTGGCTTCTTTGGCAATATAGTAAAAGCCTGTTTTCCATTCTTTAACTTTGCCCCGAGTACCTTCAGGAGCTAATGTTAATCTAAATTCTCTTTTATTTTTAAACAATAAAGCAATCGCTTGCACTTTATTTTGACCTGGCGTTCTGTCTAAAGCAACGCCTCCAACAGACTTAAAATACAAACCTAAAGGCCACCTAAATAATTCCTTTTTACCTATAAAATTTGTTTTTACATTGACTATTTTTCTTAGGCAGATTCCTACAAAAAAATCGTAAAAACTAGTGTGTGGCGCAGCTATAATAACTGCTTTTTTTACTGTATCCTTCGAAAAGTTTTTATTACCAACTATTTGCCAACCAAAAACTTTGAAGTATAAAAATAGAGCTAGTTTACGCATATTACATTTTTAAATATAACGCTTTTAATTTCTCTTTCGTAATTATTTTTTTCCATTGTTTGCCAATCGCATTTTCCCATAATGGCTCTAAACTCAAGGCTACATCTATCATGATATCAAATTCTTCGTCAGACAAGTTTGCACAAATACCTTGAGGTAATGTAATATTATGTTTTTTCTTCATTACTTTAAAAAGTGCTACACCTTCCGGGTAATAGTCTTCTAAATGATCGAAAACAATACAATTTCCAATACCGTGTTTTATACCTAATAAGTAAGATAATCCATAACTCATCGCGTGCGCAACACCAACTTGGGAGTAGGCTATACTCATCCCACCGTGCCAGCTTGCCATCATTAATTTATCTTGCGATTCCTCATCAGTACAATCGTTATCAATAAAAATTTCTTTACATAACTCTAAAGCCTTTTCACCATAACTTTTACTAAACGCATTTAAATACGTTCCGTTAAGCGATTCGATACAATGCACGAAACAATCCATACCGGTATAAAACCATTGGTCTTTTGGTACATCTTTAGTTAATTCTGGATCTAAAAGAACTTGATCGAACGGCGTGAAATCACTATTAATTCCTAATTTGCGTTCTGGTCCAGTTAAAATAGTGGTGCGAGATACTTCTGCTCCTGTTCCTGAAATAGTAGGAATACCAACGTGATAAACGGCTTCCGTATTTACTAAATCCCAGCCTTGATAATCTTTAGATTCCCCATCATTATTAAGCATAATAGCCACCGCTTTTGCAATATCTAAAACGCTACCACCACCTATTCCAATTATTCCAGAAGGGCGTTCTTTATACGTTAGTATAATATCTTCTACCAACTGATCTATCTGAGAGGTTTTAGGCTCTTCTTTAGTAGAAACGTAAACTAATTTATCGTCGTACGATAATGGAATTCGAGAGGTTAACCACGAATTTCCTTTAAATACGTCATCCACAAAGAATATAAATGGTGCTTTTGTATTTAAACGCCTTGGACTTAAAATATCTGCTAGCTGGTTAAAACAGCCGCGTCCAAAGATCACTTTGGAAACCATAGGGAAATTTTTATAACTCATTAACTCTTAATTTATATACTTTTTTTGTCTAAACATTCGTGTAAACTATTTTTTTAAAAGACCGGTGCAGCATTTTAATTTAATAGCTCCGTTAATTCCTTGAGTGTATTAATCGTTTTATAGACTTTGCCGTTAGTCTCAGATGCTTTTACTTGTTCATGAATCCAAGTGGTATGAAATGGAATATGAATAGCATTCGCTTTTATATTAACTAACGGTAAAATATCAGATTTTAATGAATTTCCTATCATTAAAAACTCCGATGGTTTAATGTCTAAATGATTTAATAACTTCGAATAGTTTGCTTCTTTTTTATCACTTAATACTTCTATATGATGAAAATAGTCTAACAATCCTGATTTTTCTAATTTGCGCTCTTGATCTAATAAATCACCTTTGGTGGCCACTATTAGTTTGTATTTTTTCGATAATTCTTTTAATACCAATTCGACATCGTCTAGTAGCTCTACCGGCTTATTTAACATCTCTTTACCAATGTCTAAAATCTGATTAATAGTTTTGCTAGACACCGTGTTGTTCGATAATTCTAAAGCGACTTCTACCATAGACAACATAAAACCTTTTACGCCATAGCCGTAAAGAGACAAATGTTGCATGTGCTTTATAGCCAGTTCATGATCTATTTTATTAAAGGTCTCGAAATTACTTAATAGTTTGCAAAACTCATTTTCTGCTTCTCGAAAATACGTCTCGTTTACCCAAAGGGTATCGTCTGCATCAAAACCAATAACTTTTATGTTTTTATAGTCTATTTCCAAAGTTTTTTTGCTCTTTCTAAATCTTCTGGCGTATCAATTTCTACACCTTGAACATTTGTTTCCACCATTTTAATACGTTTACCGTATTCTAAATATCGAATGCATTCAATCTTTTCTGAAGCTTCTAGAGTTAACATTGGCAGACGATAAAAGTCCATTAATGCCTCTTTTCTAAACGCATAAACACCTTTATGTTTAAAATACTTTACAGCCACTTCTTTATCTCTAGCATAAGGAATTGGACTTCGCGAAAAATACAGTGCAAAGCTTTGTTGATCTACAATAACCTTAACCGTATTGGGGTCTTTAATTTCGTATTCGTCTGTAATATGGACCATTAAAGAGGCTAAATCAATAGCTTTTTCGCTATCCTTTTTAAAAACGTTGATTAATTTTTTTAACGATTCAATTTCTGTAAAAGGTTCATCACCTTGCACATTCACCACAATATCTACATCCATAAATTCGATAGCTTCAGCAATGCGATCGCTTCCACATTCGTGTTCTTTCTTACTCATTACTGCTTTTCCTCCAGTATTTATAATTTCGTTATAAATAATATCACTGTCTGTTACCACAATAACATCATCAAACAAATTAGTGTTTACTGTAGCTTCGTAAGTACGCGTAATAACAGGTTTGCCTCCTAAATCTTGCATTAATTTAGCAGGAAAACGAGAGGCTTTATAGCGCGCAGGAATCATTGCAATTATTTTCATCAAATGGTATAAAATTTTAAAATATGTAGCCTTTTCTTAACAAAATCTGCTTTTTCAAAAATAGGATATTTTATAGACTATTCTAGCCTTACGGCGTTTAAAATTTTCATAAAACTTAAAAGGAAAAATCAATAATAGTCACTTCCCCGAAAATTAATACTGCAGGCAAACTTCCAATCCATTGCCAAGAATCATTACTTATCAAAATAACGGTATAACCCGCCAAACTTAGCATAGATAATAAGTGTAAAACCGCGAAAATCGACAGCTACTAAAAAACCGATTTCTAAACCAACACTAAAAAGGCCCACGCTGTTATAACATAGCTTTTAAGATTGAGCTTCTAAAATAAACAAATAAGTGCTCTGTTATATAATAACCTGATTTAGCGTTTAAAAGAGTGCGCGGCACACCAGACCAGGAAAGTCTGTATTCCACAGTTTACTCTTCAATAAAAAAATCGTCCTTAAAACCTATTAAATACAGTTTTTCCTGAGCACGCGTTACGGCCGTATATAACCAACGCATATAATCTTTATCGATACCATTTGGTAAATAAGGCTGTTCAACAAACACCGTATTCCATTGTCCACCTTGAGATTTATGACACGTTATAGCGTAAGAGAATTTCACTTGTAAGGCATTGAAATGTGGATTGCCTTTAATTTTTAAAAACTTTTTATAATTACTGGTTTCGTCCTCGTAGTCTTTTTGCACTTCTTGGTACAACCGGTTAGAATCTTCGTAAGGCAGTGAGGGGGTTTCAGCATCTATGGTATCTAATAATAAAACAGTTTCAAAGGGTTGCATATTAGGGTAATCCACCATTCTTACTTTTACTTCCGCAAAACGAAAACCATAGAGTTCTTTAATACTAAAGATTTCTAATATTTCAATAATATCACCATTGGCAATAAAGCCAGCCTCTGTTGTAGGTTTTAGCCAGAAATAATTATTTTTAACCACCATTAAATAATCGCCAGACGACAACTCGTTTTCATTAAATAAAATACGACTTCGTATTTGCTGATTATACAAATTGGCCCGCTTATTACTTCGCACAATAATTGCCATTTCCTCATTACCTAAAGTACTGTAAGAATCATTTATAGCGTCAAGTATCTCGTAACCATCAGTTAATCTTACTATATCTTTAAACCCTTTAAGGTTAAATTTAAAGCTTTCGAAAAAATTACTAGCAATAACCTCTCTAATTTCGGTAGCATTTTCTAGAATTCCAGAATCTTGACCTTGCCGCATCACTTCGTCAAGTTCCATTTTTGTGACGTCTTTATTATAGTTAAGACTTAGAGTGTTCTCGTCTAGCGCCGGACTTAAATCTAGCTTTACCGGTGGCAATTGAGCGGTATCGCCTATTAAAAGTAATTTACAGTTATGGCCAGAATACACATATTGCATTAAATCGTCCAGCAACGATCCGTTTTCAAATAATTTAGAATCACCGGGAGTATCCGGGATCATAGATGCTTCATCGACAATAAATAAGGTGTTTTTATGTTTGTTGGGTTGTAATACAAATTTTACACCACCGCCTTTTTCTTTCTTCGGAAAGTATATTTTTTTATGAATAGTAAACGCTTCTTTCTTAGAATAATTAGAAATCACTTTTGCCGCACGCCCAGTAGGCGCCATTAATACCGCACTTTTATTAGCTTTCGACAAGTTATTTACTATCGTTCCTACAATTGTTGTTTTTCCTGTTCCAGCGTACCCTTTAAGTAAAAAGACTTCTTCAGAATTCTCATTAAAAATAAAATTAGAAAGCTGTAATAATAAAATATCTTGTTTAGCAGTTGGTTCGAACGGAAATTGTTGTTTTATAAGGGAATAAAATTCAGAATTGGTCATTTAAAGATCTCTTTTTTATGCTTTTCTTCAAAGATATAATGATTTTTAGTCTTATTGGTTTTTACGAATAAAAAAAAATTGTAGATTTGCGTAGATCATTAATTAAATTTAACAGAATCATTATGATAACATTTGTTCTTATTGCAATCGCTGCAATACTCGTAACTATTGGCTTAGTCTGGCTAATAGATAAGTATGTACCAATTAAAATTAAACCAGTTATAACAATAGTCCTTTGGGTACTAATAGCTTATTTAGGGTACTTAACTTTTATGTCGGTCTACAATCCTATTTTATTTAACCAAGTAAAAGAGAAGCGTTATGTTAAGGTTATTGAGAAGCTAGTAGACATTAGAGATTCTGAATTAGCGTATAATGAAGTTAATGGAAAGTTTACAGATAACTTCGATAGTTTAGTACACTTTATAGAAACAGGGCAATATGCTATTATTGAGCGTAGAGATTCTACTATAATAGACGAAGAATTAACCAAACTATATCGTGGAGTGGAAATGAAGAAAGATATTAGAATTATCGATACACTTGGTTTTGTTAGTGTAAAAGATTCTTTATTTAAATCTTCTGAACGTTTTAAAACTATGATGAATGTTCCTTTTGCAAAAGAAGGTACTAAATTTAAATTAGAAGCGGGTGAGCTTGGAGATGTCGGTGAAAAAATAGCAGTTTTTGAAGCGTCTATTTTAAAAAGCGACATTTTACACGATCAGCAAAGAGATTACATCATTCAAGAAAACCAAGTAAATTCTGTTGAAGAAATTAATGGAAATACTATACGTGTTGGTTCTATGGACCAAGTAAAAACTAATGGTAACTGGCCAAAAGTTTATGACACAAAATAGTAATTCTTTAAACGAAATACATATTAAAGAACTGTCCATTCAACTTGGTTTGAATGGACTTTCTTTTTGTATTCTTAACACAGATACAAATACTATTATTCATTTAAAGCATTTCAGCGCCTCTAAAAAGCAAACGCCAGATGAATTATTAGAGACACTTAAAACGCAATTTGAAACCGAAGACGCTTTAAAAGATTCCTTTTATAAAATCACTATCATTCACGAAAATGATTGGTCGACTTTAGTCCCAAAAGCGCTTTTTAATGAAGATGCTTTAGTCGATTATTTAAAATTAAATATTAAAATATTAAAAACAGATTACATCACTTTCGATACTGTTGCTATAAACGATAGCGTAAATGTGTATTTACCTTATGTAAATATCAACAACTATATTTACGATAAATTTGGCAGTTTTACATTCAAGCACTACTCTACCGTTTTGGTGGAAGCTATTTTAAATGCTGAAGCAAATGCTAACGATTCGAAATTATATATACACGTCTCGAAAACCCATTTTCAGTTAGTAGCCGTCACAAAAGGCGATTTAGTGCTCTACAACACGTTCGAATACACGACGCCAGAAGATTTTATTTATTACGTATTATTCACTACCGAACAACTACAACTCAATCCAGAAACTATTAAAACGATACTTTTAGGAGCTATAATTGAAAACGACGATTTATACACCATCGCCTACAAGTACATTCGTTATATTACATTTGGAAAACGCTTAGACACTTACCATTACTCTGAAACACCAGTAAATAGTTATTCAGATTTCACACTTATAAAAAGCTTACAATGCGAATAATATCAGGAGAATTTAAAGGAAGAAGAATTACCGCACCAAAAAAATTACCGGTCCGTCCTACAACAGATATGGCAAAGGAAGCACTGTTTAATATATTAAATAATTTATATTTTTTAGACGCTATTTCGGTATTAGATTTATTTTCGGGCACAGGAAATATAAGTTATGAATTTGCATCGCGCGGTACCGAAAACATAGTGGCGATAGATCAAGATTTTGGGTGCATTAAGTTTATTAACGATACCGCTGAAGGTTTCGAAATGCCCATTAAGACCATTAAAAGTGATGTGTTTAAATTTTTAGAAAACACGAAACAAAAAGCAACTATTATTTTTGCCGATCCGCCTTACGATTTTCCATTAGAAGCATTCGTTAAAATACCAACGCTTGTTTTCGAGAATAACTTATTAGAAACTGGCGGTATATTAATTGTAGAACATTCTAAATACACGCCACTATCTCATTTACCACAATTTAGTTACTCGAAAAGCTATGGTGGTAATGTCTTCAGTTTTTTTGAAGGTGAACAAATCACCGAAGAAGAAGAAGAAGAAGAAGAAAAGTATTAACACCCATTACTTTATAAAACAACAAAACCCTTCTTATGGTATAAGAAGGGTTTTTGTATAAATAAGTAAAGCTATAAGCCGGATTTTGTACTCTTTCGAGCCCTTATCATTTATCTGAGCATACTATTACTAGTACACTTTAGCTGCCTACCCTCTAACAATCGCGCGTGCACGCTCAAACATTAGTATACATGGCATTGCACCATATAGAGTTTACCTGGTTTCACTACAGCATAACCTGTACATTCTTTCTGTTGCACTTTTCCTAGTCTCACGACTGGTGGCGATTAACCACTATATTGCACTACGGTGTCCGGACTTTCCTCATCTTATAAATAAGATGCGATAAGGCGCTTTACTTACTGCAAAAATAGTCAAATTGTTAATAAATTGTACTAATTTAGCAAATCATTCTTACTAAATTACAATCGAATTTTTAACTTTGTTTTTCAAATAGATTTCAATGGAACATTTTGTAGTATCAGCACGAAAATATAGACCACAAACATTTAAAGATGTTGTGGGCCAAAACGCTATTACAAATACCTTATTAAATGCCATTGAAAACAATCATTTAGCTCAAGCCCTTTTATTTACTGGCCCTCGTGGTGTTGGTAAAACGAGTTGTGCACGTATTTTAGCTAAAATGATTAACAGCGACGGTAATGAAACTGGCGAAGAAGATTACGCTTTTAATATTTTCGAACTCGATGCGGCGTCAAATAACTCGGTAGATGATATTAGAAGTTTAACCGATCAAGTTCGTATTCCGCCACAAGTAGGAAAATACAAGGTTTATATTATTGATGAAGTACATATGTTATCTCAAGCCGCTTTTAATGCCTTTTTAAAGACCTTAGAAGAGCCGCCAAAGCATTGTATATTTATTTTAGCAACGACCGAAAAGCATAAAATTATACCAACCATTTTATCGCGTTGTCAGATATTTGATTTTAAACGTATAACGGTTAAAGATGCTAAAGCGTATCTAAAATACATTGCTAACGAGCAAGGCATTACGGCGGATGACGATGCTTTACATATAATTGCACAAAAAGCAGATGGAGCAATGCGTGATGCCTTATCCATTTTCGATCGTGTGGTTAGCTTTTCAGGAAAACAGTTAACGCGACAAGCGGTAACAGAAAACTTAAATGTATTAGATTATGAAACGTATTTTAAAAGTACCGATTTAATTATCGAGAACAAAATACCCGAGTTGCTAATGCAATTTAACACCACCTTATCGAAAGGATTCGATGGCCACCATTATATTGCTGGATTAGCCTCCCATTTTAGAGATTTATTAGTCTGCAAGAATCCTGCAACATTAGAACTCTTGGAAGTTGGAGAACAAACGCAAGCATTATATCAAGAACAATCTAAAAAAGCGACTCAAGAATTTTTATTAAAAGGTATTGAGTTAGCTAACGACACCGATTTAAAGTATAAATCCAGTAAAAACCAACGACTCCTCGTTGAACTTTGTTTAATGCAGCTTGCCTCTATCACTTTCGATGGAGAAAAAAAAAATAGCAGTCGTTTCATAATCCCGCCCTCTTATTTCAAAAAACTGGGTATTACACCTATTCCGGTAAAACAACCAGCAGTTAAAGCGCAACCTGCAAAACCCACTGTAGTTGAAAATCAGGTATCGCAACACAGCGAGACACCAAGTAAACCTTCGCCAAAAATAACAATTAACAGTGGTAAGAAAGCCACTTCGGGGTTGTCTTTAAAAAGTATTCGTACAAAAAAAGAGCATCTTATTAAACAGATGGATGTTGTGGTGGATGAAGAAAATTTGCCTCGCGAAAAATTTCACGAAGACGATTTTTATGAGTTTTGGAACGCTTATATTAAACAGCTAGAAACCGATGGTAAAATGAATTTAGCTTCTATTTTATCGATAGATAAGCCCAAATTGAAAGGCACTACAATTCAGCTTACATTTCCTACGTCTACAAATAAAGTCGAAGTTGAGCGTCAGCAATATGATTTAATGCAGTTTTTAAGACAAAATCTTAAGAACTTCGATATTAGCTTAGAAATTACTGTTAATGAAGTTATGCAAAGTAGATTTGCCTATACTCCAGACGAAAAATACGAAAAGTTGAAGGAAAAAAATCCTAATATAGAATTACTTAGAAAGGCTTTCGATTTAGATTTATAATCGGTAGGCTCTCCCTTTTTGCGTTAATTCTAGTATCTTTATAATGCATCAATTGTATTTCAAATGAAAAAACATCTTGCTGTTATCGTTTCTATTGTCCTCTTGTTAATTCTGGGTTGTGACGGACAAGATCTCAGGCATGCATCGGCTAGCGAGGTTTTAAAAAGACACCAATTGTTAGATTCTTTTTCTGAACGTATTCAATTCACACCAAAAAAATATACCGAAATACAACACGATACGATCTTAGCTTCTGGGTATAATGTAAAAATAAAATACTATTCGGATATGGACTTATCGACAAGTATTATAAAGTACTACAAAGCCGATGCGCTTTCTATAAAGCACTATTACAGACGTTTTAATGCTAATATAGATATCACTCAAAAAGAAAAAATAATATTCTCTGAAGTTATCAATACAACGTTTTTAGAACAGCAAATTAACGTTCAGTTAACGGATTATATATTAACGAATATAGAGTTGCTTCAATCGCCCGAAGACTTATTATACACTACACAACTCTATCTAGAGTTTTGTAAACCTGGCAACAAACGCTGTAAAAAATATATTTTGCGTTTTCAAAAAGACAATACATTTTACATTAAAGAAACAGATAATAATTATGTTAGGACTTAAATTACCAACAGACCCGCGTTGGGTAAACATCGTAGAAAAAAACATTAAAGATATTTTAACCGATCATGCTTTTTGCGAACAAAAAGCTGCAAGTACGGCAATTTCTTTAATAGTAAGTTTTCCAGAATACTCTGATTTGGTTCAGGAAATGACAGCTTTAGTTAAAGAAGAAATTAGTCATTTTAAAATGGTACACGACAGGTTATTAGAAAACGGCTGGATTTTAGGTCGCGATCGCAAAGACGACTATGTCGCTAAGCTAATCACCTTTTTCCCGAAAGGAGGTAGTAGAACAACACAATTAGTACACAGATTGCTTTATGCTGCTTTAATTGAAGCCAGAAGTTGTGAACGCTTTAGATTATTATCGGAAGAATTAGAAGATAAAGATTTGGCTGAATTTTACAGAAAATTAATGGTAAGTGAAGCCAACCACTATACTATGTTTTTAGGCTTTGCAAGACAGTATGGAGACCTTGAAGAAGTCAATGAAAAATGGCAAAGCTTATTAGCGTTTGAAGCTGAAATAATGAAAGATTTAAGCGTACACCAAAGTATTCACGGTTAGAACTTAGCACCCATAAAAAAGCCAACATTCAGTAAATATTGGCTTTTTAATTATGTTAAGGTTTGGCTTAGAATTTTACTCCAAATCCAATTTGCATATTAGTGTTTATTGCTTCTAGTTCAACTTCGTCATCAAAAATGTTAGTTAAACCGTAAGAGTATCTAAAATCTAAAAAGAACTCATCCGTTAAAGCATATTCGAACCCTGCAATACCTGAGAATGATAAGTTTTGAATTCCGTCTTGGTATTCGTGTGCTTTTAAGCTTGCTTGTGGACCAACTCCTAAAGCAATACGATCTGATACTTTAAATTTTAATAACACTGGAAGTTGAATAAAGTCTAAACGTAACGCTTCTTCTTTAGCACCTTCTGCAGAGAATTGAATTTCTGGAGCAATAGAGAATCCTTTAGAAATAGGAAATTCACCAAAAAATCCAATTGCAAAACCATTTCTGTGCATATTTTCTACACCTGCCGGAACTTCTGGATCGAAATCTAAGTTAGAAATATTGAAACCTGCTCTAACTCCGTATAAAGCATCTTGACTAAAGCCATAAAACGAGCACATAACTAGTGCTAATAAAAGTAATGTTTTTTTCATAATTTTTGGTGTGTATTTTTTGTAATAAATTTAACTGTATTTTGGTCAAGCTAATATATATTAATTTTTTAAGAAAAGAAATACTATTAAGACGAACTGTACTATTTTAACTTTGTATGGCTTAAAACTGTCTCGTGATAGATACTTTTTATGATCCCATCTGATAGCCCTATTTTGGGAACATAAATATCTTTTGCTCCACTCCATTTCATAGCCGATAAATAGATACGTGTTGCTGGAATAATTACATCTGCTCTATCTTGATTTAGATCTAATTCCGTAATTCTTTCTTCGTAAGAATAAGTTTGTAACATATTGTAATACGACGTTAAATAAAAGTAAGTTAACGGTTTACCCAAAGGTTTACCTGAAATCTTAAAAATTTTATTAATATTTCCTCCAGAACCTAAAACATCTATTTTATCAATATTTTTAGTTTTCTCTTTTATCCACTTTTCAAGCTCTCCCCAAGTTTCTTTTTTAACGATATCATTTAATAAACGAACCGTTCCTATTTTAAACGATTTTGAAACTATTTTCTCCCCCTTATCAATAATACTAAACTCAGAACTCCCGCCACCAACATCCACATAAAGATACGTTTTACTCGTATCTATAAAGGCGTGCAAATCGGTTGCTGCAATAATGGCCGCTTCCTCTTCACCCTCAATAATATCTATATTAATATTGGTTTCTTCTAAAATTAAGTCCGCTATTTTTTTTCCGTTTGATGCCTCACGCATTGCAGAGGTGGCACACGCTTTATATTTTTCAACTTTATGAGATTTCATCAGGAGTTTAAAGGCTTGCATTGTATCTATCATTCTAACAACATTATCCTTAGATATTTTGTTATTTAAAAAGACATCACTACCTAGACGAATAGGAACTCGCACTAAAGAGCTCTTTTTAAAACGCACAGGTTTACCTTTTTCTTCAATGATGTTAGATATTAAAAGTCGGACAGCATTAGAACCTATATCTATTGCTCCATATTTTTTTATTGAAAGCATATTTTTTAATTAAGCTTGTTTTTTAAATATTCGTAAGTAGCGAACTGTGAGCGTACTTTTGGGGCGTTATTTCGTTTATACGTATTATCTTGAGTCTCGTTTAATATTCTTGCTTTAACGTTATCGTTCCAACAAATATCGAAAGTGTCCATAATCTCAGACTTTATAGAATCTTGATAAATTGGACAGCTAACCTCTACTCTGTTATCGATATTTCTTGTCATCCAATCGGCTGAAGAAATATAAATTTTTGGATCGTTATTATTACAAAAAATGTAAAGTCGTGTGTGCTCTAAAAATTTATCGATGATACTAACCGCTTCAATATTCTCGCTCAACCCTTTAACCCCTGGAACCAAGCAGCAAATACCGCGTACAATCATTTGTATTTTTACTCCTGCATTACTCGCTTCATATAACTTATCAATCATTTTATAGCTCGAAATGCTATTCATTTTTAGCCTTATATATGCTGGCTTTCCTGCTTTTACATTTTCAATTTCATTATCTATTAAATGAAAAAAAGCGTTTTTAGTATAATGCGGCGAAGTAATAATGTGTTTATATCGATAGATGCGATAATTAACTTGAAAGAAATTAAAGACCTTATTAATGTCTTTCAAAATTTTATCATTTGAGGTAAACAAAGTATAATCAGTGTAAATTTTGGCGGTAGATTCATTAAAATTTCCAGTACTTATAAAGCCATAACGTTTTATTTTATGATCTTCTTCGCGTTCTATAATACACATTTTACTATGAACTTTTAAACCTTGAACGCCAAAATAAAGTGTCACGCCTTCACGTTGCATTTGCTCGGCATATTCAATATTCGCATGCTCGTCAAATCGCGCTTGAATTTCCATAGAAACGGTTACATTTTTACCATTTTTAGCCGCATTTATTAAAGAACTTGCCACGTGAGAAATTTGTGCTAATCGATAAATAGTAATTTTAATACTTTTTACTTTAGGATCTAGAGCGGCTTCTCGTAAAAATTTTACTGTATATGCAAATGTTTGGTAGGGTGTATACTGTAAATAATCTTGTTTTGCGATGTCTGTAAAAATACTAGTCTCTAAACTCAATCCCTTAATTGGTAATGGTTTAATAGCTGCGTATAATAAATCTGCACGTCCCAAACTTGGGAAATCCATATAATCTCTACGATTGTGATAACGTCCTCCAGGAATAATACTATCAGACACATCAATTCCCATTTTATTCATTAAAAAGTTAAGAGTGCTTTTATCGATTGTTTTATCGTAAACAAAACGCACAGGTTCGGCGTCTTGCCTATCCTTAACGCTATCGCTAATTTTTTCCATAAAACTTTTACTCAAATCACTTTCTAAATCCAGCTCGGCATCTCTTGTTATTTTAATCATATGTGCCGAAATAGCAGTATAATCAAAAATATTAAAGATATCATCTAAGCAATAACGCAATAAATCGTCCATCATTATAATACAATTTTTGTCACCTATTTTAGGTAGCGCGACAAAACGATTTATATTTTTAGGAATCTCTATTAGAGCATATTGATAATCAGTATCTGTTAACGTCATTTTAATCGCTAAATAGGCTGCACTATCCTTTAAATTTGGAAGCTTTATAGAGTCGTTAAGAATAATGGTTACCAATGCCGGACTAACATTCTGAATGTAATACTGTTTTATGAACGCTTTCTGTTCCTCATTAATATTGTCTTCTTTTATGATGAAAATATTTTCTTTTTCTAATTGACTTTGAATGGCGCTTAAAATTCGTAGACTATTAGATTGTTGCGTAATTACGGTTTGCGTAATTTTCTCTAACAATTCTGAAGCTGTAATTCCTCCAAGTTCACTTTTACCCGCTTTACCTGCCTCATCTATTCGTTTAATAGTGGCGTAACGCACTTTGAAAAATTCGTCTAAATTATTCGAAAAAATACCAACAAAACGCAGTCTTTCAATTAAAGGCACTGTTTTATCTGAAGCCTCTTGTAATACACGAGCATTAAACTGCAACCAACTTAATTCGCGATTTATATATATTTTGTTAGAATTTTTCTTAACCATTAAAATGAATTTAGTAACAAATATATTGTATTGATTTGATTATTTTAAATGTTTTGGAAATACTATTTTTTTTGTCTGGCCCATAGTTAGGTTTTTCCAAGAAGAAGTCTCAAAATGTATTTCTAAAAAACCAGAAGTAGGAACATTGGCAATGTACTCATTTCCAAAATTATTAGCAATAGCAGTTAAGGCATTATTATGACCAAAAACCATTATTGTATTTAAAATATCATCACATGATTTTATCACTTCAATAACTTCATGTCCTGAAAAATCGTATAGATTATCTATAAGTTTAAAATCTACTATGTTAAACCCTAAATTATCTATAAATATTTGTGCTGTTTCTTGCGTCCTTTTCGACGGGCTACACAAAATGACATCTGGAGTTGAAGCCCCATCCTTTAAAGAGTTTGAAACCAAATTTGCATCGTTAATGCCTCGTTTTTTTAATGGTCTTTGCATATCTGACACGTTATGCCGCCATAATGACTTCGAATGTCTAATCAAAATTAAAATTTTTACGTTATTCATCGTGTTTTCTTATACTTTTATCGTTAATTTACTTAAGTAATCGCTTTTAACGATTATTTAAGTGATTTACCTCATTTTTTTGTTTTGTGCTGAAAATCAGGTTTATTTTGTAACCAGCTATTATTATCAATACCCAAATCTAATTTTGTTCTTATATATTAACCTATTTACCCACCTTTCACAGTGAAATCTGAGTTGTATTACAATTAATTTACGAAATAAAAGTAGTTAATTTAATATGAAATTATTTTTTACATTGATAATCAGCTAAATCTAAGTAATAAAAATAAAATTTCAGGATATGAAAAAAGTACTCCTTCTTTTACTTGTTTTAAATGTAACATACAACAGCTATGCGCAAACACCAGTCGTATTAAAAGAATCCAACTTAAATAGTAAAGCCTATGTTTCTAAGAATAAATTGGAACCTGTTTTAAGACTTTATGGGGATCAAAAATCTGGTATCTCTTATTTTGAAGACAACCAAATTCACTTTTTAAACGCTGAAAACGGCATTAAAAAATTATATATAAATAGTGCTGATTTATCACGTTTAAATAAACCGTTTCGATTTTCTGAATCCATTGAAATGCTATTAATAAAAGTAACCGATTTAGACTTCGATTTAGATCGTATAGATTGTTCTAAACTTTCTGCGTTTAAATCACTAAAGTATGTGTTTTACATTATTGAAACAAAACTAGATACCCAAAAAAAATTATCAAAACCGAACTGTTTTTCTAACGTAATATTGCAATATATTAAAATAGAAATCCCTTCTTAATAATAGTACTAACTATGAAAAATTTTACTCTTAATAATTTTCGCTTTTTAATAGCTTTCTGTATAGGACTCTTTTTTGTAGGAAACTCTTTTGGCCAAGTAAGAAAAAACTTTACCCCAAGAGTTTCTATTTATTCTCTTGGAAAAACGATCTATAATGTTCGTGGTGATTTCACTATGATAGGGAACACGAACCTTACATTAAGTTCATACGGTGATAATACTGGTAACAACAATATAATGAAATATGTTGATGTTGATAATGATAACTCTACGGACAACTCATCTTCAGCAACGTTAAACTTGTCAGATGAAAATGGTGCGAATCCTGAGTGTTCTAACATTATTTATGCGGGTTTGTATTGGACGGGTAGAAATACTAACAATTATACTAACTTAGAGAGGAGAACTGTTAAATTTAAAACTCCTGGTCAGTCGTCTTATACAACCTTAGAGGCTAATGCAAATGATATTCAATATCCCGGTGATAACAATATGTTTGCAGGTTATATAGAAGTAACAGATCCTGTTAAAGCCGGCGGTCTTGGAGAGTATTTTGTCGCAGATATTGCAACCTCTCAAGGAAACGGTGGAGGAACAGGATACTACGGAGGTTGGGGAATGGTTGTGGTCTATGAAAATTCTGAAATGAATTGGCGAGATATTACCGTTTTTGATGGGTATGCTTATGTAAGAGGAAGCACTGTTGCTGATTATACTTTTGGTATCTCAGGATTTAAAGCCGTTCAAAATGGTGATGTTAATTTTAAATTAGGAATGATGGCCGGTGAAGGAGATAGAAATATTTCTGGAGACTATTTTCAAATTAAAAACACAAGTAATAATTGGGTAAGTTTAAATCACCCTGAAAACTCATCAGGTAATTTCTTTAATTCTACTATTTATACCGGAGGCAACACTAGGAATCCTAATCTTTTAAACAATACTGGTATGGATATTAGTATGTTTAATGTTGATAATACAAACAATAATATAATTGCAAATAACCAAACTTCGGCAAGTTTTAAATATGGCTCAACCAGAGATACTTATATAATTTATAACGTCACTTTTTCTGTGGACGCTTACGTGCCAGAAACTAATGGTGTTTTAACTGCAAATACAGTAAATGATGCTCCAAATCCTGTGCCCTTAGAAGTAATACCGGGTGATGGTGTACAATATGGTTTAGAAATTACAAATAACGGTACGGAAACCACAAACAATACGGTAATTACGCTGCCTATTCCTTATACTTCTACCTATCAGGCTGGAAGTATTAGTTATACTGTTCACCCTCCCTTAAATTTAAACACGGTACCTGCTCCATACTTTGATATTACTTTAGGGCCAACAGGTTCCATTGTATGGGAAATTGGAGATTTACCATTACCCAATAATCCAGGTGATGTTTTAGCTTACCTATCTTTTGATTTAGTAGCAACTACAGATTGTGCGCTTTTAGTAAATGCTAATTGTGGTACTAATGTATCGTTAACAGGTTCTATAAGTGGTATTGGAGAAACCTCTCAAACTACTTTTAATCAACCATTAATACAAGGGTATCAAACCTCTGGAGATTGTTTAGGAGAGCCTATACCTACTCCAACCGTAATACCTATTAACTCGACACAATTTGTTAATGAGAATTGTGGCAGTTACACGGCTGTTCAAGATTTTTACTACTGTAACATTGGTTCTACACCTATTTCTGTAATAGAGGTTGCCCCTCAATTTCCGGCAGGAACACAATTTTATAACGAATACCCCTTAACAAACAATACAATTCAATATAACAGCTCTAATTCGTTCCCTCCACAATCAGGAACTTATTATGCTATCCCCCCAGGATCGACAACGTGTTATTACCAATTCACAATTAATGTAGAAGAAGTTATATCGGTTCCAACAGCAACAGATGTTGAGTATTGTGAAGACGAGACTGCCATTCCTTTAACGGCTACCCCCTCTAATCCAGACTATATACTATTATATTATACAGATAATAACCCTAATACTTATGGGCAATCATCGATTTCACCTAATACAGAGACACCCGGAACAACAACTTATTATGTTGCCGAAGGTATCGATGCTAGTTGTATGAGCCCGAATAGAGTTCCAATCGTGGTAAAAGTCTACGATAAAATCACCATAACCTTGATTACAAACACGCCCAACTCTTGTAATAACACGAGTAATGGAGCTATTGATATTAATGTTTCTGGCGGTTCTGGTAACTACACCTATTCTTGGGAGGATACAGCGAATTCAACAACTCAAGATATTTCTAATTTATCGGCGGGTAATTATATAGTTACTGTAAATGATTTAGATTCTAGTTGCTCTGCAACTGCAAACTTTGATATCTTAGTAAATGATACTATTGCTCCTGTTCTTACTGCACCAGAAAGCATTACTGTTGAAGGGTGTTCTACAAGCGATATTACTAATGGTAATTTAACCGATTTATCATATAATGGAACACCAAATTCGATTACTGAAGCACAGTTTACTGCTGAAGGCGGTGTTTTTACTGAAGAGAATGTGGCAAGTATAACTTATCAAGATTCTGCTTCTGGATCTTGTCCTATCACTGTAACTAGAACATTTAAAATAACTGACGACTGTGGTTCTACAGCAAATGCTACTCAAACTATTTTAATTAATGATACTACTCCTCCAACAATAACTGCTCTACCTGGGGAAACTACAATAGAGTGTGATACTGTTCCTGTGTGGGCCGAACCGAAAGGAGCTGACAATTGCGATTTACGAGTGATTTTAACATTCGAGGATGTAACAACAGCTGGAGATTGCGAAGGTGAATATTCAATTACAAAAAACTGGACTGCTACTGACGCTTGTGGGAATGAAACGAATGTATCACAAACAATACATATAAAAGACACGACGGCTCCAACCTTCACGGTTCCTGCAACAGTAACTTTAGAATGTGATGAAGATGTTACAGACTTAACAGTAACTGGAGATGTCACTGACGAAGCTGATAATTGTGATACTGGAACACTTGAAGCAACGTATACAGACGGAGCAGTAACCACAGGATTTTGTGCTAACGAATACTCCTTTATTAGAACTTGGACAGTAACGGATGCTTGTGGTAATATAAATACTCAAACTCAAACAATCATTATAGAAGACACTATTGCTCCTACATTTACAGCACCTCCTAAAGTAACTATAGAATGTGACCAAGATGTTACAGACTTAACATTAACTGGTGATGTAACAGACGAAGCAGATAATTGTGCTAACACTGGTTTAGAAGCAACGCACACTGATGGACCAGTAACTGCTGGATCTTGTGCTAACGAATCATCTTTCATTAGATCATGGCTTTTAACAGATACGTGTGGAAATGGAACTATACAAACACAAACTATAATCATTAAAGACACAACGGCTCCAACCTTTACGGTTCCAACTGAAGTGACTTTAGAATGTGATCAAGATATTACCGACTTATCAGTAACTGGTGATGTTTCTGATGAAGCTGATAATTGTGGAAACGCTGTTTT
>NZ_VSKM01000019.1 GCF_008086175.1 Bizionia saleffrena
TCGATAACGACAGTTTTGTAACTGGATTTTTGAGTAAAGAAGGCTGTACTTATACAATTGAAGAATATTGTAGTTCTGGTGATCATAATGATTCTATAGGTTATGGTGATTGTGGTATTGATTTTTACAGTATAGTAATTGCAGAAACTTGCACGCCCAGCGGAGGAGGTGGTGCAGGAAGCTGGGGAGATTCTGGCGAACCAGTGGGTAATGATACTGAATCTACAAACACTGGGGATACAAATGGAGGCCAAACCAACAACGGTGGTAGTGGTGGTTCATCAAGCAATGGAGGCGTTACAACACCAACAACACCTTGTAGAGGTGATGATTGTCCAGAGGAATTGGAGATAGAGGAAGATTGTTATACATCTGATGAAAATTTTAACTCTCAATATAGTCTAAATTCGCCTTTTAATGTAGATTTAGGAGATGTTAGAAAAGGATGTGATACTATTAGTTTGCCTGAAAACGAAAAATTTATGTGTATTTATGATAAATTGGTAGATTCACCAAAATTCAAAGATTTATTTATAGATACTTTTGGAGAAAATGAAAGTTTAAATGTTAAATTTGAAATTGTAGCTAATTTAGCTAATTCTATAGGGGCAACTGCAACAAGAACAAGTTTAATGTTAAACACTTCTACAGGAGAAGTTGAATCTATGGATGTTCTAATTGAAATAAATAAAAACACATTAAACCCATTACATGATGCTAAAGCTTCAAATATTCAAATTGCGAGAAATATTTTGCATGAATGCATTCACGCTTATCTTTATTTAAAGATTCAAAATTGTAGTCAAGCGTCATCATTACATCCCTATAATGATATTGAATTAGAAAGTATACTAAATCAGTTTTATAATGATTTTAATTGTGAACTAGATATAGATGGAAATAATCAAAGTCAGCATGATTTCATATTTACCTATATGCTTCCTGTAATGGAGCAAATTTTGACTGACGTTAAAGATGATTTAATCCCTTTGAGTAATCAAAATTATGTTTCCGATTTAGATTATTACACAGCAAATGATATAAATAATCCATTAACTGAAAGTCATTTATTTAATTGGTCATTATTTTTTAAAAATTTATCAATGACAGGATTGCAAAATACTTCAGCAGTTCAGTCCGTCTTAGAAAGCTTAACAGTTAATCAATACTTGTTTTCAAAATATAACAGCACAGGTAAACAATTTTCAAAAACTTACTGCAATGAAAATTAAAACATTTATTTTTCCATTATTATTTATCTCTTTATACTCCTTTTCGCAGGTAAAAGATTCTACTAAAATGACTTCTCGTACTGTAGAATCGACCTATTCTAAAGAATATCTATTAAAAAATAAAATTTTCAAAGAAAGAATTAGCAAAGATAAGTTCTTTATAAAATTTTCAAAAAAAGACACGTTATATATTCTATTAGAAGAAAATAAAAATAGTGTTGTCAATAAATTTATAGTTAAAAAAGACACCGTTATTACTTATATATATATATTAAAAGACTCTTCCAAAATTGAATTTCAGCATATGAAATATTTTGATTTTGATAAAAGAGATGCTGGAATCACCTCGAACGTTTATAAAAAACACAAGAAATTTTTAAAGGATAATAAAAATCATATCATTAACAATTGTTTTTTTAGAGGTTATAATAAAGATGATGTTTCTTATTTTTTAGCATTGCTCGACGAAATATTAACCTCGGCCAAAAAAATTCTAATTATAGATAAAGGCGAATTCGAAGGAGAATTAATTACTATTCGAGAAGTAGAACTTAATAGGTTTTCTCACAAATATTTTATGACCAAAATATAAGCTGTTGCTTTGGCTTTTACAATAATATTTTATGTTTCCCAGAGGCGTGTTTTTCGCTAAACACTAATTAAAAAATAGCAGTTAAGAGTTAAACATAAAGTTTGTTTCTTTTCTGCTATTTTTGCTTTTAAACTAAAAGAATTTTACTCCCATTACGGTTTTTACCGTAATGAAAAGTGCTACTAAGTTGAAGTTTTCGATGAATGGTATAAAAAGGTATTGTGAGATTGTTATTATACACTTGCTTTTTAATAATAAAATTAATAATTTTTAAAACCAACCAAACGAATGAAAAAAAGAAAATTTAAACAGTATTTAAAACTAGTAATGTTGCTCTTAGGGGTTACATTGGTATTGCTGAGTTCAACCGATAAGTGCAACACACTTATTATTTAGGACTTCAATTGGGTTATTATAATTAAACTTTCTAATTGGTCTGTAATTTAGTAATTTTTCTACTTCTTTTATTGTTTTGTTTGAGACCTCTCTAAGGTCTGTTTTCTTTGGAAAAAATCTTCTTATCACACCAATTCTGTTTTCTACAGTTCCTTTATCTTGCGAGGTATAAGGTCTTGTAAAATATGTTTTTGCATTCACATCTTTTGCTATTTTATGATGATAGGCAAACTCTTTTCCATTGTCAAATGTTATTGTTTTTATCCAAGATGCGTCAAAATTTGTAATCCGTTGATTCATCTTTTTATAAACTTTATCTGCATTTTTACTACTGAGTTTTTCTATCATAGTAACCCATGTTGCTCTATCTGTCATCACTAGTAATGCTGATTTATGGTTACTACCCATCATAAGGTTTACTTCTATGTCGCCAATGCGTAAACGTTTTTCTACTATCTTGGGTCGCTTATCAATACCTACACGTCCAGTGATTGCTCCACGTTTATCTTTAATATTACTCCTCTTTTGCCTCCTACCTGTGTGGCGTAGATGCTTATGTAATTTTTTATAAGAGCTATGTTTTCTATGGTTGCTATGCTTTGCAGTCCATATCCATTTATAAATAGTTTCGTGGCTTACACAAACTTCAGATTCCTTACTAAGTCGCTTTGCTATAAGCTCAGGGCTCCATTTCTCATACTCCATCAAACCAGCAATTCGCTTTTTAAGAGCTTCTGTCAATAGAATAGACTTTGGCTTATTGCAATGTCTTTGCTCAGTTTTTTGTTGAGCGTGCTCTGCTATATAACTGCCAGCTGTTCTACCTCTACCTGGTGTGTTCCTCTTTAATTCTCTTGATACGGTACTTTTATGAACACCGATGATCTTCGAAATTTGAGTAATAGTTATTCCTGTCTCTAATAATGTAGAAATTTGATACCTTTGTGACAAGGCTAATTGTTTATAATGTTTCATCTAAAACGAATATAGATATTGAGCCTAAAATAGATGGGGCTAGCCCCATCTATTTTAAATATTCGTGTTGCACTTATAACTTGAACTTAGAATTGATTATATTTAGTTGTTTAATACTTAACTCGTGTAAGTCTATAAATAAAAGTATTAGTAATGAGGAAACTCTTTTTGTAGTGTTTGACAATTCTGAATTTGAAAAAAAACGACTAAGAAATAACCCAAAAAGCATACTACTTGGAAATTATTATTTTTCAATTTATGATAACCTAAAAGGTAAGTCCCCAACAGGAATTATCAATTTATCAAGTGGGGAATATAAAGACTTTGACGAGATGAATAGAGATAATCCTTAACTCTTTTTTAAAAAATAACAAAGATTTGTTGATGTCTATTGACGTTATGCGAAAAATGGAATATAACAAGGTTTTTAAATTATTTGAAAAAGCTAAACATATATTTTTAATAGATAAATCTGAAATAAAAAATAAAGAAATAATTATTCGTGAAGTCTATTTTAGTTATGTTGGAGAAGAATAAAAATTAACTACCACCACATATATAAAAAATAGTAGTTAAGAACTAAATTTAAAAATTGTTTCTTTTCGGCTATTTTTGTTTTAAAGCAATACATATTTCCATTAGTAAAACATTTAGTTCACTACAAATTCTTTTTCTTAAAACTACTTCTAAATTGTAATAAGAATCTGCAAAAAGGAGTGTAGCGGCATCCTTTTGCGTTTGGCAAAAGATATAGCGGAAGGCCTGGTTTTTGCTTTTTCGCAAAAATGTGCCCAAAAAGCGGTTCTGAGATTTAAATTCCTTAATTTTAAGGCTCAAAAGACAATTTAAGTATGATTAATAAAAAAGTAAATTCAGTTAAAGAAGCGACAGAAGGCATTACCGATAATATGACGTTTATGTTGGGTGGTTTTGGCTTG
The DNA here is from genome assembly GCF_008086175.1 of Bizionia saleffrena. GTDB lineage: Bacteria > Bacteroidota > Bacteroidia > Flavobacteriales > Flavobacteriaceae > Bizionia > Bizionia saleffrena. The sequence continues at coordinate 4,134 of NZ_VSKM01000019.1, forward strand.
TCGGGTATTCCGGAAAACGCAATCACTGCCTTGGTAGATAGTAATATAAAGGACTTAACGTGTATTTCTAATAACGCGGGAGTAGACGATTTTGGTCTGGGCTTATTATTAAAAAAGCGTCAAATAAAAAAAATGGTATCGTCTTACGTCGGTGAAAACGACGAGTTCGAAAGGCAAATGCTGTCTGGAGAGTTAGACGTAGAGCTTATTCCGCAAGGCACTCTTGCCGAACGTTGTCGTGCTGCACAAGCCGGTTTTCCTGCTATTTACACCCCTGCTGGTTATGGTACCGAAGTGGCCGAAGGTAAAGAGACACGCGAGTTCAACGGTAAAATGTACGTGTTAGAGCACGCTTTTAAAGCCGATTTTGCCTTTGTTAAAGCTTGGAAAGGGGACGAAGCTGGAAACTTGATTTTTAAAGGAACAGCACGAAATTTTAATCCGGTAATGTGTGGCGCAGCAACTATTACAGTCGCTGAGGTGGAAGAATTAGTGCCTGCAGGAACGTTAGACCCGAACCAAATACATATTCCAGGTATTTTTGTGCAACGTATTTTTCAAGGTACAGCTTACGAAAAACGTATCGAGCAACGTACCGTGCGTACTCGCGAATAAGGAATCTTTATAGTAATTAGTAGATGCCAATTATAGTCGTGTAGGGCGCTTTAAAAACCTGTACAGACTAGGGATTAGGTGTAAACACATCAAAATAAAACAGTATGTTAGATAAAATAGGAATTGCAAAACGCATTGCAAAAGAAGTGCAAGATGGTGACTACGTAAACTTAGGGATTGGTATTCCAACGTTAGTAGCAAATTATGTGCGCGACGATATAGAAGTAGAATTTCAGAGTGAGAATGGCGTGCTTGGTATGGGGCCTTTTCCGTTTGATGGTGAAGAAGATGCCGATATTATTAACGCAGGAAAACAAACCATTACAACCTTGCCGGGAGCGAGTTTCTTTGATTCGGCAATGAGTTTTTCTATGATTCGTGGTCAGCACGTAGATTTAACCATTTTAGGCGCAATGGAGGTTGCCGAAAACGGCGATATTGCCAACTGGAAAATTCCGGGTAAAATGGTAAAAGGAATGGGTGGCGCTATGGATTTGGTAGCCAGTGCCGAAAATATTATCGTGGCGATGATGCATACCAATCGCGCCGGAGAGTCTAAATTATTAAAACGTTGCTCGTTACCATTAACGGGTGTGGGCTGCGTAAAGAAAATTGTAACGAACCTTGCGGTTATTGAAGTGACAGATAAGGGATTTAAATTATTAGAACGCGCACCCGGGGTTTCGGTAGAAGAGATCGAGAAAGCAACGGAGGGCCGTTTAATTATAGAGGGCGATATTCCAGAAATGGATATTTAGCAAATGTGTTAAATGGAAGATTTTGGTGAGAATAGTAGCACAAAAATAGGTTAAATGTTAAAATTTTATGTATTTCATCGAAATTTAATGCTTTTAAGCCAATTCTTTTAACAAAAGGGTTTATGTTAGTAGTCCCAAACCTATCAGTATAAATAACCCAAATTTACCATAAACTAACCGTTATGAGTTTTGTACCAAATCTACCTGAACATCCTACAATGCAAAACAGAATTATACAAAATATAAAACACACCATTTCGTTCTCGAGAGGTGTGTTTTTTTTAGTAAAAAAAATCTGTATGCTATAAATGGCTAAATTATAGAAGCTATTTTTTAAGTGAAATGATATTTTTTATCACTGTCTTTTCGTGTTCTAAAATACGCTTTCTACCTAATAAGTATTTAAATATTTAGATGCTATTGTGTAGTACGATTTTCATTTTTCATTATTGAAAAACTCATAAAATTCTGAGCTCGCGAACAATATCATCATTCATCATTCACCATTCAGTAAATTAAATCCCTTTAGGGATTGCACTAATTAACTTTTTGGTATACTCTTTTTTAGGCGTGTTGTAAATAACATCGGCATCGTCGAGCTCTTCAATCTTACCAGCATTCATTACTAATAATTGATCGGACATATATTTTACGACTGCTAAATCGTGGGAGATAAAAAGGTAGGTAAAATTAAACGTCTCTTTTAACTCGTTAAGTAAATTAAGCACTTGCGCTTGCACCGAAATATCTAAGGCCGATACACTTTCGTCACAAACTATAAGTTTAGGCTGTAAAGCAATAGTGCGTGCAATACCAATACGCTGACGCTGACCGCCAGAAAACTCGTGTGGATACCTGTTAAAATGCGCCTCGGTTAAGCCCACACGTTTTAAAATGGCCATTGTTTTTTCTTTGCGTTCGGCAGCGTTTTTATATAAGTTGTGTACTTTCATAGGTTCCATAATGGCTTTGCCAACAGGGATTCTGGGATTTAAAGACGAATACGGATCTTGAAAAATAATCTGAATATCTTTGCGCATCGCTTTGGTTTCCGAAGTGCTTAATTTTGTAATGTCTACGCCTTTATATAAAATACTTCCGGCTGTTGCTTTATCAAGTTGCAAAATGGCGTTTCCTAAAGTCGATTTGCCACAGCCCGATTCCCCCACTAAACCTAGGGTTTCTCCTTCGTAAATATTAAAACTTACAGAGTCTACCGCTTTAAAATGCTCCGGTTTCGAGAACCATCCGGAGGTCGAAACATAGTCTTTCTCCACGTTTTTCACCTCCAATAATGGCGGTGTACTATACAATATTTTATGTTTTGCTGCGCGCATTTCGGGTGTAACCACCGCGTCTAAAACGGTGTCGTTTAGCACATCGGTAATGGTGGGTAATGTTTTAAGACGCACCTTTAGCGACGGCCTAGAATTAATAAGAGCTTTAGTATACTCGTGTTCTGGTGCCTTAAAAATATGGTTTACCGTATTTTGCTCGACTACCGCTCCTTTATACATCACCAAAACACGATCGGCAATTTCAGAAATCAACGCCAAATCGTGAGTAATAAAAATAATGCTCATTTTGTTTTCGGCTTGGAGCGCTTTTAGTAAAACAATAATATCTTTTTGCACAGTAACATCTAGTGCCGTTGTTGGCTCGTCCGCAATAAGGATTTCAGGTTTGCAGGCAATAGCCATAGCAATCATAACGCGCTGCTTTTGTCCGCCAGAAATTTCGTGGGGATACGCTTTATACACGCGATTTGATTCTGGAAGTTTTACCTTTTCAAAAAGAGATAGCGTTTCGGCTTTAATAGCTTTTTTAGAAAGTGTTGTGTGCTGTTTTAGGATTTCTTCTACTTGGGGACCACAACGCATCGAAGGGTTTAAAGAACTCATAGGTTCTTGAAAAATCATCGCTATTTTTTTACCTCTTATCGTTTGAAACGCTTTGGGGGAAATTTGTGTGAGATCTTCATTATGATACACAATACGTCCCGAAGTAATTTTTGCAATGGTTTTAGGAAGCAATCCTAAAATAGCTAACGAAGACACCGATTTACCGGATCCCGATTCGCCAACAATACCTAATATTTCATTGGGTTCTAAATGATAGGAAATAGAACGAATGATTTCATTTTCTATACCCTCCGAAAAAAATGAAATAGATAAATCTTCAACTGTAAGTAGGCTTGTTTTAGTCATATAACGGGGACAATGTTATGAGATTATAAATTTACGGTAAAATCTGTAAACAAAACCGAACAATATTATTTTGTGCGTTTTTAATCGAAAAAGCAGGCTTCTAATGTGTTTAACTCATCGCTTTTAATACTTTCGCTGCATTATTAATAATAATTAAGTAAAAACCTTAAACTAATAGTATGAAACGGAACATTACTTTATCAATTCTATGTTTACTGTTTTCCTTCGTCGCGGTCGCTCAAGACCGACGTTGCGAAACTATGGAGAATTTAGAATACAGAAAACAATTAGACCCGAAATTAGAGTCTAGAATGAATCAAATTGAAGTTTTTACGCAAGCTAAAATTGCGCAGATGGAATCTTCTAGTAACAAAATAGTCGGAAATGTAATTACCATACCCGTGGTAGTTCATGTTATTTATAGCAACGCGAATGAAAATATTAGTGAGGCTCAAATTTTATCTCAAATTCAAGTCTTAAATGACGATTTTAGAAGACTAAATGCCGATGCCGATACTACGTGGTCTCAAGCAGCAGATACGCAAATTGAGTTTTGTATGGCTGCGGTAGACCCTAATGGAAATACTACCAATGGTATTACACGAAAGTCCTCTTCTAAAACTTCTTGGGGAACTAATGATGCTATGAAAAAAGCGTCGCAAGGCGGAGTTAACCCTTGGAATACATCACAATATCTTAACATGTGGGTGTGTAATATTGGCGGAGGAATTCTTGGATATGCACAATTTCCTGGCGGGAGTGCTTCTACAGATGGCGTCGTTATGGGGCCACAGTACTTTGGATCTAAAAATGAAGGTTCAGGATTTTATTTATCAGCACCTTTTGATGAAGGAAGAACAGCAACGCACGAAGTAGGTCACTTTTTTAATCTGCGCCATATTTGGGGAGATGCAAATTGTGGTAACGATTTTGTAAGCGATACACCAACACACCAAACTTCTAACGGTGGGTGCCCAGTGGGTCAAACCTCTTGTGGGTCTATAGATATGGTACAAAACTATATGGATTACACAAACGATTCGTGTATGAACCTGTATACTACGGGTCAGAAAAATAGAATGAGGGCTTCTTTATTAAATGGAGGACCTAGAGCAGCTTTAGCGGCTTCAGATAAATGCAGTGGTTCTGCGCAACCTACCTGTACCGATGGTGTCCAAAACGGAACCGAAACTGGTGTAGATTGTGGTGGATCTTCATGTTCTCCATGTCAGACCGGAACGCAATATTGCACAGCGCAAGGAAATAGTGTAAATGACGAATATATTAGTCGCGTAAAAGTGGGAAGTATCAATAATACTTCTGGAGCACAATCGTATTCAGATTTCACCTCTATGTCTTCAGACTTATCTAAAGGAACTGCGTATACCATAACCGTAACACCTACGTGGACGGGTTCTACGTATTCAGAAGGTTTTGCGGCGTGGATAGATTATAATAACGATGGTGATTTTTTAGATTCTGGCGAACAGATTTTCTCTAAAGCAGCAGCGACAACAACACCAGTTAGTGGAACGTTTACAGTCCCTGCAGGGGCCTTAAATGGTGACACAAGATTACGAGTAGCGATGAAATACAATGCTATTCCTACCGCTTGCGAAACATTCCCTTATGGAGAAGTGGAAGATTATACGATAAATATTACTTCAGGGACAACCAATCCGCCAACAGGATGCACGGGAGCCGTTTCTTCATTTCCTTATAACGAAGGATTCGAAAGCGGATTTGGCGCGTGGACGCAAAGTTCTGGAGACGATTTTAATTGGACACGTAAATCTGGAGCAACACCGTCTAGTAATACAGGGCCTTCTAGCGCATCAGAAGGATCACAATATATTTTTATGGAATCTTCGGCACCTAATAACTCATCTAAAAGAGCCGTATTAGAGTCGCCGTGTTACGATTTATCAGCAGTATCTCAAGGGGCTTTCAACTTTAAATACCACATGTACGGAGCAGCTGCGATGGGGAATTTAAAAGTAGCAGTAAGTACCAATAATGGAACAAACTGGACGACCGTATGGACGCAGTCAGGAAACCAAGGGAATACATGGCAAACGGCAACTGTAGACTTATCGTCTTACGCAGGAAGTATAATTAAATTAAGATTTGATGGTACCACAGGAACAACATGGCAAGGAGATATGGCTGTAGATGCTGTAGCGTTAACTAACGGAACTACACCGACCGATAAATGTGCTGGTGTGGCACCGTATAACAGTAGTCAATCGTATACTGTGGGCGAACAAGTAACGTATCAAGGGGATTTATACGAACGCACCTCTTCTGGATGGACAAACCTAGGAGCTTGCGGAGCGGCAAGAATTGCAGTTGAAGGTTTTGTATCGCAATTGGGTGTCAAAATTTCAATCTATCCTAATCCAGTAAATGGAAACACGTTATTTGTAAAATCTACGGTCGATAATGTGCCCTTTACCATTGTAAATATGTTAGGTCAAGAAGTCGCAAAAGGAACCGATAGCACCAACGGTATTAATGTTAGCGCTCTAGAAGCGGGATTATACCTTATTCGGTTTACTATAGACGGTGCTTTGGAAACACGAAAATTTATTAAAGAATAACAAACCTCCTTAAATTTATTAAGTAGTACTAAAATAAGCCTCGTTTTATTCGGGGCTTATTTATTTAGAATAATAAGATTTTTACTGCAAAACCCTACTGAATCAGAGTGTTTTTTAATTGATTTCACACCTTAAAAAACAAACATTCTGTTGTAACGTCGTTTTAGTGCGACGTTTAAAAACCTTATTCAATAATTATTAACATTTTAACCCCAACATTTATTATGAAAAAAAACTCTATCAAAGCGTTGCTTTTTTCGTCCTTAGCAACATTAGTTTGTGTGGCTAGTTATGGACAAGAACGCGTCGCTCAAAAAGTTAACGGTGAGAATGGGCAGCCAAACCTAGTCATCTTTACGAAAGACGCAACGTATTCTATGCAAGATGTGAATACTGTTTTAGCCGAACAATTAAAAACAAAAAATAGCGATGGCTTTACTCAAATTAAATCCGGAAGAGATGAAATTGGGTTTCTACATCAAAAATATCAACAGCATTATAACACTATCCCTGTAGAATTTGCAACTTATACTTTGCACGGAAAAAATAATAAAGTGGTCTCTATTAGTGGGGAGTACTATGAGCTTGAGGGTGTTAATACCACACCAACATTAAGTAAAGCACAAGGGTTTCAATCGGCAGTAAACCACGTTGGTGCACAAAGCTATTTATGGCAAAATGAAAGTGCTGCTAATCAAATGGGCTACACGAAGCCAGACGGAGAATTGGTGGTGCTACCAAACTTTGGAGTTCAAGGAAAGGAGACTTCAAAAAACGGACAATTAGCTTATAAGTATGATATTTATGCAACGCAGCCAGTGAGTAGAGGAGATATCTATATTGATGCTGTTACTGGAAAAGTGCTTTTTTATAATAGCATCATTAAGCATTTAGGGGAACACGCAAATTCTTCAAAAAATTTAAGTATAACTGAAAAAAATCTCACGACCAAAGAAGCAACTGCTTTTAGAGCATCAGGAAACGCAGCGACGCGATACAGTGGCGCAAAAGCGATAACGACACGTGTTATTGGCTCAAGCTACGCACTAAGAGATAATACCCGTGGAAATGGAATTAACACCTACAATAGTGGTAGGCAAAACAGTTATCCATCAACAAATTTTACAGATGCAGATAACAACTGGACAGCTGCAGAATTTAATAATAGCTTTAAGGACGATGCCGCTTTAGATGCGCATTGGGGAGCTGAAAAAACGTACGATTATCTATCTACGGTGCACGGAAGAAATAGTTACAATGGCTCTGGAGCTGCAATTAATAGTTGGGTGCATTACGACGATCAACCAGGAGGAGCAGGTTACGATAATGCTTTTTGGAACGGAAGTGTGATGACTTACGGTGATGGTTCATCAAACGGTACTGAGGGTAATGGGTATTTCGATGCTTTAACCTCTATTGATGTTGCTGCACACGAAATTGGTCATGCCGTAACCTCTAGTACCGCTAACTTGGCTTACCAAAGAGAATCTGGAGGACTAAACGAAGGGTTTTCAGATATTTTGGGAGCAGCCGTAGAGCATTTTGCTAAAGGAAACGGTAATAATGCAGCACCATCGGCCTCAATTTGGTTAATAGGAGATGAAATTGACAGAAGAAGCGGGTCTTCGGCACTGCGTTCTATGAGTAATCCAAATACGCATAGTCAACCAGATACTTACGATGGCACCTATTGGAAAAACCCTAATTGCGGGACACCAACCAACGCTAACGATTATTGTGGTGTACATACCAATTCGGGCGTTTTAAACTTCTGGTTTTACTTATCTGTAGCAGGTGGCAATGGGACTAACGATATTGGAAGCACTTATAGCGTTTCGGGAATAGGAATGACCAAGTCCGCTAAAATTGCTCACAGAACGTTAACGCAATATCTATCTTCTAATTCAACGTTTGCAAATGCAAGAGCAGGAGCAATTCAGTCTGCAAAAGATTTATATGGTGCAGAGGGCGCAGAAGAAATTGCGGTTACTAATGCGTGGCACGCCGTAGGTGTTGGTGCAGCATATCCATCTGGTGGCGGCGGAAATTCGTATTGTACGTCTGCCGGTTCTAATACAAACGACGAATATATTAGTCGCGTGCAATTAAATACAATTAATAAGACTTCTGGAGCTCAGGGCTATTCCGATTTTACTTCAGTTTCGACGACTTTAGCAAAAGGAACAGCGTATACCGTCACAATAACACCTACTTGGACAGGGTCGAAATATAATGAAGCTTTCGCTGTGTGGATTGATTATAACGGTGATAATGATTTTACTGATGCGGGAGAGCAAATAGGTACCGTTGCAGCAAATAAAAACGCAACGTCTAGTATTACGTTTACTGTGCCAAACAGTACGAGCGCGACAGCAACTAGAATGCGTGTATCTATGAAGTACAATGCTATACCAACAGCGTGTGAATCGTTTACTTATGGTGAGGTTGAAGATTATACTATTAATATTGGAGGGTCAGGTGTAGATACAGAAGCGCCAAGTCACCCAACAAACTTATCAGCGTCCAATATTACGCAAACAACTTTAGATCTCAGTTGGATAGCTTCAACAGATAATGTCGGAGTAACAGGTTATGATATTTATAGCGGGGCTACAAATATTGGAACCGTAACAGGAACATCGGCAAATATTACTGGATTAACCGAAAATAGCGCCTTTTCATTTAGAGTAAAAGCGGTAGATGCAGAAGGAAACGAATCTGGATTTAGTAATGTGGCAAGTGGAACAACATCAGGGCCTAGTACAGATATTTGCGAAGGTGTTGCAGCTTACAATAGTAGCAATACGTATTATTCTGGGGATTTTGTAACATACCAAGGATATTTATTTGAAAGAACCGCATCTCAGTGGGTACAACGTGGCGCTTGTGGCACTAATGCTACCTTAGTCGCGGTGGAAGTTAACTATCCGCCAAATGCAGTAAATATTTCAATCTATCCTAATCCAGTAAATGGAAACACGTTGTTTGTAAAATCGACGGTCGATAATGTGCCTTTTACCATTGTAAATATGTTAGGTCAAGAGATCGCAAAAGGAACCGATAGCGCTAATGGTATTAATGTTAGTACTCTAGAAGCGGGATTATACCTTATTCAGTTTACTATAGATGGTGCTTTAGAAACGCGAAAATTTATTAAAGAGTAAGCGTAGCGTAGTTTATAAACTAAGTAGTCCAATGAAAAGCCCAAACGTAAGTTTGGGCTTTTTTAATGGTCTTATTTTTATAGATGTTATCTGTGTAATTGTTTCTTGCAACATAAAATACTACCCTTTCGTGAGTCGTTTCCTTACAGTAGTTAAGAGAAGTTGTAATAAAGACGCGATTAATAAGGCGTTACAATTACGTCCTTATAAAATTAAAAAGGAATGCATAGCTTTTTTGCGGAGGATACTACACGTGAATAATTTCATCATCCTTTAAGAGGGCATCGCCACGTAATCTTAAAAATATCTGCGCTACCGCAATGGTATCTTTTTCGCAATAATCGGCAATACGTTTAATATCGTTGGTTTCGTAATACACTTTGTACACTTCACTACCGTCAATATCATCTTTTGGCGATGGAATACCTAGCACGTTAGTTAGTAGTTTAAGAGAGGTATACGTTTTATAATCGCCGAATTTCCATAATTCTAAAGTGTCTAAATGCGGTACTTCCCAAGGTTTTTTACCAAACAAATTAAGCTTGTAGGGCAATTCTATATTATGAATAATCATCCGCCGTGCGATATATGGGAAATCGAATTCCTTACCATTATGAGCACAAAGTAAGTGTTTCGCTTGGCTAAAATGCGATAATAATAAGTCTTTAAAGGCGTTTAAAAGCGTGATTTCCTCACCATAAAACGAGGTAGTTCTAAATAGTCGGGTGTTGTCTTTTGCCGTAAAATACCCCACCGAGATGCAAACAATTTTACCAAACTCTGCCCAAATGCCCGCGCGATCATAAAATTCTTCGGCACTAAATTCTTCCTTTCGTTGGTATTTAGATTTAGCATCCCATAGCTCTTGTTTGGTGCTATCTAACTCCGAAAAATGCTGTGTTTCTGGAACAGTTTCTATGTCTAAGAATAAAATGTTTTCTAGATTAAGCTTGGTTATCATAAGGCTAGAGGTTTAAATTAGTAATCACGTTTAATTGCTATGGGCATTTAGCATCTTATACGCTTCATCAATATATAAAGAGATATCTTTAGTGAATGTGCCAACCCCTTGATCGGGCGATTTCTGGTGCCCCAAACGCACAATAATGACATTATCTTCGGGTTGCACAATTACGTATTGACCCAAGTGACCACGCATCATAAAAAAGTCTTTGTCGTTATGCGTTTTTAACCACCAGCCATAGCCGTACTCAGGACTGGCAGGAAATACAGGTTTTATAGATTTAGCGACAAAAGTAGAATCTAGTATTTGCTTGCCATTCCATTTACCGTGGTCTTTATAGAGTTTTCCAAAACGTGCAAAATCTTTAGCGTTACTCGCAATACAGCAGTACGCTTTTACTAAATTGTGGTCATCGCTATCCACTTGCCAAAGGGTTTCATTTTCGCTACCTAGGGGTTTCCAAAAACTTTCGGTAAGGTAATCGTATAGCTTTTTTCCGGTTGCTTTTTCTATAACCATAGCTAGCATTTGCGTATCTCCACTGGCATATTTATAAGCCGTTCCGGGTTCATCGACTACTTTTAAACCTGTTACTACTTTTGCTAAGTCGTCATCAAAATAAGCGCGAGTAGTAATAGAAAGTGGCGAATAATAAGCTTCGTCCCAATTGGTGCCAGAGCTCATCGTCGATAAATCGCCAACCGTCATTTTTGCGGCTTTACCGTCACAAAATTCTGGAATAAAATCGCAAACGGGTTGGTCTGCGCTTTTAATATAACCGTCCATAATGGCTTTTCCCATAAGGCCAGAGACATAGCTTTTAGCCATAGAAAAGGAGTTTGTTTTCGAGTCTTTATTGTACCCATCGTAATAGTTCTCGAACCATATACTATCGTTTTTAATAATAACATAAGCGATGGTCCCCCAATCTATATTAGCTTTTTCTAAGCGTGCTGTTTCTTTTGCTGTATTGTAATCGTCGTGGTTTGGCCACGGTTCTGGGGTGCCATTTTCTATTAAGCGATTATCAAATTGATGGTAATCGTCTAAAAATGCAGTAGAATAACCTTGCAGATAAATAGTGCGCACCGCTTTTAGTAAATAATCGGTGTCGGTAATATATAATGTGGCAATTAATAAAGCGAAAAGGATAACGATTCCCTTTAAGAGGTTTTTAATGAATTTCATGGTTTCAAAATTAGTTTAGAATACTAAATATAGTAAAATTATGTGTTAGCGATTGCAGTGGCATCCTTTTCTTTTTTCTTACAAAATGAAAAGATATAACGGAAAGCGCGACGGTTTTAAAAACCGGAACACCCAAAAAGATATTATGTATTCCGGATTAAGATATAGATTAATTAGGTGACGCTATAGCTGCCCTATGGATACCCTATGGATACCCTATGGATAGTGTATGGATAGTGTATGAAGAATACCTCTGCAATTTAGCGCTTTACAGTTTATAAAAGTAGGGGTAATAGTGAGAATGGGGTGGTGTGTATAAATAAAGATAAGTGCCACGTACGACGATAGCCGTGCCATTATGTGCGATAAGTTGTTAAAATAATCGTTCTTGGGTATACGGACTTTCGTGCTCGAGTAGCCATTGTTTTCTGTGTAAACCACCAGCATAACCGGTTAAACTGCCGTCGCTTCCAATAACACGATGGCACGGTACGACAATCCAAAGTGGGTTTTTGCCGTTGGCATTGGCTACTGCACGAAGGGCTTTTGCGTCTCCTAGCTGTTTGGAAAGCTCCAAATAAGAGACTGTTTTGCCGTAAGGAATAGTTTGTAATAATTTCCAAACACGTTGCTGAAACACGGTGCCTTGCGGCTGTAAAGTTAAACTGAAGTCTTGGCGATCGCCTTGAAAGTACTCGTTTAATTGAAGCACACAATCTTCTAAAGATTCTGGAATTATTGGGGAGACCTTTTCTGGCGAATTTAATACGGTGATAGAAACTACACCATTACGGTTACCTGTAATTTTGGTAATACCTAAAGGCGAATTGATGCAGCAGGTGTCTTCCATTATTACCGCAATTATTCGACGTCATCACCATCGATAACGCCTAGTTTTTTTGCACGTGATTCCCAATCCTTTCTAGCTTTTAATTGCAAATCGGAAACGTTATCGTTTTCGTCCATAATTTCCAGTCCTAAGAGCGTTTCTATAACATCTTCCATCGTTACGAGTCCGCTAACGGTACCATACTCATCGACGACTAAGGCCAAATGATTTTTACTTTCTAGTAATTTATTCAGTAATTTTGGAATAGGGATAGTACGCGATACGATAATGATGTTTCGTTTTAAGTCACTAATTTTTTTTGAACCATTGCCTAAGGCCATTTCCTTGAATATTTCGGCTTTTAGAACGAGGCCAATAATATTATCTGCTGTATCGGCGTACACGGGGATACGAGAATAACGTAGCGAGGTATTGTTATTAAAGAAATCTGCAACCGAGATGTTTTCGTTTTCGACTTTCATAACCGTTCGTGGGGTCATAATATCTTTTGCAAGAACCTCTTTAAATGTGAGTAGATTTTTAATTATGGTACTTTCATTTTCTAAGAATACGCCTTCTTCGTGCGCCATTTCTGTCATTACCATAAAGCCTTCGCGACTTAAAATACTACCGTGACCTTTACCGCCAATAAGCTTTGTGGTTAACTGAAGAACCCATAGAATACCGGTGTATTTTAAAGGAAATATAAGGGTGTTTAAAGCTCTAGTCGTAAAATTGGCCAACGATTTCCAATAGGTGGCCCCAATGGTTTTTGGTATAATTTCGGAAGCTACAAGGATTAAGATTGTCATTATAGTAGAAACCACACCCACCATTAAATCTTCTGTAAAGGTAACCCCAAATACGGTTTGTGTTTGCGTGCCATATAGTTCTACATAAGCTACTTTTGCTTGTACACCAACTAAAATAGCCCCAACAGTATGTGCAATAGTATTTAGAGTTAAAATGGCAATTAACGGCCTATCGACATCCTTTTTTAAAGCTTCTAGATCTTGCGCATAGCTTTTACCTTCTTTCTTTTTTAATGAAATAAAAGTTTTGGTAACGCTTAATAAAACAGCTTCGAGTATGGAGCATAGAAACGAAAAGAAGATGGAGATAAAAGCGTAAAGAAATAATAAGCTCATGAGCTATTGAGTTTTAGAATCGATTAGTTTTTTGGCAGGCAAAAGATATGAAATTACTAACACTTATTAATTTTGGTGTTAATTTATCTTAAAATAGTAATACCGTTATCGTGTCTTATTGATTTAGTAATTTAACGACATCCTTAGCAAAGTAACTGGCAATGATATCTGCGCCTGCACGTTTTATAGCTGTAATTTGCTCTAGCATTACGGCATCGTGATTTAACCATCCTTTTTCGGCTGCTGCTTTTAGCATAGAATACTCGCCAGAAACTTGGTATACGGCAACGGGTACATTTACTTCATTTTTAAGGTCGCGAACAATATCTAAATAACATAAACCGGGTTTCACCATTACAATATCGGCACCTTCGTCTATATCCATTTCGGTTTCTCTGAGGGCTTCAAAACGGTTGGCATAATCCATTTGATACGTTTTTTTGTCTTTTGGTACATCAATAAGATCGACAGGTGCAGAATCTAAAGCATCGCGAAACGGACCATAAAAAGCCGATGCATATTTTGCAGAGTAACTCATAATACCGGCGTCTACATACCCTTCGTCTTCAAACAATTCACGAATAGCCAAAATACGACCGTCCATCATATCGCTAGGGGCTACAAAATCGGCTCCAGCAACAACGTGAGACAAGCTCATCTCAGCTAAAACTTCTACAGACGCGTCGTTTAACACTTTTCCGTTTTCGATAATACCATCGTGACCAAGGGAAGAGTAAGGATCTAAAGCCACATCTGTCATTACTAACATATCGGGGCACGCGTTTTTAACGGTTTTAACGGCGCGTTGCATTAACCCGTTAGGATTAAGAGCTTCACTACCTTTCTGGTCTTTTAAATGCTCTGGTACTTTAGCGAATATTAACACCGATTTTAACCCTAAACTCCAAAGTTCTTTAACTTCTTTTTCCAATAAATCTATACTGTAGCGAAAGTAATTTGGCATTGAAGGGATTTCTTCTTTTAGACCTTTGCCTTCAGTGACAAATAGGGGTACAATAAAATCGTTTGGAGAGATAATTGTTTCTCTAACTAAACCTCTAATAGCATCGTTTGCTCGTAATCGTCTGTTTCTTTTTAATGGGTACATAGTGTGTTATTTTATATGCAAAAATTGTTTTGCAGTGTGTTTAATATGTGTTTTCGGCGTAACCTAAGTAATACCAAAGAGTGTTTTCTTTTATAAATTTGGAGTTTTCATGAATACAATCGGCTTTGCCTTTTTTAGAAAAATGTGCGTTGAATTCCACTGTGTCTTTCGTCGTTTCTAAAATCTCTAATTTTATCCATTGCACCGATTTTGCCCAATTAACAATAGCCTCTTTTTCTTTTGTGGGGCGCGTACTTTCGTGATGTGTTTGCATGAGATAATCCCCATTAGCTAAAACAAAAGCGCTATATCTTGAGCGCATAAGTTGCTCTGCTGTTTCTGTTTGGCCACCGTTAAGATGAAAAATTTCGCAACATGATTCGTAAGGTTTGTTTGTTCCGCAGTAGCAATTCATAGGGTCATTTATAGTAGAGTAAAATTATAAAACGGTTCTTAAATCCACGCGATGGGGTTTTGTAAAACGTCGACAAGTTTAGCTTCTTCGCTGCCAGGTTCTGGGTTGTGATCGTAAACCCATTGAACATGCGGAGGTAAACTCATTAAAATACTTTCTATTCTTCCGTTTGTTTTTAATCCGAACAGGGTGCCTTTATCGTGTACTAAATTAAACTCAACGTAGCGACCACGGCGAATTTCTTGCCATTTGCGTTGGGCGTCGGTATAGGGTAAATCTTTTCTTTTTTCGGCTATAGGAACATACGCTTCAACAAAACTATCGCCTACTTCGGTAACGAAATCGTACCAGTTTTCCATAGTCATTTCCTCTGAAGCTTTGCAATAATCGAAGAATAAACCGCCAATACCACGGCCTTCATTTCTATGACTGTTATAAAAATAGTCGTCGCAACGGGCTTTATATTTGGTGTAAAACTCTGGGTTATGGGCGTCGCAAGCCGTTTTAGATACCTGATGGAAGTGCTTAGCGTCTTCTTCAAATAAATAATACGGTGTTAAATCTTGACCGCCGCCAAACCATTGGTCTACAATGTTTCCGTCTTTGTCGTACATTTCAAAATAACGCCAATTGGCGTGTACGGTTGGTACCATTGGGTTAGTGGGGTGTAATACCAAGCTTAAGCCACAAGCAAAAAAATCGGCATCTTCAACACCAAAATATTTTTGCATAGAATCTGGCAGTTTACCGTGTACACCAGAAATATTAACGCCTCCTTTTTCGAAGACATTTCCGTTTTCAATGACGCGGGTTCTTCCGCCGCCACCTTCTGGACGTTCCCAAAGATCCTCTTGAAACGTCGCTTTGCCGTCCACACGTTCTAGCGCCGTAGTTATTTGGTCTTGTAGTTCGTGAATGTATTTAAAAAATTTATCTTTCATTATGTAATGTGTATAACTCCATATCTAAAGGAGGATGCTGCGTCGGTTTAAAGATGTTCTCTAAAGTACTTGTCCAAGTAAAGCCGGTGTTTTTAACGACCTTAATACTCGCGATATTGTTTTTGTCTATAATTGCGACAAGGCGGTCTAAAGTTAAGGTGTTAAAGGCATATTTAGAAAGTGCCTGTATCGCTTTTGTGCCAACACCTTTATTTTGTATTTGGCGATCAATGCAATAGGCAAACTCGCCGTGTTTATTTTCCCAATCTAAATTTTTAATATAAACTAAGCCAATAATATCTCCGGTAATTGTCTTTTTTATGGTGAATAGAAGCTCGTCTCGATTCTTAAATTGCTCTATTTTCTTTGTGACAAAGGACTCAGAAAGCGCTTCGGTTAAATTTTGAGCCAGTGTTTTTGGAAAGTAAGTTTCAAAATACTCATAATTTGAATCTAATAATATATGAATTTTCTGTGCATCGTGTGCTTCAATCTTAGCAATATGGTAGGCATCAAAAACGGCTATCATTTTAGTGTTGTTTTTTGAGTCGAAACCAATCGATTTTCAATGGTCAAGAGGTCAACCGTTTTTATGGAAGCAGCAGTGACAGAAAGTGGTAAAACCAAAATAATACCAACAACAGGAATGAGTAGAAACAACATAAACACAATACCGTTGCCAATAGCGGCCCCTTTATTATTTTTTACAAAAGTGATGCTTTCTCTATAATTTAAATGGCGTTCTAAGGTGTAATCCATATTCCCAAAACCGGCGTAATACGCCTGTACTAAAAACAGTAAAATCGTAGAGATTATTCCGATTACGGGAATAAAACCAATAAGTAAAATAGGAATGGTAAGTAAAATTTCGAACGACAAATTCCGGACATTTATTTTAATGCCACGCCATAGCTGCTCTCTAAATGAGGTGTTACGGTGTTCGTGTCGTTTTGTACCCAGTAAATGAGCTTCAATTCTTTCTGAAACCGGACTCATAAAAGGGGCAGACAAGGCCATAATAATATGTTTGTACAGAATGAAGCCTAAAATAACGACGAGCAATCCGCCCATAATACTAGAAAATGACGTAAAAGAATCTTTTCCCCAATCCCAAACCCATATTTTTGCAATAAACGTACCAATAGGGCTAGATAAACTATACGCTAGAAAACCGATAGTAATAGCGGTAAAAAGACTAATACCAATAGGTACAAAAAAGTAGTTCCAAAGTTTTAATTTTGAAATTAAAGCAAATGCTCCTGTATAGGCCTTGATACCTTGAAATATGTTTTTCATACCATCTCTAACTCTAACTCTTTATGGTTGCGATGTGAAATAGTGAAATCTGTTTTAGATTACGCCGGACTTTTATATTCTTTAACGGCATCAATAAATGCTTTGGCGTTTTCTACGGGAATGTTAGGTAAAATACCGTGGCCTAAATTTACGATGTATTTATCTTTTCCGAAATCGTTAATCATTTGCGTTACCATCTTTTTGATTTCTGAAGGTGGAGAAAATAAGCGCGTCGGATCGAAGTTTCCTTGAAGTGTTATATTTCCGCCGGTTAAGTAACGTGCGTTTTTTGCAGAACATGTCCAGTCGATACCTAATGCCGAAGCACCAGATTTAGACATTTCATCTAAAGCAAACCAACAGCCTTTTCCAAACGTAATTACGGGAGTATCATCTTTTAACGCATCGATAATTTGCTGGATATAACGCCAAGAAAATTCTTGATAATCTACAGGTGATAACATACCTCCCCAAGAATCGAAAACCTGAACAGCGTTAACGCCAGCCTTTACTTTTTCTTTTAAGTAAGCAATGGTTGTATCTGTAATTTTTTGGAGTAATTGGTGCGCTGCAATAGGGTTTGTAAAACAAAATTCCTTCGCTTTATCAAAGTTTTTGCTGCCTTGACCTTGTACGCAATAGCATAAAATAGTCCATGGTGAACCTGCGAAACCAATTAACGGTACGTCGTCGTTTAGTTTTTCTTTAGTCGCTTTTACCGCTTGATACACATAATCTAAAGCTTCCTTAACATCGGGCACAATTACATTGTCCACATCTTTTTGCGTACGAATAGGGTTGGGCAAATACGGACCGAAATTAGGTTTCATTTGCACCTCGATATTCATAGCCTGCGGGATCACTAAAATATCACAAAATAAAATAGCAGCATCCATACCAAAACGACGAATAGGTTGCATAGTAATTTCACTTGCTAATTCTGGTGTTCGGCATCGTGTAAAAAAATCGTATTTAGCCTTAATTTCCATAAATTCTGGTAAATAGCGACCTGCTTGGCGCATCATCCAAACTGGTGGGCGCTCTACTGTTTCACCTTTTAATGCTCTTAAAAATAAATCGTTTTTTATCATGATGGCCTTTTCCGCAACAGCGGGACTTTTTAATTATACTTTAGTTTATGGTGTACACCAAGGGTTACGATACGTAGTTTTTATTAACCAAATCGATAACGCTTTCTACAGTTGGTAATTTTGCGACGCGAACATCCTTAAAATGTCTAGACGCTTCTTTGGCAGTGGTATCTCCTATACAATAGGCAACCATAGTATCTGTCGGGTTGTTTTCTTGCTTAAAACTTTGTACCGTCGATGGGCTATAAAACATAACGCCTTCCACACTGTCTTTTAATTTTAAAGGATCTAATTTAGTTTGGTAAGCTTCCACCTCATTAACTGTAATATTATTTTCAGTAAGTAAAGTTGGTAGCTCTTCTAATCGTAGATCGCTACAGAAGTAAGTGACTTCGGTGCCTTCAATAAATTCGACTAAATAGTCTGCTAATTTTTTAGCATTTTTTTCTGTGTGGGTTACTTTGCCAATACGCTTTTCTATTTCGCGTTTTGTACGGCGTCCTACACAGTATATGTTTTTGAATTGTAATTCTATAGATGAAAAATTAGTTAAAAGTGCTTCAACTGCATTTTGACTGGTAATTACAACGTTTTCAATTTCATTTTTTAAGGCTCTCGGCGGAATTCTATTTAAACTAATTTTAATAAAATCACTGCTATCGATACTTACTTTGTCATTAAAAAGCTGGCGTTGTGCTTCGGTGAAAGATTTTGTAGAGTACACGTTTGTTAAACGCTCCGATTGTTTAATATCGTCCATTAAACGCTTACCACCGCGCTCGATAACGTAATTAGCACACCACTCTGCTAAATCGTGATGTTCTCCTACTTTTTTATTGCGTTTAACGCTAATTTTTTTAGTACCATCGTGACTTAATAAAACAGCTTCAAAAAACAATTCTTCTTCTTTAATGTAGGCATTTGCACCTATTGGAGCGGTACAACCCCCTTCGAGTCTGTTTAAAAATTCACGTTCTATATTTACGCAAGTTTCGGTTTCTTTATGGTTTATTTCTGCACAAATTTCTAAAAGCTCTTCGTCGTTTTCTAAGGCAGCAATCATAATTGCACCTTGACCTGGCGCAGGAATCATCCATTCTAAATTAATAGCCGTTTCTGGTGTTAATTCTAAACGACCAATGCCGGCAGCAGCGAAAATAGCACCATCCCAATGTTCAGACTGGTCCAATTTATCTAAACGCGTAATGACATTACCACGAATAGGCTCTACGGTATGCGTAGGGTAGCGGTTTAGCCATTGTGCTTTACGGCGTAAACTGCCGGTGGCAATAACGGCGTGCTCGGCACCTAAAAACTCTTCAGTAAATTTGTAAACTAGCGTATCGCGTACGTTACCACGTTTTAAAACAGCAGCTTGAACAATACCTTTTGGCATTATTGTAGGCACATCTTTTAACGAATGTACAACAATATCCACATCACCATTTAAGAGCGCAATATCTAAAGTACGTGTAAAAATGCCTGTTATTCCCATTTCGTATAAGGGTTTATCGAGTTCGATATCGCCAATAGATTTTACAGGAACCAATAGAGTCTGATGACCCAAATGTTGGAGTTGTTGTTGTACGGCTTTAGCTTGAAACATAGCTAACTTGCTATCGCGAGTACCAATTTTAATTATTCTAGGCATGAGTTGTTTTTTCTAACTGAAACACTTTTTGAATAAGTTCTAGACTATCGGTTGTAGAAATAGTCTCATCTTTTAAATGATGTGCAAAGTGATTCGTTATTTTTTGAATGATATTATTACTAATTAATTCTGCTTGCTCTTCGTTAAAATTAGAATTCTTTTTACGTTGAGTTTCTAATTCGGCAGTTTTAAAGTCTAGTAATTTATGTTTTAAAGCTTTTATGGTGGGCGCAAATTTTCGTGCAGTTAACCAACTGTCAAATTCAGTTTTCACCTCTTCGATAATACTTTCGGCTAGCGGAATATATTGTTTTCTATTCTCTAAAGTTTCGTCGGTCATTAACGATAAATCGTCTAAATGAATTAACGAGACATTGTCTAAATCTAATACGTTTACATTAACGTTTTTAGGAATGGACAAATCTAAAATTAGTAAGTTTTTTTTATCTTGAATAAGATATTTATCTACCGTTGGGTTTTGCGCTCCGGTAGCAACAATTAAAATGTCTGACGCATTAATTTCTTCTTGTAAAGCGGAGTAGTCTTTAACGACTAGGTTAAACTTTCCAGCAACAGCTTCTGCTTTATCTTTGGTTCTGTTAATTAAAGTAATGTGTTCGTTTTTGGTATGTTTCACCAAATTTTCGCAGGTGTTTCGACCTATTTTTCCGGTGCCAAATAATAAAATATTTTTAGCTGAAACGTTTTCAACTTGTCTCATAATATAGTGAACAGAGGCAAAGGAGACAGAAGTAGCACCTGAAGAAATTTCAGTTTCATTTTTAATACGCTTACTCGCTCGAATAACAGAATTTATTAAACGTTCTATAAATGGGTTGAGTAATTGGTGCTTTTTAGAGAGTACTGCACTCTTTTTTAACTGACTTATAATTTCGAAATCTCCTAAAATCTGGCTATCTAAACCAGAGCCCACACGAAACATATGCGATACAGCTTCGTTGCTTTTATAAATGTAAGCGACTTTTCTGAATTCTTCGACGGTACCTTTGGTGTTGTCGCAAAGCAATTGAATAAGCTGAAAAGGATGTTCTGCAAAACCGAAAATCTCGGTTCTGTTACAGGTGGAGGTTACTATTAAACTTTCAATTCCATTTTCTTTAGCTTGTTCTAATACTTTAGCTTTGCCAGTATCGTCTAAACTGAAGTGCCCTCTAATAACTGCATCAGCTTTTTTATAGCTTAAGCCAATGGCGTAGAAGTATGTGTTTTTTTGTTGCATGTTTTATTGTAAACAGGACTACAGGTTTTGTTAACGACAAATGTAATGGGACATTTTGGAAAAAAGTAACGCTAAAAGAACTTTAAGTATCGTTTGTGGTTTTTTGAGGTTATTTTTTCATAATATATGATAAAAGTCATACTTTTGTACTAAATTCAGTCACTAACAAGGCCTTTGTTTAGAATGAATCTAAATAAAAAAATAAAATTTAAGAAATGAGTCATCAAAAAAATGTCGCTACAGGGTTTTATAAAGAAACCAAGGTAGACGACGATGTTTTTGTGTTAACGTTTCATAATGAAACTAAAGATTCTCAGCTTGTAACACGAAATATAGGGAGTAATTTTATTCAGTTTCATTTTAGCATTAAAGGATCGAGCACTTTTAATTTTAATAATGGTAGGTATGGTCTAGATGTTTTAGAAGAAAACTCCTTGTTGCTGTACAATCCGCAGCGCGAGTTACCTATTGATTTGGAGATTAAACCAAATTCTTGGTTAATTACCGTGCTTATTTCTATTAAAAAATTTCACGGATTGTTTTCTCAAGAAGCCGACTATATCACGTTTTTAAGTCATGATAATCGCGACAAAAAATACTACAAAGACGGAAAAATATCGCCGTCGATGGCTATTGTACTAAATCAGTTAATTCATTTTAACCTGAATGAATCTATAAAACATATTTATTTTAAAGGAAAAACTTTAGAATTACTGAGTTTGTATTTTAATAGAAGTGAGGAAACCGATGTTGAGCAATGTCCGTTTTTAGTCGATGAAACCAACGTAATTAAAATTAGAAACGCTAAAGATATTATTATAAACCGTATGGCCGAACCACCAAGTTTACAAGAACTTAGTGACGAAATAGGGTTGAGTCTTAAAAAGCTAAAAGAAGGGTTTAAGCAAATTTATGGAGACTCAGTGTTTAGTTTTCTATTAGATTATAAAATGGAAGTCGCGCGTAAACTATTGGAGTCGGGCGATCACAATGTTAATGAAGTGGGTTTAAAAGTTGGTTATAGCACGTCTAGTCATTTTATCGCCGCCTTTAAAAAGAAATACGGCACAACGCCCAAAAAGTACTTGCAGTCTTTAGGCTAGAGAGGAGCAAATCGAATAGAATAGTAAAAGAGAATACGGTTCGTTAAAAAGAATATTACAAATTAGAGTTGTATTTTTGCAATTCGAAAATTCAATAAAATTAGGGCACTATCTAAGGTGTTATAGTTTTAAAATAGTAGACATAATAATGAATAAAAAAGGAGTACTACTCGTAAATTTAGGATCGCCAGAAAGTCCAGAACCTAAAGATGTAAAAAAATACTTAGGAGAATTTTTAATGGACGAGCGGGTTATAGATGTGCCACTTTGGGCGAGAACCTTACTCGTAAAAGGTATCGTTTTAAATACACGACCAAAAGCATCGGCGGCCGCTTATAAAAAAATATGGTGGGAAGACGGTTCTCCATTAATTGTGCTTTCAGAGCAGTTACAAGAAAAAGTACAAGAGTACACCGAATTTCCTGTGGCCTTAGCAATGCGTTACGGAAGTATGACGATTAAAAAAGGTTTGCAAGAATTAGTAGATAAAGGAGTGGAGGAAGTGTTCTTAATACCCTTATACCCGCAATTTGCAATGGCAACCACAGAAACCATTCTAGTATTAGCCGAAGACATAAGAAAAGAAAGTTTCCCGGATCTAAAAATCGATTCGCTACCCGCATTTTATAATAATCCTGAGTATATTTCTGTGCTTGCCAATGCGATTAAAGACGACTTAAAACACAAAAAACACGATTACTTATTATTTTCGTATCACGGGGTTCCAGAACGTCACATTCGAAAAAGTGATATTACCAAATCGCATTGTACTATAGATGGTTCTTGTTGTAAAACACCATCGCCAGCACACGAGTTTTGTTATAGACATCAATGTTTGGAGGTGACGCGATTAGTTGCTGAAGAGCTAAAACTCGAAAAAGACACGTATTCAACATCGTTTCAATCGCGTTTAGGTTTCGATCAATGGTTATTACCGTATACCGATAGAACTATCGAGAGACTAGGAAAAAGTGGTGTTGAAAATATGGCAATCGTAACCCCTGCATTTGTTAGTGATTGTTTAGAAACGCTTGAAGAAATTGCTATGGAAGGCGAAGAACTTTTTCAAGAAGTAGGAGGAAAAGAATTTAGCACCATAC
Organism: Bizionia saleffrena; assembly: GCF_008086175.1. Classification (GTDB taxonomy): domain Bacteria; phylum Bacteroidota; class Bacteroidia; order Flavobacteriales; family Flavobacteriaceae; genus Bizionia; species Bizionia saleffrena. Next base: position 27,552 of record NZ_VSKM01000019.1, read on the forward strand.
CGTGTTTAAACACTAATAAAGACTGGGTAGCACTTTTAGCACAATGGATTAATGAGTGGGCGTTAGCGCCAATTAAAGCGTAAATGCAAAAAGAAAACACCTCAACATATCTAGGTACAGAAACAATAAGTAAACTATTAGTTAAGCAAGCAGTTCCAGCCTCTATTGGTATTCTGGTAATGTCACTTAACATCTTGGTCGACACTATTTTTGTTGGTCACTGGATTGGCTCTACAGCTATTGCAGCCATAAACGTGGTGTTGCCGGTCTCATTTTTTATTGCCGCTTTAGGTATGTCTATAGGTGTTGGGGGGGCGTCCATTATTTCTAGAGCTTTGGGCGCTAATAACCACAACAAAGCACTTAAGGTTTTTGGTAACCAAATTACGTTAACCTTAATTCTTACCATTGGCTTTGTAATCGCGGGTTTATGGTTTGTAGATGCTATAATTCCAACATTTGGAGGTAAAGGCGCTATTTTCGAACCTGCTAAAGTGTATTACAAAATTGTGTTGTACGGCGTACCATTTCTGGCGCTGTGTATGATGGGGAATAGCGTTATCCGCGCCGAAGGAAAGCCTAAATTCGCAATGTACGCGATGCTGTTTCCGTCGGTTGGGAATTTAATTTTAGACTACCTATTTATAAACGTAATGGACTTTGGTATGGCAGGAGCCGCTTGGGCAACTACAGCATCCTATCTTATGTGTTTCACCTTTATTTTCTGGTTTTTTATGTCTAAAAACTCAGAGTTAAAAATTGATATTTCACATTTCGGATTCGATAAGTCCATCGTGTCAGAGATTTCAAGTTTAGGGTTTGTCACCTTAGCGCGCCAAGCAGTAGTGAGCATCACTTATCTGTTTATGAATAATATTTTGTACAATTTAGGTGGGGAAACTTCGGTGACCGCGTATGCCATTGTTGGGCGTATGTTAATGTTTGCTCTGTTTCCTGTTTATGGTATTACACAAGGATTTTTGCCTATTGCGGGTTATAATTATGGCGCGCACCATTACGGTCGCGTCAAAGAAACCATAGCCACCGCCTTAAAATATGCCGTTGGTTTGGCTATTGTCGTCTTTATCGTTTTAATGGTATTTCCAGAATCTATTACCCGACTGTTTACTACCAACCCCGAAGTTATAAAAGAAACCCCAAGCGCTATGCGTTGGGTGTTTGCCGTAACGCCAATCGTGGCCGTTCAGCTTATTGGTGCTGCCTATTTTCAAGCCATCGGTAAAGCCGTGCCTGCATTATTGTTAACCTTAACGCGGCAAGGGTTTATCTTTATTCCGCTTATTTTTATTCTCCCTAATTATTTCGGAGAGTTAGGCGTGTGGATGTCTTTCCCTATTTCCGATTTGTTAGCGACCATTATCACCGCTTATTTTTTAAATCGCGAAGTAAAAACTAATTTAGTACCCTCAAAAGCAAAGTAATGGACTATTACAATTACATCAAAGCGCTACATCTTATTTTTGTTATCACTTGGTTTGCCGGTTTATTTTACATTCCGCGATTGTTCGTGTACCAAATCGAAGCCTTCCATAAACCTTCGCCCGACAAAGAAATTCTTGGTAAGCAGCTCAAAATAATGGCCAAACGTTTGTGGTATATTATTACATGGCCTTCCGCAATATTAGCCACAATTTTTGCCATTTGGTTACTTATTTTAGTGCCCTCGTGGTTGCAACAGTCCTGGATGCACGTTAAACTAATCTTCGTTGTATTACTTATATTATACCACTTAAAAACACAGGTTTATTTTACGCAATTACAAAATGATGTCGTTAAAAAAACTTCCGGTTTTATGCGATTATGGAACGAGGGCGCCACTTTTATCCTGTTTGCCGTCGTGTTTTTAGTCATCTTAAGAAGCGCCATCAATTGGGTGTTTGGGGTAGTCGGTATCCTCATACTCGGTATTTTATTAATGCTCGGCTTTAAAATGTATAAACGCATCCGAGAGAAAAAAGGCGAATAACCTATACGCTTTGGGCGTTACCCGTTTCCGCGAAAAGCGGCAACCGGTCGCGCTATCCACTATATCTTTTGCAGAAAAAGCAAAAGGATGCCGTTTCTATCGCTAACGCAGTATAATGGTTCGATTATTGCTATATTTAATGCTTTAAAACAAGTAATGAAAATAAGAAAACTCGCCTTACGTGTCCGCATATTTTTAGCAATGATTTTGTTAGTCATGGTGTCCTCATTACTTATTGCCACCGTTTACATTTATCAATACAACGAGGAAACCCAAGATTACCATAAGCAACGTTTAGAGCGTAAAGAAAGTGCAATCATCAATAGTTTAAAATTTGTTATCCGCGATGCGACGTATCCAGTAACGACTGAGAATATTCCGCTAATTTTTAAAACAAAAATTTACGAAGTCGCCGATGTGCATAACATTCAAATTAATCTTTACGATCTTCAAGGGTCTTTGCTAATTTCATCAAAAGCCGATTTGGCGCCCGATTTATCTAATAAATGCATCGCTGCCGAAGTTCTAAACCAATTAATAAATACGGCCTCGCATCGTTTCGAAAAAAAGGAAATAAAATTAGACGAAACCTTTCGCTCTAGCTTTCAATATATTTACGACCAGAAGTTTAAGCCGTTAGCAATTATCAATCTGCCGTATTTAGAAAACGACGATTTTCTAGCTAAAGAGCTTAACGAGTTTCTTGCGCGCTTAAGTTATACCACATTGTTAATTTTGGTAATAGCCGTAACGTTAGCCTTTTTCTTATCGAAATACATTACCAAATCGCTAAAGCAAATTAGTGATAAAATGCGAACCACGCGATTAGAAAAACGAAATGAAAAAATTAATATAGAACACACTAGCGAAGAAATTACAGAACTTATAAAATCGTATAATAATATGATCGATGAGTTGGAGGAAAGTGCAATCATATTAGCAACAAATGAAAGAGAACGCGCGTGGCGTGAAATGGCAAAACAGGTGGCACACGAAATAAAAAATCCGTTAACGCCAATGCGATTGAGTGTTCAGAATTTTCAACGGAAATTCGATCCTAACGATCCCGAAATATTTAATACAGTAAACGAATATACCGCTACGCTTATCCAGCAAATCGATACAATGAGTTCTATTGCCAGTGCATTCTCTAACTTTGCTAAAATGCCAGTTCAAAAAAACGAGCAACTTAACGTGGTTAAAATTGTTGATTTAGCGCTAGATATTTTTGTGGAAAACGACATCCAGTTTCATTCTAATACAGAAGAAATAATGGCTAAATTTGATAGGTCGCAATTAATACGTATTGTAACCAATTTAATAAAAAATAGTATTCAAGCTATCCCCGAAGGGCGAACGCCAAAAATTAGTGTGAGTGTTTTAGGAGATGCCCAAAACGTCACTATTAAAGTGGCCGATAATGGACTTGGTATTGCCGAAGAAAATAGTGTAAAAATATTCGAGCCCAAGTTTACGACCAAATCCAGCGGGATGGGATTAGGCTTAGGAATGATTAAAAACATACTGGAAACTTATAACGGATCGATTACCTTCGAAACAGAGAAAAACGTGGGAACGACCTTTACTGTTACGTTTCCTAAAGAATAATTACTAATTAAAATTTATAGATATGAATTATAAAAACATACTTACCGCGTTTAATAACGGTATTACAACCATTACTATTAACAGACCCACTAAATTAAACGCTTTAAACATAGCAACAATTCAGGAGTTGCACACCGCTTTCGATACGGCCGATAAAGAGGCGAACACTAAAGTAATTTTAATTACAGGAAGTGGAGAAAAAGCATTCGTCGCAGGTGCCGATATTAGCGAATTTGCAGATTTTGATGTGGCTAGCGGTGCCGATTTAGCGGCTAAAGGGCAAGAGTTATTATTCGATTTCGTCGACAATTTAAGTACTCCGGTAATTGCGGTCGTAAATGGTTTTGCATTGGGTGGCGGACTGGAATTAGCAATGGCTTCGCATTTTAGAATAGCGAGTACCAACGCAAAAATGGGATTGCCAGAAACGTCTCTCGGTGTTATTCCTGGATATGGAGGTACGCAACGTTTACCACAATTAGTGGGTAAAGGGCGCGCTATGGAATTGGTAATGACGGCCGGAATGATAGATGCTGCTACCGCAAAAGAATACGGTTTAGTAAACCACGTTGTGGAATTAGAAGCATTAATGCCATTAGCAGAAAAGATAGCCGGTAAAATTATGAAAAACTCATCAGTAGCGATTAGTAAAGCGATTACCGCGGTAAATGCTAATTTTAAAGTGGGCGTTAATGGTTTTGAAACCGAGGTTAAAGAGTTTGGGAACTGCTTCGGTACCGAAGATTTTAAAGAAGGAACAACAGCCTTTTTAGAGAAAAGAAAAGCTGATTTCTCAGGAAAATAGATTTTTAGTTTATAATGTTTAATTGCAGGGATAAACTTTATTAATCGTGTAATAGCTTTTAGCGAGTTATAATAATGACGTCTTTAATTATGATGTTTTAAATTTACACAGTGTATAACGTTTCAATAAAAAAAAAGTCCTTCAATCGAAGGGCTTTTTTAGGTTAATAAATAAACGTAATACCGTTTTATTATCATTTAAAATAATCTTCTTAGTTTTTTATTAGCTGGAATTGCTGAGTCCGTAAAAGGTCAAAATGTAGAGTATTTACTTCCTCTAAGGGGTTAATCTTTTTACCAAATGATTTTTTATGCTAAATTAGAATCAACATAGCCGCACTTCTAGACCACTAATACCCATTAAAAAAAGTGATTAATAGTCTCATAAAGCTTAAAAACTACTTCCTTTATTTCGGCACTACGGTTTCCCGTAAATAGACCATCTCATAATCATTTACATTTGATATTATAAAAAAACTAGTTTATGGATAAGTCAGCTAGGAGATGAATTTTATAGTTAAAAAGTAATTAATGTGATTGGAAAGTTCATTAAGAATTAATTTTAGTTTTTACGATTTTTTACAATAAATTAGAATAAGTAATTTCTATATTGTGGGAGCTACTATTTCAGTCGTTTTCCATATCCAGTTACCTGCTTTTGGTAATTGTAATTAATAGCAATTTTAATCTGAAAACAACGCATATACCATCTGTTGAGGTGGTAAAGTATTGATTATATATTCATATAACTAAGTTGGCAGTAATATAACCTAAACCCAATCTGAATCTTCCAAAGTAAAGATTTCGCTAATTTCAACTTCGAAAATTTGAGCTAATCTTAAAGCTAAAACTGTTGACGGAACATATTTCCCTAATTCCATTGCATTAATTGTTTGTCTACTAACTTTCGCCAATTTTGCTAATTCAGCTTGAGTAATATTTTTTTTTGCTCTTTCAACTTTAATACTATTCTTCATAATTAGCTGATTTTTTAAGTTTAGAAATTTGCCAGTTAAATCTAATAATGAAAAACAACAATACTGTGAACATATTAAATATCATAACCCATAAAAAGGAAAAATCGAAAATAAACAAAAACGAAAACAAAAGAATTCCATAGTTTACATAAACAGCCCAAACCAAAGACTCTAATCTGATTTTTGATATATATTCATCTTCTGATTTTTCTTTAGAAAAAGCGACAAATAAGGAACTGATAATAATTAAAATCCCGAAAATTTCATTCAGTATATTATTTTTAACCATTCCGAACAGTTTTTTATCCGTAAAAAAGTCGTCTATAAAAATAGCAGGAACATTGAAATCTAAAAAACTTGGCTCATACTCATAAATAAGTGTAATCAAACCAATAATTGCGGATGGAATAAGAATAAACCAACCTACTCTTTTGAATTTATTGGGAAATAAATAATTTGCTTTCATAATATTAGAATTTTACTTTAAACAAATGTAAAACAAATAATACTATTTGACAAACAAATTTTACATTTAGTAAAACAAATACTACTGCCAACAAAGTACTGTGGTAAAAAACAAGTAAAAACCCATTAACTTTTCACTAAAGTACTTCTATAAGAATCATCATATATTAATCCAGATTTTGCTATTGCAAAAGCTTGTTTTAGTAGCTTATTACAG
>NZ_VSKM01000001.1 GCF_008086175.1 Bizionia saleffrena
TAGGAACCACATTGCGCTCTTCAAAATAAAGATGCATTACATCACCATTTTTAGTATTTTTTATTAGATCGAAATGATTAATTAAAAATTCAGGAAGAATAAGTTTGAGTAATTCAAGATAATTGTCCTCGTTTTTTTTTACAAAAAACGGAGTTTTATTTCAATTCACACATAACTTTTGAGAATGATCCAAGAAACACCTTCTTTTCATAAACTTCAAAAAAAGGAATAGATAATTACGATTTTATCCCAGATATTAAATATTCAGGACTCATTAGCGGACAAAAATATACCATTATACCTTAAAAATATAAAAGCTTTCACTCAATAAGAACTGTTACTACTAAACAAAACCAAGAGATTGTAAAAATTACATTTTTCACACCTTCCAAAATTAAAAAATAATCACCAAAATGGAATTAAACTAAGTCGTTTTGCCAACCTTAAATGCAGAGTTAACAATAGTATTAAATAAAAGGTATTTTAGTAGGCGCTGGAGCTTAAATGAGCTAAAAAGCATAGCAACGCATGCGCAACTAATACTGAAAGAAACTAAAGCCTATTTTTTAAGTGCGAAAGTAACTTTATGCAATATCGAATATTTATATAATAAAGAACCTTCTGTAACCGTAAACTTTATAAATTACCCTAAATTTCCTTATAAAGAAGCATCCTTTAAAAGTGGCGTGTAATAGATTGCCAAAATACTAATGCGTACACTAAAACAAAATCGTATGATCATTTATTCTATAATAAAATATAGAAGTACTTAAACACCGTAACATTTTAGCTTCTGCTTTTATACATCGACTTGTATTTTAATCGCTTTTGTTTCCAATTAAGGTTAATCAATTTCCCGAAAACACAATTTTAAGCTAAATTAATATCCTCAAATTGGTTAACCCTATTTTATTATTATTTGTAAATAGTTGTTATGATGTAAGTTGTGTTTTTTTTGAATATTTATTAAATTATAGGTGCTATATATTAATAAAAGATACTATCTTTGCACCCTCAATAACACAGGTTATTATTGATGAAAACAAAATGACCTGGTAGCTCAGTTGGTAGAGCATCTCCCTTTTAAGGAGAGGGTCCTGGGTTCGAGCCCCAGCCAGGTCACTAAAAAAAGTTAAGCATCGCTTAACTTTTTTTTTTCTTTATACTCGACGTAACGTTTTATGGATCATTCCTAAATACTGTGTTTAGCCTCCTCTATGTGTTGAACTTTGTGTTAAATTAAAGCGCAAAATTCTATACAGATTTAAAAAGTATTAAATTGATCCCCGCGAGCGCAGTCTAGAGATGACTTATAAGAATGAAACAGTAAATAATTACTAATTCTACTAATTGATAGTTTTAGTTTATGCTCGGGACTAACGAAGATTTAAATCGGTGGTAAAGACAATAATTAAATATTCTATTTTGACTGTTTAAAATGCAGACCAAGTCAACATCTACAAACAATTTTTAAAAATGATCTAATACTTCTCCCCTATTTAGTTTTTAAAATTAAAAAATAGCGCTTATTTAATTTTGTTTAACTATTTTTGCTAAACAATGAACAATATTAAGACTCAATTTAGCATAAAAGATTTAGAAAATCTATCAGGCATTAAAGCGCATACCATTAGAATATGGGAAAAAAGATACGCCTTATTTGAGCCAAAGCGTACTGAAACAAATATCAGATATTACGACCTAAAAAGTCTTCAAAAGGTTCTAAATATCTCATATTTAAACAGAAACGGCTATAAAGTATCTAAAATAGCAGATTTAAACACCGCAGAAATTTCCAATCTCGTAAAAGAAATAGCTTTAAAAAAAGATCGTAATCGTTACAGTGTAGATAAATTTAAAATGTCTATGTTAAATTTCGACCACCATTTATTTGCGTCTACCTATAACGAGTTAATCAAAGAGCATAATTTAGACTTTATCTTTTTGGAGGTCTTTACCCCCTTGCTTAGCGACATTGGTTTCCTTTGGCAAACCGATTCTATAACACCTGCGCACGAACATTTTATCGTAGAATTAATCAAACAGAAAATTCTTTTAAACACAGATAAAAGAATAAATCATTCGCTGGCTAAAGAAAGTAAAACTACATACGTTTTATTTTTACCAGAAAACGAAGTTCACGAATTAGGTTTGCTTTTTATCAATTATAAACTCGCTGAAAAAGGCTGCCACAGCGTCTATTTAGGTCAAAGTGTTCCCATTGCAAGTTTAGAGCATCTTTTAACACACTTTAATAATATTACATTTATTTCATCATTTACCGTTAGTCCGGATAAATTTAAAATTAATGATTACCTTAAAAACTTTTACCAATCCCTTTTAAACAATACAAACAATAAGCTAATAGCTTTCGGGTTTCTTACCCAATATGTGGAAATTGATACATTAAACGATCAAATATCATTGCACAACTCTACAAAAGACGTTGTTAACGTATTAACGCCACAAGTGTAAACATTTACTAATTATGACTAAAAAAATTTCTATAATAGGTTCTGGTTTTGCTGCCTTATCTGCGGCTTGCTATCTTGCAAAAAGCGGACATAATGTTACCATTTTTGAAAAAAACGAAACTATTGGAGGGCGGGCTAGACAATTTAAAAGAGAGGGTTTTACTTTCGATATTGGACCCAGTTGGTATTGGATGCCAGATGTTTTCGAGCGCTTTTTCGCCGATTTTAACACAACCCCAGAAGCCTATTATTCACTAGAAAAGTTAAACCCAGCTTACAGTGTTTACTTTGGCAAGGACGATTTTATTACGATAGAAGACACCTTAGAGAAAATATACAAAGCTTTTGAAGCTGAAGAGCCTGGCAGCTCAAAAAAGTTAGTAAAGTTTATTGCGAATGCACAAGACAACTATAATGTTGCTATTAAAGATTTGGTATATAGACCTGGATTGTCTCCTTTAGAATTGGTAACACCAGTAACTATCAAAAAAATCAATCAATTTTTTGGCACAATAAAAAAGGATGTAAGAAAAGAGTTTAAAAACAATCGTTTAGCGATGATTTTAGAATTTCCTGTTCTATTTTTGGGTGCCAAACCTGGCAATACCCCTTCGTTTTATAGTTTTATGAATTATGCCGACTTCGGAATTGGCACCTTTCATCCTAAAAAGGGAATGTATCAAGTTATTTTAGCTATGGAATCCTTAGCAAAATCCTTAGGTGTAATTATAGAAACCGAAAAACCTATCGATAAAATTATAGTTAGTAACGGTAAAACTGAAGCTATTGTTTCAAAAGGAATGACATACCCATCAGATATTGTTTTGAGTGGCGCTGATTATCATCATACGGAAACACTATTAGAACCACAGTATCGTCAATACTCAGAGTCGTATTGGGAAGGTAAAACATTTGCGCCCTCCTCATTGCTATTTTATATTGGTTTTGATAAAAAAATTAAAAATGTAAATCACCATACTCTATTTTTTGATGTTGATTTCGAAGCGCATGCAAAAGATATTTACGATGAACCTAAATGGCCAGACAACCCTTTATTTTATGCGAATTTCCCCAGTATTACCGATGATAGCGCCGCACCTGCAGGCAAAGAAGCGGGGTTCTTTTTAATACCATTAGCACCGGGTCTGGAAGACACTGAAGCCTTAAGAGCTACTTATTTTGATAAAATAATGACAAGATTTGAAAATTTAACCTCGCAAGATGTAAGAAAATCAATTATCTTTAAAGAGTCCTTTTGTGTTAATGATTTTATAAAAGATTACAATTCTTACAAAGGAAACGCTTATGGAATGGCAAATACGTTATTGCAAACTGCTTTTTTAAGACCAAATCTAAAAAGTAAAAAACTAAGTAATCTTTATTTTACAGGACAATTAACCGTGCCTGGACCGGGAGTACCTCCGGCACTTATTTCGGGAAAATTGGTAGCAGATTTAATTAACAAACACCATAAAAATTAATGAAAACTTTATTTGATTCGGTTTCCTATAATTGTAGTAAAATAGTTACGCAATCTTACAGCACTTCGTTTTCTATGGCCACAAAAATGCTATCGCACACGATACGTCAGGATATTTACAATATTTATGGTTTTGTACGTTTCGCAGACGAAATTGTAGATTCTTTTCATGATTACGATAAAAAAGAGCTATTTACGAATTTTGAAAAAGAACTCGAATACGCTTTAACTCATAAAATAAGTTTAAATCCTATTCTCAATGCTTTTCAGCATACGTATCATAAATATAATATTGAAAAGCATATGGTAAATTCCTTTATGGAAAGTATGCGGTTAGACTTATATAAATCAGAATACTTAACCGTAAACGAATTTAAGAACTATATTTACGGCTCGGCTGATGTTGTGGGTCTAATGTGTCTTAAAGTATTTGTAAAAGGGGATGACGATAAATATAACGCCTTAAAAAGTGGCGCTATGTCTTTGGGCTCTGCGTTTCAGAAAGTAAACTTTTTAAGAGATTTAAAAGCCGATTTCCATGATTTAGAACGCTCATATTTTCCAAATACAGATTTAAATAATCTAGATGAAGAAGCCAAACAAATTATTATTAAAGACATTGAAAAAGACTTCGAATTAGGCCTAGCCGGAATTAAGTTATTACCGATTGAAGCCAAATTTGGTGTTTTTATGGCCTATAGATATTATAATCAATTGCTTAAAAAATTAAAGAAGACACCTGCTTTAGAGATTAAAAACACACGAATTCGTGTACCCAACTATAAAAAATTTGAGCTTCTTACCCGAAGCTATGTAAAATATCAACTTAAATTATTGTAATGCAAACACTATATTGGATACTTATATTTTTAGGAACTTTTGGTATAATGGAGTTTAATGCGTGGTTTACGCATAAATATATTATGCACGGTTTTTTATGGAATTTACACAGAGACCACCATAGAAAAGACCACGGCAGCTGGTTCGAGCGCAACGACGTTTTCTTTATCTTTTATGCCGTAGTAAGTATGACCTGCTTTTATTTATGGAGTTATGAAGGTGTATGGTATGGCTTACCTGTAGGCTTAGGCATTATGTCTTACGGCGCTGCTTATTTTTTAGTTCATGACATCTTTATTCATCAACGGTTTAAAATTTTTAGAAACGCTAACAACTGGTACGCTAAAGGCGTACGACGTGCTCATAAAATGCATCACAAACATATTGGAAAAGAAGAGGGCGAATGCTTCGGAATGCTTATCGTACCCTTCAAGTACTTTAAACGCTAATTATAGTTCATATTATGGTTACTAACCACTTCGATTATATTATTGTCGGCAATGGTTTAGCCGGTTTCCAACTTGCTTTAGCACTTTCTAACGATCCGTATTTTAAAAACAAACAGATCGCCATAATCGATAAAAATCCTAAAACAACGAACGACAAAACGTGGTGTTATTGGGAAAAAGGTGTTGGTAAATGGGACCATCTAATTACCAAATCATGGAAAACTGCTCATTTTTTTTCCTCTAATAAAGCCTTAAAATTACACTTAGAACCATACACCTATAAAATGCTAGAGTCCATTCATTTTTATAATGATGCACGACGCGTTCTCTCTAAAAACGAAAATATTCACAGTATTTTGGAAGCAGTGATTTCTGTTGAAGAGCAGTCTAAAATTACAGTAATAACTTCTGAAGCTAATTACACCGCAACACACGTTTTCGATAGTAGAATTACAACAGATTTTAAAGCGCAGAAAGACAGCTATATATCCATTGCTCAGCATTTTAAAGGGTGGACGATAGAAACAGAAACGGCTGTTTTCGATACCAAAGCGTTTACGATGATGGATTATAGAATAAAACATAACAACCAAACAACCTTTACCTATGTTCTGCCCATTACACCAAAGAAAGCACTAATAGAGTTTACCTATTTCACTCCAGAACTTGTTGCCGATAATGTCTACGATATTTTTTTAAAAAGATACATTTCTGAAATTTTAAATATTAATAACTATACAGTCACCGAAGTTGAAAAAGGCATTATACCTATGACGAATTTCCCATTTAAGTCCTACTCTACCTCAAACGTTACGAAAATTGGTACCGCTGGCGGATGGGTAAAAGGGTCGACAGGATATTCCTTTAAGCACACAGAGAAGAAAGTACACCAGATTATTGAAAATCTAAAAGCAAACCGTTTACCTTCGGCACACTTGTTTCAGGAAAAATATGGTTTTTACGACAAAGTTTTTCTAAAAGTACTTCAAGATAACAACGAAATGGGTGAATGGATTTTCGAACAATTCTACGCTAAAAATCCCGTGCAAACAATGTTTCAGTTTTTAGATGAAGAATCGTCTTTTAAAGAGGAGTTTAAAGTTATGAAATCATTGTTTTCAATCGCTTTCATTAAAGCCTTTTTTAAAACACTATAACACTAATAATTCGTCTATTTTTGCGCGGACTTTATCGCTATTCCAATTCGCGGCGCCAGTCTCATCAATAATAATATTACCTTGCCTATCTATTAAAAATGTACGTGGAATACTACGACCGCTAAATGTTTCAGGACTTTTGCTAATCGCGGAATACACAGGAAATGTAAACGCATTATTATTTAAAAACTTAGAGATTATGTCCTTGTTTTCATTGGAGACTAAGACAAAATCTATTTTATCTCTGTAATCGTCATGTAATTCTTGAATTGAAGGCATTTCGGCAATACAAGGAGGGCACCACGTTGCCCACAAATTCACTAAAACTACTTTGTTTTTTGTTGTCTTAAAATCGAAGGTTTCTCCATCTAAGCGTTGCAAATCCCAGTTATAACTACTTATTTGTTCAGTATCTTCAGTCGCCATAATACTCGGTCCAAATAACGTTTTCCCTTTATTTAAAACAATCTGTATCTGTTTACGCGATTGCGGAACGATAAGCGCTACAATAATAACTAGGTAAATAATATTTTTAATCGAAAATGTGCTTTTTTTCATATTCTAAAGATAAAAAATGAATCTGTTCTAGATCCTTTTGTGTGATAAAATTAATGAATTTAAAAATGAGATAAAAAAAACTCCTGAAGCATATTCAGGAGTTTTTATAATGTGACGTTCTTAACTAATTAAGAAACGTTTTGCTTTTTGATTAAGTTTAAAGCCGAACCTTCTTTATACCAGTCTATTTGTGCTTGGTTATATGTATGATTTACTTTAATAGTGTCTTTACTACCATCTGCGTGCACTAACTCAATAGTTAACGTCTTGTCTGGTGCAAATTCGTTTAAATCTAAGAAGTTAAAGGTGTCGTCCTCTAAGATTAAATCATAATCTGCTTCATTAACAAAAGTTAAACCTAGCATACCTTGCTTTTTAAGGTTTGTTTCGTGAATTCTAGCAAAAGACTTTACAATTACAGCGGCAACACCCAGGTGTCTTGGCTCCATTGCTGCGTGTTCTCTAGAAGAACCTTCACCGTAGTTATGATCTCCTACTACTAATGTTTTAATTCCTGCGGCTTTGTATTCGCGAGCAACATCAGGTACCCCACCAAATTCTCCTGTTAATTGGTTTTTAATGAAGTTTGTTTTCTTACCAAACGCATTAACCGCTCCAATTAAACAGTTGTTAGAAATATTATCTAAATGCCCTCTATAACGCAACCAAGGTCCAGCCATAGAGATATGGTCGGTAGTACATTTTCCGAAAGCTTTAATTAATAGTTTAGCACCTTTAATTTCGGTACCGATAGGCTCGAATGGTGTTAATAATTGTAAACGCTCTGATGTAGGACTTACCACAATATTTACTCCACTTCCATCTTTAAGAGGCTCTACGTAACCCGTTTCTATAACATCAAATCCTAATGGCGGTAATTCTATACCTTTAGGCTCATCTAATTTCACTTCTTCACCATTTTCGTTGATTAATGTATCGTTCATTGGGTCGAAATCTAAACGACCTGAAATGGCGATAGCAGCAACCATTTCTGGAGATCCTACAAAGGCATGTGTGTTGGGGTTTCCGTCCGCACGCTTAGAGAAGTTTCTATTAAAAGAGTGTACAATTGTATTTTTCTCATCACCTTTTTTATCACTTCTATCCCATTGTCCAATACAAGGGCCGCAAGCATTAGTGAATATAGTTGCATCTAAGTCTTCAAATACTTTTAAGATACCATCTCTTTCTGCAGTAAAACGTATTTGTTCTGATCCTGGATTAATTCCAAAATCTGATTTTGCTTTAATGTTTTTATCTACAGCTTGCTTAGCGATAGAGGCAGCACGTGTTAAATCTTCGTAAGACGAGTTTGTACAAGAACCAATTAATCCCCAATCTACTTTTAGTGGCCATCCGTTTTCTTTGGCTTTAGGTCCTAATTCTCCTACAGGTGTAGCTAAATCTGGAGTAAATGGTCCGTTTAAATGCGGACGCAAAGTATCTAAATTGATTTCGATAACTTGATCAAAATGTTTTTCTGGATTTGCATATACTTCAGGATCCCCTGTCAAGTATTCTCTAATTTTATTAGCTTCATCTGCAATATCGCTTCTATCGGTAGCACGTAAATAACGCTCCATAGAATCGTCGTAACCAAACGTTGAAGTTGTTGCTCCAATTTCGGCACCCATATTACAAATCGTTCCTTTTCCTGTACACGATAAGTTGTTAGCACCTTCGCCAAAATATTCCACTATAGCACCAGTACCACCTTTTACAGTAAGGATACCCGCTACTTTAAGGATAACATCTTTCGACGAGGTCCATCCGTTTAATTTTCCTGTTAATTTAACACCAATAAGTTTTGGGAATTTAAGCTCCCAAGCCATACCAGCCATAACATCTACAGCATCTGCTCCTCCCACTCCAATAGCGACCATTCCTAAACCACCTGCATTTACAGTGTGAGAATCAGTACCAATCATCATTCCTCCTGGGAAGGCATAGTTTTCTAAAACTACTTGGTGAATAATTCCTGCTCCTGGTTTCCAGAAACCAATACCGTATTTATTAGATACTGAAGCTAAGAAATCAAACACTTCGCTACTTACATCGTTAGCACGTTTTAAATCTATTTCAGCGCCTTGTTTTGCTTGAATTAAGTGATCACAATGTACCGTTGTTGGCACTGCTACTTGCGTTTTACCAGCTTGCATAAATTGCAATAAAGCCATTTGTGCAGTTGCATCTTGACATGCAATACGATCTGGAGCAAAATTTACATAATCTTTACCTCGAGTAAACGCTTTTGTCGCTTTACCATCCCAAAGGTGGTTGTATAATATTTTCTCAGAAAGTGTTAATGGTTTACCAACAACGTCACGCGCAGCATCTACACGCTCAGCCATTTGGTTGTAAACCTCTTTTATCATATCAATATCGAATGCCATAGAGTATAATTTTATAGTTATATTTAATAATCATTTTAAGTCTCGCAAATTTACGAAAATTAAAAGTATTTAGAAAGTATTTAATAAAAACGAGGAAAGCTTAAACATAATTCAATATTTCCACCAATCTACTACTTTTAATTAGCAAAAAAACAAGATAATGATCAAAATAATTATAATTTAACAAATTACCTTGTGTAAAACCTCTGTTTTTTATGCAGAATCATTTTAAACTAGGCTCTGTTTTAATACTTTAATTTCTGTTATTTCTACTCCTCATTTTTTATGTGGAAGCGAAAAAATTAAGAATAACACTTCAGAGAGAGATTCTGTATCGTAAGATAGTTCCTTAAAACAAACTCGTAATAATCTGTTCTTCAGTGACTCCTTCAGCCTCAGCTTTGTAGTTTTTTATAATTCGATGTCTTAAAACACTAAAGGCTACGGCTTGCACGTTTTCTATATCTGGAGAAAATTTCCCTTGTATCACCGCGTGCGTTTTCGCAGCTAGTATTAAGTTTTGAGAAGCTCTTGGTCCTGCTCCCCAATCGATATATTTTTTTACTAATTCGCCAGCCGTATCTTTATTAGGTCGCGTTTTAGCCACCATAGAAACGGCATATTCGATAACATTATCTGCTACTGGTATTCTTCGGATAAGGTCTTGAAAATCTACAATTTCTTGAGCAGTAAACAGCGCATTAACGCTTGATTTCAGATTAGAAGTTGTCGCTTTTACCACATCTACTTCTTCTTGAAACGACGGGTAATCTAAATGTATGGCAAACATAAAACGGTCCAATTGTGCTTCTGGTAACGGGTAGGTGCCTTCTTGTTCGATTGGGTTTTGCGTTGCCAACACAAAATAAGGTAAATCTAATTTATAATGATGTCCAGCAACTGTTACCGAACGCTCTTGCATTGCCTCTAATAAAGCTGCTTGTGTTTTGGGAGGTGTACGGTTAATTTCATCAGCAAGGATAATGTTAGAAAATATTGGTCCTTTTAAGAATTTAAAGGTTCTATTTTCGTCCAAAATTTCACTCCCTAATATATCACTAGGCATTAAATCGGGTGTGAACTGTATGCGTTTAAAATCTAACCCTAGAGCTTTGGCAATCGTGTTTACCATTAACGTTTTTGCCAAACCGGGCACTCCAATTAATAACGCGTGACCTCCAGAGAAAATAGAGATTAATATTTGATCGACTACAGCATCTTGCCCAACAATAACTTTGGCAATTTCCTGCTTTAAATCGGTATATTTTTTTACTAGTTGATTAATTGCTGCTACGTCTGACATACTTTAAACTCTACTATTTTTTTAACCAGTTACTATTAAATTCGCAATCTTTATGACTATCACTTATTTTAATATAAGTGTCCATTATTTTTTCTTGCTGCCATTTATCGATAACGTTTAAGCGTTTTTCGTTTAACGCTAGTTCTTTAATTTTCAAGTAATCGCGAGCGTAATTCGCTTCGTGTTCGTCTATTCTATCGGTTACCGTAATTATCTTAAACTTTACATCTCCAGTTCTGTCTTGATCGGTAATTACTTTAGATATCTCGTTATTTTCTAACGCTTGAAGTTGGCCATACAATTCAGGATCCATTTTCGTTAATTCGAAATTATAATCTTGCGTTTGCGGATTAATTAACTGTCCGCCTTGAAACTTTGTCTTAATTTCGTCACTAGAGTCTTTAGCGGCGTCGGCGAAGGTAATATTTCCATTAATAATGTTTTCACGAATATTTTCAAGCTTATCTTTTGCTGCTTTTACTGCTTCCGAGGACACTTCTGGAATTAATAAAATATGGCGTACATCGTACTCCTGACCTCTAATTTTTTCTAATAAAACAATGTGGTAACCAAACTCCGATTTGAAAGGGTCTGAAATTTGTCCTTCTTGTAACGAAAATGCTACTTCTCTAAATTCCTTTACCATTTGTGGCTTGTTACGGTTTAACGTGTACAATCCTCCTTTTGCTTTGGATGCTAAATCGTCTGTATATAAAACAACTTTAGATCTGAAGTTAGCTCCATTTTCTTCAACGTCTGTTTTAAATTCTTTAAGACGATCGATAGCTCGTTGTACACTTTCTGGCGCGACTACAGGCTCTACGACGATTTGTGCCACTTTAAGTTCTGTACCAAATACAGGGCGCTCATCGACGGGTATATTGTTGAAAAATACGCGCACTTCTTCGGGCGTTATTTCAACTTCATTAATAATTTTCTTTTGCATTTCTGAAGCTAACTTGTTCGCCTTATTAATTTCGAACATTTCATCTTTCAACGCTTTTTCTGTATCCTTTTTATAAAAATCTAAGACTTCTGATAAATCTCCCTTAAACTGAATCTTAAACTGCTCAACTTGCTGGCTTACTACAGATCTTATTTCGGCATCGCTCACCACAATACTATCTTGAATAGCATGATGTGCGTATAATTTATCTTCTAAAAGCTTCCCAAAGAGTTCGCATCTAGTAAAGTTTGAAGGGTCACCGCCCTGTGCTTTAATTTGCAATTCGGTTTTATCAATATCAGAATCTAAGACGATAAACTCGCCAACTACCGCGGCAACACCATCTATTTTAGATTCTTTAAATGGCTGTACACTATCTTTTACTATCGTTTCTTCTGGTGTATCTTCTATTATTTCTTGTGCAAAAAGTCCTGTTGCAGCAAAAAGAGAGATGCTTAACGCAATAATATGTTTCAAATTAATTGTAGATTTCAAATTGTTTATTTTTAATAGCATCTTTTGTGATGTCTTTTTCTAATTGTTTTATCAGTTCTAATTTCCTTCTATTTACCACTATCTGGCGTATTGTAGGTTTTACATACTCTAATGGCGCTGTATCATTTCTTAAAAGGACGTCGTTAATTTGCATCAAATATAATCCTAATGAGTCGTCGAGTTGTATAAAATTAGATTTTTTTAACAGTTTGTCTTTGTTTTCCAGATTTAACACCGGTATTTTATTAACCACTTGACTTAAACGAATCCATACAGAGTCGTTCAAAGAAAAGGATCTAAGCTGAATAGAAATAGAATCTAGTTCGCGTCGGTCTTTTTTATTAAAGCGTTTAAACTTAGTTTCTACACTGTTTAAATCTAACCGATTAGGATCTAACTTTATATATCTAAATTTAATTAACTCTTCGTTTAATTTAAAAACACTTTTATTTTCTTCGTAATAAGCGGCAGCTTCTTTAGTGCTAACTACGGTGTCTAAACTCTTATAAACTAAAGCCTCTAGATAGGCTTTACTGTACAAATCGGTTTTGTATTGTGCGACTAATTCGTCAAATTCTTCTTGCTTTTCTTCTTTTAAGTTAAGCTCGGCACCTCCAACCAATAACTTACGAGTTGCCCATTGATTAATGTAATTATTAACCAAAACAATACTATCTTCTTTGCTATAATTTTCTGGTAAAACGTCTTCCAAATCACTTCTATATAAATAGGAATCGTTAGCCCTTGCCACAGCATCGTCTTCTTTGGGTTTAAAATACGCACAAGAAGACACTAGGGTAGCGAGCAATATGTAGATTATATTTTTAATTGTTTGCGGGTTTTAGTAGTGTATTTACGTCCTTTAAAACGTCATCGTTTATTTTTATTGTATAAGAATTGGCTAAGTTTACAAGCCATTCTTTTTCTTTTTGAGCTTGATAATCGCTAATAACCTGTCCTTTAGACTCTTTATAATTTTTTTGCTTAGCCTCTGTAATGCCCTCTATTTTTACCACAACATAAGCATCGTTATGTTTGTAGACCTTAGAAACGCCTTGAGCAATTTTTAATTTCTTAGGGAACGCCTGATGATCGATTTCTAAATCGCCTATTGTAAAGCTTACAGCGATAATGTTTTTAGTATTTAACTCTTTTTTAATCGCTGTAACGGACGTCTCTTTTTTTAAGGCTTTCGCTACCGATTTAATAGTGCGCTTTTCAGCTGAAGACGCCACTATTGCGTTAGCCGTTTTAAGCGTTACATACTTGTTTTTGTGCGTATCGTAATAATTTTTAAGACCAAGGCTATCGTTTTTAGCGGCATTCCAAATTTCAGTTTGCATTAAGTTGAACAATAAAATACCATCTCTATATTCTCCTATAATATTAGCATATTCTTTATTTTCGTTAATTAGATGATCTTCTTGGTATTTAAAAAGCGCTAATTCAAGGAATGTTTTATAAGCTTGTTCTACCCATTTGCGTCCGTCTTTTTCGGTTAGATTTCTATATTGATAACCGACTAAAAACGTACCAAAATCACTGTTTTTAAACTGTTTGTCTTCGATTTTTAAAAACATTTTTTCTGCTTTAAAATCTGAAGGTAGGACCCATTTTCTTTTTAGAAAATCCGGCGTTAGGATCGACACGAAATAACTTAAATCGGCAGTTTCTTCATTAATGGTGTAACGCGCTTTTAAACCTTCTAACCGCGATGCATTAATAAGTTGGGAACGCGAATCGCGTTTAATTTTACTAATCAATTCATTTTTTAAGTCACTTAACGGCGGTATGCCTTTCTTTTCGTATAATTTTATAATATGCCAACCGTATTCACTTTTAATAGGCTCTGTAATATCTCCAACCGTTTTTATATTGAAAGCGGCATCTTCAAACTGAGAAGAACTCAACGCGCCGCTAGAAAACGGTTTTAATTTACCGCCGTTATCCGAAGAACTCGGATCTTCTGAAAACTGCTTAGCTAACGACTCAAATTCTTCGCCTTGCTGGATACGTTTATATATTTCTCTTACTTTAGACGCATCATTTTTAATCATAATGTGCCCCACAGTAATCTCTCCTTTAGTTTTTCTTTTATCCAAAACGTTTACAATATGATAACCAAAACGTGTTTTAAAAGGCATAGACACCTCTCCTACCGGCGTTGTATAGGCTATATTCTCAAATTCGTAAACCATTTTTAGAGCTGTAAAATACCCTAAGTCTTCGGCAAATACGGTTTTGCCATTATGCACTTTTTGCTTAACCGCATTAAAACCATACGTTTTAATATCGTTACGTATGTTTAATAACGTGTTATAAGCTGTCAGCGTATCTTGTGGCGTAGCCGACGCGTCTAGCATTATTAAAATGTGGTTCGCGGCAACCTCATTCTTTAATCGGAAATAGGCCTCGTTTACCAATTCTTCAGTAACCTCGGTGTCGAAAATAAAGTTTTTAGCTAATTGTTTTTTATAACCGTCAAGTTCTTTAACATAGTCTGCTGCTTCGTCCAACTTTAACTTTCTAGCTTCCGCTAATTTTAACTTATATTGAATGAAGAGCTTTAAATAAACAGCAACATTTTTTTGAGATTCGTCTTGAACTAAATCTAGATTTTTATTATAAACTCTAACAAATTCTGAAGCAAAAGCAGGTGTTCCGTTTACGGTAAACAATACTTTCTCGTTATCTTGAGAAAACCCATTAAAGGCGAAGCCTAAAAACAAACAAATAAAGCAAAGGGCGTTTTTTAATCTCATTATATCTTTAGGTTTTAATAATTGCAAAAATAAGAATATTAGACTAGTAAGCAAACAGATTTACAACGGACTCTAAACTTTCTTTCTTATTATAATTAGCGTAACAAGATAGTTACTAATTTAGAATTAAAAGTAGCTTTTATCGATTAAAACACGTCTTAATCGAGACTTTATCGACAGTTGTAAAAAAACACATATATTAGCCGTTTATATCTCATTTTATGAAGTATACACACACCATTATCATTAACATTTCGTTACCTGAATTTGTTAAAGTACTAACAGACTACAACGCCTTAAAATATTGGCAACGTGGTTTTATTAGCTTCGAACATCTCTCGGGCGATTTTAGTCGTGTAGGGGGTAAAATTAAACAAAATTATAATTTTGGAAAAGATAGTATATCTGTAATACAAACTGTTACGCATAGTAATTTACCGTACGAAATTTTCGTAAATTATGATACGGAAGGTATGTGCAATCGCCAAAAAAATCATTTTAGCCAGCTTTCAGAAAACCAAATAAAATGGGTGTGTAAAACACAGTGCATTCCAACGTCGCTATACACGCGAATGCTTACCGTTTTTATGCCTAGAGTATTTAAAAAACAAACCGCCATTTACCTCAACGATTTTAAAAACTATGCCGAAAAAGGCTTATCTGTAAACAATGAGAAAACTTAAACTAATTTGGGACTTTAAAGGACCTGATGGTCTAAAAACTGCCGAACATCATGAAATTCATCTTAAAGAGTATATCGCGCTTGAAAAGCTAAGCTTAAATATAACGGGTTTTGATGCGATAAATGAGGGGCATAGCATCGCTTTTATGGTGGTAAATGATGACGAAATGCGTCCCGTTCGCGATGCTCTTAAACCACATCGTGGGCAATTATACACCGAAGACTAACGAAAGCGTAGTGTATTGGTTTTGCCAATGGCTAGTGCTTAGCAGTGTTTATAACGTTAAAATAGTTAGCGATTTACGTTAAATATTTTCTGAATTTAAGGATATCTTTTATATTATAATACATAAAATGAAATATATACTAATATTTACAGCAATCATAATTTATATGCCAATACACGCTCAACGTAGTATTCCTAAAGTTATAGCCGAAGAGATTGAAACTGCTCTCACCTATTATCCAGAGCTAGAAAATACACGAATAGAATTTAAGTTTAAAAAGAATATCAAGAAATCTACAATGCAGGCACAGCCTACCTTAGGTAGCTTTTTTAGGAATAAAAAAAAACGAAGTTATGTTATTTTAATTAGTGAAACAATTAAAATTTCAGACGCTACCTTTTTCACTAAAGATATACCCAGTCCAATTTTAATTGGGTGGATCGGTCACGAATTGGGGCACGTGATGGACTATAGAACACGAAGTAACCTCAACCTACTATGGTTTGGTATTAAATACTTGTTTTTAGATAAACATATTGTTGAAGCCGAACGCACAGCCGACACCTTCGCCGTACAATCTGGGATGGCCGATTATATTTTGCAAACAAAAGATTTTATTTTAAATAACTCTAGTATTAACGACGACTATAAAAAACGTATCGTTAAATATTATTTGTCGCCTGAAGAAATAATGCATCTTATTGAAAAAAAGGACAAAACTGAGGCAGCAAAGAAGCCACTTTAGGGAGCGACAAAATCTTCCCAGTCTTTAAATTTATCTTCACCCATTACACGTTCCATTTTTACTTGACCGCCTTTCTTTTTATTGGCACCACTCCAGTTGAGAAAAACGTCGGGCGATATCACAGTCACTTTAACCCCCTCTAAAGCTTTCCCTCTAGCTACTTTATAATTTTTATTAGTCGATTTTAGAAAGGCATCTAAAGCGCTCGCAATAACGGACGCATCTGCTTTCAAATCGTTAGAGCCTATGTACCACGTATGGTAAAAACCGTCATTAAAACGTTTGGCACATAGGGTATATTCTGGAATGGTAGTCGAGAACTCTGCTTCTAAAAACTGGATTGCATCATCTAATTTATTAACCGATAATTGCGAACCGACCGTATTTAAAAAGAATTTGGTACGGCCTGTAATTTTAATTTCCGCCCGTTCTACATCTGTAAACGCAATGGTATCCCCTATTAAATAACGCCAGGCACCACTCACTGTACTAATTATTAATACGTAGTCTTGATCCAATTTAACGTCTTTCAAGGTAACGCTCGGTGCGTTTTCTACAATAGATCCGTCTGGTTTAATATAATCCGGATGGAACGGAACAAATTCGAAATACACCCCATTATTAGTTACTAACTGCATCGCCTCTGTTTCTGGTCGGCTTTGAAAAGCAATAAATCCTTCGGAAGCCAAATAGGTATCGATAACCGTAATTGGTTTTTCCAAAAGCGCATTAAAACTCTTTTCATAAGGCCCAAAAGCCACGCCTCCCGAAGTGAACACTTGTAGATTAGGCCAAACCTCATGAATATTTTTTACCTTATGGTACTTAATGACTTCTTTCATCATTAGTTCAATCCACGATGGAATGCCACTCAGTGCACCTATATCCCAACTTTTTGCACGCTTTGCAATGGTTTCAACCCGTGTTTCCCAGTCGTCAATTTTAGCAATATCTTCTCCTGGTTTGTAATACCCTTTAAACCAAAACGGAATATTACTCGCGCTAATACCACTAATTTCTCCTTCTAAATGATTGTCTTTTTCAGCTAGCTTCGTAGAACTCCCTAACATCATCACTTCTTTACTAAAAAAATCGGCAGGCAAATCGAAATTATTTAAAGCGGTAACTTGTTGTATTCCGGCATGACGAATAGCATCGACCATTGCATCGGTAACCGGAATTCGTTTACTTGAATTTCCTGTCGTTCCAGAGCTTAATGCATAGTACGACGGTGTTCCTGGCCACGTCACATTCTCTTCACCATTGTGCAATTTACGCCACCACTGCTCAGATATCTCGTTGTAATCAAAATACGGAATAGTAGCTGCAAACGCTTCAGCAATCGTATCACTTTCTAAAAGGCTCTTAAATTTATAGGCTTTACCAAACTGCGTGTCTTTTGCTGTTTCTAGCAAGTGTTTTAAAACCTGTTCTTGCGCTTCAATAGGATTTACTTCGGGAGTTAATTTATCTTTTAAATTTATTGCTCCTTTAATTAAATTACCTAAAATTTCCATTGCAGATTTGTTTTCGATTCGTTTGATTAAATATAGAAATATCGCCCAACATTTCTACTTACTTTAATGTAATCTTAACAGAAAAATAGATTCCGCTCATTATTGTACGTGTTGCCCTTCAATTAAGGATTAGTAAGAAAATTTGGTTGTAATAAAGTGCTATGTCTACATTTTAACATAATACTCATTGTAAACCCTTCCGCTTAGACCAAAAAAAAGCCGCAACTATTAGTTGAAGCTTTAATCTATAAACTACCACTTGAATTATCGTGAATAATTAGGCGCTTCTTTTGTAATAGTAACATCGTGCGGGTGACTCTCGTTGATTCCAGAGGCTGTAATTTTTACAAAACGCCCGGTTTCTTTTAAGGTCTCGACATCTTTAGCACCGCAATAGCCCATACCAGCGCGTAACCCGCCAATAAATTGATGAATACTTTCATTCAACTCACCTTTATAGGCCACACGACCAACAATACCTTCTGGTACTAATTTTTTAATATCGTCTTCAACATCTTGAAAATAACGGTCTTTACTCCCTTTTTTCATAGCTTCCACAGATCCCATTCCGCGATACGATTTGTATTTTCTACCTTCAAAAATAATAGTTTCTCCTGGAGATTCTTTTGTGCCCGCTAAAAGCGATCCTAACATGACACAGTCGGCTCCTGCAGCAATAGCTTTTGGAATATCTCCTGTATAGCGAATACCACCATCGGCGATAACAGGAACGCCGCTACCTTTAATTGCCGCCGCTACTTCTAGTACAGCAGAAAACTGAGGAAAACCAACGCCTGCCACCACACGAGTTGTACAAATAGAACCGGGGCCTATTCCTACTTTAACCGCATCGGCTCCAGCGTCTACTAAATATTTAGCCGCTTCGGCAGTTGCAATATTACCGACTATAACGTCTAGTTTTGGGAATTTACTTTTAATTTCTTTTAATACGGTCACCACTCCTTTTGTATGACCGTGAGCGGTATCGATAATAATAGCATCTACACCAGCATTTACTAACGCTTCTGCGCGCTCTACGGCATCTCCAGTTACCCCAATAGCAGCGGCTACGCGCAAACGTCCAAAAGTATCTTTATTTGCAATAGGCTTTTGTGTGACTTTAGTAATATCTCTAAAGGTGATTAAGCCTTCCAGTTTATAATCGTCGTTTACGATTAATAACTTTTCAATTTTATATTCTTGAAGAATTAATTCTGCATCACTTAATGAGGTACCAACCGCTGCAGTTACTAACCTTTCTTTAGTCATCACTTCGGTAATTGGGCGCTCTTTTTTGTGTTCGAAACGTAAATCTCTATTTGTAACGATACCTTTTAAAATCCCCTTCTCATCTACAATAGGAATACCACCAATGTTATGTTCTTTCATCGCTTTATTGGCATCCTCGACAACCGCAGTTAGTGGTAAAGTTACAGGATCTAGAATCATACCGCTTTCGGCACGTTTAACTCTCCTGACTTCTTGAGCTTGCTGCTTAATAGTCATATTTTTATGTAACACACCTATCCCGCCCTCGCGAGCCATAGCAATAGCTAAAGCACTCTCGGTAACGGTATCCATCGCTGCAGAAACGATAGGAACGTTAATTGTAATATTTCTAGTAAATTTTGTTTGAATGTTGACTTCTCTTGGAAGTACTTCGGAAAAAGCAGGAACTAAAAGGACGTCGTCATACGTTAATCCTTCACCAACTATTTTATTTTCGTGTGCTGTCATTGCAATTGGAATTAATTGCGTGCAAATTTAAACTATTTATTTTATTATGTCTCTATCAAATTAAATTAATATGAAATGCTATTCATTTAACTCTTCATTTTGAGCATTATTATTAACGTCTTGTAAATGAAACACCTTTTAGTTTGTTGCTCGTTTTTCACCTTATTGTTAAAATTTTATAAAATGTTTTTCTATTTCAAAGCAAGTGCTTAGTTTTGCTAAGTAATAAAAACAATGGCACGTAAAAAACAATATATAGAAGAAGAGGTTATCGAAAAAGCAATGCATCT
The DNA here is from genome assembly GCF_008086175.1 of Bizionia saleffrena. Lineage (GTDB taxonomy): Bacteria > Bacteroidota > Bacteroidia > Flavobacteriales > Flavobacteriaceae > Bizionia > Bizionia saleffrena. The sequence goes on from NZ_VSKM01000001.1 coordinate 20,056, forward strand.
TTTTTGGCGTAATGGTTACGAGGCTACCTCTGTACGTATGCTTGAAAAAGAAATGGGCATAAACCAATTCTCTATCTACTCTAGTTTTAAAAACAAACAAGGAGTTTTTTTAGAAAGCATTAAATATTACAAAAAGGAAATAAATAGTATTAAAGACACGCTGAGACGCTCCAATAACGGTATCACTGGTATTAAACAGTATTTTTATAATTTTTTAGACTTCTCTACAGAAGGCACTTTATGTAAAGGCTGTTTAGTAACCAATTCTGTTAATGAAATAAAAGACGCTGCAGATCTTGAAGTTATGATTGTCTTGAAACAATTTGCTTCAGAAATTAGAGATTTGTTTGTAAGCAATTTAGAACAAGACGACCAAAGAGCAACTATCGAAATAGAAAAGCAAGCCGATTTTTTAATGAATTCTATTCTTGGACTCTCTATCGCATCAAAAGTATTTAATAAAAATCAGTTAGAAAATATAATAGAAGTTACATTCACAAATTTGTAACTTTTTTTTACAGCCTAACTAAGCGATTGCTTAGTTATAATTAGAATAAAATTAATAAAAGAAATTATGACAACTTTAAAAGTTCACAACCTTGAAACTGCTCCAGAAACTAGTAAACCATTAATAGAAATCTCTCAAAAATCTTACGGTATGATTCCTGGATTACACGGGGTTTTAGCAGGAGCTCCAAAAGCTTTAGAAGCGTACCAAACGTTACACGAATTATTTGTAAACTCATCATTTAACGAAGAAGAGTTAACCGTCGTTTGGCAAACCATTAATGTAGAGCACGCTTGCCATTATTGTGTGCCAGCACATACAGGTATTGCACAAATGATGAAAGTTGATGATGCAATTACAGAAGCTTTACGTAGCGAAACCCCTCTTGAAGACTCTAAGTTAGAGGCGTTACGTACTATGACTTTAACTATTGTTCGCAACCGAGGCCACGTTACTCCAGACGATTTAAACACTTTTTACGCTGCTGGATTCGGCGAACAACAGGTCTTAGAAATAATTTTAGGGGTCTCTCAAAAAGTAATTAGTAACTATACTAATCACATTGCAAATACGCCAGTAGACGCCGCATTCCAAAAATTTGCTTGGTCTAAAAAATAAACTCTAAAATTATAAACACAGTATAACTATTGGTAAATTTGAATGGCGCTATTTGTCAGTTTTAGATTTACCAATAATTATATAAAATATAAAAATTATGATTAAAGTATCCGTTATGTATCCGAACAGTAAAGAGGTACAGTTTGATGCAGATTATTATAAAAACAGTCATTTACCAATGCTTATTGAAGCGCTGGGAGCGGCTTTAAAAGGAATAGAATTAGATTTAGGAGTAGCGAGTAGAATTCCAGGAGAGTTGCCGCCTTATGTGGCTATCGCCCATTTAAAATTTGATGATGTAACTGCTTTTCAAACCGCGTTTGGTCCGCACGCAGAAACCTTTGCTGCAGATGTTAAAAATTACAGTAATGTACAAGGAGAGCTTCAAATTAGTGACTTAGTACCATTTTAAAAAAGAAAAAATAAGAGTGAATTAATAAAAACAAATACCTGAAGTTTTTTCTTTGATATAAATAAACGCTTTTAACTTTATCAAAATCATAAAATACTGTAATGAAGTTTTAAAGGATAAAAGGATTTCAAAAAAACAAGAGATTACTTAAGTTAGTATGGAAATAAAAAAGATCAACATAAAAAAGATTGCGCAGTATTGTATTACAAATGTGCTTAGAACAGATACCGACAAGCCGGGATTTGTTCATCTTGACTTTGGCAATAATCTCACCTCCTATAAACTTAGGTCTATTATGGTTGCTTTAAAAGAAGAACTATCAAATTTCACTACTCAAAGATTCAATAGTAGATTAACCTATCATTGGCTAGTACGCTTTGACCAGCAAGTAAATACACCGTTCCATTTAGATAATGCTGAAGAGCAATCACTCTTGATGCTAGGATACGAGCCCAGTGAAATAAAAAGTGAGCTATACCTAGCCGATTTTTTTAAATATGCCAAAGATAGCAAGGCAGTTCCAAAAGAGTATATTAAAGAAATTACTCCAATATTTAAAGACGATGAATCATTACTTGCTTCTTATACCACCAAAGTAAACCCTTTTTATAGAGATTCTTATAGTATTGTTTTGATTAACAATAGCAACCCAAAGTCACATTCAGAAATGCTAGGGGTTTTCCATAAAGTAATAATTATGACACCCGATTTAAATAAGAGCAGGATAGTAAACTCTATGATTATTAATATGTTACCAAAAGGCGAAGTCAATAAAAACGAACCTAATGAAGCTGAATTTTTGAACACTAATGCAATAAGCAAATAGCTTTTCAAAAAAAATATACTAAAACAGAAATTATGAAGACTAAAATTAAAATAGATGTCGTTTCAGATGTTGTTTGTCCGTGGTGCGCCATTGGTTACAAACGGTTAGAACAAGCCATTACAGAAATGGGTATTCAAGATAAAATAGAATTAGAATGGCAACCGTTTGAGTTGAATCCTAATATGCCTGCTGAAGGGCAAGATGTAGAGGAGCATATTATAGAAAAATATGGTTCTACGCCAGCACAGCAAAAAGAGTCGCAAGAACAGATGACTGGTTTAGGAGCCGAACTCGGTTTTAAATTCGATTATTTTAAAGGGATGCGTATGGCAAATACTTTTGATGCCCACGTATTATTAGAATATGCCAAAGAAAAAGGCAAGCAAACAGAACTTAAAATGCGTTTAATGAATTCATTCTTTGGAGAACGCAAAGACGTTTCAGATAAAGACGTGTTAAAACAAGCACTATTAGATGTGGGTCTAAACGCTGAAGAGGCTTTAATAAGATTAGATAATGAAGAAATGCGTGCTAATGTAAAATCTGTAGAAAGTTACTGGCAAAATTTAGGAGTGAGCTCTGTACCCACCGTTGTTTTTAATAGAAAAAGTGCTGTTAACGGCGCGCAGCCTGTAGCTGTTTACAAGCAAATATTGACCGAATTATTAGAATCTTAATATGAAAAATTTTAGCTACATTTTACTCCTTTCAATGCTACTTTTCTCTTGTAAGGATAAACCGGTGAACACGTTAGAAACGACTGCTTCTACAAGACCAATAGAGGCACCAGAGGTTATAGAGGTTGCCTCTTTTAAAGGCCAGCAAGTAACTGGTGTTTCCGTTACTAATGAAGGACGTGTTTTTGTAAATTTCCCGAGATGGAGAACAGGGGTTACTAATTCTGTTGTAGAACTTTTAAATACAGAGACACATTCTCCGTTTCCGAATAAAGAGTGGAATTCGTGGGAGGTTGGAGATAAAGTTGAAGCTAATAAATTTGTCGGCGTACAATCGGTCATTGCTTTCGAGGATCTATTATATGTTTTAGACACTAGAAGTGCGCTGTTTCAAGACGTACTAGAGGCGCCCAGAGTGTTTGTTTTCAACTTAAACACCAACGCTCTAGTAAATACACATATTTTAAACAACAATAGCTATCACCCCAACTCCTATATTAACGATTTACGAGTCGATAAAAAGAACAATAAAATTTACTTTACAGATTCTGGCAATTCTGGACTTGTAATTTTAGATTTAGAAACGGAACAGTTTACAAGAGTTTTAGACAATCATAAATCCACAAAGGCAGAACTAGAGTATCTAAGATTTGGTGAGACAAAATGGACAAACACCGTCCATTCTGATGGTATTGCTTTAGATACCAAAAATGATAAATTATACTATCACACACTTACAGGTTACAGTTTATATAGTATATCTACAGCTGCTTTGGTTTTAGATAATGCTATGGAAATTGCAAACGCCGTCACTTTTGAAGCCAAAACATCGGCCCCAGACGGAATGATTTTTGACGACAATGGCAACTTATTCTATGCCGATTTAGAACACAATAAAATTATGTACCGCAAACCAGATGGTAGCACTCATACTTTTATTGTAGGAGAAAAAGTGAGATGGGCAGATTCGTTTAGTATCTACGATAACCATTTATACTATACTAATTCTAGGATTAATGAAGTAACAGCAGGCATCTCTGCTATGAAATTTACGCTTAATAAAGTAGCTTTACCAAATAATTAATTATGAAATACACTTTAGCTTTCGATGTTTACGGCACATTAATAAATACCGATGCCGTACTAACTTCTTTAAAAGAACGAGTCGGTAATACTCTTGCTAAACCTTTTATGGACACGTGGCGGGACAAGCAATTAGAGTATTCGTTTAGACGCGGATTAATGGACAAGTACATAGATTTTTCTGTATGTACAGACAATGCACTCAATTATGCGTGTAAAAAATTCGACGTTGATTTAAGTTCCGAACAAAAAGCAGCGCTTTTAAACGACTATAAAGTGTTACCTGCTTTTAATGATGTTGCACAAGGTTTAGAGGCTCTTAAAAATGCTGGTCACCTGTTATTTGCTTTTTCTAACGGAAGTAAAGAAGCGGTAACGAAACTACTTACAACGGCTAATATTTTACATTATTTTGAGGATGTTGTTAGTGTAGAAAATGTAAAAATGTTTAAACCTAGTCCGATTGTTTATGACTATTTTTTAAAAACTGCTAAGGCAAAAAAATCTGAAAGTTGGTTAATTTCTAGTAACAATTTTGATGTTATTGGTGCTAAAATGTTTGGTATGCATTCTGCTTGGGTGCAACGCACACCAGATTCAATTTTTGATCCTTGGGGAGTAGAACCAACCACTGTAATACATAAACTAACAGATTTAGCTAAAAACTTATAATTTTTGCATTCAGAATTCATTTACACCCCCTATTCTTCACGATTTTAGCACCATTAAAATACGGTAAGCGGCATTGATAATTAGACTGCTTACAATATCCTAAAATTAAGAATCATTATATTATTGATACCACCACTGTTCTTGTCAGCGCGTTTATAAAAGTATTTCAATAAAACACGTTCTAAAACTTAACTTGTAGCGTCGCGTAATAATTTCTTGGCGATGAAGGAATAATTCCCGGGCCTGGATAACCGGTGGCACGTCTTGTAAAATAAGCGTTATCTAAGACGTTATTAATACCTGTTTCTAATTTGAAACGCTTATAACTATACGACAAAGAGACATCTAAAATATCGTAGGTAGGGATTTCCCCAATAACGCCACTAATTCCTGCGGCCTTAGAGTTTGTTGCGTCTGTAAACTGCTCTGATAAATAAGAATATTGAACATTAGCTAAAAGATTTTTATACCCGAATTTCATTCCTGTTTTAATATTGTAATCCGGTACAAATTCGACTTTATTTCCTTTAACTCCGGAAACTTTTGAAGCAGTATACTCTGAATTTATAAAGGAGGCATTTACAAAATAATTGAAGCTAAAATTAGAGTTTAACTGTAAAATCTTTTTCAAATTAAAATCGACTAAAGATTCTAAACCAAACGTTCTCGCATCTCCTACATTACCGCGTTCACTAACCACACGGTTATCGTCTAACTTCTTTTGGATAAAACCAATCCTTCCGTTGTAAAACAAAGCAAAAGCTCCTATATCGTAAGACACAATAGTATTTAAGGCACCTCTAATTCCTAAATCGGCAGTAAAACCATCCTCGTCTGTAATATCTGGACTAATCTGAAATGCTGGGTTAGAAATATTAATATCAGAAAAAGTTACCGAGCGGTAGTTTTGAGACCAATTAGCATAGAGTTCTAATGCCGAACTTGGCTTATAGCTTAGCCCAACACCAAAGAGTATAAACGAACGCTCAAAATCTTGATTATCAGTTATCGTTTCTTCAAAAATAACATTATCTGCGCCATCTAAATTAATGTTTTTATAGACCCCATTACTTTGCGTTCGTATATATTCAAAACGGACTCCTGGCGTTATCGAAACCTTATCGTTTAAATAGAATATATTTTCTCCAAATACAGAGACGTTAAAGTTTGGTAAATCAAATTGCGATTGATTCTTATAACTTGAAAACGCGTTATTATAAAAACTAAAATCTGCACCGTAACCATCACTTCCTGCACCCTGTTGTTGTTTATTATCTGCATTATACACTTTAGCACCAATTAAGAAAGTGGCATCTTTGTCTAACACTTTATACTTACTTAACAGTCGTGTTTCAAAACCATAATTTTTAAAATCTCCTTTTATTAAATCACGTTCGTTTAAAGGATCGGCTTGATCTACGCGATTACTTCTATACCCTAAAGCATATCGCGAGGCATTCAATCCGAAAAAGTTAAACGTGAAATTGGTGTTTTCTGTAAATTGATGCGCAAATTTTAAATTATATAACAACCAATCCACCTGAAACCAGTTTCTTTCTCTGTTACTTTGATTAGGATTGGTATAAAACATAGTATCCGATAAGCCTCCCCCCTGTTGCGCTAAATACCGCATATAGGTTACTTCCCCGGTTAAAGACGTGTTCTCATTAAATTGATAGCCTAAATGCGCAAACACATTTTTAGATTCGAACTCTGAATGTGGTCTAAAACCGTCTCCTTTTTTGTAATTAAAGTAACTGTAATAACTCCACTTTTTCTTTGTGCCACTTACACTTGTAAAGTTAGTGTACAGTCCATTACTACCTACCGTATTTCTAGTAATGAGCTCGAAAGGCTTATTGGGATTTGGGGTTTTCATTTTAAAATTAATTAACCCTCCAAATTGTGTCCCGTACTGCAACGATGCCGCACCACGCACCACTTGTATTTCTTTAATTCCTTCGCTGGCTGGCGTGTAATAACTTTCTGGATATCCTAAAACGTCGGCACTAATATCGTACCCATTTTGGCGTGTGTTAAAATTGGCCGTTCTGTTAGGATCTAAACCGCGACCTCCAATATTTAACTGTAATCCAGCGTCATCGTTTTGGTAAATATTTAAGCCCACCACCTGACTAAAAATCTGTCTCGCGTTATTGCTTGCCAAATTAGCCATAGACTGTTCTACTAAAACCACTTCGGTTTTTTTACCTGCAAAAATAGAGGTGCCTTCCACGTCTTTTAATCGCGATAATTCGAACACCTTTTCTTTTCGCGCTGAGATTTCAACTTCAGAAAGTGTCACGCCCAAAGGTTTTAAACTGATGTTTATTTGCACATCATTATCTACTGAAACAAGACGCTCTTCAACTTGAAAATCGTAAGAAAAAAACACTAATTGCAATTGCGGTCTGTCGGTTTGAAACGTGTAAGACCCGTCGGCATTAGTTTCTGTTAGCTGCCCTTTTGCTTTATTATAAATCTGAACATCTGCAATACCTTCTCCCGTATCAGAATGAGTAACCGTTCCAGAAATAGTATGTTGCGCCAAAGCATAACTACTTAATAATAGGGTAATCGCTAATAATTTAAAGTCCTTTAATCTCATCGTTAAATGGTAAAATCCACGTTTTATGTTTAAATGATTCTTTTTCTTGATATAAATCGACCATTTTGTTTATAAATGGCCGACTTCTTCTTCCGTTTAAAGCCACATAGCTCTCTGCAAATACTTGTACATTTTTATGCCCTTGACTTCTAAAATGATCACCCAAATAATGCGCATACTCCAATATAAAATCGGGCTGAGCACTCATTTCTTTTTCTTGAAATGAAGAAAGGAAATCGGAGTTATTTACTATAAAAGCGTCTCCGCTTTCTCGGTCTACTATTTTAAAGGTGGTATAGCCAGATTTTTCCATAAGCATGACACGCCACGAAAACCGGTAGCCTTCTTCCGTCCAAAACAATTCGCCGGGATACAACGCATAGCGAAACGGCAAAAATAATTGAATAGCGAAAAATAAAGCCAATACAGGCAAAATAAATCGTTTAGATTTCGGGTAATTATAGTGTGCACTTACAGATACTTCTTTTGAAAACCCGAAACGTTTAAATACACGTTTTAAAAGGTCTATTATTTTAAGATGAAGTGACGCATCGAAGAAAATTAAAGTCGCCACAATCATAATAAAAGGAAACATTCCGATTGGGAATAACACGCGTGTAAATACGTGAAAAACCACGACTATTAAGAAAGCAAAACCGCGTGTTCTTTTGTACAACAACAAAAACGGAATACATAAATCGTACAACATACCGCTCCAGCTCATTGTAAAATGAAACCACTCTTGTTGCATAATATTTGTGCCTAAAAAAGGCATATCGTAATTAGACGGTAGCCATATTTTTAAAGGCATTGCTTTAAACAACCAATCGGAGTTTATTTTAGCCAAACCCGCATAAAAATAAACCATTCCCAATAACAGTTTCAAACAATCGATAGTCCATTTTGGCACCATTGTAAACGACATTTTTTTAGTGTATGCATCTAAAGAGAATGAAACATTGGCAGGCAAAAAAATCATTAAAAAGCTTAATACGCTTATAAAATAGTAGTGATTTAAATACGTGGTTTTATCCATAAACTCGATATAAGTAAAACTTAAAAAGAACACACAGATAGCAAGCCTGTATTTATAGCCTAAGGCGACAAACAACGCAGAGATTCCTGCACTAATAAAAAGAAGATAGGTGTATATACCCACTGGCTGAATCCACTCCAAACCATAATAAGAAAAGTGAAATTTTGGGGCGATGTAGAGCGTGTCTATCCACCCGTGATACCAAAACCTAACAATACTATACAACATCATAATACCAAAGAGCATTCTAAATACAGCTAAAGGTGCTGCATTAGTTTGCGATTGAAAGTATGTTTTAAGTGTTGCTGTCATTTGGCCAAATTTGTACAAAAAAAAGATCCTCCAAAAACAGTTTAGAGAATCCTTTAGTATTATGTTTTATAAAGTATTAATCGCCATCATTATCTACATACCCTTGATCTAAACTAATTTGCATCGCCTGAATCATATCAACTTTTAATAAAACAACACCTACTTGCAACGCGTCGTAAACTTGCGTCATTTTGCTACTATCGTCTTGTATTTGCTGATTAAAATTAGGGTTAAGCACTTGCATTCGCGTTCGCGCTTGGTCGTACTGCGTTACAATAGACGATGAAATATCTGTTTTGTTTAAGTAGCCCAAATACGCCTTTAAACTCGGGCCAGTAACTGTAGAATTGTAAGCCTCTCCAATAAAAAATTCTTGAACCGCATTTAACGCTTCAGCTGCTAATTCTTTAGAATATATTTTAGAGTAATACCCTTCTACCTTTTCTGGCAAAGGGCTATTTGCAAACACTCCAGCTGGAATTCCAAACTTCAGAGATCGTAAACCGCGTTCGTAATAATTAATATAGTCGTTTACCGTTTCGTTAACACCACTTGTTGCTGAGTTACCCGATCTACTTATATAATCATTTCTATAACCAGAATTCCAACTTGTTACCACTGTTTGCGTTAACGTTTTCATTTTTTCTACAACATCCGACAGATACGCAGTATAATTACTTGCATTTACACTCGTAGAATATATAGCAACAATATCAGTATCTGTTGTCGCTACTCCAAATAATAAATAATCTAAAGCAGGGAAACCAACGGCAGCATTATTACCACTATTGCCTAAATCGTAAGATCCATTTGAAATATTACTCTCGATTAGAGTTACATTACTCGGATAGATATTCATTTGCTTGAAATATGCTAACTCATCCGCTTTACCAATATTAAACATTTCGGCATATTGCCATACTTTGTAAGCCGATAACCAAGCCGTTCTTAGACTAACTAAATTAGCTTGATTAGGAGTTGTTACAAACGTGTTCTTTGCTTGTACCAGCGCCTCTAACTCTATATTAACATCCTCTAAAACTGGAATGATAAAATTATCTCCCCAATGGGTAAGCATTGCTTGTCTATCAAAATTATCAGAAGCTCCTCCATTAGTATTGCTATCGTCTGAAGTACTACACCCCACGATAACCAATGCTAATACTAGTATTGAAATACCCTTTTTAATCATCCTTTTTATATTTGTTTTTAAAAAGCTTTGCAAAGATACTAAATACCTAAGTATCTCATTTATTAAAGCTTAATAAGCTTATTCTTTTTTATTACTGAATATCGAAGACGCAGAGGCATATTAAAATCTCTGCTTTTCTAGATTGTATTCTTATAAGGCCGCTTGAACCGTAAACCCAAATCGCGTTGCTATAGTTTCAGACATCGCGTTTAAAGTTGCAGGAGTAACCTCCCAAAAACCGTTACCTTCCATTAGTTGCGCCGTAAAATCATTAACCTCTGTAGCGAACACATAAGGCGTATCTGCGTTTGGTTCTCTTGTAAATTGTAAACTATAGATAAAACCGAAGCCTTCTGATAATTGGTGGAATGTTTTTGCCATATCACCAGTAGCTAATGCATTTTTACCACCTTGTAAATAATGCACGGCGCGTACTGCAGTTACTTTAGAAATATTTTCTCTAAGGATAGTAATTTGCTCATCTCTTAAATCGTAATCGTTAGCAATAATTGCTGCTCTACCTAAAGCAAAAGCCTTAAATACTGTGTTTGCAATTCCGGCAAAATCACCATCTTCATTCACTTTTCCTAAATAATTATTTAGAAATGAATCGCCATCTAAAGTTGGAAAAGCAGGGTTCGCTTCAGCCCCATATAGGTAACCAAAAGCTTCATCCCATTTATGCTCCATAGTCGTGTACATTTTTCCACTTTCCACAACTTTGTTCGTATTATTTGCTCTGTTAGCACCTTCGTCTAAAACAGCATCACTTAAGTAATTATTTAATATTTGATCGGTCATTAACCCTCCAATTAACCCTTTAGCCACTGCTTGATTTAATTCTAATCCTTTACCATTTACATAGCGAATAGAACCACCACCTGCTTCTTGCTTAAATCCTGCTGTTCCCGATGTTGCTTCTACGCTCCAGTTAGGAAACACTATTGTTGCTTGCTCTGTAATCCAAGTATCAAATTCTGCTTTAATAGCGTTAGCACCTGTTGTATTTGCCGAGAAGTAATCTCTAGACGCCGCTACTTTACTCCGAATGCTTTTTCCTGATGCATTAAGGTCAGCCTCTGAAAAATCTGCATTACCTTCAACGTGTGCAAACATATTGTTCAATTCCGTTTCGGTAGTTGTGTTTATTTTCAAAGCGGAAACCAACTCGGTAGTCATTGCTATTCGTGTTGTTTGTCCGCCAAAACTTACCGTCGACTCACCGTTACGTGAAAATTCGTAAGACGTAGGCTGTACTACTCCTGGTTCCTGACTTACTGATAAAACGTTATCATTATCACTATTACAGGCTGTAAAGGCTAATGCTGCTGTTACTATTGTTACTCCTAAAACTACTCGTTTCATTTTTACTATTTTTATTTAGACTTGTTATAAATAATTATATTTTGAGTCCACAAAAGTAAAAGGGATAGACGTACTATGCAAGTTTATTTAGAATTATTTTAAATAGTTTTTTTAAACCTTATAGTCACAGTATTAATTTGGATAGATAGCAATAGGAAATTAATGGTGATTTTTAAAGATTTTTGTTGCTTCGTTATAAGCACTTTCAAAGGACAATGCGTTTAGTTGCGAGTCGTTTTTAGTGGTTAAATAGGAAAGTAATTTCTCGGTAGGCATATTTCCGGTAAGATCATCTTTTGCCATTGGGCACCCTCCAAAACCTTGGATAGCACCGTCATATCTGCGGCAACCTGCTTTGTATGCGGCGTCAATTTTTTCGTGCCAAGTCGTTGGTGTTGTATGTAAATGTGCCCCAAATTCTATGTCGCTATATTCAGTAATTAAGTGAGAAAACAAATAGTTAATATTCTCTGGGTTCGATGTCCCTACCGTATCACTTAACGATACGATTTTAACGCCCATTTTCGATAACCTTTCCGTCCACTCCCCTACAATATTTACATTCCAGGGGTCGCCATAAGGATTCCCGAAGCCCATTGAAATATACACCACTACTTCTTTATTGTGTTTATTAGCAATATCTAAAATCTCTTGAAGTGCCACCACCGATTGTGCAATAGTTTTGTGTGTATTTCGCATTTGGAAATTCTCTGAAATAGAAAACGGATACCCTAAATAATCAATTTCTGGATGTTTACAAGCATCTTCCGCACCGCGAACATTAGCAATAATAGCTAATAATTTACTGGTCGTTTTACTTAAATCTAATTGCGATAAAACCTCTGCTGTATCTACCATTTGTGGAATGGCTTTTGGTGATACAAAACTACCAAAGTCTATGGTATCGAAACCCACGCGCAATAACGATTGGATGTATTGAACTTTTTGCGCCGTAGGAATAAATTGCTTTATACCTTGCATAGCATCACGCGGACATTCGATAACTTTTACTGGTGTTTTCATAGGGTGTCAAAGATAAAAAAGATTAGTAGTATCTAAAACGTTTTACAATGGTATTTTTTTTAGATGGAATAGATAACCTTCAACGACCAATATAAAACAGACCCCCCAAATTTTAACTGCCTAATTATAATAAGATTAAAATAGCAATTGCGACAAACACTACAATTTGTACCCATTTTAAAACGACACCAATGTGCTGATGGGTTTTTATAGCCGAGGAAATCAAGCCTGCTAAAATAGCGATGCCCGAGAAAATAATAAAGGAGGTTAGCATAAAAAGCAGACCCAAAATGTAAAATTGAGTAACGGTACTAAGACTGTCGTCGAATAAAAAACCAGGAAAAAACGCTAAAAAGAAGATAGATACTTTGGGATTGAGAACATTCATAATAACCCCTTGTTTAAACAATTGCCCGTAGGTTTTTTTAGGAACTGCCCCCTTAGACAACGCAATTTTATCTGGAGCCGTATAGACCTTATAGGCTAAGTATAATAAGTAACCAGCGCCAAAAAGCTTAATAATAAAAAACAGATTTTCATTTGCTTTTAAAATAGCAGAGACCCCAAAAGCCACTAACGTCGTGTGCAATAGACAGCCAGAAATTAAACCACACACCGTGGCAATGCCATATTTAGTACCGTGCGTAATACTTTGTAATAATACATAGATATTGTCCGGCCCCGGAGAGAATGCCAAAGCCGACGTCGCGATTATAAATGCCAAAAGAATATCGTAGTGCACGAATGTGTTTTAAGTTCGGTTAAATGGAGCGTTACCTACTACCGTCCAGATTCTAAAATAACTTTGTTAATTTTTTTTATTAAGCTTGGTCCTTCATAAATAAAACCAGTGTAGACTTGTACCAAGTCGGCACCAGCATCAATTTTTTCTAAAGCATCGTCTGCCGAGTGGATGCCGCCAACCCCAATTATAGTAAACGCCTTATTACTTTTATCGGCTAAGTATTTAATAATCTGTGTCGATTTCTCTTTAATTGGTTGTCCGCTTAAACCTCCATTTCCAATCGCTTCTAATTCAGCCTCCGGTGTTTGTAAACCAGAACGATCTACCGACGTATTACTGGCAATAACACCATCTAATTTGGTGGTAATTACCAAATCTATAATTTCATCTAGTTGCACCGTATTTAAATCTGGTGCTATTTTTAGCACTATAGGTTTCTGCACAGCGAAGGTATTATTAACGTGTTGTACAGCACCAATTAATTCTTCCAAATAATCGCGATCGTTAAGCTTGGCGTGACTTCCTACATTAGGGCAACTCACATTCAATACAAAATAATCTACATAGGGGTGCAACGCAGTAAAACACGTAACGTAATCTTGTGTATAATGTTCTGGTGCAGTATCTGTATTCTTACCAATATTCCCCCCAATTATTAGTTTCCCTTTATTTTTCTTGAGCTGAGAAATGGCCGATTCTAATCCGTCGTTATTAAAACCCATTCGGTTAATAATTCCTTTATCGGCTTGCAGCCTGAAGAGTCTTTTTGTCGGATTCCCAACTTGTGCTTTTGGTGTTACCGTACCTATTTCTATAAAGCCAAAACCGAAATTGGCAAGCTCATTATACAACACTGCATTTTTATCGAATCCTGCGGCTAATCCTACCGGATTTTTAAAGGTTAATCCTAAAACATTACGTTCTAGTTTCTTGTCTTCAATCGTATATAAACTTCTAAATAATGCTGGAAAACCAGGGATTTTAGAGCTTATTTTTATTAAAGAAAAAGTGACATGATGAATTTTCTCAGGATCGAAAAGGAAAAATAATGGGCGCAGTAAAACTTTATACATTGGTGGGTGTTTGGACAAAAATAAGCCTAAAAAAAAAGATGAACAATTCAAAAGTCAAAAAAATTAATAATCGTACTTTAGCAAATCATATTGAGCACAAATTATACACCTTAAAATTGTCATTAAAAATGATTTCTAAAGAAGATATTATTAAACGCTTTGTAAGTTACGTCACTGTAGATACAGAGTCTGATCCAGAAAGTAAGACGACACCAAGTACTGAAAAACAATGGAATTTAGCCAATGCCTTAGTCATTGAGCTGAAGGCTATTGGTATGCACGAGGTAACCATAGACGATAACGCCTATATTATGGCGACTTTACCAAGTAATGTCGACCACGAGGTGCCAACTATTGGTTTTATCTCTCACTTCGATACCTCTCCAGATTTTACGGGTGCCAATATAAATCCTCAAATCATTGACAAATACGATGGTAAAGACATCGTTTTAAATGCCGCTGAAGACATTATTTTATCTCCAGATTATTTTGAAGATTTATTGCAATATAAAGGTCAAACATTAATTACAACAGATGGAACGACACTTTTAGGTGCCGATGATAAAGCTGGAATTACTGAAATTATTTCGGCCATGGAGTATTTAATTCAACATCCAGAAATTAAGCACGGAACCATTAAAGTTGGGTTTACACCAGATGAAGAAATTGGTCGTGGTGCTCATAAATTTGACGTTAAAAAATTTGGTGCTGATTGGGCCTATACAATGGATGGTAGCCAAATTGGAGAATTAGAATACGAAAACTTTAACGCTGCGGGTGCAAAAGTACGTTTTAAAGGGAAAATTGTACACCCAGGTTATGCGAAAGGAAAATTAATAAACTCTATGTACATCGCGACAGAGTTTATTAACTCACTACCGCGTTTAGAAACTCCAGAACACACAGAAGGTTACGAAGGTTTTTTCCACCTTTATTCTATAAATGGAGAAGTGGAAGACACGGTTTTACAATATATTATCCGTGATCACGATAAAGAGCATTTTGAGGCTAGAAAAGAAGTAATGGCGAAGTTAACGGCAGAAATTAACTCGCAGTACGGACGTGAGGTCGTAACTATTGAAATTGAAGACCAATACTTCAATATGAAAGAAAAAATAGAGCCGGTAATGCATATTGTAGATCTTGCTGAAGAAGCAATGAAACAATTAGGTATTAAACCGCTTATTAAAGCTATTCGTGGTGGTACAGATGGGTCGCAGTTAAGTTATATGGGATTACCTTGTCCGAATATTTTTGCTGGAGGTCATAATTTTCACGGACGTTACGAATACGTGCCTGTAGAAAGTATGATTAGAGCTACGGAAGTGATCTGTAAAATTGCAGAACTTACGGCTCAAAAAAGTAAATAAACATTTACTGTAGTGCAGTAAAATGAGATCATAAAAAAAGCCACTCTACCTTTTTAGAGTGGCTTTTGTATTTAGCCTAATTCCTTGCGTAATTTTACTCAGCACCTAAAAACTATAGGTTAAAACACCAGCGACATTTCTTGATGTATTTCGCCGCTATACGTTTTTTTGATTAGACCTTACTATTTTCATTCGCTGCGGTTTCTTTTTGTGTGGTTTTAATGAAGGTATTTGCAAAGGCTACTGTTTCGATATTTTGGTTACAAATTGCATTTTGAATCTTAGATTGAGAATAACTGAATTAAAAGACAAAAAGCGCTATGAATAATAGTGGATTAGTCCCCACTACATAACACTTATCAAAAAGTAAAATCAGATAAAGCGTCTCTAAAAATAGATCCCACTGTGAAGAAAGGCGCTCTAAATTGAGAGCTATTGAAAATAATAAACTCCAAAAAAGATTGGCAGCCGCAACGCTGTACAAAATCCGTAACTATTCCTAAAGCATTACAAACTGCTTTGAACGAAAAAAAATCCTTTTTAATAACCTTTAAAGAAGTATCTCTAAGAAAACACCCTAGGATAGGCGTGCATATTGAAACCGTTAAACGCGAGGCTACAAAACAGTCACGCTTGGAAAAATAACAGTACTTATACTTAAAGACGCAGAATTATATGATAAATATAAAACTGTTACGGGTTAAAATTATTTAAAATATAAACAAAAAAAAAGCTCCAAGTCGATACTTGAAGCTTTTTATATAGTCTGAGCGTTCTGCTCTATTTACTTTTCGGGAGCGTTAACTACCTTACTCAATTCCATAGAAATTGAAGAACGATCGAATTTTAATTTTCCTGACATCGTTTCAATAATACAGCTACGATCTTTATCGTTAAGCTCTAATATTTTTCCGTGTAGTCCACTTTTGGTAACTATTTTGTCACCTTTTTTCAATTCAGCAGCGAACTTTTTTTCTTGTTTAGAACGTTTCATCTGCGGTGCAATCATAAAGAAATACACAACAGCGAACATTGCTAAAATTGGTAAAAAACTTGTAATATCTCCCATTACTTAGCTACGGGTACAATTGCTGCAGAACCTGCTCTTTTTGGAGCGTTAGGATCTGGTTTAACAAATGCAGATATTTTAACTACTTCTCTACCTTTTTCTGTGTTTGCTGTTACTGTTACAGCTTTAGACACTTTGTTTGTTCCTTTACCGTTAAATTTAACTGTGAAGCTTCCTGTTGCTCCTGGAGCTAATGGTGCTTTACTCCAATCTTTTGGCACAGTACATCCACAGGTACTTTTAATATCTGTAATTACTAAAGGAGCAACTCCTGTATTTGTGTAATTAAAAACTGTTTCTACGTTAGTACCAGAAACAATTTCTCCAAAATCGTGCTCGCTCTTATCAAAGGATAAAACAGGAAATTTAGAAGATTCTGCATCTCTCTCTGCAGCTGCAGCTACGTTATTATCATCAATTTTTTTTGTTGCATCTTCTTTACAAGATGTAAATGCTATTAAGCACATTGCACTAAATGCTAATACTACTTTTTTCATAACTAATTTATTATTTTTAATTTAAAGATTTGTAAAAGTAACAATTATTTTAGACTACATCAACCCTCTTCCTATTTTATTTAATTTTCCTTCACTTTCGTATTCTTTAACGAGCTTGTCTAAAATTCCGTTTATAAAAATGCGACTTTTTGGTGTCGAGTATTCTTTAGAAATTTCTAAGTATTCGTTAATAGTTACTTTAGTAGGAATAGAGGGGAAATTTTGAATCTCGCAAACGCCCATTTTCAGTAATAATAAATCTATTTGTGCAATACGCTCAGAATCCCAATTGGTAGTTTTATTGTTAATTTCTGTGGTTAAGGCACTCTGATTTAGTAGAGTTTTGGTGATTAACTTAATTGCAAATTCTTTATCCTCTATATCTTTATATAATTTAGGGATAAAATGAAAAGGGCTAGAGTCTGGTTTTACTTTGCGTAATAATTTTAAAACCGTTGTATTTACCGTTGGCAAGTCGTCTAACCACGTTAATTTTTTGTCTTCTAGGTAATCGTAAAGTTTATCGTTTGGTGCTATAATATCTTTAAAGACATCTTCTATAAAGGCTTTGTCTTCTTTAAAAGAAGATGTACGCGTTTCTGTATAGTCTTTGTATAAATCGCTCTTTAATATCGCTTTAAAAATTAAATCGACATATTCCCCGTCAAGTTCCCAGTTAGAAATATTAAATTCTTCAAACTTTGCTTGTAATTGCTCATTTTCGACAAGCATTTTAAGCACTTCGTTATTAACAAACTTTCTATTCGGATTTTTTTCTTCTTTGGTTGCTAAGTGTTTGTTTTGAGATTTTATAAGATAATCTTCTGCTTTTTTCTGCACCTCTATTAATAAAGAGATATTTAATAAATACAGGTTATACATATTATCGATACTGGTCAATAAAAACCTTTTGTCTTTTCCAAAATCGTCACTTTCTGTACCATTAAATGCATATAAACCTTGCATTACTTTTACTCTTATGTGTCTTCTACTTAGCATAATTACAAAGAACTTTATCTTATTATTTTGAACGGGATTAAAAAAAGGCGAAAAGTTAATTTAACTTTCGCCTTGCAAAAATAGTGTTTTTATGAATATTACTTATTCATATTTTCTTTTTTTCTAGCATCAATTCTACCTTGAGCTATATTTAATGCTGCTTGATAAGTCGTAATATCGTGAGATTCAGCATTCGATAAAATTTCTAAAGTGGTATTGTAAATATTTTCCGTTTTACGCATTATTTCGGCTTTACCATAATTTTCTAATTCTGCGTAAACGTTGATAATACCACCTGCATTAATTAAAAAATCTGGAGCGTAAACAATACCTCTATCTTTTAATGCTTGTCCGTGGATAACTTCATTTGCCAACTGGTTGTTTGCAGCACCTGCAATAACTTTAGCTCTTATTTTCTTTACAGTATCATCGTTTAAAGTTGCGCCTAAAGCACACGGAGCATAGATATCTACATCTTCGCTATACAAATCTGATCCTCTATAAATAGTAGCACCATATTTTTTACTTACCGCTTCTAAACGTTCTTCGTTAATATCTGAAATAATAACTTTAGCGCCTTCGTTAGATAAATACTCTACTAAGGTTTCACCAACGTGACCAATACCTTGAACAAGTACTTTTTTATCTTCTAAAACGTCTGAACCAAATTTATATTTAGCCGCCGCTTTCATTCCCATAAAAACACCGTAAGCTGTAATTGGAGAAGGGTTTCCTGCTCCGCCTCTTTCTTCAGATATTCCGGTTACATAAGGTGTAACGTCGCGTACAATATCCATATCCGCCGTTTCCATTCCTACGTCTTCCGCAGTTATATATTTTCCGCTTAATGAGTGCACATAAGCGCCAAAACTTCTCATTAATTCTGGAGTTTTTTGTGTTTTAGCATCACCAATAATTACGGCTTTACCACCACCAAGGTTTAATCCTGTAATGGCCGATTTAAAACTCATACCACGAGACAGACGTAAAACATCGTTTAATGCTTCCCATTCGTTAGCATAATTCCACATTCTGGTTCCTCCTAAAGCAGGACCTAATACTGTATTGTGAATACCTATTATTGCTTTTAAACCCGTATCTTTGTCGTTGCAAAAAACAATTTGCTCGTGATTATCGAAAGATAATTGGCCAAAAACTGGGTCTATTTTGTGTAGTTCGTTCGTGTTTACAACTTCAGCTGTCATTATAATTGTAATTTAAGTTAATAAAGGTGCTATTATTAATTGTGTGAAATAAACGTGCAAAAATAGTTTAATATTAATGGTATAACAAAAATTAGACCTTAAAAAAAGAATTATTTAAAAATACATTAACCTTTTGGTTTATCAAATGAAAGAATTACAACACCTTAACAAGTACTTTTTAAAATATAAATACCAAATCATTATAGGTATTATCATTACTATTGTGTCTAAAATATTTATTGTTTTTGTACCGCAATTAATTGGGTCGACAATAGATATTGTAAATGAGCAAACGCAAAATCCAGAGGCCGATTTAACCGTCTTTAAAAAAGAACTCCTTCACAATATTTTATTAATAGTTGGTACTGCTGTTGTTGCGGGTATTTTAACCTTTTTAATGCGCCAAACCATTATTAATGTGTCCCGATTTATTGAATTCGATTTAAAAAATGAAGTGTACCAACAGTATCAAAAATTATCACTTAATTTTTACAAAAAGAATAAAACCGGTGATTTAATGAACCGCATTAGTGAAGATGTTGGCCGAGTACGTATGTACGCCGGTCCCGCTATAATGTATAGTATAAATACCATCACCCTATTTTTGGTAGCTATCTTTTTCATGTACCAGCAAGCGCCTTTATTAACCGTTTATACCATTATGCCTTTACCTGTTTTATCGGTGCTAATTTATTTGATTAGTAAAGAAATTAATAAGCGAAGTACCGTGGTGCAACAATATTTGTCAAAATTATCGGCGTTTACTCAGGAATCATTTAGCGGTATTTCTGTAATAAAAGCGTACGGATTAGAATCTGAAACCTTTAAAAATTTTAACGAACTGTCTATCGCTAGTAAAGAAAAGCATTTAAGTTTGGTGCGTATTCAAGCCTTTTTCTTCCCAATAATGGTACTGCTCATTGGTATTAGTAACCTAATCGTTATTTATATTGGTGGGAAACAATATATCGATGGCCTAATTAGTTTAGGAACCGTTTCAGAATTTATTATTTATGTTAATATGTTAACGTGGCCAGTGGCAACGGTTGGTTGGGTAACTTCAATCGTGCAAGAAGCCGAAGCCTCGCAAAAACGTATTAACGAGTTTTTAAAACTAGAACCGGAGATTAGAAATAATGCGACGTTGCCTTCGGATATAAAAGGAACAATTGAATTTAAGAATGTTCATTTTACTTACGACGATACGAATATTAAAGCCTTACAAGGTTTAAGCTTTAAAATAAACACTGGAGAAACCCTAGCTATTATAGGTAATACCGGGTCTGGAAAATCAACTATTTTAGACTTAATTAGTCGTCTCTACGATGCTGATTCCGGTGAAATACTTATAGATGGTAAAGAAGTGTCTTCACTTAATTTAAACAGTTTACGAAACGCTATTGGTTACGTACCACAGGAAGCCTTTTTATTTAGCGACACTATAAATAACAACATTAAGTTTGGTAAAGAAGATGCCACAAACGATGAAGTTATTGAAGCCGCTAAAAACGCTCAAGTACATAAAAACATTAACGAGTTCACCAATAAATACGATACGGTTTTAGGAGAACGTGGGGTAACGTTGTCTGGCGGACAAAAACAAAGGGTGGCTATTGCGAGAGCCATTATTAAAGATCCTAAAATACTGTTGTTTGACGATTGTCTGTCGGCGGTAGATACAGAAACCGAAGAAAAAATATTAAATAATTTGAAGACTCTGTCCAAAGGAAAAACAACAATTATTGTAAGTCACCGTATTTCTTCCGCTAAAAATGCCAACCATATAATTGTGTTAGATAACGGTAAAGTGGAACAAAAAGGGACGCATAATGAACTGATTGCCACCGACGGTTACTACAAATCGCTGTACTTAAAACAACTTAACCAAAAAGAAATGCAGTAATTAGTTGTGTGATTTCATTTTTTTTTAGATTTTTGAAAGATAAGAACGTAAAACAATAACTTAAATAATATAAAGGATGCATAATAACGAAATGATGGAGAAGGAAGAGATTTATTCGAAAGTTTTAAGAGCAGGGAGGAGAACGTATTTCTTTGATGTAAGATCTACAAAGGCAGGAGATTATTATTTAACAATTACCGAAAGCAAAAAATTTACTAACGACGATGGTTCCTTTCATTATAAAAAGCATAAAATATATTTATATAAAGAAGATTTTACAGAGTTTAATTCGATTTTAAAAGAGATGACCGATTACGTCATTACTGAAAAAGGAGATGAAGTTATTAGCGAACGCCATCAAAAAGATTTCAAAAAAGAATACGACGCACCTAAAGCAGAAGAAAAAACAACTGAAGACGTAGAAGATGAATCTACAGCTACAATTGAAAGTCGTTTTACAGATATCGATTTCGACGATATTTAATTGCGAAGACCTATTACAACAGAAAAAACCGTTACTCTTTTTAAGACTAACGGTTTTTTTTGGTTTTACTAGTAACGTCTAACTCACTATACTTCCATTTGGCACCTTACTTTCAGGGTGTAGTAATAGCACTTCTTTTGCGTTTACAGCGCCAATAACCAGGCATTCGCTCATAAACTTCCCTATTTGCTTACGTTTAAAATTAACTACCGCAACAATTTGTCGGTGTTGTAATTCATGCTTAGAATATAACACGGTTATCTGCGCCGATGTTTTTTTAATTCCCAAAACACCAAAATCTATGGTGAGTTTGTAGGCCGGTTGTCGCGCTTCGGGGAAGTCTTCGACAGCAATAATAGTGCCTACACGTAAATCTATAGTTGTAAACTCTTCGAATGTAATGGTCGTACTCATACCGTAAATATATTATTATTTTTAAAAGGATTGCACATTTGCAAACCCTAAAAGCAACCTAACCTTTAGGCACGGCAACGCTTTTAAAATTGTAGCTACGTAATTCTAAATTAAATAGTATTTTTACCGCATTAACTCTATTTAAGCGCTCTCTTAATTTTATTACTAATGAACTGGATTTTACTTATTATTGCTGGCCTATTCGAAGTTGCTTTTGCGACCTGCTTAGGCAAAGCAAAAACAGCAACAGGAAACGCAGCCCTATTCTGGTACACAGGCTTTTTAGTGTGTTTAATTATAAGTATGTCGTTATTGGTAAAAGTAACCCGAGAGCTCCCTATTGGGACGGCTTATGCGGTTTGGACTGGTATTGGCGCCGTGGGCACAGTACTTATTGGTATTTTTGTTTTTAATGAAGCCGCACACTTTTGGCGCTTACTCTTTTTAACCACGCTTATTGCATCTCTAGTTGGTTTAAAATTTGTCTCGCAATAAAACGCATGCTAACATATTTAAAATAAAACTGATCTTTTTTCATTTTTTCTACATGTTTTAGGTCTTTTATGTACATCCTTATGTTGTATAGTAGTCATAAATTTCAGTATTTACGATTTTTTACAATAAATTTAAAAAAATTATTTTTACATTGCGTTGGCTTTGAATTAAACATATGTCACACTCTTAATTATGGTTTTGGTATTTGATTAAAAAGTTTATTATTATCACATAGCTAAGTTCCCACCAATATTAAATTTAGGAAACTTAATTTTAAATAATAGAACAGCCATAATAACTCTTATAATAATTTAAAATGTACTGATGAAACACTAACCAAATATAATTAGGAGAAAAAAACGACCTGAACACTCCTTAAAAAGAAGTAAGGCAAAACTAAAACTTATAATATGAAAAAATTAATTTATGGTGCAATGGCACTTGCAATGGGAATGTTTATTTATTCTTGTGAAAAAGGGGATGATAACAACATTAGCAGTGGTGAAAAAAAAATAACATCTAATATAGTCGAAGAGTTAAATAGTATTTTTGGTAATATTGAGAGTGATAATGCATCTTTTAAGCTTAATGTTCAATTAGCTAATGAAAGCAACCCTTTTGATTCTGTTGGAGTTAAACATAATGAAGTACTTAGTTACCTCAATTCTCTTGAGCTGACCGAATCTACCATATGCAATTCTCTAACAGAAGCAAGCAGAGAGTTTGATACTAGAATAACATTAAATTGTCAAGAAATATTGAATGTAATTAATAATGGTACATCTAAAACATTTGATGATTTAGGTAATTATAAAGCAGATTTACTAGACGAATTGTTGAGTACTGATAAAATAAGTGAAAATGAATATTCAATAGTTAATACAACCATAGAAAATGTATATAATAATAATGATTTGAATCAGAGAATTCAATTACTAAAAGCTTCTGAGGAATACACCAAAAATTCACAAGTTTTAACTAATACTGAAAAAGGAAGGATTCAAAGAACCTTTGCAATATACCGTTATAGCACTTATTACTGGGAGGTTGAGACTAATAAATTAGCAGGTCCAGGCGCTGATTTAGCAGATGCAAGTGCAGAACATTGGCTATTAAATTCGCCTATCTCTCCTGCTCAGGATGGAGCAGATGTCTCTGTACTCTCAGGTCTAATATCTTTAATGTATTTCGTACTAGGATACTAAAATTGATTCTTAACATTACATTAAAAAAGTATAACCACGACGTCGTGGTTATACTTTTTACTTAATTAATTATTTTCCTATTTGTTAATACCTAAAAATGAAAACAATGCTAAAACACCTCCTTTTTTCACTCTTATTTATTTCAATGTCCTACAGTCAGACAGAAAACACTGTAGCCCCCAAAAACGAAAAGGGCAAAATAATCTTGTTTGGTGAGGCCCATTTTGTTAAAGAAAAATACGACGAAATGAAAGCGTTTATTTTCGAAAAGTTAGAAAACGTGGCATCAAAAGAAAAGGTTACTATCTTTTTCGAACTCCCCTCTAGTTTAAATTATGCCATAAGTAGAATTAAAGAAGACCAGGACACCACACTATTTAAGGAGTGGTTTAACCATGTTTACAAAGCAAAAGAAATGAAACCCTCCTTTTTCTGGACCGATTATAGAGCGTTTATTTTATCGTTACTGGAATACGCAGAAAAAAAGGACATCCAATTAGAACTAAAATGTATAGATGTAGAATTAGAGTTTAGAAGAACCGCTTTTATTTTATCATCTTTTAAAACGAAGTTAAACAGCAAAATGGATAGCTTAATACAGAAAGAGCATATTCCAAAGAGTTCGGAAATTAGAACCACGCTCTTAAACTATGTTAATGAGTTAGCATTAATTTCAACCGATCCTCACGAATTAGAAGTTTTAAAAACTTTACAGGTTTCTCTTTTAATTGACTGTACTATTTGTAGAAAACGCGACCGTTTTTTGTATGACCGCTTTAAAAAGTATTATGATCCAACCGATGCTATGGTATTTGGCACTTTTGGCTTAGCGCACGTAATAAACAAACCAGACTTTTCTAAACTTAGTGAATTTTTTAAAATAGACCACAAGGTAGATACCACGAACCATAAATCGATGTCTAAATTCATGACCACAGATTTTAATGATAAAATATTTAGAGTGGGTATAATTGCATTACAACACAACTTGCGTTTGTCCGATTATCAAAAACCTGTAGATTATAGCTACATAATGAATACGGAAGAGCGTAATTACATTAAAACATTATTTAAAGATAAGGAAGTGGTGAGATTATATCCTTACGAACACAAAGTGTTAAGCAATTTAGCATCGAACCTTGATTATTTAATTGTTTACAAGAATTCTAACTATAGGTATTAGAACTTTTCTTTAATAAAAAAACACGAATATATATTAACATAAATAGAACAAAACCAATGAAAACTTCAACCTTACTTTTAACACTAGGATTCATCCTTAATATTGTAGTTCTTCAAGCACAAGAAACGAACCCAGCGAAATTTAATATCGTTGCTTATGGCGGTATCGGTTACACAAAAGTTATAAATGATGATGCGCCAAACTACGATTTAAATGTAAATACAGGCGATTTATTACTTAGTTACAATGCTTGGAATACCATTGGTATAGCAACGGGTTTAGGGTATTCAGAATTAAGTGGTAACGGGTTTAACACCAATGGTAATTTTTATCAAGAGCGTACGGTTATTAAAATACCGCTGTTATTGACTTTAAATAAAGACATTACTGAACATTTAATTATGACAGGAAATTTTGGTTTTTATGGACAAACCATAGTTGAAGATGAATTTCAGTATATAGATAGTATTGAAAAAGACGTTTATGAAGGATTTAATTTCGGAATGCAATTAGGTTTAGGAATAGGCTATAGATTTGACGAGCGCCTTGGTTTTGGAATTAATTTTAATTCACAATCTGATTTTAGTAGTTTTGAAACCAGCAATAACGCAACCTTTAAAAACGAACAAAAGCATAAGAACTTAACCTCTATGGGGATATTTGCAACACTTAAATTGTAACGTTTTCTGATAAAAATGAGGTTAATGCCTAAAAGACATCAATCGATTATAGAAAAATTTGGTGATTATATCTAAATTTAAGATCTTAATACTCCTATTATATCATAAAATGAAAAAACTCTTACTCCTACTAACATTTTTTATTCTGATTTCTGCCACTGCCAAAAAAAATAGTGACTTAGAATTAATCTGCTTTGGCAAGTGGTCTATGGAATATGTGGAATCTTCCGAGCAACAAATTCCAATCCCTGGAGATGTTGATGAGAATTGGATGATATTTCATAAAAACGGAAAACACGAAGTAATGTCTCTAGGAGAGATTCATTTCGGAAAATGGGTCTATACTAAAGACGACAGAACAATTAGGTTGTCTGAAGAAGAAAACTATATCAATCAAAAAATAGAACTAATAAACAATCAGAAACTCATTCTATCCTTTACGGCAGATGGTGATTTTTTAAAACTGGGATTAAAAAAATTACACCAATAAAAACAGAAAAATTAACTACTATAAATACAAATTACGCCTATAATTTACCGGTATACTCATTAATAAATCACCCACACGATAAGCGAAATGCTTAAATGCAATGAAATAAGCCCTCTAATCTACCCCAAAAACGAAACGCAATGAAATTTTACACATTACTTATTCTAATCTTTATCACAACTATCTGTAGCGCAGAGCCCGCAGTAAAAATATACTATGAACAAATTGAAAATGGCTATATTATTTATGCAGATAACCAAGAGCTCTGCCCAATGAGTATAAAAATCGATTTCACTACTAAGAATCTCAATATAGATGGTGGTAACAATAATATTTATATTATCGATCCGATAAAAAAAAGACAGTTATTAACAAAGTTAACGGTCTCTAAAAAGGGAAAAGCTTACAAATTCTCTTATAAATACTGGTCAAATTACGGAAATCATAATAGTGATAACTATAATACCGATTTTGCATACAGCCTCCCTTTTCCAAGTTCCAATACCTTTAAAGTGTACCAAGGTTATAATGGTGATTTCTCTCATCAAAAAGAAAATGCGCTTGACTTTACAATGCCAATAGGAACGAAAATAACAGCGATAAGAGAAGGCGTTGTAATTAATGTTGTTGAAAGTAACAGCAAAAACTGTGGAAAAGAAGAATGTAAAAAGTATAATAATTTTATTATAATCTATCACCCAGATGGGACCTTTGCAGAATATACTCATCTAAAACGAAGTGGCTCCATCGTAAAAATTGGAGATAAAGTAAAACAAGGAGAGTTAATTGGATATAGCGGAAATGTTGGCTGGAGTACTGGCCCGCATTTACATTTAGTTGTTTATCTTCAAAAATTAATGAAAAGAGAAACTATAAAAACTAAATTTAAAACTGGTAATGGTGAAAAATTAGAATACCTCACAGAAAAGGAAGAATATTTTCGCAATTATTAGAAATTAACTTCTAACTTATTTAATAATAAAATCTGTAATACTCTTAAAAAATCATTATTGTCCAACAAAAGAATTAAGACCGTTTCACTTTCAATTTAAAGAGTTAAAACATAACAGTAATTTATTAAAAATCAGGAGTTAATATAATCACAATGTATTTAATTCATATAAAGCCTAAAAGTAAGCTGCAAATATTGAAACCTTAAAAAAACGTATAGAATAAGGACTTCTATTTTTACATTTCTTTTTTATCGTACAATGAATAATAATACCTAAAATCCTAAGACTCCTATTATATCATAAAATGAAAAAAACTAAACAACTGTTATTCGCAATAACCGCTTTAATAACCTTAAACTTATTTTCTCAAGACATTTCAATACATAACAATATTGCCTTGGTTAATGGTAAAGAGTACGTTTCTATAAATAAGAAAAAAAGCGATGAATATAGTATTAGTAGCTTAAAAACTAACGAAAAAAATATTGTAGTTAAAACCAACAAAAGATTTAATACTTATAAAAATGAATATGTACTGTTGCCAACAGTCACGTTTGTAGATTTAAATAAAACTTGGGATTTTGAGACTGAAAGTATAACGAATGAAAAAGATGTGATTAGGTTTATTTATAACCTTAAAATAGTTTCCTTAAGTGGTGAAGTAAATAAAGAAATGGCTTTAGAATACTATGACTATTTTGAAAAACAATCTAAAACTCAATCGCAAAATTAAGAACAGAATGCTAAATATCAGCTCTATTACTATAGCCTATAATGGTAATATATTCTGCTTTATTCCAAAGACTAGCAATGCACTTTTTAGTAGATTAAGAGATGGTAATTAAAATTTTCAAACAAAAAAGAATAATTATTGCCTAATAAGCAAGCTATAAAAATCTATTATTATTTTTACAGTCCAAGGATTAAAACTCACTGTTATTTTTCATATTTTTAAACTCTTTTAAAGGAAATATGAACAGCGCAATAGAAAGGTTTAAAAATAGTCGATTTCGCAATGCCATTCAAAAATATCAAAAATATTTACTGATATGCTTTTTTGTTGGTGGCTTTATTTTCGATTCCTTAACTCTTGGTCGTATCGATCGTATTTACGATTTAGTGGTTCTGTGTTTACACATGACTTCTTTAACCGTAACGCTGTACCTCTATAATTTAATGGATGATGGTAAATGGAAAAACACCTTTTTAGAACGTTATCAGATTTATTTTTCTCTAGCCATTCAGTTTTTCTTTGGTGGGTTGTCTAGCGCTTACGTTATTTATTTCTCCAGAAGTGTTTCATTATCCAAAACCATTACCTTTTTTATTATTCTGCTAGCATTGCTGCTGGCAAATGAATTACTAAAAAAGCGAATTTCCAACAAGTATTTACAATTTAGCGTCTATTTTTTTCTTAGCTTCACGTTCTTCGCCTTTATGATACCGGTTTTTATAAAGAAAATGAATACCCCTGTTTTTATTTATTCCGGTTTGGTCAGTTTAGCCGTAACGCTTTTATTAATAACTTTTATTTATAGAAAAAGCCCTAGCACTCGTGCAGAAATAAGAATTGTTAAACTATTCAGTATTATTTTAGTAATATACGTTACCATAAACACATTTTATTTTACAAACCTTATTCCGCCAGTGCCATTGGCTTTAGATGCTGGGATGGTTGCACACAACGTTCAAAAACAAAACAATAGTTATTTAGTGACTTACGAGCGAGATGAATGGTATATATTTTGGCGAGATCATAGACTAGAGTTTATATATGAACCCGGTGAAAGGGTTTATATTTTCACCTCTATTTTTGCACCGACCGAAATTAAGAAATCAATTTTTCACCGTTGGAAATGGTTTAATAAAAACACTAATAATTGGGAACTTGTAGACAATATTAGTTATAAAATAACGGGCGGTCGTGATGCTGGTTTTCGCGGTTACACATATAAAAACAACGTGAAACCGGGGCTTTGGAAAGTCGACGTTACCACCAAGGAAGGCTTAATTTTAGGCGTCATTGATTTTGAAATTATTATAGACACGAACTTGAAACCTAAAAAACGTATTCAGCGACGGTTTTAACAATTTGAAAGTAGACAGACACTAAGGGGATTCACTACCTTATATTCTATAAAGATTAGAAGGTATGTAAAATGGTTTCTACTCTTAATTAGGGCGTTAACCGATTAAAAAAAACAAACAATAAAACTAACAATTATGTAAGTTGAACTATTAAAATAGTCTTAAATAGGTGTTTTTTCACCCTTGAAAGTGAGATAAATTAAGAGCAACTTCAGTATTTTTGCAGTATGATACTAATAATTGGAGCAGGTTTATCGGGTCTTTTAATAGGTTACCACTTAAAAAAACAAGACATTCCGTTTAAAATACTAGAAGCGAGAGATCGCGTTGGTGGCCGCATAAATACTATTTATGGACCAAACTACCCACCTATTGAGATGGGAGCCACTTGGTTTACCCACCAGCACAAGCAGCTACTATCGCTTTTAAATGAATTGGAAATAGAATACTTTGAACAGTTTATGGACCGCACCGTTTTCTTTCAAGCAGGTTCTACTTCAAAAACTCAAACTATAGAAATCCCTCCGCAAGCCCCGAGTTTTAGAATTTCTGGAGGAACAGCGCATCTCATAGACACTCTAGTCAAAAAATTGGATAAAAACGACATCCTGTTAAATCAGACGGTAAAGCACCTTAAATTTAAAGACAATTCTGTTCAGGTTATTGCAGAAGAAGTTATTGAAGGTACTGCGGTAGTATTAGCAATCCCTCCTAAATTATGGGCAAACAGAATTACATTTAAACCAGAGCTCCCAATCAATCTTTCAGAAATTGCAAAGCAAACACATACCTGGATGGAGGACTCCATAAAGGTAGCGTTAAGTTATACCACGCCTTTTTGGCAAGAGAATAACAAACCGGGCACTTTATTTAGTCAGTCCGGTCCCATTACAGAATTTTATGATCACTGCAACCACAAAAGATCTAAGTATGCTCTCTGTGGTTTTATGAATTCAGCTTTAAAAACGCTAACAGCTTCCCAAAGAAAATCACTTGTGATTGAACAGATTACAGCGGTGTTTGGTTTGAAAGCAAAAGATTTTATTACCTATGAAGAATGTGTATGGAGTAATGACGTAAATACTTTTGAACCCTCCGAAGTGTATCCTCATCAGAATAACGGAAACCCCATTTTTAGAGACGCCTTTTTTGATGGTAAAGTCTTTATTTCAAGTTCTGAAGCGGCATCAGAATTTCCTGGATATATGGAAGGTGCAATACGCTCAGCGAATGCAATAGCTAAAAAAATAAAGGAAAGATAACAATTCTACTGATTAATTATCTCCAATAGAGAGGTGTAAAAAAGCAAACACGATTGTTTAACTTTTTTGAGAAGAAAGTTAGCGGTTTTAACAAAACTCTTGAATTCAACTAATAAACGACGATGTTTACTTCCTTTTATTTATTTTAGTAAAAAAGTAGACTACAAACACATTTGCAACGGTTGGTTAGTCCTTTCATTCTAGTTTGAATTCACTCTTTATAATAGCTTTTAGAACAATTGAACACACAACGCACGATGCTTTACAATTTATCAAAACACTTATTATTATTTATTTTTCAAATATCTTGTACCCTTTCAATGCAAGTTCATGCACAAACGAAAGCAACAGATACTATTAAAAGTACGTTGCGCGTTGGGGTTTCGGGAAGTGAACCCTTTGTTTTTAGTGAAAGTGATAACGGCATAGCTGTAGAGATATGGGATAGAATAGCTGAAAAGAAGGACTGGAATTTTAAATACATTCCGTTTACAAATGTTGAAGATGCACTAAACGCTTTAGAGAAAAAGGAGCTAGATCTGGTGGTTGGCCCCATAAGTATTACGTCAAAGCGCGTAGAAAGTATGCGATTCTCGCAACCCTTTTATAATTCGAGTATATCGATAATATCACGAATTGGGAATCAGACGTTTTGGCAAAAAATAAAACCACTATTTAGTTTTAAATTAATAATAGCTGTTGGTATCTTTCTAATTATCTTGGCCGGTGTTGGTTCGCTGTTTTGGTTGGCCGAACGCAAAGAATCCCCAGAACAGTTTCCTCACGATCCTGTAAAAGGTATTGGTACAGGTATGTGGTTGGCTATTGTAACGATGAGTACCACGGGTTACGGCGATAAAGCACCCATAACTTTAGCGGGCCGCATAATTGCAGGCTCTTGGATGATTATCTCCATAATTTTTGCCACCTCTATGGTAGCAGGAATAGCGAGCACACTAACGTTAACATCTATTGGGTCGACTACCATTACAAATTTAGAACAACTTTCCGGTCGCGAAGCCGCTACGATTTCCGGGTCTCCAGCGGCTCAGTTTTTGACCAAATCTAAAATAAAATCTATTGGTGTTGCTAGTTTAGATATCGCAATGGAGAAATTAGAAAATCAAGAAGTAGAGGCTGTGGTATACGACCGGCCGCAATTATTATACTTCTTAAAAAATAATGAAAGTGATAACGAAACACTAAGCATAAGTAAAGCCGAATACTATAAACAGGGCTATGGCTTTGCGTTCCCGTTAAATTCAGAATTGGTATATAGCGTTAACAGAACTTTATTGGAGCTCGCCGAAAACCAAGAAACCGAAGGTATCATCCACGATTATATTCAAAAAGATGAATGATTTTAGCGTGATAGTGTTTTTAGCGCCTTAAAAAGATTTTGTTTACTATATGAATGATCTTAAATTCTAGAGACAAGAAACGAGACGTACTGCGTATTATTTTTATTAATTGAAAACGATTGTCTAGTTAAATCATTGCACCCGAGAAAAACTAAAATCGGAACCTAGAAATTATCTAGTGGTTTGTTGTTTGTGAATTTATAAATTACCTCTCGACTGCGATAGAGGGAGCAGTTTTATTTCAAATTAGTATTATGTGGCAGAACTTTTCGACGAAACTGTAACACAAACTTAAATCGGGATCTCTTATAGAAACACAAATTTAGGCCACCTATTGTCTGGTCAATCGCCGTCGAAAAACTAAATAGAAAGATACTATTAAATCTAAACAAGCAGCTTCAAAATCTGTATACTAAAACAAGAAACCCATACATTCTCAAAATTTATCAAACAAACAATACCGTTTTAATTCTATTAATCGTAATATTGCAATAAACAAATCACTATGGGAATTACTAAATCCGAAATATTTACCCTTCAGCAAAACGAAATAGCAACATTTGCTAAAGTTTTCGGGCACCCAGCACGTGTAGCTATCCTTCAGCATTTATTTAAAATAAACACCTGTGTTTGTGGCGATTTAGTCAGCATTATTGGATTAGCACAACCTACCATTTCTCAGCATCTAAAAGAATTAAAAAACTTAGGATTGATAAAAGGAACGATTGAAGGCACGAGCGTGTGCTATTGTATTGACAAAGACAATTGGTTAAATATGAAGACTATTATGATTACATTTTTAGATCAAGACTATTCTGAAACCGATCAGTGCTGCTAGAAAACAAACTATTACATCGTAATTAACGAAGAAAAAAAACTTATGACATTATCTCAAATTAAAGCCATATTGAAAGAAGTTGAAACCATCGCTTTTCAATTACCCGATGGCACTTTGGTACCACAACATTTTCACGTTACCGAAGTGGGGAAAATAACGAAACATTTTATAGACTGTGGCGGAACGGTGAGATACGAAGAAGTTATTAATTTTCAATTATGGAACGCCGATGATTACGACCACCGTTTACATCCTGAAAAGCTTTTAAATATTATCGCGCTATCAGAAAACCTTTTAGAGCTTCAAGATTTAGCGATTGAAGTGGAATACCAAGGACAAACTATAGAAAAATATGGACTTGACTACAACGGTTCTCAATTTCTATTAACGACAACGGCGACCGACTGCTTGGCGAAAGACCACTGTGGTATTCCAGAAACTAAACAGCAATTAAATTTCAAAGATCATGAAACAGGGAGTTCTTGTTCGCCGGGATCTGGTTGTTGTTAATTGCAATACGAAATAAAACGACGCTATGAATGCCATATTTCCTGAGATTAAAAAACTGTTACGGAGTTTAGCGGTTGAAACCATAACACCACATCGAAAAAACATATTGGATCCTATTATTGAAGAGATACAGCAAAAGGTAACTCAAAATAAAGAGATAAGACTAAATTTTATCTGTACTCACAACTCGCGTCGCAGTCATTTAGCACAAATATGGGCACAAACTCTAGCATATTATTACAATATCCATAAGGTTCACTGTTATTCGGCAGGCACAGAAGCCACAGCGTTATTCCCTAAGGTTATTGCTACATTGCAGCAAACGGGCTTTCAAATCACCACACTGTCTGGAGCCGAAAATCCAGTATATAGTATAAAATACGCCACTAACGCACCCCCAATTATCGGGTTCTCGAAAGCAACAGAACACCCATTTAATCCTAAAACGGCGTTTATTGCAATAATGACGTGCTCTCAAGCCGATGAAGGATGCCCTTTCATAGCCGGAGCTGAACGTCGTTTTTCGCTCACCTATAGCGATCCAAAACGTTATGATAACACACCAAAAGCAGCAGACGAATATAATCAAACAAGTTTGCAAATTGCTACCGAACTATATTACGTATTCTCTAAAATTAAAGCCTAAACAATGAGCACACCAAAAAAACTAAACCTCTTAGATCGCAACTTAACGGTATGGATACTCATTGCAATGCTCCTTGGGGTTGGCATAGGATTTTTCTTTCCGAAATTTCCCGCAGTTGTTACTAGTTTAAGTAGCGGCTCGACAAATATTCCAATTGCTATTGGGTTAATTGTAATGATGTATCCACCACTAGCAAAAGTTAATTATGCCTTACTTCCTAAAGTGTTTAAAAACACTAAAATATTATCGATCTCCCTACTGTTAAACTGGGTTATTGGTCCGATTTTAATGTTTGTTTTAGCGCTTATTTTTCTCCAAGATCACCCCGGCTATATGGTCGGTTTAATATTAATTGGTTTAGCACGCTGTATTGCTATGGTGCTCGTTTGGAACGATCTTGCCGAAGGCAGCAGCGAATACGGCGCTGGTCTGGTCGCCCTAAACAGTGTATTTCAAGTATTTGCTTATAGTTTTTATGCTTGGTTATTTATTACCGTTCTTCCGCCCTACTTTGGTTTTGAAGGCGCTATCGTAGATATCTCTATTGCGACTATTGCCGAAAGTGTGGCCATTTATTTAGGTCTTCCGTTTTTACTAGGTATTGTTAGCCGTTATGTTTTGGTGAAAAAGAAAGGAGAAGTATGGTATAATACCGTGTTTATCCCTAAAATATCACCGCTAACCTTAATCGCTCTATTATTTACTATTGTGATTATGTTTTCTTTAAAAGGAGAACTTATTGTACAGATTCCTTACGATGTTGTGATTATTGCGATACCACTCGTTTTATACTTTATTATTATGTTTGCAATTGGCTTTTTTGTAACTAAAGCTAGTGGTGCCAACTACGACAAAACAGCTGCCGTGGCGTTTACTGCTGCAGGAAACAATTTCGAATTAGCGATTGCTGTTGCCATTGCCGTTTTCGGACTCCAATCAGATCAAGCTTTTGCTGGGGTCATAGGACCGTTAGTAGAAGTCCCTGCACTAATTCTTTTGGTACGCGTGTCCTTTTGGCTCAGGAAGAAGTACTTCACAAACATAACAAACTGATTATAAAAATACGCTCACGCGCCTAAAAGTAACAAGCACTACTCTTTGTTATACCCTTTAATATACCGTTTGGCGCTTGGGTTTCCGCTATCTAATGTTAACGATTTTGAGTAGTTAATAAAAGCGTCCAAGCTGTCACCGCTTTTTAAATAGGCGTCTGCCAAACTATCGTAAACATTTGCGCTTTCAGGATACAAGGCCACATTCATTTTAAAAATGGCTATCGCATCATCGAACGCGTCATTGCGTAACGTTTCGTAACCATAAGTATTGAACTTTTTTTCTTCAATAAAAATACTCGCCGAATCTTCAACCTGAATCTTTAAATAACCTTTCAAAGCCTTGTCATAATCTTTATTTAGCAAATAATAGCTTGGCACGTGTTGCGAATCGCGCAGTTTTTTATAATCGTAAGTTACAGCAGCATCCCCAATCACTTCCGATAAATAGTAAAGGCTATCGGCTGGATTTAAAACCAATCGCATTTTTTTATTCATTTCTTTTACATAAAATGTATGGTCGTCTAAAAGCAACGGCTTTATATCTTTAGCCCCCAACCAATCTACTAATAAGGTATTGTTATTATAATGAATACCAATCACGGCATCCGGATGTAATAAATAACGCCCAGCAGTGTGTTGCTGAAAAGCTTCAGTAAATTGATCCTGATCGGAACAACTTAATACGAAAACAATTAAAAAGAAGGAGCACAAAGAAAATGGTTTCATCAGAATTATAGTTTTGATTGCTGGATTTCTAAATAAAATAGAAAAAAATGAAGCACAAAAAAAACGCCCCATACCTATGAGACGTTTAATTAGTGTATTTGTTACGTGCGGACTACTTAACAGCCATTAATTCTACATCGAAAATTAAAGTTGCATCTGGTGGAATAACTCCTCCTGCACCGCGAGCTCCGTATCCTAAATCGCTAGGCACAACAAAACGCGCTTTATCGCCAACGTGCAAAAGGCTAACACCTTCATCCCATCCTGCAATAACTTGTCCCATTCCTAAGGCGAAATCTATAGGAGAATTACGTTTGTAAGACGAATCGAAAACCGTTCCATCAGTTAATGTTCCTTTATAGTGTACCGAAACTGTTTTTCCTTTTTCTGCTTTTGCTCCGTTTCCTTTTTGTATAATTTGGTAACGTAAACCACTTTCTGTCGTTTCAAAACCCGTAGCATATTGTTCTAATTCTGCTGCTTTTGCTGCGCGCTCTTCAGCGATAAGTGTTTCACGAGAACCTTCAAAGGTTCTAAATGCTTCTATAGCATTAAATTTCTCAGCGGCGTCTCCTACTCTAACAATTTCTAAAGTTTCAATAACATCGCTTTTTGCAATAGCATCTACAACATCTTGTCCTTCTATAACTTTCCCAAAAACGGTGTGGTTACCATCTAACCAATCGGTAGCGATATGTGTGATAAAAAACTGACTCCCGTTAGTTCCAGGTCCTGCATTGGCCATAGACAAAACGCCCGGTCCATCGTGTTTTAATTCTGGATGAAACTCATCGTCGAATTTATACCCTGGGTTTCCAGTTCCTGCTCCTTGTGGACACCCACCTTGGATCATAAAATCTGTAATTACTCTGTGAAATTTTAAGCCGTCGTAATAAGGCGTACCCTGCGGTTTTGCAGTGTTTTCCATATTCCCTTCTGCTAAAGCCACAAAGTTACCTACCGTTCCAGGTGCTTTTTCAAATTCTAAATTAACTAATATAACACCTTTGTTAGTGTTAAATTTTGCATATAAACCGTCTTGCATTGTCTTGTTTTTTTATGAATGGCAAAGATAGTAAGGTTTTACGAATTAAGTTTTATCATTTTACATCTTTTTAAAAAGGCCTTTTAATAAAAATCAGCCCAAAACATGATTATTTTAGGCTGATGGTCTTTTAATTTGCGACTTCACTCATAAATTTGATGCGATAGAGTCGCAATTCTTCATCGTCGTAATCGCCATCAAACTCATCGATCGCGTTATCTATTTTATCAGATTCAGATTCCATAAAATAATCGTGAAGCTCTTCTTGTTGGTCTTCATCTAATATATCGTCTATCCAGTAATCGATATTCAGTTTTGTTCCAGAAAACACAATCGCTTCCATTTCTTTTATAAAATCAGACATTTCCATACCTTTTGCCGACGAGATATCGGTTAACGGTAATTTCCTGTCTACGTTTTGAATAATGTATAATTTAAGACCCGATTTGGTTCCGGTAGATTTCACTACCAAATCGTCTGGTCTCACAATATCATTGTCTTCGACATATTGTGAAATTAGAGCCACAAAGTCTTTACCGTATTTTTTTGCCTTCCCTTCTCCTACACCGTGTACATAAGTTAACTCGGCAACAGTAATCGGGTATTTTAGCGCCATATCTTCTAACGACGGGTCTTGAAAAATGACAAATGGTGGCACCCCTCGTTTTTTTGCATTGGTTTTACGAAGACTCTTAAGTAACGTCATTAATTGATGGTCTACAACAGCTCCACCCCCTTTGGAAGCCGTAATAATACTATCGTCATGTGCGGCGTTAAATAAATGATCTTCCGTCATCAAAAATGAGGTCGGTTTTTTTATAAAATCTAATCCGGCGTTATTAATCTTTATAACACCGTAGGTTTCAATATCTTTTTTAAGATATCCCGTCACTAATATTTGGCGTATTAAAGCCATCCAATACGTGTTTTCTTTATGTTTACCGGTTCCAAAAAAAGGCTTGGTTTCGGTTTTATGAGATTTTATTAAAGCATTTTCTTTACCTATAATAACGTTTACCAAATCTTTAGACTTGTACTTCTCCATTGTTTTCTTAACGATTTCCAACAGTAATTTAACGTTCTCCTTAGCTTCGTGTTGCTTTTTAGGAAAACGCATATTATCATCTAAATCACCTCCTTCCCCGGTTTCGTTATCGAATTCTTCACCAAAATAATGAAGTATAAATTTACGTCTCGATATAGAAGTTTCGGCAAATGCCACAACTTCTTGTAATAGCGCCTGACCAATTTCTTGCTCGGCAACGGGTTTCCCCGACATAAATTTTTCTAATTTCTCAATGTCCTTGTAATTGTAAAACGCTAAACAATGCCCTTCGCCACCGTCGCGACCCGCACGACCAGTTTCTTGGTAATAACTTTCTATACTTTTAGGAATATCGTGGTGGATAACAAAACGCACATCGGGTTTGTCAATTCCCATACCAAAAGCAATAGTCGCCACAACCACATCAATATCTTCCATTAAGAACATATCTTGATGCTTTACACGGGTTTTGGCGTCTAGACCAGCGTGGTACGGCAAGGCTTTAATACCGTTAACTTGTAGTACTTGCGAGAGCTCTTCTACCCGTTTCCGACTTAAACAGTAGATAATACCTGTTTTACCTTCATTTTGTTTAACAAATCGGATAATATCTGCATCTACGCTTTTCGTTTTCGGACGTATTTCGTAGTATAAATTAGGACGATTAAAAGACGCTTTAAAGGTTCTTGCGTTAGACATTCCTAAGTTTTTCAAAATATCTTCTTGAACTTTAGGAGTTGCCGTAGCCGTTAAACCAATAATAGGAATATTGTCGCCAATACGCTCTATTATCTGTTTTAAATTTCTGTATTCTGGTCTAAAATCGTGTCCCCATTCACTAATACAATGGGCCTCGTCAACAGCCATAAATGAAATTTTTACACTGCGTAAAAATTCTACATTCTCTTCTTTGGTAAGAGACTCGGGTGCAACATATAAAAGCTTCGTTATACCATCGGTAATATCTTGCTTTACTTGTTTAACTTCAGTTTTGTTTAACGATGAGTTTAACACATGCGCAACTCCATGCTCATCAGAAACACCACGAATGGCATCGACCTGATTTTTCATTAAAGCAATTAAAGGCGATACAACAATAGCTGTGCCCTCTTGCATTAATGCGGGAAGTTGATAACATAAGGATTTCCCACCGCCAGTAGGCATTATAACAAAGGTACTTTCTTTGGCTAAAATACTCTTGATAACGGCTTCTTGTAATCCTTTAAATTCGCTGAAGCCAAAGAAGGTTTTTAGTGCTGAATGTAATTCACTTTTCACTAGTAACTCAATTGGTTTTAATTATTATTTACACTTTACAAACTGTACAATTTTTCAAAAAATAATCACTAATATTTTACACTCTTTAACAATCTTTCCTTTTAATTTTTCGCTAAATTTGCTGCAAATAAGAGTTATTACTAATTATACGTATTGCATATTATTTAAAGATAATAAAATCTTTTAGATGCATCATATATAAAAATTGATTAATTTGAATACTAAAGACAACATTCTAAAAACAGCAAGGGAAACTATTGCTTTAGAGAGCAAGTCTATTGAAAACTTGGCGCATTTAATTGATAATGATTTTGCTGATGCTGTTGAACTAATATACAACTCCAAAGGTAGGGTAATTATAACAGGAATTGGCAAAAGTGCCATAATTGCTACAAAAATTGTTGCGACCTTAAATTCTACCGGAACACCAGCTGTTTTTATGCATGCTGCCGATGCCATCCACGGAGATTTAGGATTGATTTTAAAAGATGATATTGTCATTTGTATTTCTAAAAGTGGTAACACACCAGAAATAAAAGTGCTGGTCCCTTTAATTAAAAATGCAAAAAATAAAATGATTGCAATTACGGGTAATAAAGACTCGTTTCTAGGGCAACAAGCCGACTTCATTTTAAATACCTATGTAGAAAAAGAGGCCTGCCCTAATAACTTAGCGCCAACCACAAGCACAACCGCACAATTGGTTATGGGCGATGCGCTAGCGGTATGTTTATTACAATTACGAGGTTTCTCGAGTAAGGATTTTGCAAAGTACCACCCTGGCGGTGCTTTAGGCAAAAAACTATATTTAAGAGTACACGATTTATCGTCTGCCAACCAAAAACCAAAAGTAAACCTTGACACCAACGTTAAACAGGTTATTATAGAGATTTCAGAGAAAATGCTGGGCGTTACTGCTGTAGTAGAAAATGATAAAATTGTAGGTATTATTACCGATGGTGATTTAAGGCGAATGCTTACCAAAGTAGACGATTTTTCGAAATTAACGGCACAAGATATTATGAGCGCCAACCCTAAATGCATCACAGAAGAAGCGATGGCTGTAGAAGCTATGGAGCTTATGGAAATCTCCGGTATTTCTCAATTATTAGTGGAACATAATGGTAACTACGCCGGTGTGGTGCACTTACACGATTTAATTAAAGAAGGTATTTTATAATGGCAAAAAAAAATGTGAACAATATGTCTTTTTTAGATCACTTAGAAGATCTAAGATGGCATTTAATTAGAATCTGTTTAGCTATTATTGTTTGTGGAGCCGTTGCTTTCGCATTCAAATCTTTTATTTTTAATGTCATAATTTTTGGCCCTAGTAAAATGTCATTTCCTACTTACGAGTGGTTATGCAGTATGGCAAACTTTGTAGGGATAGAAGATTCTACGTTTTGCGGTGAAGAGTTACCATTTATACTTCAAAGTAGAACGATGGCCGGACAATTCTCGGCACACATTTGGACCTCCATTTATGCCGGTTTTATTATATCCTTTCCGTATTTTATTCATCAAGTATGGCAATTTATAAGCCCTGGAATGAAATCTACAGAACGCAAACATTCTCGCGGTTTTATAATTGTGTCCTCGTTGTTATTTTTTACTGGTGTTCTTTTCGGGTACTATATTATTACGCCATTATCTATTAACTTTTTAGGAACATATCAAATAAGTGAGCAAGTTAAAAACAACTTCGATATTAGTAGTTATATTGGTTTACTTCGGGCTTCGGTTATTGCTTCAGGCTTTATTTTCGAGCTTCCTATTATAATATACTTCTTAACCAAAGTTGGATTAGTCACTCCAGAATTTTTAAGAAAATACCGTAAATTTGCTCTAGTAATTGTACTTATTCTGTCGGCAGTAATCACTCCCCCCGATGTGGCAAGTCAAATTATTGTAGCGATTCCTATTCTTGTCCTATACGAGATAAGTATTTATATTTCTAAATTTGTATTACGCAAACAAAACCGCAAAATTAAAAAAGATGTCAGATCTAATAACCGAGTTTAATGACTATCGTTCTAAAATGAACGGTAAGATTCTAGAAGATAATAATAAAGTTATAAAACGTATTTTTAATTTAGATACCAACGCATTTGCAGCCGGTGCTCTAGATGTGCAAACCAAAGAATTACTAGGTCTCGTGGCCTCTACAGTGTTACGTTGCGACGATTGCATCAAGTACCATTTAGAAGCCTGTTTTAAGGCTGGAGTAACTAAAGAGAAAGTAGTCGAAACCTTAAGTATTGCTACTTTAGTGGGCGGTACCATTGTGATTCCGCACTTACGTCGCGCTTACGAATTTTGGGATGCCCTAGAGGCCCATAGTTAAACTTTAAACAAATCACTCTCCTGCTATTAGCGTTTAATTTTGATTTAGTATTTTTAGCACTTATATATTATACCTATGAAGCTTAAAGCCGAAAATTTAATGAAGTCCTACAACGGACGAAAAGTTGTAAAAAGCGTTTCTCTTGAAGTAAATACAGGAGAAATCGTTGGTCTTCTAGGCCCTAACGGCGCCGGGAAAACCACGTCGTTTTATATGATTGTAGGCTTAATAAAACCCAACGGTGGAACCATTCACTTAGAAGGCCAGAATATTACCAACTACCCAATGTACAAACGTGCGCAACACGGTATTGGTTATTTGGCGCAAGAAGCTTCTGTTTTTAGAAAACTAAGTATTGAAGACAATATTTTAAGTGTTTTACAAATGACGAAACTGAGTAAAAAAGAGCAGTTACATAAAATGGAATCGCTTATTGAAGAATTCAGTTTAGGACACATTCGTAAAAACCGAGGCGATTTATTGTCTGGAGGAGAACGCCGAAGAACAGAAATTGCCCGAGCATTAGCTACCGACCCCAATTTCATCTTACTAGATGAGCCGTTCGCAGGAGTAGACCCTGTAGCTGTTGAAGATATCCAACGTATTATTGCGCAACTAACAAAGAAAGATATAGGAATACTTATCACCGATCACAATGTACAAGAAACCCTTGCCATTACCGATCGTACGTATTTAATGTTTGAAGGTAGCATCTTAAAAGCGGGTCAACCTGAAGAATTAGCAAACGACGAGATGGTTAGAAAAGTGTACCTCGGCCAAAATTTCGAACTTCGTAAAAAGAAAATATTTGAATAATTAAGGCCGATTATGGGATTCCCCCTTCGAACCTTTCACTGTCTTAAACCCCCACTTCACTCCCATTACAAGAACCAATACCACAGCCCCAAACCCTAAACCGACAACAAAATCGCGGATAAAACTAGGAATAGACTCGAGAAAATGATGTAAAAACGCAAGGTTATGCACGAAAATACCGCCCGCAACAAGTAGTAAAGCGATGGTTCCAATAACCGATAGACTTCGAATAACTATAGGCAAAGCATTAACAAAAAAGCGTCCGATAGCTGCTAAAACCCCTTTACCATCTTTACTTAACGCTATTAATTTATGTCCGAAATCGTCCATTCGTACAATTACAGCGACAATACCATACACACCGATAGTCGCTATAATAGCCACTATGGAGACTACCAAAATCTGAAATAATAGGTCCTGACCGACAACCGTACCCAAGGCAATAATAACAATCTCTACAGAGAGAATAAAATCGGTAACAATAGCCGATTTAATTTTACTTTTCTCGGCCAAAAGAATCTCTTCCTCTGTAAGATTTTCTTTCAGTTTTATAGCCGTATTGTGGGCGTGAGGCACAAAATACTCATAGATTTTCTCTGCACCTTCATAGGCGAGATACAAGCCTCCCAAAACCAAGATAACGGTGACCGCCCAGGGTAAAAAAGCGCTCA
The DNA here is from genome assembly GCF_008086175.1 of Bizionia saleffrena. GTDB lineage: Bacteria > Bacteroidota > Bacteroidia > Flavobacteriales > Flavobacteriaceae > Bizionia > Bizionia saleffrena. The sequence continues at coordinate 62,841 of NZ_VSKM01000001.1, forward strand.
GTAAAAAAGCGACGGGCAAAATAATTAGTTTATTAAAAAAAGACCCTTTTGTAATGGCCCAAAGCACAGGCAATTCTCTAGACGCTACAAATCCAGAAGCTTTTTCAGCATTAACCGCCAAATCATCCCCTAAAATACCTGCGGTCTTTTTTGTGGTTATTTTGCTCATTGCAGCAACATCATCCATTAACGCCGCGATATCATCTAATAATGCGAAAAATCCTGAAGCCATACTATAAAATCTATTTTAGTGTTTTGATTGTTGATTATAAAATGCTAAAGCTATTATTGAGAGAATAAGGACATTAAAATATAAAGCAAAATAACCAACGGAATCGCCGCAAATTGAAGTACAACCAAAAGCACAATGCACAACAGAATAAAAATATAACGAATGGCATTATTTTTAAAACTCCAGTCTTTAAATTTTAACGCAAATAATTTTACTGGTGCATTTAAAATATAGCAGCTAATAATGGCTAATGGAATTAAAAACCAGACGTTTAATATAATGCTATTAATTACATCGTTATTTTGAAACTCCATAATTAAAGGCAGCGACAGAATTAACAACGCATTTGCCGGTGTCGGTAAGCCTTTAAAATAGCTTTGTTGCTCTTCATCTACATTAAATTTTGCTAAGCGATATCCAGAACCTAAAGTCACCAATAACCCTATTAAAGCAATAGGAGCTAATTTAAAATCCCCTAAATGCAACAGCGAGTTCCACTCTGTCGAACTCGTAATAAAAGCAGAAGAATCAACACTCATACTAATCAGTTTAAAGAGTACAATACCAGGTACCAAACCGCTAGTCACCATATCTGCTAAAGAATCTAATTGAAGCCCAATTTCGCTTTGTGCATTCAGTTTCCTAGCCAATAAACCATCGAAGAAATCGAAGAAAATACCTAAAAACACAAATACCGCAGCAGCCACAAGTAAATTATTAACAGCGAATAAGACGGCGATACTTCCGCATAATAAATTAAGAAGCGTAACAAAATTTGGGATAAAAGACTTTAAAGTCATACAGTTGTTTTTTTGTAAAAATAGCAAAGTAATTCCTTAAAAAAAGGGTTTATACAATATACTAAGTGATTTCAAGTTTAATATATAGAAAAATTATAGCATCTTTGTAAAAAAATAGCAATTGAAATCAATTTTTACACTTGTTTTAATAACAGTGACACTGGCGACATCTGCACAAACCAAATATTCTAACGAATTTATGAATATTGGTGTCGATGCAGCTGCGTTAGGAATGAGTAATGCTGTAACCGCAAATACTAAAGATGTCAATGCTGGCTATTGGAATCCTGCCGGACTCGTTAATTTAGAAGAGAAACAACTGGCTTTAATGCACTCTAGCTACTTTGCTAATATTGCAAATTACGATTATGTTGCTTTTGCGATGCCTTTAGACGATAGAAGCGCTTTCGGGATTTCGTTAATTCGTTTTGCAGTAGATGATATTTTAGATACCACACAACTTATAGACGATCAAGGAAATGTGAATTACGATCGTATCAGTTTATTTTCGACAGCCGATTATGGTTTAACCTTTTCTTATGCTAGAAAATTACCTGTTCAAGGTTTAAAATATGGGGTTAACGCCAAAGTAATCCGAAGAATAATTGGGGATTTTGCTAACTCTTGGGGGTTTGGGTTTGATGCGGCTATTCAGTTTAAAACAGGTAATAATTGGGAGTTTGGGATAATGGCGAGAGATATTACCACCACCTTTAACTCTTGGAGTTACGATGAAGACGCTTTCGAACGTATTAAAAACGCTGTTGAAGGTCAGAACCAAGAACTCCCTGAAACGACAGAAATTACCATTCCTAAACTACAAATTGGGATTGCAAAAAGTTATACCTTTCATTACGATTACGCGCTACGTGCAGAAATAGATTTAAATGTGCGATTCGCTCAAAACAACGATATTGTCTCCACCTCTTTTGCCAGTATAAATCCCGCTTTAGGTTTCGAATTTGGATATATCGATATGGTTTATCTTCGCGGTGGTGTTGGTAACTTTCAAAATGAATTACAAATAGATAATAGTGAGAGTTTAAGCTTTCAACCTAGCTTTGGTATAGGTTTTAAATATAATGGCATTCACGTTGATTATGCATTTACAGATATTGGCGACCAAAGTGCTGCCTTATACTCTAATGTTTTTTCTCTTAAATTAGACTTCAGTATTTTTAGATAGATGTCCTTCTACGCCCTATGAAAAAACTAATCCTTATTTCTGCGCTTATAATTAGCGTTTTCAGTACCGCACAAAATAATCCGTTAATAGAGAGTGCACAATTTAGTGTACTAACCATCGGCCCCGGAACCTCTTTAAACGATGCTTTTGGGCACAGTGGTTTTCGTGTAAAAACGTCGTTTTCTGATGACGTCTATAATTATGGAATGTTCAATTTTAATGCCCCCAATTTCTATCTTAATTTTGCGAAAGGCCAACTCGATTATTATATGGGAGCCAACACCTTTAAAAACTTTAAAGAGGTTTATGTTTGGCAAAACAGAACGATAAAAGAGCAAGTACTAAACCTTACTCCCGCTCAGAAAAACGAACTATACACGTTTCTTATTCATAATTTAAAACCTGAAAACAAATACTATGCTTACGATTTCTTTTTCGATAATTGTGCGACCCGTATTCGCGATGTTTCAGAAAAAGCCTGGCATAGTGATTTACAATATACCACACCGCAAACGTATAAAGCAGAAACCTTTAGAACCTTAATTCAGAATAACTTAAAATGGAATTCTTGGGGTAGCTTTGGAATTGATGTAGCTTTAGGCTCGGTTATAGACACCAAGGCGACGCCTAGAGAGTATATGTTTTTACCGGAATACGTATATCAGTTTTTTGAAGAAACGACCTTTAAATCCACCGGAGAACCTTTGGTAAAAGAATCGCATACTATTTATAAAAAAAGAGACCAAGAGAGTCGTTCTTCCTTTTTTACAAGTCCGTTACTCGTGTTTTCTATACTGAGTCTAATCATACTATTTATAACTTACACGGATTATAAAAAGAAAACACGCTCTACAGTTTTAGACCTTATCCTGTTTACTATTACGGGACTTATTGGTGTATTACTGTGTTTTTTATGGTTTGCAACAGACCATAGCGCAACCGCTGCAAATTACAACGTGTTATGGGCATTCCCTTTAAGTTTATTTTGCACGCTTCAGCTATTAAAAAAAACACCTAAAAAGTGGTTTATTGGGTACCTAAAATTATTAGTGGTAATGCTGTGCTTATTAACTTTACATTGGAGCATTGGTGTGCAACGTTTTGCACCTGTTTTAATACCCTTGTTAGTCGCCTTAGCCATAAGATACATCTACCTCATCTGGTTTTACGCGGCTGTAAAAGAGTAAGCTTAAAAACGTTCGTTTAAAGTATGTTTAATACTCCTTTAAATTATAGCTGACTTGGATGTTAGTAAAGCGTCAATAGCAATTATTTTATCTCGTAGTGTTGGTTTAAACGCCGCTAAGAACTATCGTGTAGTAATAATGTTTAGTTCTAATAATATACTTATACCTTTTAATTGGTGAGCTTGTAACCAATTTTAGTGTTCAATTCCCACCAACTACTGACCTCTAAAAAAGATAACGGTACTAAAGGTTTTTAATGATATGTTAATATCTAAGAGAAAACTACGATGCTTAATGTAATACAAGTCGTATTGCAATTTAACCAAGCTATCATCTATACTACTACCATACCGTGCATTCACCTGAGACCATCCTGTTAAACCTGGTTTGATAACATGGCGTGTTTGATAAAAAGGAATCACTTTTGATAGTTCTTTAACAAAAACCGGTCGCTCTGGGCGTGGTCCAATAAAACTCATCTCGCCTTTTAGAATATTAATAAACTGAGGGATTTCATCAATTCGAGTCGCTCTTAAAAAAGCACCAAAGCGCGTCACTCTAGCATCATTTTTTTGAGCCCATGCCGCACCGTTTTCTTCGGCATTCTTAACCATAGTTCTAAACTTAAAAATGGTAAACACTTTCCCGTGCTGCCCCACGCGTTCTTGCTTATAAAATAAAGTCCCTCGATTACCTAAAATATTACCAAGGAAGATTATAGGTAAGAAAAACAGACTGGAAAGCAATCCTAAACACGATAAAACCACATCCATTAAACGTTTATAGCTTAAATAAAACGTATTCGTATTACTACGACTAAACGGAAAATATTTATAAAAATCTTTCCCCACATACTGCACAGGAACACGATAGGTCATGTCTTCGTAAACTTGAGTATACTCGCGAATGGGAAACCCTTGTTCTAAGAGCCTCAATAAATGCGCGTAAATATCAGGAGTAATAACTTCAGAATTATACGTTGCTATCACAATTTCTGAAATGCCTTCCGTTGCCACAATAGTTTCTATTTTTTCGGGTGCAAATTCAGGTAACCCCTTATATGAAACAGAGTCTTTAGAGCCGCCTTTACAGTTTACAAACCCTATAATACTATAATTAGGATCGGCCGCTTTAAAGGCTTCCACAATGTTTTCTATGGTAGACGTTTCACCTATTAATAGCACGCGTTTATAAAATCGTGGAGAGGATATAAATGTAATGTATACAATTCGCCAAACTACCAACGCACCTAAAATAGCTAAATAAAAATATAGAATTTGTAACCTGTTACTAGGTAAAACTGGCGTAAAATAGGGCGTTAATAAAAACACCAAAACAGAAACCGATGCCGTTAATATAATACTAGGGAATACCGTTTCTATCCGACTAGACTTCTTCAAATCATACAATTCGAATACCGTACCAAATCCCCAAATATAAACGGACAATACAACGGTAGATTCCCAGTGTCCGACAATAGTGAAATAATCAAAAGCAAATAGTGTTTCAACACCATACAAAGCAGCACCAATAAAAAGAATATCGAATAAACGCAAAAGCACTTTGCGTTCAGAGATTTCAAAATGAATACTATTTTTTGTCATTTAATAAGGAAACTTGATGTAAATATAACAAGTTAAAAGAGTCCTGCAAGTCTTTTTTATTTTAAATGAGCTAACCATAACTTTTTAACACTGTTCCAATCATAAACTGCGGCTTGTGCCCTAGCCCTAGAGACCATAGCTGCCGTATTTTTACGATCCTGCCTTAACACCAGAAGGGCTTCTATAAAAGCATCTGCATTATTAGGCGGTACTAAAACGCCTGTAATATTGTTATCTATTAAATAAGGCAATCCACCAACATTGGTAGACACTAAAGTTAAGCCTAAAGCCATAGCTTCGATAACACTCACCGGCATATTATCGAAATCAGTGGTATTTATAAACACGTTATAGTCTTGCGATAAAGCAATCCATTCCGCTTTGCTTAACTGCCCTGTAAACGTCACAGTAACCTTCAACGCTTTGGCATAGCTTTTTGTTGCTGCTAGAGTGCCGTCCACTTCTGGCCCTACCATACACAATGTCGCCGTAATACCTCGCTCAAGCAACCCGTGCAACACGCGAATAGCTAATTTAGGGTTATAAATCTCAGAAAAAGAACGCACCCAAAGTAGATTAATTGTCTGTATATTTCGCTCTTTAAACGGGTAAGCTTTAAGTATAATGCTATTAGGAATACATTTTACATTAGTATACCCCAATCGTTCGAAAGCTGCTTTGATATAATTTGATGGCGCACTATTAATAAAAGCCTTTTTAAACAACGATGCACTTAATTGCGGATGACTCTCTAAACGTTGCGGTAGATTACCCCCGTGCAATATTGGAATATACGGCAATCTCAAAAACCGACATAATAGAGCACAGAGATAAGCATAGTAAAAATTCTGAGTACTATACGTATCAATTAACACATAATCGGCTTGTTTAGCGTGTCGTAGAATCGTCCATAACATATCGCAAAGGCGCAACACTTTGTTCGTCTGTTTTGAAGCGGTGGTCACGGTAAAGCCTTCCGCTCTTAACAAAGTGCTTAAGGTATCGATTGTACTTTGAGTACGCCCAGCACTACTGAGTTTATTTCCTAGATAGACGAGGTGTTTCATACTGTATATTTAATAAACATAAACCATAAATAAAAGCGGGCGCAGCAATACGCATTGAACTGTGATTGATCGTTAAAAACCAAAACAGAAAACACGAGTAAAAAAATATATTATACTTGTTTTCCATACGCATTACTAATGGCGTAATAAACAGTATTAAAAAGGCAATAAGGCCAAACAATCCATGTTCTGACAAAATACGACTCAATTCATTATGCGACGCCGCCCTTATATTTTCTTTTTCATAACGCAGCTCCTTTACCTTACCTACGCCAACGCCTAAAACAGGATTAGAGTAAAAAGCATTCAATTCAAATGCTATCAACTCCGTTCGGCCTGTGGAGAGATCTTCCTTTTCACGCCCTAACGCATCTTCATTAGCATAACGTTTATCGATAAAGCCGTTGGTTTGATACGACGATACCCCCCAAGTGATACCCCCCATTCCGATAAATAAAAGACTGTAGATAATCAGTTTTCTTTGATATTGCGGTTTAGAGTATCTAAAATACACCACAACAAAAAACAATATCATAACTACCGCCGTAATTACGCCGCCACGACTAAAAGTAACAATAGCTCGAAAACTAACGACAGCAAGTAAAAACAGATTAATACATTTTAACAGAATACTTGGAGAGCGCATAAAAAATCGAACGGTAAAAACAAACATCCCTATCCCTAAAACGGTGGATACCTGATTAGGACCGAAGCCTCCAGAACTGGCAAAATTAGATCCCGTGCCACTTATCATATCTCTTAAATCTGGTGTTTTCCAAAATAAATAAGTACTCATAGTTACAATGGGCAATGCCATAGCTAAAAGTATAGCGTGCATATGTTTGTAAGACACTTTACGCTGGTAGCAATATACTGCAACAATACCTAAACAAACGGGACCACTTAAATTAAAGGCAATTGCTTTTCGTATAATAGTATTCGCGTCTTGCGTAAAACCGGCAACGAGTATGCCTGGTATAAGGAGTATTAGATAGACATAGTAGGGCAATGCCTTCTTACTGGCTCCCGTAGTAAACACCCCTATTAAACAAAATAAAATAACACCGTATTTAGACACCTCATAGAAAAAAGCTCCTCCGGTCATGCGTATAAAAACCTCAACACCTACTAAATAGCCACAACCTAATAAGATATAAAGTGGTCTTTGATCTCTTATCGTCGATAAGATTTTAAAGACAAAATAGATTAAAACACCAAAGAGATATAGTTGAGCAACAAAAGGAATAAGTGCGACTAGCACCCCCAAAACGAGGTGGACTAAAAGATAAAATATGTATACGGATGTTTTCAAATTAAGACAAGCAGCGTTTATAAATGGACAATAATTTTTTAAAAACGAATTCTTCTGAAAAATGAGTAGCAATATGTGCGTTCAAGTTTTTCGAATAGCTTAACCGTAAGTTCTCATTCTTCATTAATAAAATGAGGGCTTTTGCTAACGCTTGCTCATTCTGCGACGGCACTAAGCATCCTGTATCTCCATTCCTTATTAAGCGCTCACAGTCACCTACTTGGGTGGAAACTACGGGTAAACCGTGCAAACCATACTCTAATAACGCTATGGGCAAACCTTCTGATGCCGATGATAAAACCCCTAAACTACTTTGTTTAATAATAGCATCGCTATCATTTCGACTACCGTAAATAAAAACTGACTGCTCTAATTCTAATCGCTTTAAAGTGCTTTTTATGGACGCCGAATAGGCATCATTAAAATCCTTCCCTACCAGATGCAATGTCCAATCTGGACACGCTTCCAAAACATGTTTAAACGCTTTTATTAAGGTGATATGATCTTTTTGAGCTCTTAGATTAGCCAAGTGAAGTACGCGTTTGCCTGTCACGCCTTCCAATACCGTTTGTGGTGTCGCGTAATTCTGAACCGCAAAATTAGGCACATAACTCGTAGGCACTCCTTTAAATCGCTGACTTGCCCAAGTTTCCAGTGAGGTATTAACCGCTATACTATGTGTAAAATAACGAGAACAGATGGCCAATATTTTCGTTGGTCTGTCGTCTAAAAACTCACTTTCTCCGTAATGGTCGTGCCAAACAATGGTTACCTTTCGGTGCAGTAGTTTGACCATAGTCGCTAAAAAAAAAGACGACGAATGCGCGTGAATAATGTCTATATTCTGCGATTGTACATATCGCAATAATCTTACCACAGCTTTAAAATCTACTGTGCGTTGTTTATCTAGAAACAGGTACTCGACCTCCTTTGAAATAGTCTCTTTTAAAGTCCCTTCTTTACGAGTAGCACATAAAAAAGACTGCTCTATTCGGGACGCCAATCCATTCGCTACATTAACAGCTACACGCTCTGCACCCCCCGCTTCTAAACTATCTATTAATTGTAAAACCCTCACTTAAATATATAAATTCGTTTCAATATACGTTTATTAGCAAAACTAACAACAAACGAATAGAAAACGACTGTGAATTTTGTTTAAAAGACTGAAAGGTCACTTTTTTACGCGAGCCCAAATTTAGAAGGTCATACTTATTTGATTACGCCCTCTCGACCTTCTTTCTAATTTTATCATTACGCGATACCCCCTAATTCTTCAGCAACGCCTCAATCTCTCTCTCAAACCGCTCCAAAGTAAACTGCTGACTCCATTTAGCCGCAGCTTTCGAAATGGACTCCAAACCAGCAGGATCTTCCAACGCTTCAGTAATATGTTTTACATCAACATCTAACGCTCCAAAAATAAGCACTCCTCTACTCCCATACTCCAACATATCCACCAAGCAAGATACCGGTGTCGCTATGGGGATCACTCCAAAAAACATAGCCTCGGCAACGGCTTTGGGCCAACCTTCAGATTTTGAAGGTAGAATTAAAAAGTGAGCAGATTTTAATCGGGCTTTTATAATAGAGAATCCCTGATTACCGTGTAAGTGTACCACATTTTCTAGTTCGTGTTCTACAATATAGTGGTGTAAAGACTCCCGTAAAACACCATCGCCAAAAAGATCCAGTTGCACATTAAAACCTAAATGGTGCAGACGTTCTACAAGTTGAATGGTGTAAAACGGACGTTTGCCCTCTACTAAACTTCCTACAAATAGAAACTGTAATCTGTTGCTATAATCTCTCACTGCGGGAATGTTCTTATCGGCTTCTAAAAAACTAGCCGTAAAAAAAGGTTTAATATTTGGTGATGTAGAGAACCAGTTACCGTAAACTAACACTTGCATATTTTTAGTAAAGAACGAAGAACTCAAGAGCCATTTCTGAATTCGATAACTTAACGGTTGCTCACTCTCAGGGTCCCAGTTCCCTGCGTATTTTGCTGTTTTTGGGGTCTTAGGAAAAAAGACTTGAACCAAACAGCCCAACAATCCTATATTTCCGGGACATCGCAAATGAATATGATCGGCTTTGCGCATTTCTTTATACAAGGTAAAAAAGAGGTGTGGTAAGTTTAAAAGGGCGTAAAATATAGTTTTTAAAGAGGTAAACTGAATACTAGGTATCGTCTTTAAATGTAGTTTAGGGTGTTCATACGGTAAATCAATTTTAGAAATAGAATCGCCCAAAACAGGAGCGATAATAGTTACGGAATCCACAGACTTCAACCACAGGTTCATCTCTCGAATATAAGGTGCATAAGAATAAATACGATCTCCTTTTTCTTTATGCATGGCGTGAGTGATGATTAAGAAGTTCATTATTTAGATTTTGGCGAATTAGTAAATAAAGATAACCAACCTAAGACACGTCCGCAACTTTCTGTAAAAGCTTCTTTCCGGTACGGAGTCGTAAATGCATTTAGAAAACGAATACCGGTTAAAAGCAGTGCCGTAGCGTGCCATTTTAGTGTTGCTTGAGTTGATGGGTTCGCATATTTCATTCGCCATACGTACCAACCATTTCGCACGACCATTTTACCGTAGTTATATTGGTTAGGGCGCCCCGACCCATCGTGGTAATGTCTTAACTGTGCAGCCGTATTAATATATAATGCACCTAATTTTGCTAAACGTAAAGAGAAATCGGCGTCTTCATACAAGCCATAGCCTTCAAAATAGGTTGAAAAGGATAGGCTTTTAAACACCTCGCTTTTATAAGAAGAAACGCCTCCCATAAGTTGCTCTGCCGGATATATTTTTCCGGAAGGTGGTAGAAAACTAATAGATCGCCCGTGAGAAAAACTAGGCATAAATCCTGGCGCAGCATCGGGTAACAAACCGAAAAGACTTCGGATTTTAAAACGTGCCGGTTCGCTGCGTTGCCAACCATCATAATAAAAATGATTCCGATCTTTGGGATACTTTTCGCGCTCCCAAGCGATTTCATTTGCGATATAGCCACCAACTGCTAAAGCTTCAGGGTGTAAGCGATAAGTACTTAATAAGTCTTCAAAATAGGTCGGCTCGAGTACCGTATCATCATCTAAAAAGCAAACGACCTCCGAAGAACGCGCAACACGCGCTATGCCATAATTCCGTTGCTTGGTTAATCCACGATCAGATTCCGATACCTTAAAATAATGCAAGTTCTTAAAAGCTGTAGTTTGTAATAATTCCGCCGTCTCAGTATTCGTAGATCCGTCAATAATTAAAATATCATCAGGATACAATGACTGCTTACTTACTGACTTGACCAACGTATGCAACGCCTCGGGGCGCATATAAGTGCAAATAATTAGTGTAAATGGGAGCATCATTCTTTTAATAAGGTTTTAAAGTGTGAATGAAACGCCGTAAAATAACCTCGTCGTGTTAACAGTGCGCTCCAAAGTATTCTATTCTCACGCTGCAGCATTTCAAAAGACTGCTCAGACAATGAGTTGTGAAAATCAACGATCTGTTCGGATATCGAAGACAATGTTGAATCCTCTAATATTAAACAGTGAGATTGCCAATCAATGACCCCCTTTAAAGGCAAGCGGCAATCAGTATTTAATAATATGGGAATACGTCCTGTTGCTAATGTTTCATAAAAACGTACCGAAAAATTACCTGAACCACGAATACAAAAGGTATAGGCATTTTCGAACATATTATCATAAAAAGCTTTCGAGGTATTCAATTTATCGTTAACATTTTGAGCACCTGCTCGATACTTAGTTCTTAATATAAAATGAGTATCAAGAAAGGGATCATTATGTAGCCCTTTTAAGTACAATGCTCGCTTTATGCTAGACGGAAAAAAAGATTGTTTATCAAAAAAACTATCTTTTCTATAATATTTAACTATCTTTTTAAGATGTACTAAAAACTCTTTCACTAATTTAGTTGAACCAGATTGCGCGTGACCTACAAAACCTATACGCGGGCGTTGCGTTTTGACTAAAGGCGTGAACTCTGTATCCAAAAAAGTAGTATAAGGATCATTAATAAATGAGGGCATTATAAAGGTGGAAGGACTTAATTGACTATCGAAACCACCTAAACGAAATACGTATGCATTGGGCAAATCTAAAGAAAAGCCATAATCGCCGCCCGTATACACCCACAGTGGTTTTTGATAACGTTCTGCCAAACTGGTTAGTCTCTTAAAAGCATCTGTATGGGAAACGAATACCGAATAATCGATTGGTATAACAACCACATCACAATCTTCAATATCTGTAACTATATTATAAATAGCACTTAAATTTGGATCGGGTACAAATTCCAAATCAAAAAGTAAAGGAAACACTTGACGACGAAATCTTTCAGTCAAATAATCAGAATCGGTATAGAGTTTTAGCATTCTAATCTTTATTTATTTTTCTACTCCAATATATACTTTGCTCCCATCGTTTATTAAACAGTCTAAAGTAAGAAAAAGGATTTTTATGTAAATTGTTTTTATAACCCCTAATACCTAATAATAATTTGTACCCCAATATTTGTTGCGTTGTAAAATACGACTGCTGTAATAACTGAATCGTCGGTGAAGGTTTAGGTTTTACAGCCTCATCATCCCATAATTGTTTCATTGGTCTTCTAAAACCTCCCATCGGCGCCTTTAAATGAGTTATCTTTATGTCAGCACAAAAAACAACATCAACCCCATGATGCCGTAATTGCATTCCGAAATCACTATCCTCTCCGTAATTAAATTCATAGCGGGCATCAAATTTAATGTTTTCAATTAGACTAGATTTTATCATACTATTACCTGAACCAAAAATACCAGTTTGAGCAGTGACATAATATATTTGTTTTTCATTAGGTTGTAAATAAACACTTGTAACAACCTTAACGCCATACTGTTCTATGCTTCCGAAAAAATCTTTTATTAAATCAGGTTCAAAACTATTATCGTCATCTCCTAAAAGCGTCCACTCGCTACTCACTTGCGATAAAGCACTGTTTCTAGCATTACAAGCGCCTGTTTGATGAATAAAGCTATGCTTAATTTCAAATGGCCACGATTCATCTTTTAAATACGTTAGTTCAGAAATTGAATTTACATCAGGATTTTGTTCTACAATAATGACATTTTTAGGTAATACCGTTTGCTGCGCTAAATCTTTTAAAACATTATACAAATATTTTTTTCTACCCATAGTAGGAATAATAACATCTATGGTCTGATTTGTAACAACTTGTCTTGTTGATTGCACTATAATAGAATCTAAGTGGTAATTGGTTTTAATTTGTTTGTAAAACAGAGAATACAATAGAGGTAAAAGAACCCATTTACGCTCATAAATAAAATAAGACATCGCCAAGAAAAACACCCAAACCCATTTGTAATGTTGTTTTACAAATTTAAAGAGGGTGTATTTAGAGGTCGTTTCGACAGTATAAGAAGCAGTATTAGTCTGTAATAATAATTGCGGCTCGGAATAACAAAATAAGCCTTGCCCCATAGCTTGCTTTGCTAAGGAATTGAGAAAATAATTAAAATCAGCGTCCAGTTTCAAATGCGTACTCATTTTTAAAAGAACAGAAGCGTGTATACCTCCTACTTGAGCACTTGCCAACCAAGTGGGGTAACGCACCGTTTTATTTACAGAAACAAAACAACTTCTATCAATATATCCTAGGGCGTTGGGTAAATACTCTTGAGAAGCAGGTTGATAAGACGCGAAAATTCTTTCGTGATGAAAAATATCTGGTAGCGCTGCTCTGTTTAAATTTTTATAATCTGGTTCGTAACACCAAATTAATAGGTCTGTACTAAAACCATTAGCCAAATCGAGCAAGCCTTCTGCGACAGGCTTACCTATAACAAAATCTGCAATACATTGCTGATTGTTATCTAGAACCTTCGTAATAAAACCCTTATTATGTAGTACAACTATCATTTATAATTGCGATTGATAATAATTAATATTTGTAGCTGCTAAAGTGTCTATATTAAAAGTTGTACTAACTTTTTCTCTTGCGCCCTTTCCTATTTCCAAACACAAAGTTTCGTCATTAAAAAGCTCTAAAATACGTGAACTGTAATCCATAATAGCGGTTGGATGTACCAAATAACCGTTTACACCATCGTCAATGAGTTCTTGTGCCCAGCCTATGCTAGTATTCACCACCGGTTTTTGTAATGCCATACTCTCTATCGTAACCATCCCTAAAGTTTCAGCAAAACTAGGAAACACACAAACATGCGATTTTTTAATATGCTCTTGTACTTCCGTATAAGGGATTTTTCCTAAGTAGTGCACACGTTTTTGTGCTGCAGTGGTAAACAAGCTGTCCATTAGTGCGTACGTAGAAGAATCTCCTGTTGCAATATCTGGAGCATCACCCCCAATTAAAATCAATTTCGCATCTGGATTAGAAGCGACTACGGTATTAAATATTTCAGCTAATTCTAAGACTCCTTTTTTTCGTATTATGGTTCCAATATACAGTAGCGTATGGCGATGATATACTTCTGGTGTATTGTTTTGAAAATGGTCTAATTGTAATCCGTAGTGAATCGTTTTTATTTTATCTCGAGACAATCCAAATAACTTTGCCGTTTCTTGTCCAGCATAAACTGTTGGTGCGATATAACCCTTAGCTCCTTTTAAGGCCGCCTTTTCAAAAACATAATTCTTAAATTTTTGTTTCCGTTTATCTAGTTTGCAAAAATAAGCATCACTACCATGCAAACGAATTATTAACGGTACTTGCAAACGCATAAAAGCAGTGATTCCTGTCCAATCTGGCGCTTCTATAAGATCAATTTTTTCTTTATTTATAATGGTATTAACGTAATATTGAATGTGTTTCCTGTAATAATACCACGTAAATAACCCGAAGCGTTTGGTTTTAATGAGGTGTATGCGCACATCATTATCTTCAATAATAGCATCCGCATCTTGATGGTATACAAAAACAGAAACTACCACACCCCTTTTAACTAAAGCGACAGCGAGGTTTTTAATGCTTGTAGCAATACCAGCGGCGTGCTTAACTTGAGGATGAGGGTATTCTGATGTAATAAAACCTATGTGCATTATGGAGTCCTATTTAAATATTTTATATTTTATAATACAGTAAATAGCACGAATGCCATCTTTCCATCCTATCTTTTTACCTTCCGCATACGTTCTACCGTAATAACTAATCCCAACTTCATAGGCACGAATACCAGGAATTCTAGAAATCTTAGCGGTTACTTCCGGTTCAAACCCAAAACGCTGCTCTTTTAAGTTCAGGCTTTTTAAATGCTCAGCCTTAAACAATTTATAACAAGTTTCCATATCGGTAAAGTTCATATTTGTCATCATATTACTTAAAAACGTCAGAAACTGATTCCCTAAACTGTGCCAAAAAAACAAAATACGATGTGGCCGACTGCCTTTAAATCGGCTCCCATACACCACGTCAGCAAAGCCCTCTAAAACAGGTTCTAATAATATGTTATACTCTCTGGGATCGTATTCCAAATCGGCGTCTTGTATGATTATTAAATCACCAGAACATTCTTTAATGCCGCGATGTAATGCCGCACCTTTCCCGTAGTTTTTATCTTGCTCGCAAAGTGTAATAGTAGTGTTTGGGTGCGCAGCAATATACGCCTTAACAACAGTAACCGTATCATCGCTACTACAATCATTTACAATAACGATTTCTTTCTCTAAATCATTAAGTAACGACACCCCAAGAACCTTGTCTAAAATCAAATGAATGGTTTTAGCTTCGTTATAAGCGGGAATAATAATGGATATTTTTTTTGGTGGATTGGTCATTGGTTAATCTTAAAATTTATTATTTAACAAATCATCTATCGCTTCCCAAATGCGCTTAGAAGCTTTCATTGGCTCCTTTCCAGCAACAATTTCAAACCACCTTAAACCTTCTGATACATTAGACGTTTTTCCATCTAAAATATTTTTTATAATAGTTTCTAATTGGTTTTTATCTGTACAAAAAACAGCAGCTTCTTTGCTTGGCATACTTCTAAAATGCACATAATTATAATTCTGACCAATATCACGAATACCTTTTTTAAGTTGCGGCTGCTCGTAATTATAATAAATACACGGTTTGTTATGTGCTACAAAATCGAAAATCGTTGAAGAGCATACATTGGTAACAAACTCGCTGTGCTCACAAATATTATAGAGTAATTTAAAATCTTCTTTTGCCGGTAATACTTGGTTCCATTGGTCGCCAACTGGTTTCCAGATAGGATCAATAACGGCAATAATATCTTTGTTTGCTTCTAGTACTGCATCGTATCTTTTGGTAAAGTCTACGGGACATTTGCGATAAATAACGCCTAAGTTATCACCTTTTGTATTTAAGCTTCGCACAGCATTCGCCAAGTCTGCAAGATAGTATTGATCGAGAGGCGAGGTTGTTTGGTCGTCACCAGAGTAGCAAATGTATGTTTTATTTTCATCTAGATTATACTCCTTAAAAAAAACGGAACGAGATTGTTTTAAGTTATCGTTAAAATGGGGCTCAAATTGTGGTGTGCCCGTAACTATAACCTGGTTTTCTTTTACAAACGGATAGTATTTAAGCATTTCGGCTTTCATCAAATCACTCCACACAAAATAATAATCAGTGTCTACCACTTGCATTGCTTTGGGTACGTTATCCCAAGAGTAAACAAATGCTACGGTTGGAATCCCTAAATCTTTAGAAGCAAGCAACGCACTAATAGATTGTGTGGCACGTTGTGTGGTACAAAAAATTAAATCTGGTGTATGTTTTTCTAATTGTGCTTTACAGTATTTATATTTTGAGGTTGACCGCTCAAGCGCATTAATTTTATTTCTGAGTTTTACAATGCCATCTTCTGAAGAATATAAACCAATAAGACACTTTGTATACAGTGTTTTAAACGTGTTTTTTAGGCTATTATAACGAAACGGAAATTTGTAAGTAGAATATACGGCATCGTTAAACCTATCCCTTGAGATGTTTAGCTCTGCACGTTTTCTCGCTCTAGAATATATAGGTAGTAATTTGTGAGCAGTATGGTCTTCAATCTTAACTTCTTTAAATCCCAGATTATCTTTTAATGAGAAAATAGTATTGTTCCAATACGTGATATCGAAACCCATTTGTTCACCTGTTATTTTAAAATCGGTAAAAGCGAAATTTCTTAAACCTACGCCATCGGGAAAAAAAACAAATACTTTTTTAGTCATTTTTTACTTCTTTTTTAAATGGGCAAACACGCATTAAACCATCGCATAACCCATTTATCATTTCTTGTTTTGGTAAATTTGGCTTTTCATTTATAAGTGTTTTTAATTCTTCCACAGTGCTATTCATACCTAATACCGAAGAACTGTAAGATTCTAATGCTACAGATTCAAAATAATCCTGATATTTTATATCATCGCCAAACACATCATTAGAAAACTTCTGCCACACTGCAGGAATGCCATAAGCATGTGCTACAATAACGCCATGTAAAGATGACGACACAATCGTTTCACATTTTAAAAACTGGTTGGTAGTGGCTTCTATATCGTTGGTCATTAAATCGATAATTACAACGCTTTTGTCACTCTGAAATCTTTCATTGACTAGCTTAAAATCATTGTAATGTGGGACAATTCCTAGGGTAAACTCTTTTTTAATTTTAGGATGATAATATTTTGGCAATAATAAGGCTGGATCGCCATAAACCTCTGGCACATTATAACCGTGTTCCAGTAAATGCTTTCTGGTTTGTGGACCGCGAACCGCTAGAAACTCAGCATTTTTAATTTTATAGTCTTTAGAAATAATACCTGATCCCCAAACGATACAATTGGGCGTTGCATGTGTTAATATGCTACCGATGGTGACATATATAGATTTAAAAAAATTAGCGATAGAGAATTTAGACGGATTAACCCAAACCACTCGTTTACCCGATATTTTCTCTGCTAAATACAGGCCTAAAAGGTCACCATAATTTTCTTTGATTTTGCCTTGCAGTTTTTTTTCATTCCACCAAAATAGTCTTAAGGTTTGGTTAGACAACATACTATCCTTTTTGGTTTTTTAATTTATCGCGCTGCACCTGTTCTATTGGTAAAATATCCTGACTTTTAAATGTTAAAGCATCGTGTACAGCACGTAAATCTCTAGAAAGTTTTCGTAGACCCATAGGCTCTAGAGAAGCGGCGTGGTCTGTGCCTTTCCATGTTCTATCTATTGTATAATGTCTTTCTATAATATTCGCGCCTAAAGTATAAGCAGCAATATCTACAGCGATACCTAAATGATGGCCAGAAAAACCAATGTGTTTCACCTCATCTTTATACTTATCGATTAGTAAATTAATGTCTAACAAACACACATCGTTAAAGGGTACAGGGTAGCCAGAGGTACAATTATACAGCACTAAATCTTTGTTTCTATTGTGTTTTTTAAACAATTTAACCAAAGCGTCAATCTCTTCTTTAGTCGTCATTCCTGTAGAAATATGAAGTTCTCCTTTATAGTTTTCACACAACCATTCTAACATGGCCATATTATTATTACAAGCAGATGGTATTTTTATGAATTCCGGTTTTAAAGACGCTATTTCTTTTGCTGAAGTGACATCCCAAACCGAGGTAGAATAAGTAATGCCGATCTCCTCACAATAGTCTTTTAATTCCTGATGTTGCGAGACATCGAATTCTAAATAGTCTCTGTGTGCACCATAAGTATCTCCATAAGAATTTACAGGATTTGGGTGTGGCGTGTTATATTGTTCTGCGGTTAATAATTCTTTATTATTTCTTTTTTGAAACTTTACAGCATCTACATTACAAAAAATCTTGGCTACTTTTATTAACTCTTTTGCCAGTTCCATCTCCCCTTTATGATTACAGCCAATTTCGGCAATCACGTATGGTTTTTTAAAGGTATTCATAGTCTTAAAATCTTTTATTGTATTTCATTATAAATTGGCACGCCTCTCGTATCGCTCCAGCTCCTGACGGTTTAGACAGCACAATATCTGCGTGTTGTTTTACACTATCTGTTGCATTGTTTGGAGCCATAGACCAACCCACACTACACATATTTGACAAGTCGTTTACATCGTCGCCAATATAAGCAAAGTTGTGAATTGATAATTGCTCTTCTTTTAAAATATTTTGAAGCAAACTGTATTTATCTTTTACACCTAAATAGACATTTTCTATTTTAAGTTTTGCCATACGTTTGGCTACCAATTCTGAGTTCTCGGAAGTCATAACCAACACTTTAACATTAAACTGTCTCAACATTTCTAATCCCATGCCATCTCGCATATCGAAGTTTTTGGTATGCTCCCCATCTTTAGTATAAGTTATTGTGCCATCTGTAAAAACACCATCGACATCTAAAACCATATGTGTAATTTTTGCGGCTTGTTTTTCTCTTTTTTGGCGCTCGATTAATAATTGTTCAATTGCAATCCAATCAGATTCGGTATCTATTTCCAATAAGGAGTCTTCTGGCATTTTTACAGTGGCCGTGTTTACGCCTATTCTGTTTTTGTATTGATGCAGAGCGGCTTTTGTTATGGTATACACCGCACCATTTTCAACTAATAAGCCTTCAAAATCCTGACGTCTTGGACGACTGTGCGGATTATAATTGAGAGCCTCTCCTTTATCATTCCATAAAAAACGATGAGTATTTACGACCGTTAAAGCCGAATCATTTTCATTTTCAACCGCCTTTAAACACGCATTGATATGTTCTCTTTTTGTAAAAGGCGATGTGGCTTGCAGCAGGCAAAAAACATCAAAATTATAATCTATAGACTCGCAGTACTCTAGCATAGCCATTTCTGTAGAAGCGGTATCGCTGGCACTCTCGTCACTTCTTAAAAGTGCTTTAACTTTATTTGTCCAATGGTATTCTCTAGCAATAAAATCTATAATATCCTCATCGTCTGTATACACAATAATTTCCTCTAAGTCCGAAAAAATAGCTTCCCCTAAAACCCAAGTAAATAAAGGCCTACCAACCATTTTACGTTTGTTTTTATTTGGGATGCCTTTGGAACCTTTACGCAGTGGGATAAAGCCTATTTTTTTTGTCATATGATTCATTAATTATTATAAAAAACAATAGCTAAAATACATATTTTTATGAATGAAATAGCAAAAAACAGATTAAAGGTCGATAATTAAACGTTAGAATATTTATCTAACGGATTAGCTATTTCTATAGTTTGAGTTGGCTTTCTACTAACAATAAGCTCATCTGCCAACATTTGAAATTTTATTAAAAAATTCAATTCACTTTGATCCAGATAAGCAACTGTTTCATTATCCAAATAATCTCGAAACATTTCTAATCCAATTTGATGTATCAAAATAGTTGGTATTCCCATCATTCTTGCCTCGATAACGCAACCTGAATAATTAGTAACATGCAAAGAACAGCGACTTAACGTTTCTGGTAATGGTGTTAAAAAAGCATCTTGTATTTCAGTTTTATCCCAAATATTATTTTTTTTTAAAAAGGTCTCAAACTCTACTAAAGTCGTTTTGTTTCTTGGATGCATACGCAACACCCATTTATAATTGGAATCCCTAATTACGTCAACTAAAGCCATTGTAAACAAATCTAATGGAGACGTTTGCATACTGTAAAAAACCAATCTTTCATCTGTTCTTATATATCTAGACTTTTTTAACCAATAATTAATATATGGCTGCCCAAAAAGTACACTCTTAACTGTTCGCGTATTTATTGACCAACTCTCTATATTAATCTTAGATGGTTTATCCCAATTCCAAAACACTTTTGGCATCGTATTAAAACCGTTTGCTGGCACTTTTAGCCAATGAGTATAGGCCATATGAACATTAGTTTGTGGTCCATGTTGGAAATCTACAGTAGAAATCCCCATTTCATTGGCCATAATTAATGCGGCATATAAATCGTCCAAACCATAATAACCTAAAAAGACTACTTTTTGCGGTTGTGCTTTTTTATAAAAGGACTTAAAAAATGGTTTTAATGAATTTACTTTATGAACCCATTTAATAAGATATTCTTTTGTTATTCTAAGTTCATTTGCATTGATATTTATATTTTTTAATTCTGAAATAAAAGCGTCGTACCGTTCAAGCTGAATTTTCTCAGTATACAATTTGAAATTCCATTTTAATTTTAATAAAAGTTTATAATCACTTAAATTTTCCGTAAGTTTAATAACTGCTTTCGGGTTATACGTATTTTTGTATATACGTTGATACTCCATCATATACACATCATCTTCAAGACCATGCTCCTCTACAACAGCATCATAAAACCTATTAAAATAAAGTCCATCTTGTTGCACGCGATGAATATGAGAACCAAAGAATAAAATCTTCTTATTTTTTATTTTAGAAAAGAAAATGCTTTGATTTACTAACGCTTTTAAAAGTAGAAAAGGCAATTTAATTTTCCTAAGCAATCCTGAACCTCTGCATATTGCTTTAGATAAGCTGGCAGCTTTTTCGTTTTGTTTTTCTAGTGTTAACAAATGAATGTAAATAATTATCCTAACATAAGGCCAGATATGAATACCTTGAACAAGCCATTCATTTACTGGAAATTTTTCTTCTAAAGACAAAATGGAAATTTTAATCTCTTCTTGCTGACTTACGTGTTTCATTTAAATTAGAACTCTTCTTTTATTGCTTAATACGTATTTTAAGTTAAATATATTACACCTCGATAACGAAAGAACAACTTTTTTTTGAACAATTAAATTCTTTTAAAGATAATTAATATCTGTTATCAATACTCTGATAGGCTTTCAAAACCAATGTTCTTATTATATCAATCTCTAATTTTGGTTTAATAACCTTTTGATTGTAATTGAATGCGTTTTCTATTAACTTCACATTTTCTAATGCAGTTTTAATTTGTTGTTTTATATCTTCAATATCTCGACAATCTTGAATTCGCAACCCGTTTTTGTTTTGAGTAATAACGTCTTCGGTTGCGCCTCCCGGATTAGACTGTATTGGAAAAGCACCTTGAATCACTGCTTCCAATAATGTATTTGGCATACCATCGCTATCACTATTACCAATGTATATTCTCGCTTTTCCCATAAGTTCTAAGACAACTTCATGTGGTAGAAATTGTGTTTTAGCAAGAACAGTTATATCTAATTTTTGAAGATGTATATTGGTCGCTAAATATGTTACAACTTCCGTATCTGCTCCAAAAACTACAATTTTGTATTTATATAATTCAGCAACTAATAACTCTAAAGCTTTTAAAACTTCTATTGCTCGTCCGGAGCGTCCTTGATAGCCTTTTATTAAAATAACAGTACGTTCTAAAACTGGTGTTTTTATAAATTTATCTGATAACGAAAAATCATAACCTCCTCCTCCTGGAAAAGTCCCTAAAACCTTACCTTTAAAACCTAATTCTTTAGCCAATTTTACATCTCTTTGACAATCTGTAAATAAATAATTAAGGCGCGGTAAAATCCTCAATATATCCTTTTTATACTTTGGTGAATTTTTAAAATGATACAAGTCGCTTCCCCAAGAAGAATAAATCCACTTTAAATTTTTATGCTTTTGCATTACCCTTAAAATTGGTGTGCATGAAATATAGAGCACAAAACTATGCACAACATCGGGTTTGACTTCGAGTAGTACTCTCTCGAACGCTTTAGCTGTGTCATTTTCTAGTGTTCTGTAAAGTTTTGGTAGCTTATTTTTAATGAAATACCTACCTTTTATATTAGGTAATTTATGTTTCCAACCCCGATACGTTTTTACCCAAGACAAACTTGGTACTTTTGCACCGTCTGCAATGTCAAACCAAAAAACGTCGTGTCCAGAGTCTTTAAGCTGGTTGGTCCATCGTTGAAAATGTATAGAATTCATAGATACCATTAAAATACGCATAGCTTATAATTTAATGATTAAAGATATTTTGCTTGTGACTGTATTAAACTGATATTGATACGCTTGATTTCTTAAATTTCTAATAATACATTCTAACAAGTTATCATTTATCATTTGCATATCATCAAAAGCCATTGTTTTTTTACCTAATAGTGCTTTTGTCTTTTGTTTAGCGGTATTATAATCCTTGTGAGTAGTTATTTCAAGCCTTAATACTATATCTTTTTTTAATAAAAGAATGCCATTAATAAACGCGATTAATTCTCCAGTTTTATTTGATATAGAATAGCTTTCATCGACACTTTTTAGTTTATCATAGTCCTCTTTATTATAACACCCCCAATTAGACATTGTATTTGCCTCTACCTTTTTTGTTAATTCCGTAATATTTAAATACGATGTATTTATTTGTTCTAAGGTACTATGAAATGGAGTAACATCATTTTTTGTTCTATAATTTTTAGGATGCCATTGATGCAACATTAATAGTTGTTTTGTATAAAAATTAACTTGGTGTCCAACGTTTTGTAATCGCATGTGCACATCTGTATCTTCGCTTCCCCAACCATTATAAAACTCATCGTAACCATTAATAGATTTTAAAAGCTCTGTATTGTACAAAGTCATACCAGTAGCTTTTTTTTGGGATTTAAAAGCAATCTCATAATCGTTAAATACTGTTTCTTTTTTAGATTCTGTTTTACTTAAAAAGCCGACTTGAAAATAAGTTGTAATAGATTTATTAGCCTCTTTTTCTACTACGTTAATAAATCTAGGATGGTAGATCATATCTATATCGCCGATAAAGCAATACGGCGTTTTAACTGTCTTTAATGCTATATTTATAGCTCTAGATTTACACCATAATTGCTGCTCAGTTTCGCAACGCAATAATGTAACAAAACTATAATTTTCAACTAATACACAGAGTTCTTCTTTGTATTCTGAGACACTACCATAGTCTATTAAAATCACTTGAAAATCTGTATTATCCTGCATCCCTAAAGATGCTAAACATTTTTTTACAATGTTTAAGTCTCTATTGCGATATGTGAGGATTATGGTAATCAATTAATTTACTAGATTTTAGGTTTCGAATAAAAAATTCAAATTATATTATAATTGATCGGGTTTTTTCAAAATGAATCTTATTACATAAAAAAAACGCTTAAAGGAATAATAAACACTTTCAAAAAAAGAAAAAGCAGACCTAAATAAAGACATTATCAAACCGTTAATAGAATTTTTAACAGTTACATCCATATGCCATAATTGATAATCCCCTATCAAATCATTTTTGAATCTAAAGAATTCTTGCTTTTTCGTTCTTTTAATTTCATAACTAAAAATAGATGGGACAAACTCTATCAAATAACCAGCATTTAATACACGTTTAGACCATTCTTTGTCTTCAAATGTTGCCACATTTTCATTGAATGAGTATTCCTTCCATACCCGTTTACTAAATGCTGAACCTGAAAAAATTAACCCAGATTTATTTGGGTCTACTTTTGCAGAGACATTATTTATATAATTCCTATAATCATTAGGACTATGTAAACAGCGCACCCCGGCTAAATCTATTCTATTTTTAAACTTTTTCTTTATCAATTTAAAAAAATCGTGACTTATAGGATAAGAATGAGAACTAAATATGACAATAATATCATTTTTAGCTTCATTTGCAGCAAGATTGGCACTAGCCCCATAACTGAACTCTTTAATAGTAACAAGTCTAGCGCCGTAAAAATCAGTCAATTCCTTACTTTTATCTGAAGACATATTGTCTATGACAATAATTTCATCAATATCTTCAATATATCTTTCCGTTAAGGTTTTAAGCAAAAATGACAATGCTTTATCTTGGTTTTTATTTCTTATTACGACGGATATCATACTTTCAAATTACTTTTAATGATAAATGAATAGACTTTTAGTCTTATAGAAAAGTGAAACGCATTACGTCAATGAGTATATCATAACTTTCTAATTCTTTATAAAACACCTTTTTTCATATTAGTACATTTTAAAAGAAATCTATCAGCTTACTTTGCTTTAAACCTTTTTTTCTATAATATATTTTTCTTATAGCTTTTCGTGAAATAATTTTTTTAAAAATAATGTTTTTAAAAAAATGCCTCACAATGGACTTTTTTAAAAAAAGCGATTGAGTAAAATGATCTTTCTTTTCCTCATTAATTAAATTATTAAAATCTTTAAGCATCCACGTTTCAATGGTATTTCCTAGATGATAAGCAAAATTATCATAAGTAGCCAATCTATAACCTCCAAAATATTGTGCTGGTATATCTAAATAAAGTCCTTCACTATCTCCCCCTAACTTATACTTAGAATTATTTGAAGGTATGCCGTTAAAAATCTCTCTTTTATAAGTCACGACACAATGGTTACAACCCACCACTGCTTTGGTTCCGTTTTTTGATTCTATAGTCATTATACAATCTTTCCACTTATCGTCCAAATAGCTCCATCCAATGCTTTTTGCAAACAAGGTTAACGCATCAGGATTTTTCACCTTTGAAAACTTTAACTTATTTGAAAAAAAATAATCGAATAATATACTCGAAGTATAATGATTTTGAGTTCTAAAAACGGGTAGTGGGCTCACTGCTGCTGCATCTGGAAACTCTTTAAAAATTGACATCACCTCTTTTTCCCAGTTATTTAAAAATAATACATCAGCATCCGTAATTGTTATGAATCGCTCTTCTGTAGATCTTAAAACCTTCAAAACACTATTAATTTTTCCTATATTCTCCCTTTCTATAATAAGTTCATCTATTAAGCCGTCATTCTGAAAATCGAGTAACTTACTATTTATATTGGCACTCGAACCGTTACTTACAACCGAAACTTTAATTTTAGAAACTGATGTTTTTCTTACAGAACTTAAACACATTTTAAAAATGTCAAAAGATTGCTTGTAATATCCTTCTTCTACAGGAACATACAAAGGTATAATAACTCGGTGCTCACATGAAGTAACCCCTATTTTTATATTCTTCGATTTATTATCCCCTTTTCTCATATTAATTTGAAATTAAAAATAGATTCCCAAGGTTATTATTAATCACAGTCTTACCTAAAAGTCGATAATTTTTAGTTTCTAAATATTTTACTATACTAGAATCCATATCCCCTTTTAAAGGCAAATCTGTTTCAACAATAATAATTTTAGGCCTGTATAAATTCCAATCGTTCGTTTTCAAGACCTCTAAATCGTAACCTTCTACATCAACATCAAAGAAATCTAATCGATCTGTTGCTTTTAAATACTTATTTAAAATTTTATGCAAAGGAATAACGGGTACATCAGATTTTTTCAAAATTTTCGACTCCAAATTGTTTTTTTCTATAAAATCACAGCTAAATGTATTCATCGAGCTTTCTGAAAACATATAATATTCTAAGTTTTTATTAGAATTACCTATTCCAGCATTAACAAAAACATCTTTAGGTCTAAGTCTTGCGTAAGATTCTTTCAGTTCTGGGTTTGGATCAATACAAATACCTTTCCAATTTCTTAAATAGAAAAAATAAGTATTTGATGCTTTTTTTGGATGCCAAGATCCTATATCAACATAAGCTCCAGGCGTGTTTTCGTTAATTAATTTCATTAACTGTAGATCGTCTCCTGACCTAGCAAAACTTATATTTAATTTAGAACCTAAAAAATCTATAAGCTTACTTTTTATTAACTTTTTCATTAGTTAGTTTTAAAAATTGTTTCGCTTTAACATACATTTTAAATATGAAATTTCTCTTAACTTTATTATTAAATGACTCTAACAGTAAATAATCATTATATAATAAAATAAAATTGGGAAAATATTCTTTATATAATTTTATATGCTTGGTATAAACATAATCATAAAGTGAAAGGTAAAAATCTTGATCTTTATAAAACCTGTTAGATAATGAATTTTCTTGATGTTTACGATAAAAATAAAGCAATTCATTAATTTTATAATGCTTTCCTTTTTCTTTTAATACTGAAATCCAAAAATCCCAATCCTCAAAAGATTTTAGATTCTCGTCATATCCACCAACTTTTTTAAACGTTTTTAATTTAAATATGGAACAAGCAATAAAACAGTTTCTTAACAATAATTGTTTGAAGGAATATTCTGGCAAAACAAATTCTTCATTTCTTACACCAAATAATCTAACTCTACACGATAAAACCTCAATACATTCATCATTTAGTAAAATTGGCATTGCCTTTTCCAAATAAGTTATAACGAGTTTATCATCAGAATCAAAAGGAAAAATATATGTAGTATTAGATAAATTAATACCAGCATTTCTGGCGCTAGAAAGGCCACCGTTAGTTTTATACAAATAAGAAAACCTATTGTCTTTATTTACCCAATTTTGAGCAATTTCTTCAGTATGATCTGTACTACCATCATTAACAATAATACATTTCCAATCCTTATAAGTTT
Source organism: Bizionia saleffrena (assembly GCF_008086175.1). GTDB lineage: Bacteria > Bacteroidota > Bacteroidia > Flavobacteriales > Flavobacteriaceae > Bizionia > Bizionia saleffrena. The sequence goes on from NZ_VSKM01000001.1 coordinate 89,642, forward strand.
GATTTATAACAGTTTCTAAAGCTTCATCTAAAAATGTTGCTTGGTTGTAGCAAGGAACTATAAAAGTTATTTGAGCTATATTAGACATATCGTAATTTTTTCTTAAGCAACTTAGTTAGCTTATGAACACCAATTCCTTTAACTTTATTTAATTTTATTTTATAAATAAATTTATAAACCAACAAATACTTTAATTCTTTAGAATTAAACAATTGAGATTTTTTTAAAATTTCATCTATTTTGTCATTTGCTTTTTTTGCTTCAAATTGAAATGGATATATAAATTTTGTCAAAAAAAGTATAATAAAGGTTCTAAAGTGTTGCTTTTGCTCATTATTTAATAAATGCTTAATTAAATATTTTTCTAAAAAAACAGTAAATGATTCAATAACTTTTATATTAAAAGCTTTCGTGTTTTTAGTGTTCAATTCTGACCTGTAATAATTATCAATTTCATTTAATCTCATACAATTCAAATTCTCTTGTAACAATATTTGTATGTGAAAATCTAGGTCTTGAAAGCGTAATAACTGTTCATCAAATCTAATATTTTTTATGATAGATTTTTTCCATAAAACGCTCATAATTGTCCAAGGTAAATTATATGATAAAAATTGACTTAAATATGTTTTTGCTGATGTGTTCTTATTGTAATCACAAATTGGTTGCTTATTAAATTCACCATTTGTATAATAAGCTGTATTTGCTATTACAAAATCTAATTCAGGATTGTTTTTAAAAGCCATTATTCTGTATTCTAAACAGCTTTTTGCAAGCAAATCGTCTGAATCTAAAAACATAATATAATCGCCATGACTTAAATCTAAACCCAAATTACGACATGTATTTGCACCTTTAGGTTTATTTTCTGGTCTTTTATGAAATTGAAACCTATGGTCTAATTTTGTTTTAGCTAATACAATATGTTCTGTAAGATCTGTACTGCCATCATCTATAATCAAACATTCCCAATTTTTATAAGTTTGCTCTAAAACAGAATCTAGCGTTTCACCAATTAAGTGTGCGCGGTTATATGTTGGGATAATTATTGAAACTAAGGGGTTGTTCATTCTTTATTATTTTTATAAGCCTCTTCCAATACCAAATTTAATTGTTCAATATGACGCACCAACGTATAATGAGAACTTATATTAATCTTACCATTAGCTCCTAGCTGTTTCGCGAATTCTAAATCTTCTAACACGGTAATCATTGCAGCAGCCATACCGTGAACATCGTGTTCCTTAACTAATAAACCTGTTTTTTTGTTAATAATAACATCGGGAATACCCCCATGCTGTGTGGATATAACTGGAAGCCCCGCTAAACTGGCTTCTGTAACTGCTACTGGAGTCCCTTCCATATCTCCATTATTTGCCGTAACAGAATGTTGTACAAAAGCTATACTAGTCTCTAAATAATCCCGATAAACCTCTGGAGAAATAACACCAACTAACTTAACATTCTGTTCTAAATTTAAATATTTAATTATATTCAAGCAAACATTAAACAATTCTCCTTGTCCCGCCATCACTAAAGTTGCTTTTGGAAATACTTTAACGACTTCTGCAAAAGCTAATATAGTATAATAGGGTGCTTTTTTATCAGTGAACCGCCCAATGGCTATAAATTGCTGTGTTTTAAAAAAAGGAACAACTTTGGCAAACTCTAGGTTGGGTCCGCACGGCGTCCAAATTATTTTAGATTCAGGACATCCCCATTGCATTAAGCGAGCTCCCATAATTTTAGAAACAACCACTATTTTAGAAGCTAATTTAAAAACTTCCTCATAAAAATTGCAATGCTCTAACGTTTTTTGAACACTAGCATCGTAGCCGTGAAAATGAACCACAAAAGGTAGTTTAGAATCTTCTAACATCTCTTTAAGTTGAAAAGCGTGCTCGCCATATTCGACTAAAACTACATCTATTTTATTCTTTTTAAGCGATTGTAATACACTACGATTATTGGTATAACTATACGGTTTTCTACATAATTTTTGACACACTTTATAACGTAATCGCTGTATTTTTGAAACCAATTGCGATTGAGATTCTAATTGAATATTCCCTTTTGTTCCATAATAATAAAATACATTACCTGATAACAAGTTTTTATGAGCTTGAATAAAAGTTTCCGAATATGGATTTTTACTAGGTGATAATAGTGCGATATTCATATTACTTTTTTTTAGCTGTTCCAGAAATCCCTGTAATCATTTGTCCGTCTTCAAAAGTAATACTACTCGTCTTATCTTTTTTTATAAGATATTTTATAATGGGCTTTAGTGCGGTGGATAATACGTCCCTTTTACGTGTACTAATTGGACTTCTTCTTACCCAAAGCCCTAGCATAACCGCCATTGATGCGTGCCAACCACCTGTCGCTTTTAATTCTATTTCCGTAAAACCTGAGTTTTCCAAATGGCGTGTTAAGGAAAACGGTGTGTACCGATATTCATCGTGTGGAACTTCGTGCAAATTCCATAAAAAGGGCACTGTAAAAAAGAAAACACCCGATGGTTTTAAAACGCGATAAACTTCCTTAAGCACCACTTCTGGTTCAGGGCAGTGTTCCAAGACTTCCGTACCAAAAGCACAGTCGAAACTAGAAGATTCTAAAGGCATTGTTTCACCGTCCCATAGCACGTCCGCTTTTACATCTTGGGCATATTCTAAGGCATTCTCAATATCCAAACCCACGTATTCTTTAACTCCCGAATGTTCCAATATATGCTTTTTATATGGCATTTTACCGCAGCCAATATCTAATAATCGCCCTTTAAAAAGAGGTAAAGCATCTTGCAAAGCACGGAATATAGATGATCTGATATGGTACCGATCAAGATTATTTTTATTCAATTTTAAGCTTATAAAATCATCCATACTTTCTATTTTTTCTGAAATATCGCCAATATATTTCTACCTTTTAAAAAAAAACAAAGACTTCGTTTTAACAGTTTAGGCACGAACTTATTACATACTTTTAAGCTAAACCGTATTATACTGTTAGAATTTTGACGGGTATGAAAACTTAAAAACTCTCCATAAGATGCCGCTAAGGGCTCAAACTCCAATTGTATTAATTCTATGGGGAACACATTTACTAAAGATTGAATTGCTTTTTTATTCCATAGTCCTGCGTGGTGTGGAGGTAAATTTAGTGTATGATTTTTATCACTAATAAAAAGATAGGGATTATTGTTTGGAACACCGAAAATTAATTTACCCTTACTTTCCAATACTTCAATAGAATTCTTAATAAAATTATGCACCTCATAAATATGCTCTAAAACTTGAAAATAGCACACGACATTATATTTTACTCCTGTTACTTCTAAATCTTCAATTAATTTATGCTCAACTTCCAAACCTTCTGCTAAACAAGTATGAACCGCAATTTTATTTAACTCCAACCCTTTTCCTTTAATCCCCTTTTTCTTCAACTTACTTAAAAAAGCACCAAAGCCAGAACCGACTTCTAAAATAGAATCGCTCTGAGATAAATACTTTAAAGTTTCATTGTGTTCCCAGCGATCAGAATAATATCCTTTACGTGTTTTTGATAAGTCTTCATAAAATTGCCCATCACCGATAATTTGTGGCGGATGATAAAAGCGAAAACCTGTCTCTAAACATTTATATAAAGAAATAGTTTCTAAACCCTTAAAATAACGACTAACATCGATTCCTAAATCTTTATAATTGCCTATAATATCTATAGTTTTAAAGCTACAGACTTTTTTAGTAGCTGTCGAACTAGGAACCAAAGTGCTTTTAACTAAATTCATTTATTCTTTTAATATTCCAATTAGTATCATTTTCTTTGTAAACAGCAGATCCTGAATTCCAGTAATAATCGCGTTTATTCGTGTTTATAATTTCAAACGGACAGATTTCATATAAACCATCAAACTTGGTTTTTGAAAAATTATCAGCAAAAAACACATTTAATTTATAACTTCCTTGGTATAACTTTATACTATGAATTGTTGATGATAGTACGTAAACCCCTTCTGTTTGACAAAATGCTTTTTCCGTATTTAAAATTAACTCATGAACTAGGGGCTGATTATTGGAATTTAATATTTGATAGGAAACGGCAGGTGCTTCGATCTTTCCGTTACTATACAATTCTATATTAATCTCCATTGTTTTACCAAATTCCTGAAAACCGCCTAGATTACTCGGTAGTATAGTTATTTTACGTATATGAGATGATCGAGCATCTGCTTTAGTATTTTCGAAAACTAACGACGTTTCTTGTTGGCTATTTAAATACTTTTCAACCGCTTTATCTTCACTTCCCTCAAAAACAACCTTCCCATGCTCCAAAACAACACCCCGTGTACACAAACTCTTCACTGCTGCCATATTATGACTCACAAAAATAACAGTGCGCCCTTCGCCGCGGCTAATATCTTGCATTTTCCCGATGGCCTTTTTTTGGAACTCGGCATCACCAACGGCCAGAACCTCATCGATAACTAATATTTCGGGTTCTAAAAAGGCAGCAACAGCAAACGCTAGTCGCACGGTCATACCCGAACTATAGCGTTTTACAGGGGTATCAATATAGCGTTCACAACCTGAAAAGTCAATAATCTCATCTATTTTATTAGCAATTTCCTTTTTGGTCATTCCTAAGATAGCACCATTTAAAAATATATTCTCGCGACCGGTCATTTCACCGTGAAATCCGGTGCCCACTTCCAGCAGCGACGCAATACGGCCGCGTGTTTTTATTTCTCCTGTGGTTGGCGACGTGACTTTAGATAGTATTTTTAAAAGTGTTGATTTCCCTGCGCCATTTTTACCAATAATACCGAGGACTTCACCACGCTTTACTTCAAAATTAATATCCTGTAATGCCCAAACATATTCACTAGAGCCTTTTGTACTTCTATCATTAACCTCACCCACTTTTAAATACGGATCACCCTTGCCACGAATTTTACTCCACCAGCGATTCAAATCGTGACTAATAGTTCCTGTACCCACGAGCCCTAAACGGTATTGCTTGGAGATGTTTTCGACTTTTAGGATGATGTTACTTGATGTCATTGTTAAATGGCTTTGTTGCTATAATTTATTATTTGAACTATTCTACTTTCTACTCTATTCCTGATATACTGTCTCTTTAGTGAATAGTGAGTAGTGAATGGTGGCTTTATTGCTATAATTTATCATTTTAACTATTCTACTTTCTACTCTATTCCTGATATACTGTCTCTTTAGTGAGTAGTGGCTTTGTAACTATAATTTATTATTTGAACTATTCTACTTTCTACTCTATTCCTGATATTCTGTCTCTTTAGTGAATAGTGAGTAGTGAATGGTGGCTTTATTGCTATAATTTATCATTTTGACTATTCTACTTTCTACTCTATTCCTGATATACTGTCTCTTTAGTGAGTAGTGGCTTTGTAACTATAATTTATTATTTGAACTATTCTACTTTCTACTCTATTCCTGATATTCTGTCTCTTTAGTGAATAGTGAATGGTGAATGGTGGCTTTGGGGTTATAATATAAACGTATTACCAAACTTTCAACTTTTCTCAATTTCTTAATATTGAACCAATATTCTTTTACTATTCACTAAAAGTGAGCTTGCGAACGAACTATTCACTATTCACTATTCACTTATTTAAACCATTCACTAAAAGTGAGCCCGCGAACGAACCATTCACTATTCACTATTCACTTATTTAAACTATTCACTAATTTCAAACTATTCACTAAAAGTGAGCTTGCGAACAAACCACTCACTACTTAATACTACTCTAAACCGTATCAATAAACGATTTTTCCGTTTTATTAAAGATAACCAATCCTATTAAAAAGACCACAATGCTAATTAATCCTGAATATAAAAAATATGAAATTGAAAACTCACCAACGCCGAGTGTCATATAACGAAAAAGCTCTATAATTCGGGTCATAGGATTGTATTCGACAAGCCACGCATACTCGGGTACTTTTTCTTTAAAATACGCCAACGGATACATTACTGCCGAGCCATACATTAATAATTGGACTCCAAAACCAACAAGAAACGTGAGGTCTCTATATTTGGTGGTCATCGATGAAATAATCATCCCAAAACCCAAGCCTAAAAGGCCCATAAAAATAATTAGAATGGGTAGTAATACGATAACGTTATCCGGACGTGCCGCTGAAGCGCTACTCGTAAAAAAGACAAAATAAATATAAAAAAGTACGAATACTAAAAGCTGAATACCAAACTTAATCAAATTAGAAAACACGACAGATAGTGGCATAATCACGCGAGGAAAATACACTTTTCCAAAGATGCCTTGATTTTTTTTAAACGTATCGCTGGTTCCTGTTAGGCAGGCGCTAAAATAATTCCAAGAGGTTATACCAGCAAGGTTAAATAAAAACGACGGAATCCCTTCACCCGTAGGGATAGCAGCTAAATTATTAAAAATAAGTGTAAAAATTACCGACGTAAATAAGGGCTGAATTAAATACCATAGCGGCCCTAAAACAGTTTGCTTATATAAGGTAATCACATCGCGCTTAACAAACAATAACAGCAAATCGCGATAGCGCCAAATTTCTTTAAAGTTTAAATTTAAAGCACTTTTTTTGGAGGAAATTGTATAAAGCCAGTCTGTAGATTTATCGGTTTGAAGTGACAATGATTTTTATTAAAATAGGTTAATACGTCTACAAATAAAGGCTTTTTTTTTATATTCAAGTAGTAATCCCAAAGGGATTACACTAATCAACCGAAAAATAAAAATTTCCTCTCAACAAAACACTTAAATTAAAGGCTTAGGCAACAACGTAGAGTTACTACTGTTACATTTAGCAACGTGAATATTTTACCCCTAAAACCCCTAAAGGGGACTTTCTTTTACCTTTTTGAATCCACTTCCGCCCTTTAGAGTTAGGGAAAGAAAATTGAGATATGCATTACTAACTCACAATCTCTAATGGCACCAAAATCAAAACCACGCACTTCTCACTAAAAACTATTCACTAACAAGCTTTCACTAAAAAATCGGTCTATCGTGCATCTATCGTTACACTTAAAATAAAGGCTTTGGAAACAACGTAGAGTTACTACTGTTACATTTAGCAACGTGAATATTTTACCCCTAAATCCCCTAAAGGGGACTTTCTTTTACCTTTTTGAATCCATTTCCGCCCTTTAGAGTTAGGGAAAGAAAATTGAGATATGCATTACTAAAGCAAAATTTCCAATGGAACCAAAATCAAAACCACGCACTTCTAAATATTCAATCCTAAATTGCTATTTAAGTGAGATTTCTAATTTTAGTAATTTTGCATAGAGAACTGTAATCTTTAAACTTCTCAATACAATTTTATCGTACCTCTCAAACCACTCGAAATGACGCTGTGTTAAATTTTAAACAAACCTTTAACACGCTCTTTTAACGACGGTTTTGGCTTATAATTGTCATGATACCCATTGCCATAAGGCCCATTACCATACGTGGCATAACCATAACCGTGTCCATAACCGTATTTCCCTTTCTGGTCGTAATGGTTATATAAAAAACTGATATTAGACAATTCTTTCTTTTTATACTTATCGTTAATAAAATTCAGCATGGCTTTTTTTGTGTAGTCTTGTCTTACCACGTACATCGAAGCATCAGCATACTCAAATAACTCTAAAGCATCGGCAACTAGCGCTACCGGAGGGGTATCTAAAATAATATAATCGTAACGTGTCTTTAGCTCATTTATTAACGTATCCATCGGTTCTCCAATTAGTAATTCTGACGGATTTGGAGGGATAGGTCCCGAAGTGATAATATCTAGATTGTCTATTATTGATAGATTTATAACCTCATCCAACGTATTCTGGCCTATTAAATAATTTACCACGCCGAGATCATTATTTAACTTAAAATCACCAAATATTTTTGGCTTCCTTAAGTCTAAACCAACAAGCACCGTTTTCTTGCCGCTTAACGCAAATACAGTCGCTAGATTAATAGAGCAAAATGTTTTTCCTTCACCACTTACTGAAGACGTGACTACTATTGTTTTACTGCCTTCCTTACCTTTTGTACGATACATAAATTGCAGACTCGAACGAATGGATCGAAAGGATTCCGCTATCGTCGATTTAGGCTTGTTATGCACCACCAAATTATTATCCGACTCGTTTTTACCAATAACACCCAATAACGGAATACGAGAGATTTGTTCTAAGTTATGGGGACTGTGCAATTTAGTGTCAAAAAAAGCGACTAAAAACGCCAGTAATAACGGGGGAAGGAACCCGCCGATAATCGCAAAAATATAACGCGAACTCAGTTTCAAATCTATGGGTTGTGCCCCCGTATCTTTTGCTGGATCTATCACTAAAACATCCGACACACTTGCCGATTTAATAATTTCGGCCTCACCACGTTTCGCTAAAAACACATTGTAGGTTTGTTCGCTTAGCGCATATTGACGCTCGATATTTAGCATATTCTGCTGGTCTTTGGGCAGCTTTCTTATTTTAGAGTCGATAGAAGCAATCTTAGAATTTATAAATTCCATCTCGCGACGCAACCCATTGGAGGCCGAACTAATATTCTCTAGTAAAACGGCTTTAAGTCCCTCTGTTTGTCTGTCGATATCACCAAAAATAGCAGCATCGCTGCGCACCGTTGTTTCGTATTTAGATTTCTGTACAGACAGTGCATTTAGTTTAGACACATTACCTAATATATTGGCATCATTTACTCCTGCTATGGATGGCGCTGGCACATCGGTAAAACTATTACTAGTTTCTAAATAGGTTTTTAGGTTAGAATAATACGCCAACTGCCTGTTGGTATTATCCTTTTCAATTTCAAACTTAGCGAGCTTTTCATTTATCTGTAGGCTTTCTTCATCTAAATTAAAAATCTTATTATTTTGTCGGTAGTTATTTAAAGAATCCGCATTCAGTGTCAATTGAGATTTTACACGCTCCAATTGCTCATCGATAAAAGTAATGGTATTCGTTACAAACTGATTTTTTCTATTCAACTGATCCTCGCTTAATACGCGTACCGTTTCATTTAAATAATCTTCAATTTTCCCCGTATTAACATCGGTCATTTCAAGATTTAAAATCGATGAGTTTGCAGGATTATCCACCCACAATTTATCTTTATACTTTCCGACAACGGCATCATAATTTTGAAATGTTATAAAATACTCATCGCCAGACACTATCTTACGATCCTTTTTAAAGTGGATTGTTCCGTTTAAAAAAGGTAAAATAATAGGATCCCCAAATTTAAAACGCTGCTTAAAAGGGCCTATAGACACATCGGTCGTGCTTTTTTCTTTATTAGTAAAGTTTTGTGTGTTGACTATTGTATTTTCAAAATCTAATCCTATTTCAAACGTTGTATCGTTTACTATCGAGATGCGTACCGGCACGTTTAAAACTTGAGACGTGTTCGGTAATAACGTAAAGGTGAAGGGCGCCGCCTTATAAATATCGTCTTTTCTAAATCGCGCTTGTTTTAAATACGTGATATAAAACTGAAGATTATCTACCACCTTCTCGTGGTGAGAACGCGACTGAAGCGTTGTAATAATCGTTTTAACTTTTCCAGAAACACCACCCCAATTAAAGGTTAGGCTGGTATTAGCACTAAATAAAGGGTTATTATCGTCTTCTATAGAAATTTGAGTGCCTAATTTATAAGATTGTTGCGTTCTTATATTTTGTTGATACACGATAAACAAACCGATACCAATACATAAAATAAAGAGTTTCCAATAACTTAAGGTTTTATATAAAAACGCTTTAATATCGAAAGTTGAGGGTGAAGATTCTGAAAACTCAAATTCATCATTCATAAACTAAGGTTTAAAGATTTCGTGCTAAAAAGTAGGTCGAGACGACTACGGCGAATAAAGAAGCAATAGTGGTTAAGGTTTGCGTTGCCGTTTCACCTGCACCTATAGCTTTACGCTTTAAAGGTTTCACCAAAATAATATCGTTGGGTTGGATATAGTAATACGGCGATTGTAGTGCCGTAATATCGGTTAAATCAATATGGTGTATTTTCTGACCTTGTGGGTATTGTCTAATCACCAAAATATCGGTACGGTCACCAGTATTTTTTACATCACCCGCATTGGCCAAGGCTTCAATAATATTAACGCGGTCTTGAAATAAGGTTAATACTCCCGCCCCTCCAACTTCGCCCGTTACTGTATAACGTAATCCGGCTAGTTTAACGGTGATAAACACCTGAGACACATCTTTTAGATATTTTTTATGGAGCTCTTCCTTTACTTTTTCGGTAACCTCATCGGTAGTAAAGCCCAAAACATTAATTTTTCCAAGAATAGGGAATTCAATATTACCATGTAAATCTACGGTATAGCCGTTAAAATATAACGCCTGCTGGCCACCTTCTCTTGTGGCATCTTCAACGGGTTTAAAAACCTCAACTAGTTTTTTTAACTCCGAATCTATCGCTTTAATATTTATACTTAGTATATCGTTAATTTGGAGGCGGTACGGTTTGGACAGCTCTTTTACAACAAGCGCATCGTCTACAACTGTACCTTTATCTTGTAAGTAAACAACATCTTTATTGGTAATGCACGAAGAACTTAAAAGGTTGAGCAATACCGTGAAACATATTATAAATCGTTTCATTTTTTGGCAATTGGTTTAATCACAAATATAGCTTTTCGTCACGAATAACAAAACTTCTATCCCGTTTTTTGGTTTTTAAACCGTTTATTTGCATAAAAACAATATATTGAATTATTTAACGGTAGAAAATATAGCAAAGTCTTACGGTGAACTCACTTTATTTGAAGACCTTTCGTTTAGTGTACATAAAGATCAAAAAATAGCTTTCGTCGCTAAAAACGGAACGGGTAAAACCTCTATTTTAAATATTATAACGCAATTAGACACCCCAGATTCGGGTCAAGTTGTTTTTAGAAAAAATATAAGAATGTCTTACCTGTCTCAGGAACCGCATTTGGATGAAAGTTTAACGGTAGAAGACACTATCTTTAATTCTGACAACCCTATTTTGGATGTTATAAAAAACTACGAAAAAGCATTACTTAATCCTGAAGACGAAGAGGTTTATCAACGCGCATTCGAGCAGATGGATATTAATAATGCATGGGATTTTGAAACCCTATACAAGCAAATTTTATTCAAACTAAAATTAGATCAGCTCGATCAAAAAGTAAGTGAATTGTCTGGTGGACAGAAAAAACGGCTTTCTTTGGCTAATGCATTAATTAATAAACCCGATTTATTAATTTTAGATGAGCCTACCAACCACTTAGATCTTGAAATGATTGAATGGCTGGAAGAGTTTTTTGCCAAAGAGAATATTACTTTGTTTATGGTAACGCACGACCGTTATTTCTTAGAGCGGGTGTGTAATGAAATCATAGAATTAGATCATGGGAAACTGCATTTCTATAAAGGTAATTATTCGTATTACTTAGAAAAAAAGGAAGCACGAATAGAACAGTACGAATCGGAAACGGGCAAAGCCAAACAACTCTACAAAAAAGAATTAGGCTGGATGCGCAAGCAACCAAAAGCGAGAACGACGAAATCGAAATCTAGAATTGACGATTTCGCCGATATTAAACACCGCGCAAACCAACGCCGTCAAGATCACGAAATACAATTAGAACTAAATATGGAACGCTTGGGAAGTAAAATTCTAGAGTTTCATAAAGTATCTAAAGCTTTTGATGATAAACTGATTTTAGATAAATTTAATTACGTTTTTCAAAAAGGAGAACGCATTGGTATTATTGGAAAAAATGGAACAGGAAAATCGACATTCCTAAATATTTTATCTGAAAGAGAAGCACCAGACTCTGGTACGGTAACCGTTGGGGAAACCGTGAAATTCGGGTACTATACTCAAAAAGGAATCACTGTAAAACCCGATCAAAAAGTAATTGATGTGGTCCGTGAGTTTGGCGATTATATTCCGTTAAAAAAAGGGCGTCAAATAAGTGCACAACAATTATTAGAGCGCTTTTTATTCGATAGAAAAAAGCAATATGATTTTGTCGAAAAATTAAGTGGTGGTGAACGCAAACGCTTGTACTTATGTACCATTTTAATTCAAAATCCAAACTTTCTAATCCTCGATGAGCCTACCAACGATTTAGATATTGTTACGCTAAACGTTTTAGAGCAGTTTTTACTCGACTTTCCAGGGTGTTTAATTGTAGTTTCTCACGACCGTTACTTTATGGATAAAATTGTAGATCACTTGTTCGTCTTTAGAGGTGAAGGTGTTGTAGAGAACTTTCCAGGTAACTACTCCGACTTTAGAGTGTATGACGACAGTAAAGAGGTTATTCAGGAAGCAGACGACGCATCGAAAAAAGAGAAGAAAAACTGGAAAAAAGAAAACAATATAAAGTTATCTTACAGCGAACAAAAAGAATATAAAAGTTTAGAGAGTAAAATAAGCAGTTTAGAATACGATAAAAAAGAGTTTGAAAAGAAATTTTTAAATCCGGAGTTAAGCACAGAACAGATTAACGAACTGTCTGAAAAACTTCAAAAGATTATTTCATCGCTCGAAGAAAAAGAAATGCGCTGGTTAGAACTTTCCGAAAAACAAGAAGGATAATCGCGTTACTTAATTCGTTTTTATGATGTGGTACACTATTGCAGCCTATTTTAAATTTTTAACTAAAGCATCTAATCAGCACGGGGTTCATTCGCCTTTTGTCTACAATTTTATCACGCAATGTGTGTACGACAAACAGCGCTACAGCGACTATTCGAAATTAAAAAATTATCGTAACCATCTAGCGTCTAACAACAATACGCTAGAGGTTACCGATTTAGGCAGAGGTTCTCGTGTAATGAAAAATAAGGCGCGCCGCATTAGTAAAATGTCGCGCAACGCTGGCACCCCTTTAAAACGTGCTAAGTTGCTGTTTCGTTTGGTGCGTTATTTTAATTCGCAACAGATTTTAGAATTAGGTACCGCTTTGGGTACAGCGACCTACGCTATGCACAAAGGCAACCCGGAAGCAAAAATAACAACGATTGAAGGCTGCCCAAATATTTCAGAGTTTACAGCAAATACCTTTAAACAATTTCAAATTGAAAACACGACACTGATAACAGGTGATTTTAAAAAGGAATTACCGCCTTTAAAAAACAATACCTACGACCTTGTGTTCTTTGATGGCAATCATAAAAAAGAGGCTACAATTCTTTATTTTGAAACGCTATTAGAAACCGTTCATAACGACTCTGTCTTTATTTTTGATGATATTTATTGGTCTGAAGATATGACTGAAGCTTGGGAACACATAAAACAGCATCCAAAAGTCACTGTAACCGTAGATCTCTTCTTTTGGGGTATTGTTTTCTTTAGAAAAGAACAAGCCAAAGAACATTTTAAAATACGTTTTTAAGTCTAGGGGTTGGCTATATTAAGTCGTCAACTAAAATAGTTTGTGGTGTGGTCAATGGTTAACACAGAGCTACAAAATATTGTTTCTTGTTTCTGAAAAGTGAACCCGCGAACAAATTCTAAGCTAACCTTGTACTGCCCACTACTTAAATCTATCAATATTAGCTCTTGACTCTTTACTCCCGATTCTGAAAAGTGAGCTTGCGAATCCTCCTCCTAATACCTCATATCTTATACCCCCGCCCTAATACCTAATTCCCTTTCAAACTTCACTTTTTCTACATACCTTTAACCTATGAAAATTTACACAAAAACTGGAGACAAAGGCACCACCGCTTTATTTGGTGGCACCCGAGTACCAAAGCATCATATTCGAATTGATAGTTATGGTACCGTAGACGAGTTAAACTCACATATTGGCTTAATTCGCGATCAAGACATCAATCAAGATTTCAAAGACATTCTTGTCATTATACAAGACCGTTTATTTACTGTGGGCGCTATTCTCGCTACCGACCCGGAAAAAGCGACCCTTAAAAATGGTAAAGAGCGTTTAAATATTCCAAAAATATCAGAAGAAGATATTGCTCTTTTAGAACGTGAAATGGATGCGATGAATGCCGACTTGCCACAAATGACGCATTTTGTATTACCGGGCGGACATCAAACGGTGTCATTCTGTCACATTGCACGTTGTGTATGTCGTAGAGCAGAACGATTAGCTTCTGCATTGAACGCATTAGAGCCCTTTTTACCAGAAGCATTAGTGTATCTAAACCGCCTATCTGACTACCTTTTTGTGTTGGCACGAAAATTGTCATCAGACCTGCAAGCAGACGAAGTCAAATGGATTCCAGAGAAGAATTAACCCCGTTTAATTCTTCTTTTTAAAAACATAAAAACACAAACCACATCTGCAATTTAATAACACTGCAAGATATTTACAGTCAAATAGTTTCAGTGCAAAAAAGACGTTCTTTTTTATTATTGATAAAATAATTCACTTTTTCCTTGACTATTACAACTAAAAAATTATTTTTGCAAAAAAATAAACCTAATAAGAAATGTATTGGACTTTAGAATTAGCATCTTATTTAAGTGATGCGCCTTGGCCGGCAACAAAAGATGAGCTTATAGATTACGCTATTAGAACAGGAGCTCCTTTAGAAGTTGTTGAAAACTTACAAGCAATTGAAGACGAAGGAGATTCGTACGACTCTATAGAAGAAATATGGCCAGATTATCCAACAGACGAAGACTACCTCTGGAATGAGGACGAGTATTAATAAATTAAATCATAAAAAAAAGTCTCATAATGGAGGCTTTTTTTTGTGCTTATTTTAAAAAAAGCACAGAAACAAAACGTATCTTTAAGCCCTTTTTACAAAGGTTTATAACCTACATATAATAATTACCGGTATAGCTATATTGGTATAACCATAAATAATCTACAATGAGTTTTTTAGATTCAGTATTAAAAGTATTTGTTGGCGACAAATCAAAACAAGACGTTAAGTCTATTTCGCCAATCGTTGAAAAAATTAAAACACACGAAGCAGCCTTAGAAGCGTTATCTCACGACGAACTTAGGGCGAAAACAGCTGAATTTAAAGCCATTATAGCAAAAACTAGGCAACCGTTTAATGATAGAATAGAGGCTCTTTTGGAGGAATCTACGGCTTCTGATGATATCGATAGACGTGAAGACATTTATTTAGAAATAGATAAAATCAAAGAAGAGTCGTATGCTGCAACCGAAGAAACCCTAGACGAGATTTTACCTGAAGCCTTTGCCGTAGTTAAAGAAACAGCAAAACGTTTTACCAACAATACCGAAATTACAGTAACAGCAAATGCTTTCGATAGAGATATTTCTAGCTCTAAAGGCTATGTAACCTTAGAAGACGACAAAGCAAAATGGGCTAACTCTTGGGATGCTGTTGGAAAGGCCATCACTTGGGATATGATACATTACGATGTACAACTTATTGGTGGTATTGCGATGCACCAAGGTAAAATTGCCGAAATGCATACTGGAGAAGGTAAAACATTAGTAGCAACGCTTCCCGTATACTTAAACGCTCTAGCAGAAAAAGGAGTACACTTAGTAACCGTAAACGACTACTTAGCGAAACGTGATAGCGCGTGGATGGCGCCTATTTTTGAGTTCCACGGTATGAGTATTGATTGTATCGATTACCACAAGCCAAACTCAGACGCTCGTAAAAAAGCCTATAATTCAGATATTACTTACGGTACAAATAACGAATTTGGTTTCGATTATTTACGTGATAATATGGCAAACTCGCCAAACGATTTAGTACAACGTCCACACCACTACGCTATTGTCGATGAGGTCGATTCTGTATTAGTCGATGATGCCAGAACACCATTAATTATTTCTGGACCAATTCCGCAAGGCGATCGTCACGAATTTACAGAATTAAAACCTAAGGTTGATGATATTGTAAGCGTGCAACGCCGTCACTTAACACAAGTTTTAGTAGATGCTAAAAAGTTAATTGCTGATGGAGATACTAAAGAAGGTGGTTTCCAATTATTAAGAGTCTATAGAGGGATTCCTAAAAATAAAGCCTTAATTAAGTTTTTAAGTGAGGAAGGCATCAAACAACTCCTTCAAAAAACGGAAAACCAATATATGGCAGACAATAACCGTGAGATGCCAAAGGTAGATGCGGAATTGTATTACGTTATTGAAGAGAAAAATAATCAGATTGAATTAACAGATAAAGGTATCGAATACATTTCTGGTAAAGACAATCCTGATTTCTTCGTAATGCCAGAAATTGGTATTGAAGCGGCTAAAATTGAAGCTCGAAACCTACCAACGGAAGAAGAAGCTAATTTAAAAGAAGAATTATTTAGAGATTTCGGTGTTAAATCCGAACGTATTCATACCCTTAACCAATTACTAAAAGCATACGCTTTATTTGAAAAAGACAACCAATATGTTGTTATGGAGAATAAAGTAATGATTGTAGACGAACAAACCGGTCGTATTATGGATGGTCGTCGTTATAGTGATGGTTTACACCAAGCGATTGAAGCCAAAGAAAATGTAAAAATTGAAGATGCAACCCAAACTTTTGCAACGGTAACACTTCAAAATTACTTTAGAATGTACCGTAAACTGTCTGGTATGACGGGTACAGCGGTAACCGAGGCTGGAGAGTTATGGGAAATCTACGAACTAGATGTTGTAGAAATACCTACAAACAGACCTATTGCACGTGATGATAGAGAAGATTTAGTTTTCAAAACAAAACGTGAGAAATACAACGCCGTTATCGACGAGGTCACCAACTTATCGCAAGCGGGACGGCCAGTATTAATTGGTACGACTAACGTTGAAATTAGTGAGTTGTTAGGTAGAATGTTAGCATTACGTAAAGTACCGCACAACGTATTAAATGCAAAATTACACAAAAAAGAGGCCGATATTGTTGCAGAAGCTGGACAACCAGGACAGGTAACAATAGCAACCAATATGGCAGGTCGTGGTACCGATATTAAATTATCAGATGCGGTAAAAGCGTCTGGAGGTTTAGCTATTGTAGGTACCGAGCGTCACGATTCACGTCGTGTAGACCGCCAATTAAGAGGTCGTGCTGGTCGTCAAGGAGATCCAGGAAGTTCTCAATTCTATGTGTCCTTAGAAGATAACTTAATGCGTCTATTTGGTAGTGAACGTATCGCAAAAATGATGGATAGAATGGGCCTTGAAGAAGGTGAAGTGATTCAACATTCTATGATTTCTAAATCTATAGAACGTGCACAGAAAAAAGTAGAAGAGAATAACTTTGGAGTTCGTAAGCGTTTATTAGAGTATGATGATGTAATGAACTCGCAACGTGAAGTCGTTTACAAACGTCGTCACCACGCTTTATTTGGAGAACGTTTACGTGTGGATTTAGCAAATATGATTTTCGATATTTCGGAAGTTATTACTGAATCGAATAAATCGGCTAACGATTATAAAAATTTCGAATTTGAATTGATTCGCTATTTCTCTATGAGTTCGCCAATCGCTGAAGCTGATTTTAGCAAATTGTCAACCCAAGTGATTGCTCAAAACGTTTATAAAGCAGCTTTCGAACATTATAAAGCAAAAATGGATCGCAACGCTGAAGTCGCTTTCCCTGTAATTAAAGATGTTTATGAAAATCAAGGTGATAAATACAAACGTATTGTAGTACCATTTACCGATGGTACAAAAACATTAAATGTCGTTACGGATTTAGAAAAAGCCTACGAATCTCAAGGTATAGAACTGGTAAAAGATTTTGAAAAAAATATTGCTTTAGCAATTATTGACGATTCTTGGAAAACCCATTTACGTAAAATGGATGAGTTAAAGCAATCGGTACAATTAGCTGTGCACGAGCAAAAAGATCCCTTACTAATTTATAAGTTTGAAGCTTTCGAATTGTTTAAAACAATGATCGACCAAGTAAATAAGGATGTCATTTCATTCTTATTTAAAGGGGAATTGCCAAGCGAAACTACAAATGCGATTAGTGAAGCAAAGCAAGTGGGAGATAAAGACATTTTAAAAACGCAAAAAGATGAGATCCCGAATCTTGATGAGCGTTCGTCTCAAAACCAAGCTGCTGGAAATTCAAAACGTCAACAGCAAGTGGTAGAAACTATTGTTCGCGACAAACCAAAAGTGGGTCGTAATGATAAAGTGACGATTAAACACGTTATGAGTGGTGAAAATAAAACAGTAAAATACAAGCAAGCCGAACCTTTATTAACTAAAGGAGAATGGGTGATTGTTGAAGACTAATACCTTATAATACTATTATTAAAGCCTGAAGTTTAGTATAAACTTCAGGCTTTTTTTGTTTTTATAATTCGGCTCGTTTTACTAGTCTCATTTGTTACATTACTCATAATTAAATTATTACTCCACACTCTAACAAAACGTCTGCAACAATTTCAAAAAGCTTATTTATAGCGCAACTTAAAGTATCTAGTCGTTGCCAAGTTAAAAAAAACTTATAGCAGTCCATTTAATTGGGTTAAACGAATCCATTAAATCATTAACTGCTTTACATTTATTACATAGTACTTTTATGGCAAGACTGACTCTCAATCAGCTACAATAAAGCCTTTAAAGAAAGGTTTTTAACAATTATTTCACATTTACAATATAAATTGCTAAATTCGCAAGTAAAACTAAGATAAACCCTACAAATTCTTAATCAATAAACCCAAATTATAAAACCTACTTATGAAAATCACTAATTTACTATGCGTATTTGTTATTATATTTAACAGCTGCGGAACTACTCAAAAAATCAATAAAGACAAAATAATAGGATCTTGGACAGTCTCGGATATTAAAAAATTTGATAAAGATTATTTAGAAATTACCGCCGATACTCCATTAGCGTCAGGAAGTGAGCAACTTAATAAAGGATCTGTGTTGTATTTATTTCCAGACTCGACCTTTACACAATTGGTAGACCAAAAAGTTAAAATTGGACAGTGGTCGTTTCAAAATGACAATGAGATTAAATATAGCAATCAGAAGCTAACAATAGAGCGGTTTGAAGACTTAGAGACCGCTAGAAGCTTATTTGCAAGTATTCCAAGAGAGGATAAAACTGTAGAATCTGAATTAACCCTAGTCGAAGAAGTAATAAAAATAAAAGATTTTAAGAAAGATCCTTTTTATCCAGAGAACAATCAATGGAGAGAACGTCCTTTAAAAAGAGAAAGCAACGCAGAGATTATTAATCGACTATCTAATTACCTATTGCACAATGCTTACATTTTAAAAGCTGCGCACGAAAGAAATGAAAACTCAGTATCCTTTACGCATTCTAAGGGGATTATTAAAGTGTATCAAGGCGGAATAGGTATCGTTAAAGAAAACAGGATTCACCAAGTGTGGTTTGATTATTTTTATAATGAAAAAGATGCTATGAAAGCGTATCACTTATTTAATAGCTATCTTAACAATGAGGGTGTTTATACGAAAAAGTCTACTGGAGATTGGGTAAAGGATGATTATGAAATATTATTAACGTTACATTCTCAAATTAGTAAAACCAAAAAAAAGGACAACCGTAGGTTTATTGAAAAAAAGAACAGCTAAAAATATAGATTTAGAAACCACTTTAGCACGGTATAATTTGTGCTAATTGTTAAAAAACAAAAGCATGAACAATAGCAATAATGTTTAGGCTTTTATTGTTTCTGCAAAAAAAACAGTATCATTTCAGTGTAACAGTCTAATCCTATTTATCTAAACCCAAAATAATATTCGGATCGGGGCAATTATTTTTATAGAACTCTAAATCATTAATGCAAGTCACGCCAGGATAGTCTCCACTATTGCCTTGAAGGTCTCTAATAACTTGAAAATGTAAATGTGGTGCATATTCACCATTTACTTTAGCATCGCCTAAAATAGCAATCATTTCCCCTTGTCTTATTATATCCCCTACTTTTAATGACAGTAAAGATCCACGACTTAAATGTCCGTATAGCGTATAAAATGTCACCGTCTTAATAGTATGTTTTAAAATGATGGTGGGACCATAATCACCATAATTGGTATTGTCTTTAAAGCTGTGAATTTCACCATTAAAAGCGGCTAAAACAGGTGTTCCGGCCGCAATCCACAAATCTATCCCCAAATGAATATTACGCTCGTTTTCAGGATGTCGTGTGTTAAAATAAGCACTACGCGAATACATACCACGTTGTTCTAAATAACCGCCATAAGCCACTTGTTTATTATGAAAACCAAGCGTGCTTGTAATATAGTCGTGCCAAGCTATAGCTGAAGACATATCAAACTGTTTTAAATCGTCATTAGCTTCAGATAAATCTATGGGCATATACTGCGAAATATCAATGGAAGCATCTATAACAACGATAGAATTGTGAACTATTTCAGCTAAAAATAAAGAAAAGGTAGTGCTAGTCATATCTTAAAAGTAATCTTCAAATGTAAAAAAAGAAACGCATAAAATGATACTATTTTAAATAGATGTCCTAAGCGTAAACATTCGGTAAAGAACAAAAAAAAGACTATCATTTCTGATAGTCTTTTTTAGTATATAATTTACTCTAAAGGTGTTATGCTACTCTTGAGCAAATTCAACGCCATCTAATTTATCCCAACCACCACGAGTAAAATCTGGAATTTCAACAGGAGCCGAATTATTATCTAAAGACAATTCTGTTAACGGTCCTAAGCACGACCATTCTGCTAAATCGTACACGTCCATATCTAGAGGTAATCCTTTTTGAAGACAATGCATTAAACGGTAATCCATAATAAAATCCATACCGCCGTGGCCACCAACTTCTTTGGCTTTGTCTTCGATATCTTTTACAATAGGGTGTTTATATTTTTCCATTAACGCCTTTTTAATGTGATCTGGTGCAAATTGGTGTGTGGTAAAATTATCCGAAGGTTTTACAATATCACTTCCTAAATCTTCAGCATTTAAGGCATACCCTTCTAATGGATATTTGTTAGCATAACCTTTTGTACCGCTTAATTGAAACATTCTAGAATACGGACGCGGAGACGTTACATCGTGTTGAATCTGAATGGTTTTTCCTAATTCAGTTCTAATCATCGTCATAGTATGGTCGCCATTTCTAAAATCGGACACCACTTCTCCGGTTTTCTCTTTAATATAGGCCGGATTCCCCACTGCCTTTGTGTCCATAGACACTAAATAATTCATTTTATCACCACGGTGAATATTCAAAGATAAACACGCTGGCCCCATACCGTGCGTTGCATACACATCACCTCTGTGATCTCGGTTATAGTCCATACGCCAGTTATTCCAATACTCGCCCCAAAATGGTTGTAATTGGTGTATATAAGAGCCTTCAGCGTGTAAGACTTCTCCAAAGACACCTTGTTGTGCCATATTTAAGCTTGTTAACTCAAAAAAATCATAGACACAATTTTCTAACTGCATACAGTGTTTTTGGGTTTGTTCTGAAGTGTTTATAAGCTCCCAAATCTCTTCCATAGTTAAAGCGCCAGGCACTTCTATAGCGACGTGCTTACCGTCTTTCATTGCTTGCACACCCATTTTTGCGTGGTTCTTCCAATCGGTAGCAATATAAATCAGGTCTAAATTTGGTAAAGCGGAAAGGTCTCTCCACCCCTCCTCACCATAAAAGGCTTGTGCTTTTGGCAAACCTAAACTTTCTAAGTTCGCATTGACAGCTTCGGTACGGTCTTCCATAATATCGCAAATGGCAACAATCTCTACATTAGGAATATTAGTAATTCGCGAAACGGCACCTGAACCGCGCATCCCCAAGCCTATAAAACCAACACGAACTACCGGTATTGGTGCTGCAGTGAGTTTTAGCACGTCTTTTTGATCTGCAGGACGCACCGGAACAGTCGTTTTTAAAAGCATAGACGTGGTTGTATCCACCACTTGATTTGTCGTTTTGCAAGACCATACAGTCAGTGCTAATACTAGCAAAAGGACTACTCCTTTTTGAAATGGTAAGTGTTTCATTGTAATTGTTTTAAAGGATTAAATTTACAGAATATTAAACTGTTTATTAAGATAGTGTTTCACGTGCTTAAACAAGTGTAATTGTGTCCGTGTTCGCACTAAATTATGAGTATCGTAACGCACATCGTAATAGATGTCGTTTCTTAAGTAGTCTTCTAAAAAGCGGCAGGCTTGTTCTAAAAGAATTAAAGGCAAACTAAAATGGATGGCGTTTAATTCTTCGGGCGTTAAAAACGATTGTCCTTCCTTTACATAAGCCATTATAAAAGCATCGTAAATTGCTGCGTTAAAACCGACTTTAGTTAAATCTTGCTCGTCTTCGGGTGCTGTGCTTGCGCCTGTTCGCAAGGCGTCGCCTATATCGTGTAAAACACTACCCGGCATTACCGTATCAAAATCTATGATGGTAAGCAGTTCTCCTGCTGTCGAAAATAAAAAATTACCGACTTTCGTATCGTTATGCACCACACGCTGCGGAATTATGTCTTTGTGAATTGCCTCTGCAATAGTGTGAATGCTTTCGAAGTTTTCTGTGATGTATTCCATTTCCCGATGTGCATTTAAGCGTCTTTCTTCTAAAGCTGAAGCACTACTCGCTAACAAATCGCTGTAGCGTTTTTCTGTATTATGAAAATCGGGAATGGTAATTTCTAGCTCTGAAACAGGAAAATCGGTTAATGCCGAATGAAATCGCGCCAAGTAACCTCCCAATTGCGAAGCCATTTTTGGAGAATCTATTTTATGCTGCACACACGACGAAATATAACCTGATATTTGCCAAATACCATCTTCGGTGTCTACATAAAAAGTGTCTGCTTTTGTCTTTAAAAACTGTATGGTTGAAAAATGATGCGCATTTAAATAGTTCACCACTTTAATTTTATTATTCAGGAGTTCTCCAATATTAGGAAACACCTCTTGATTTATTTTCTGAATAATAAAAGTACCCTGAGACGTTTCAGCCTTATAGGTGCTATTTATCAATCCACTTTGCAACGTATCTACAGTATTAATAATGATCTCATTAAAATAATACAAAAGAATATTATGAAGTCTCGCTTTCATTATAAGTCGTCGTAAATTCCGGTATTGTGTAACTGCTGTAATTGCATCTTCACCATTTCTTTATCCGTTTTGTACGTTACGCCCACCCAATGAGATTGCGTTGGGATAGCTTTTACTTCCATTAAACGGTGCTGTATCATCCTATCGATGACACTTGGTAGTTGGTATTCTAAGTTGGCGTTTTGTTTCCAATTCTCAATAAATTCTGAAATATCATTATCTATAAAACCGAAAATTTCGGGCGTTAATCCCCACATATTCATAGATACCAATGTTCGTTCAGGGAGTTCTTTTTCTCCTCCTTCAATCGTTGAATACACAATCTTACCCTCCTGTCTGCTAATCTTTTCGCGTTCTACTGTGGTTTGTAACCAACCGTTATCGATAGTCGCTTCTGCCCTATTTACCACACCATTACTACTCAATGTTTTATCAATAGGAAATAAAACAGCACAGCAATCACTTTGAGTTTGCAAATAATTAAAGGCTAAACGAAAGGACTCACGGCCATAAAAATCGTCGGCATTAATTAATACAAACGGAGTGTTAACGGCATCTTTTGCGCACCATAAGGCGTGCGCTGTGCCCCAAGGTTTTTCGCGATAATATTTATTATCTCCTATAGTAATATTGGTGTTTTGTATTGCAAAGGTTACTGGCCAGTTTCGGTTTGTTATATAACGCTCGGTTAACGGCGCAACCATAGACTCTTGTACCACCAAAACGACAGATGTAAATCCAATGTGTAAGGCATCGAACAGAGAATAATCCATTATAGAATGTGCGTTGGGCCCCATAGCGTCCAATTGCTTAAAACCACCATAACGCGAGCCTAAACCTGCTGCCAATACCACTAATGTTGTGTTCATCTTCTTTTTTTTGATGTTCAACAAATTTATTCTTTAATTATTGAAATAAACTCTAATTTCAGAATTAGCGTTATTTTTAGTAGTAATGCTTAAAAATTGTAAACTTTTTATTCATACTATTAATATGGTGTTAAATTATAATATTCTATGTAGTAACAAATAGGTTTTAAAGTATCTTTATACCTAAATAAATGCTATAAGTAATGAACACTTTTTTTAAATGGTTTATATTAGTTTTACTGGTTGTTGCAGCTGGTGTATTCTCCTATTCTTACCTTAACGACGGAATTTTTAACGAATCTTTAAGTCCGAAGAAAACAGTGGCCTTTGAAGTTGACGATATAGAACTTAAAGTGGTTTACAACCGCCCATCTAAAAGAAATCGCGATGTTTTTGGAGCGTTAGTACCGTACAATAAAGTATGGCGAACTGGTGCTAACGAAGCGACTACTTTCGAAACAAGTAAAAATCTAACAATCGATAATAAATTACTTCCTGCTGGGAAATATACGTTGTGGACGATTCCAAATGATACGTCATGGAATGTTATTTTCAACTCTAAAATGTATTCTTGGGGTGTGAATGAAACTATGGAAGCTATGCGCGAACCGCAATACGATGTGGCGACTATTAGGGCTGAACCTCAAAAAATAAGCACAACGGTGGAGCAATTTACCATCGCCTTTGATAATTCTACCGATAATTTGTTCTTAACCTTGGCTTGGGATACGACAAAAGTTGCCGTACCTTTGAAATAATTAGCATTAAATCATCTCATTTTTGACACCTTCTAAAAAATCGGCTTTAAAAGAAAACGATGGCGTTTCGCAACCAGAAACAACCAACGCACTATCGATTTCAAAAATTAAAGCAAGCAGAAAAAAAGAACGCTCTGTAGAATCGCTCGTTTCTGCAATTTTAGAAGGAAATATTACTGCTTTAAGTCAGGCAATCACTTTAGTAGAAAGCAAAAACCCCCAACATTTAGAAAAAGCAAACGCCATTATAAAACAGTGTTTGCCACACGCTAACACATCGGTCAGAATAGGAATTACGGGTGTTCCGGGTGTGGGAAAAAGTACGTTTATCGAAGCTTTTGGAATGCATCTTACTGCTATTGGTAAAAAAGTCGCTGTCTTGGCAGTAGACCCCAGTAGTTCGATTACTAAAGGTAGTATTTTGGGTGATAAGACCAGAATGGAAGATTTAGTAAAAAACAAAAATGCTTTTATTCGACCGTCGGCATCAGGGGCATCTTTGGGTGGTGTGGCGCGCAAAACACGAGAAAGCATTATTTTATGTGAAGCCGCAGGTTACAACAGTATTATTATAGAAACCGTTGGTGTAGGCCAAAGCGAAACCGCTGTACATAGTATGGTGGATTTCTTTTTGCTTTTAAAATTGGCTGGTGCCGGCGATGAACTTCAAGGTATTAAACGCGGTATTATTGAAATGGCCGATAGTATCGCTATTAACAAATCTGATGGAGATAATATTAAAGCCACAAAATTAGCGAAAGTAGAATTTAACCGTGCTTTGCATCTCTATCCTGAAAAAGCGTCTAACTGGCAACCTAAAGTAACAACGTGTAGCGCCATTAATGAGGAAGGAATTGATGAAATTTGGACGATTATTTCTGATTATGTTACGTTAACAAAAGGGAACCAGTTTTTTAATGACAATAGAAGAGAGCAGAATAAATTTTGGCTCATTCAAACTATTGAAGAACAACTTAAAAACGACTTTTTTAATAACACCGAAGTAAAAGTAGAACTCGCAAAACAGCTTCAGTTGATAGAAGATAATAAAACGACACCGTTTGTTGCAGCCGATTATCTATTAAAATTGAAAGTATAATACTTCATTTGAAACTCCAATTACAGAAAATTCTTGGTGTACCACGCCACTTGCTTTTCTACCGATTCTAGTAAGGTCGTTTTAGGATTGTAATTCAATAGTCGTTTTGCTTTTTCAATAGTTGCTTTCGTACGCAATTGATCGCCAGCACGTGCAGCGACTTTATTAATAGCAATGGATTGCCCAATCACTTTTTCTACCGCCTCAATCCCCTCTTGAGTGGTATGTTCTACTTCGGTTCCTAAGTTTATAATTTCACCATCTACAGCCGTTTCGCTACCAATAACACTTACAATACCATCTACAATATCGCCAACATAAGTAAAGCTACGCAGGTGCGTCGCACTACCTTGATATAACGGAAAAGCATTACCATTATACGCACAAGCAATGAGTTTGGTGTACATTTTCTCTGGGCGTTCGCGTGGCCCGATAACAGAATATAAACGTAGCGAACACGCTTTAAATAGCGTTTCTCTACTTTTTTGAAGCACCAATTGTTCGGCTGCTAATTTTGTAACACCGTAATGAGATGCTGGTTGTGGCGCCACATCTTCTGGGAACGTTGCTTCCAATCCGTAGATTGACGACGTACCGATGTTTACCAATAACTCTAACGTTTTAAGCTGTGATGCATAATCGATTAATTGCTTCGTTGCTAAGATATTGTTGGTAAAATAATCTTCGAACGTTGACGCTGCCGAAATACCTGGCTGCGCCGCAAAATGAAAGATATAATTAATATCTTGAGGTAAAATCGCACATAAATCATCCGTGCGTAAATCACCTTTTATAATGGCAATCCCTTTCTCACGCAAAGCCTGTTCGTTTAACTGCTTCAATTCTAGACTGTAATATGGATTAAAGTTATCTAAACCAATGACGTCGTGCCCCATTTCTTTCAGTCTTTCGCACGTATGCGATCCAATAAATCCTGCAGCTCCTGTTACTAATACTTTCATAAATTTCAAAATCGTAGTACAAAGAAACATATTTTATTTCATACTCATTTTCAATTCTTAAAAAAACAATACATTTGCAGTGTTAATACTTATTTATGAACTACGATTTTACAATAGTTGTACCGGTTTACAACGAAGAAGATAATTTATTACGTGTTGAAACCGAATTACTAGCGTACACCAAAAAAGCGTCGAAAAAAACTAAAATACTCTTTGTAAACGATGGTTCTAAAGATAAAAGCCAAGAGCTTATTGAACTCATTGCAGCTAGAAATCCTGAATTTTCTTTTATTTCATTCTATGAGAACCGCGGCTTAAGCGCCGCTATTAAAGCAGGTTTCGATTATACCAAAACACCTTTGGTAGGTTATATAGACTCCGATTTACAAACTGCTCCAGACGATTTTAATTTATTGTTAGCGCATATTGGCGATAACGACTTGGTAACGGGCGTTCGCGAGAATAGAAAAGACAGCTTTGTTAAAAATATGTCGTCTACCATTGCCAATGGCATCAGGCGCAGTTTTACGAGTGACGGCATGGACGATACCGGTTGCCCACTAAAAGTTATTAAAACTGATTATGCCAAACGTATTCCTATGTTTAAAGGTTTGCATCGTTTTTTACCGGCAATGATTTTATTGCAAAAGGGACGCATTAAACAAGTCCCTGTACAGCATTTTCCGCGTCTCGCTGGCGAAGCTAAGTTTGGAGTTTGGAACCGTTTGCTGGGGCCATTAATGGACTGTTTCGCCTATTTATGGATGAAAAAAAAGTATATTAATTATACCGTAGCAAAACAGGGATAATGAGCGACTGGATCATTTATAGTATAGGTTTCTTCGCGCAATTATTGTTCTCTGCGCGTTTAGTTGTACAATGGCTTACCAGCGAAAAACAAAAGCGCGTGATAACACCTACACTATTTTGGACCTTAAGCTTAGTCGCTTCGTTTCTACTTTTTATTTACGGATATTTACGTAATGATTTTGCCATCATGTTAGGACAAGGTCTTACCTACTTTATTTACATTAGGAATTTACAATTACAAAACCAATGGCAGAGATATCCCGCGATTATCCGTTATATTTTATTATTTATGCCTGGATTTATAACGATATTTTACTTTAACAATAATAATATTGACGTTACTCTATTGTTTAAAAATGAAAGTATACCTGTCTGGTTACTTATTTTAGGTATTGTATCACAAACTGTTTTCACCTTCCGTTTTGTGTACCAATGGTTATATTCCGAAAAACATAAAACGTCCTCTTTACCTTTCGGTTTTTGGGCCTTGAGTTTAGTAGGATCTCTTCTTATCTTAGCGTATGCCATCTTTCGAAAAGATCCTGTACTGTTAGTTGGTCATATATTAGGAGCGACCATTTATGTTAGAAATTTAATTTTATTAAAAAAACAAGATGCCCAAACTACTTAAAGAATATCCGATACTTACGATTTGTTTATTGGTAGCCTTAATGCTATTACCACAATTAGATGCCATTCAAGTATCTATTATGGAAGCACGAAATTTTGTCACCGCTCGCGAAATGGTTTTAAACGATAATTGGTTGCTAACGACTATGAATGGAGAACCTCGTTACCAAAAGCCTCCGTTACCTACTTGGCTTACTGCCTTCTCGGGATTGTTTTTTGGCATTAAGAGTGTTTTTGGTATGCGCTTACCCGCTGTTCTCTTAGTAATGGTAACAGGATCTTTTATGTATAAGCTCTCGAGAAGCATGTTAAAAAGCAGAAGCCACGCTTTAATTAATGCCCTCATTGTTGTAACCTCTTTTTACGTCATCGGGATTGTTATTGAAGCCCCTTGGGATATCTTTACGCACGGTTTTATGTTGGTAGCCATTTTTCATTTGCACAAGTTATTTAAAGCCGAGGGCGTGGTGTGGAAACATACCGTAGTCGCCGGTTTGTTTATCGGTTTTTCTATTTTAAGTAAAGGTCCCGTCTCGTTTTACGCCTTATTATTACCCTTTTTAATCGCTTATGGCGTCACTTTTAAATATAAAAATGCTAAAGCAAAAGTATTCTCCTTTTTTAGTGTACTCGTTATTGCTTTAGTCGTTGGTGGCCTCTGGTATGTTTATGTGCGTTTAAACGATCCTACAACTTTTAATGCGATTACCGAAAAAGAAACTGGCAATTGGACGAGTTATAATGTTAGGCCCTTTTACTACTATTGGAGCTTTTTTATACAAAGTGGTTTATGGACTATTCCCGCATTTATAAGTTTACTTTTTCCATATTTAAAAACACGAGTTAGCAATTATAAAGCTTATAAATTTAGTTTACTATGGACTATTTTAGCCGTGGTCTTACTCTCGATTATTCCAGAGAAAAAATCGCGATACTTAATGCCCGTTTTAATTCCGTTAGCTTTTAATATTGGTTTCTATATTGAATACTTAATCCGTCGTTTTAAAGACATAAAAGACAAGCGCGAAACGTTACCTGTATATTTCAATTTCGGATTAATAGGCACTATCGGTATTGCGTTTCCCATTGTGTTTTATATTCTATTTAAATCCGAATTGCAGCAGCATTGGTTACCGTTTGTTTTAGCATCTATCGTATTAGTGACTCTGGGCGTGTTTATTCTATTGCGACTAAAACAGAAAAATATGAAGCACGTTTTTTTATTAACAGTACTCTTTTTTGCTGCTGTGTTTGCTGTGGGATTACCGCTAATGCAATTATTTAAAAATGATGATTTCAATTCTATAGCCACGTTAAAAAATGATAACGATACGCGTGGTATTCCTTTGTATTCCTTTAAATACGTCGCTCCAGAAACCATTTGGCAATATGGTGATATGATACCGCGAATTCCTTATAAAAATAACGCTTTTCAATTTCCTTCGGAATCTAAATTTGGAGTGCTAACTAATCTCTTATCGGCTGAAGATTTAAAGCTTTTAAAAGATAATTTTAACGTAAAAGAAGTGGAAACTTACGATTTAAACCAGGCCAAAGAAGGGACGCAACACTACAACGACCGTTTAACAAATACGTTTTATATTCTTAGTGAGAAGTAGAGGTTTTTACGTTTAGAATGCCCTAGGGAGCAGACAGGAATTTTATGTGGCGTTAATCAGCGTTTTTGTATTCATTCTTGATAGTTAAAGGGATTATTTTTAATCTAAAGTTGTCAGCGCTGATTAATTAAATTCCTATTATACTTTCGGTAAAACAGTCTGATTTTCATTATCAATCAAATATCCGTTACTATAAATGTGATTGGTTTTATGTTGACGAAAAACCTCAACTCTTTCTGAGTTCTACTTTCAAATTGGTTATCGATAGCTACATTAATAATTCCTTTATTTTGTTTTTGGCCAGAAACGCATTTGTAGCACTCAATATATATTATTTAAAAGATAGTTAGTCCTGAAATATTTTCTGGTGGAATTTAGTTTTAGATATCAATACTTATGCTAATAGTAGCATTTATAATCAAAATTCGGCTTTCCAAAATGTAGTACAAACCCTTTATTAATTTGATTTTAACCGTGCATCCCGAATTAAAAGATAGAAGTATAAACACTGTTAATATTTATTTCATTCCATAATTTTCAGCATATAACTAACTACTTAGCCACCGTAAAGCGTTTTTGCACATAGCGTTCTAATCTATAAAACCCATACCCTGAAACTCCTCCGAAAACCATTCCGCTTAAAATATCTAAAGGAAAGTGTACCCCAATATACACACGACTGTACGCCATAAATAACGACCACACAATCATAATATAAATTAAGTATTTAAATCGGTATTGCAGCATTTTCCCTGTAAAAATAGCGACTGCCATACTATTACTAGCGTGTCCAGAGAAATAACCATAACGACCTCCACAATGCGATTTCACTAAACGCATTATATCTACCAAGCTTTCGTCTTGGCAGGGTCTAAGTCGTTTTACACCGTGTTTAAACAAATTGGTTACCTGATCTGTAAACGTGATCATTAATACGATGATGATTACGGTTAGTACAAACATTTTTGAATTCAATTTTTTGTACATTAAAAACACCAAAACGGCATACAACGGAATCCAATTAAATTTGGCAGTAAAAAACATCCAGAAAGCATCCCAATAGACGTTTCCCATTCCGTTTAAGTATAAAAATAAGTCTTTATCTAACTCTACAAGTTGTTCTAACATTTAAAATATTTTGGGCGTTACCATTAGGTCGGGCTTTTGGCAATTGCTTCCCGAAAAAACACGAGAGCATCAACTTCGAAGTAATCTCGAATACTTCTCTATAGTACTAAAATGAATATAATACTTATCGTATTAATCATCGTATCTTAAAACCTCTCTATCGTAAAAAGCAGTCGCTAATTCAATTAAGTTTTCGGTTTCTAATTCTAGTTCTTTCTCATCATCTTGGTCAAACTCTTCTAACCATTCCACCTCATCATCTTCTAAATTTATAATAAACATAGGGAATTCTGTATGTATCACAAAAATAGCATTCGGTAAATCGGTATTATCACCGAGTATAAATTTAGGCAGTTCCATAGATAATTTATTTTTGAGCAATTAATTTTTTTGTAAGGTAATTAAATCGAATATATAATAAAATAGAAGCGGTAGTTAATCCTGCAATTAATCCCATCCAGATACCAAAACTAGAAAAATACGCTTCGGTTCCAAAATAATAACTAATAGGAAACCCTATTAACCAATAAGAAATAAACGTCAAAATCGTCGGTATTTTCACATCTTGCAACCCTCGCAACGCTCCCAAAACGACGACTTGAATACTATCGCTAATTTGAAATACCGCTGCAGCCAACAATAATTTTGAGGCAATACTTACCACTTCCATGTTATCTTCATAGTTAATAACATCATCAAAATCGACATAAATTCGTGGTAAATATTCGCGGAATGCCAAAAATAGTAAGGCGAAAAAGAGCGCTAAGATAGTGCCTAATAAGAAAAGTGAAAAAGCGATACGTCTTAGCTCATAATAGTTTTTTAATCCCTTTTGGTTCCCCACCCGTATCATTGCCGCAACACTTAAGCCTGTAACCACCATAAACGTCATAGAACTTAAGTTTAAAGCAATTTGGTTCGCTGCTTGTGGGTTTTTACCCAGCAACCCACTTAACCATACCGCCGAGGTAAAGATACCGACCTCAAAAAACATTTGCATAGCACTAGGCGTACCTAGATTTATTATCTTTCTAAGCATTAATTTATCTAAAACAAATAATTTTATGTTGGTAACAAAGTAACGGCTTTTGTCTTTCTTCTTTAATAAATACCATAAGTACCACAACATCACGAAACGCGATATTAAAGTACCGTAAGCTGCACCAACGATACCGTATTCTGGGAAGCCAAACTTACCAAAAATGAATAAATAATTTAAAACGATATTAATTAAGTTCCCAATAATAGACGCATACATTGGGTATTTTGTCATAGACATACCATCGCTAAACTGCTTAAAGGCCTGGAATACTATTAAGGGGATAAGGGAGAACGCCACCAAATCTAAATAAGGCAGTGCCAAATCCACAACCTCAACAGGCTGTTTCATTAAGTACATTAAAGGTTTTGCAAAAAAGATAAGTAAGAAAAGTAAAATGCCTAAAACCGTACATAAGACTAACCCGTGCTTAAATGCCGACTTACCGTCTTCTTTATTATTAGCCGAATCTGCCTCGGCAGCTAACGGCGTAATGGCGGTACTAAACCCGATACCAATAGACATTGCGATAAACATAAAACTGTTTCCTAAAGAAACCGCTGCGAGCTCGGCAGTACCTAACTGCCCAACCATAATATTATCTACAAAACTGACAAAGGTATGACCCAACATACCCAGCATAACAGGCGCTGCGAGTTGCCAATTGTATTTAAACTCTTTAGTGTACTTACTTAAAATCATCGTGCAAAAGTAATACTTAGCGTTGAGCTTTGAGTGATAATAAACATAGATTTTAGCACTATAATTTAACGTTATCTATAAATCGTTGTTCACATTATAAATTAACAACGTTAGCTTTAGCTTTTTCGAATTCTGCAACCATATCTTCTACAATGGTTGCTACTGGTTTAATATCGTGAATGAGTCCTGATATTTGACCTATTTCTAATTCACCATCCTCTAAGTCTCCTTCAAACATTCCTTTTTTAGCTCGAGCACGCCCTAATAGTTTTACTAAATCGTCTACCGATGGCGAGGATTTATACAATTCTTGAAGCTCGTTATAAAACTTATTTTTTATTAATCGTACGGGTGCTAATTCTTTTAACGTTAATTGCGTATCACCTTCTTTAGCAGTGACCACAACCTCTTTAAATTTTTGATGTGCTGACGATTCTTCGCTGGCCACAAAACGACTTCCCACTTGTACAGCGTCGGCACCAAGTACCATACACGCCAACATTGCCTTACCAGAAGCAATACCGCCAGCGGCAATTAACGGAATTTGTAACTGTTCTTTCACCATTGGTATTAGCGTTAGCGTTGTTGTTTCATCACGACCATTATGTCCGCCGGCTTCAAAACCTTCGGCTACAATAGCATCGACACCCGCCTCTTGAGATTTTAATGCAAATTTTACGCTGCTTACCACGTGCACAACAGTAATACCGCGTTCTTGTAACCATTTGGTCCACGTTTTAGGATTTCCCGCCGATGTAAAAACAATCTTTACCCCTTCCTCCACTATAATATCCATTATTTCGGTAATGTTGGGGTACAACATTGGCACGTTAACTCCAAACGGTTTATCGGTAGCTTTTTTACATTTCTGAATGTGTTCGCGTAACACTTCCGGATACATACTCCCAGCACCTATAAGTCCTAAAATCCCTGAATTACTCGCAGCTGAAGCTAATTTCCAGCCGCTATTCCAAATCATCCCTGCTTGAATTATTGGATACTTTATATTAAATAGTTGTGTGATTCTATTTTCCAAATCTATAGTTTTTTAGTATTATGATTGTGTTCTATGATGGCATAAACCGCTGAAAAAAAAGGTGATTATAGCATAATGCTTCAGCTTAATTAATTATTAGTTTGATTGTTTTTGAATAGGTTTCAGCTTCAATTTTTAATAGATACATTCCTTTAGAAAACTGTTCGACATTCAATTTTGATTGTGTTGTATTTATTTTAGCATCTAAAACCTTTCTTCCCAAAACACTATAAAGTTTAATCTGTGCTTTTTTAATTTCGGTAGGTAATTTAACGAACACAGTGTGCTTTGCAGGATTAGGATACACCTGAATTTTTGAGGTATTGAAGGTCACTTCTTCCACCGATAATCCGGTTTGTAAAGCCAAAGACAAATCGGGAATACCATACCCTAAAAAATAATCGGGAGTAGTGTATTGCGATGCCGATTCTCGAACCAACTGCATTATTTCGGCATTGGTTAGATTGGGCAATGCTTCCCATAAACACACCAAACCACCCGCTAAAATAGGCGAACTAAATGAGGTTCCGTTTGCTGTAGATAGGCCACCGCTTTCATTAATAACATAACTGGCCTGCCCTTGTGCAACAACGTCTGGTTTTAATGTGGGCTGAAACGTACTTCCTACCGAACTAAAACTCGCATACGTACCGTCGGCTTTTACGGCGCCAATAGTAAATACACCAGCAGCATCGGCGGGAGCAGCTATTCCGTTAGCCCCCGAATTTCCAGCAGAAGTTACGAGCAACATTCCTTTCTCGAACGCAATATTTGCGCCTTTTGTAATGTAGGTCGTATTACCGTCTAAGTCGGCATTGGTATGAGAATAATTAGGATTATCGTAGGTTTTATAGCCTAAAGAGGTATTTATAACATCGACACCTAAACTGTCGGCGCGTTCGGCGGCTTCTACCCACAAACTTTCTTCAATAGGGTTTTCGGTGGGTGCATTTTCAGAAATAAATAAATAATAACTCGCGTCTGGCGCTGTACCTACAAAAGTATTTTCGACGTAACCTGCCATATCACTAAATACTAAGGTACCGTGGTTACTCGTTGTATTGGTGTACACATCAGTATCGCGGTTTACGAAATCGTAAGTTCCCAAAATGTTTCCAGCGTTACGAACACGATCAAAACCGGGATTGGTATCCACACTCGGGAAACCAGCATCGATAACCGCAACGGTTTTACCTGATCCCGTATAATTGGCCAAATGCAAATCGTCACCATTAAACATTTCAATTTGATTGGCTGCATCACCATAATTAAAGGTCGTACTGACACTTTCTAATTCAAATTTATTTACGATTGTTTCAACACTCGCCCCCTTAGCGTTCAAATTATTATCTGCAAAAATAATAACATCCACAAAAGGAAGGGTAGACACTACATTAATATCGGTTTCTAGGCCGCGAACGTGAACGGCATTAAACCATTTTGATTTTGCCAAAACAGTAATTCCTGATTGATTTTTTAATTGTGAAATATAATTTTCGTTAACAGGGACATCTCTTTCATCGATACCAATAGAGTGCGCCGCTTTACGATCGATAGCCTTTTGCGTTAAAATAGAAATAGGATTTGCTATAGACGTGGCTACATTCTCCTTATCTGTTAAATACACCCAAGCATCTTCTTGCGCATAAATACACAGTTGAAAACATAAAAAAGTAAGGACTAGTAATTTGTTTTTCATAAGACTACAGTTAGACTGCAATTTATGAAATAACTCCCGAACCTACTAATTCGTCTTCTAAATACCAGGCTACAAATTGCCCTTCGGTGATGGCAGATTGTTTATTTTCAAATTCAACATATAAGCCAGCATCGACCTTATGTAAGGTCGCTTTTTCTAAAGCTTGACGGTAACGAATTCTTGCTAAGACCTCTAAAGTTTCCCCCGATAGTAATTGTAAATCTTCACGTACCCAATGCAATTCTTCATTCGTTACAAATAAGGCTCTTTTGTATAATCCAGGATGTTTTTTACCCTGACCCGTATAAATTGTATTGGTATCTACGTCGGTATCGATAACGAATAACGGTTCTACTTTTCCGCCAACCGATAAGCCTTTACGTTGACCTTTAGTAAAATAATGAGCCCCTTGATGGGTTCCTACAATTTCGCCGTCGGTTTCTGAATAGTTTATTTTACGTGATAGATATTCAAGTTCTTCTACTTTAGAGCTGAAGTTGTTTCTCGTGTCTGTATACTCAGAAAATAATTCCGGAATTTCAATAATCTGACCTTGTTTAGGCTTTAATTTCTGTTGAAGAAATTCTGGCAATCTTACTTTTCCTATAAAACATAACCCTTGAGAGTCTTTTTTATCGGCCGTAATTAAATCGGCTTCTGCCGCAATAGCTCTTACTTCTGGCTTTTGTAATTCGCCAATAGGAAATATCGCTTTTGCTAACTGCTCTTGAGATAATTGACATAAGAAATACGACTGATCCTTATTATTATCTTTTCCGGCCAGTAATTGATAGGTTTCCTTTCCGTTTTCTATAAGCGTTCCTTTACGGCAATAATGACCAGTTGCAACATAATCTGCACCGAGATCTAAAGCAATTTTCATAAACACATCGAACTTAATCTCTCGATTACACAACACGTCTGGATTTGGCGTTCTTCCCTTTTCATATTCGTTAAACATATAATCTACAATACGCTCTTTGTATTGCGTGCTTAAATCTACCGTTTGAAAAGGAA
Organism: Bizionia saleffrena; assembly: GCF_008086175.1. GTDB lineage: Bacteria > Bacteroidota > Bacteroidia > Flavobacteriales > Flavobacteriaceae > Bizionia > Bizionia saleffrena. The sequence goes on from NZ_VSKM01000001.1 coordinate 126,044, forward strand.
TTCCTAATTTTTCAGCAACTAACATCGCGTCGTTGCTATCGTCTAACCACGGACAATCATCAGAAATCGTTACAGAATCGTCGTGCCAGTTTTTCATAAATAGCCCAATAACCTCATACCCTTGTTCTTTTAACAAGTAGGCTGTTACACTAGAATCGACGCCACCTGAAAGCCCTACTATTACTCTTTTTTTCATTGTCCTTTTTTATCGCTGCAAAGATACTAACATTTTTGCTATTATGTGTCCCCTTAACACTCAGCAAACCGAAACACTAAGCAACTAAAAAACAATAAGTTAAAAATAATTTAACATAAATTTTAGTTATTTTGTTTAATGTTTTATTAATTTAGCTAAACAAAACAAAGAAATTAATTATTATGAAAACAATCAAAAAATTACCTTTACTGTATGTGCTTGTTGTTTTATTATTTTGGTCGTGTAATAGCGACGATGATAATAGCGCACCACTAAATCAAAATCCAGAAACAGGACTAAACATTGTTCAAACGGCGCAAGCTAATGCTAATTTAAGCAGTTTAGTCGCCGCAGTTATAGAAGCTAATTTGGACGTTACACTAAGCGGTTCAGGACCTTTTACAGTATTAGCGCCAAGCAATGCTGCTTTCGCCGAATTTTTGTCGGCAAACGGATGGGCGACAGTAGCAGATATTCCTGATACGGCTTTAGAACAAACGTTGTTAAATCACGTTATTTCAGGCACAATTACATCTTCAGATCTTGTAGGATTGGGAGCAGGATATACCAGCACGTTGGCTACAGGAGCTGGAGATAATGCAATGAGCTTGTATTTTGAAACTTCTTCTGGAGTCTTGTTTAATAATGTATCTACTGTAACAACAGCCGATGTAGAAGCTACAAATGGCATAATTCACGTGGTTGATAAAGTTATTACCTTACCTAGTGTTGTAGAGCACGCAGCGGCAAACACAAATTTTTCAAGTTTAGTTACGGCATTAGGCGCTGCCGATGGCGAATTAGTAAACGTACTAAGTGGTGTTGGACCATTCACGATATTGGCACCAGCTAATGATGCTTTTACAACGTATTTAAACGGAACAGCTTTAGCGGACGTACCCACAGATGTTTTATCTCAATTATTATTAAATCATGTAATTAATGGAGAATTACCTTCTACACTATTATCAGATTTAGGAAGTGGATACTCTAATACTAATGCCACAGGAGCTGGTAGCAACGCAATGAGTATTTATTACACGACAAATAATAATGTTATGTTTAACGGATCAGCGACTGTTACTACTGCCGATGTTATAGGAACAAACGGAATTATTCACGCGGTAGACACCGTTATTGAATTACCAACTTTAGCAACTTTTGCGACTTCAAACCCTGCATTATCGAGCTTAGTAGCTGCTTTGCAATTAGCGGATTCTGGAACGCCTACAGTACCTTATATAGCAACCCTATCTGATGCCACAAGTGGACCATTCACTGTGTTCGCACCAACAAACGATGCTTTTGCAGATGTACTTTTAGAATTAGATCCCTCAGGAAACACCACTCTAGCCGATGTCGATCCAGTAACTGTTGATGCCATTTTAACTTATCACATTGTTAATGCCAATGTACAATCGTCTCAATTAGTATCTGGAACTGTGACAACTTTAGGTGGAGATATTACGGCTAATGCCGGAACATTTACGTTAACAGATGCCAATTTAAGAGTGAGTACTATAATTCCAACATTAATAGATATACAAGCAACAAACGGAGTAGCCCATGCTATTGATACCGTTATTTTACCACCTCAATAATATTTAGATTACGATTAATAGCTAAAAACCCGCTTTTACAATAACTTATAAAAGCGGGTTTTTTATGTTTTAAAAAGGTGTAACAACACCAGTCTCTTTTATTATATTTAATAGAATGTTGCCTATTTTTGTTTGCTTTTATAAGGGTTCTGACTGCGTTTTGTAAAGTCTTTTTCTTTCACCAATTTCCCGTTTTCATAATACTTCCAAATGCCGTGTTTTAAATCGTTTCTATAAACACCCTCCATTGTAACATTCCCTTTAGAATCGTAAGATTTAGAAGGCCCGTCGAGAGCTCCATTTGTATAATTAAATAAACGAATTAGTATGCCTTTGTCTGAAAACCACTGCGACACGCCATTTAAAACACCGCCTTTAAAAAGAGCTTGTTCTGCGATGCCTCCGGTTTTATAATACGTTTTCTTTTCACCTTCAATTTCGCCGTCGTCGTTATACACCTCTTCCATCATTACTTCACCACCATTATTATGAAAATAAACCCATTTTCCTATTTGGATCTTATTTTTCATAGCCCCCTTACTCACTATGTTTTTATTCCCATCGTAAAAAGTAACCTGAACGACATCATTATTCGGATTAAATTCTCGTGTCACTGAAAGCACAGCTTTTCCATCTACGTTTTTATAGAATTTAAAAGTGCCTAATTCTTTACCATAGTTAAATTCGCCTTCGTAACGTAAGATATCGGATCCTTCATAATTTTTCGTCCATTTACCATGACGCGCTCCCTGATTATCAAATTGATTAATCTCTTGAGCCGAAACAAAGACTGAAAAGAAACAAAAAATAAGTATAAATATAGTTTTCATAAAAACAGTAACGTTTAGATAGGTTGTTATAGTATAAAAAAAAGCTGCCTATCTTAACATTAAGAGGCAGCTTTTATAATTTTGAAAAATATTACTTTTTCTTATTTTTGTTTTGGGCACTTTTCTGTTGTTCTGCCTGCTCCATCATATCTTTCATTTTCTTTTGAAAACGATTTTCTTTCTTAGGATTCTTTTTCTTCACTTGAATTTTAGCGTGAATTTTATTCTCATCTAAAACATAGTTCTTTATCACTAATAAAATACCAATACTTATAAGGTTTGAGACGAAGTAATATAAACTTAATCCTGACGCGTATTGGTTAAAGAAAATCATCATCATAATCGGAGCAAAATAGATCATGTATTTCATCATCTTCTGCATATCTGGCATCCCTTCTTGCGTTGGTGCAGACATAGTTTGTTGCCCAGTAGTTAACTTCATATAGAAGAAAATTGCAATTGCTGCTAAAATCGGGAATAAACTTACGTGATCACCATATAATGGGATATGAAAAGGCAACTCGGCGATAACATCGTAAGATGATAAATCGTCTGCCCAAAGAAAACTTTTTTGACGTAAAGCAAAAGCCGTTGGAAAGAACATAAACAAGGCGTAAAATACTGGCATTTGAATTAATGCGGGTAAACACCCTGCTAACGGACTCGCTCCTGCTTTATTTTGAAGTGCCATAGTTTCTTGTTGCATCTTCATTTTATTGTCTTTATACTTCTCGCGAATCGCATCTAATTCTGGTTTTAACACCTTCATTTTCATTTGCGATAAGTATTGTTTGTATTGCACAAAAGACATCGCTAATTTTATCAATATGGTCATTACAATAATAGCAACACCGTAAGGAAATATACCAGATAGGAAACCGAATAATGGAATAAACAAGTATTTGTTAATCCAACCAAAAATACCCCATCCTAAAGGAATACTTTTTTCCAGTCCTTTTTCGGCGGATTTTAAGGCCTTTACTTCTGTTGGCCCGTAATAGAAACCAAAGTTTTCGTTAAACTCATTTCCGCTTAATTCTAAGGCCGTTTTTGTGTTATACGCTTTGGTAAAAACAGTATCTATTTCTTCGTCTTGAACTAAGTTTCTAGACGTTATAGCTACTTTTTTAAATGCTTTATCGGTCGTTAAAATAGAACTAAAAAAATGCTGTCTGTAAGATAACCAGTCTACATCTTCTTCAATTTCGTTATCCTCATCGCTCTGTCCTAACTTTTCGATATTACCATCTAATTGGTACGTTAAACGGGTGTAACGATTTTCGTAAGCAATACTTTGGTCATGACGAATTGTTTTTAAACTCCAATCTAAATTAACTTCTTGCGCGCTGTTAATAACATCGTTTAACCCTTGAGATTTAACCGTAAAATCTATTAAATAATTATCGGGTTTAATAATGTATCTATATTCTAGAAACTTACTTTCAGAAACCTTCAGCTTCATAGATACCACCGTGTTTTCACCACTGCGGGTTACTTTAGGTTGAAATACTAAATCTTTCGTATTTAAAATGCGGTTGTCTGTTGTTCCAAAATTAATATTGAAAGACGCATTCTTATCTTTTACTAAATAGATAGGAATAGAATCGTAGTTGACGAACTTATTAAGTTTTACCTCAGAAATTTGTCCCCCTTTCGTGTCGAATGTAATGGTTAAAAGATCTGTTTTAACTATAGGATTATCTGTATTTGCTGCTTGTGAAGCGGAATAAGCAAACGCACCAAATTTATTTTTTAAAGCTACTGTTTTTAAAGAATCTGGAAGCGTTTCTAATTGAGTGTCTGCAAAATCTTCAGTTTTAGAATTCTCTATTAAAGCCTTTTGTTGTATTTTTTCGGCTTCAATTTGCTCTTGTTTAGCTTGCTCTTGTGCTGCTACTTCCTCATCACTTGGCTTACTTTGCCAAAGCATAAATAATAAAATTCCGAATATAATAATGAATCCTATTATCGATTTTAAGTCTAATTTTTTTTCTTCCATTTTAATATATTTAGACATTTAGCCCATTCAAGCTAAAACAATCTATTCGCTCTTTATAGTCAAAAATATGACCGTTAATGTATTTGTGCCAATGTGGCGTATTACTTTTTCTTCTTTGCTGTATGGTACTTTTTAGCAGCCATTACAAACGCCATAAATAAAGGATGTGGATTTGCTACTGTACTTTTATATTCTGGGTGATATTGTACACCAATAAACCAAGGATGGTTAGGCAGTTCTATAATTTCCACCAATTTAGTTTCAGGATTAAATCCTGTGGCAATCATTCCTGCAGCTTCAATTTGCGCTTTAAAATCACTGTTAAATTCGTAACGGTGTCGGTGACGTTCTTTAATCACTTTCTGCTTATAAACAGAACGTGCCAATGTATTCTCCAGCAATTCACAATCCCACTGTCCTAAACGCATCGTTCCCCCTTTTTCGGTAACGCTTTTTTGTTCTTCCATTAAATTGATGACTGGATACTTAGTATTTATATCCATTTCTGTAGAATTAGCATCTTTAAACCCTAAAACATTTCTTGAAAATTCAATTACCGCCATTTGCATTCCTAAACAAATTCCTAAAAAGGGAATATTATTCTCTCTTACATATTTTATGGCTTCTATTTTACCGTTAATACCACGCTCTCCAAATCCCGGAGCGACCAAGGCTCCATCTAAATGCGATAGTTTTAGTTTAATGTTATCTTCATTTAAATACTCAGAATGGATACACTCCACATTTACTTTAACTTCATTTTCTGCTCCCGCGTGAATAAAGGCCTCTAAAATAGATTTATAAGAATCTTGTAATTCTACATATTTACCAATTAAACCAATGGTAACTTCACTTTTAGGATTTTTATGACGTTTTAAAAAGGCGTTCCAATGTTTTAAATCTGGCGTTTCACTTTTTAAATCTAATTTCTTTAATACTATTTTATCCAAGCCTTGCTCCAGCATTAAATTAGGAACATCGTAAATTGTTTTCGCATCGATAGACTGTATAACAGAATCTTGCGTTACGTTACAAAAACGCGCTAATTTAACACGTAAGTCTTGCGGTAATTCGTGCTCGGTACGACATACCAAAATATCTGCCTGCACACCGCTTTCCATTAAGGTTTTAACACTGTGCTGGGTCGGTTTTGTTTTCAACTCTCCGGCAGCCGCTAAGTAGGGCACTAACGTTAAGTGAATAACAAGCGCGTTGTGATCTCCCAAATCCCACTTTAATTGTCTTACTGCTTCTATGTATGGTAAAGATTCGATATCACCTACTGTTCCACCTATTTCTGTGATCACGATATCGAAATCGCCTGAGTTACCCAAAATTTGGATACGGCTTTTTATTTCGTCTGTAATATGAGGAATAATTTGAACTGTTTTACCTAAAAATTCGCCACGACGCTCTTTGTCGATTACGCTTTGGTAAATACGTCCTGTCGTTACGTTATTGGCTTGACTGGTAGGAACATTCAAAAAGCGCTCGTAATGCCCTAAATCTAGATCTGTTTCTGCCCCATCGTCGGTAACATAACATTCCCCGTGTTCGTATGGGTTTAATGTACCTGGATCTATATTTATATAAGGGTCTAATTTTTGAATTGTAGTCCTATACCCTTGAGCTTGAAGTAATTTTGCTAAGGAAGCTGCAATGATTCCTTTTCCTAAAGAAGAGCTTACTCCTCCTGTTACGAATATGTATTTTGTTGTTGCCATAGTGCGTTGTTAAACGCGAGCAAATTTACAATATTAAGTTGATAAAATTAATCTTTAATGATTTATTTATTTCGGAAAATTTCGCTGTATGTTTCTTACAATATTCTCGAGTCCGTTAAGCTTTAATGTGTAAACAGTCTCCAACATTTGCCCTAATTTCCCTTTAGGAAAACCTTTGGTATTGTACCATACCACGTAGTATTCTGGTAAATCTATTAAATAACGATCTTTATATTTACCGTAAGGCATTTTGGTATGCGCCAATTGAATTAGAAATTTTTTATCAGGTTGTAGAGCTTCCATTTTATGGGGTTTTAAATGCGGATTGATTTTTTAATGCTGAAGCCACGTAATTTGACCAAAATAATTGTCTTTTTTTATCGATTGAGAAGTTACTCTCATCATCGTATTTAAGTTGGGTGATTTCTAAAGTCTTATTTATAGCGTCGTGTAGCATTTGAAGCTCCTTTACAATAGTATTTGAAGGTTTTAGCTGCTGTACTTGTGCTCTAAAATAGCGGGCGTGTAGTTCGGTAATGTCAAAATGAAGTTGTTCGTGCGCCAAGATATGATCTGTAACACTTTCTTTTTTGCACCAAGAATGTTCTGGATAAAAATCGGCCGAAATATCAACTTTAAATCCAACTATCTGATTATCTCTTTTATTCACCGAATACTTGAAACTTAAACCAGCCGCCGTTACGGCAGCTGCTTTTGTGTTATAACTTGGCTTCCCCTTAAAATCCGCCCACGATAATTTATAATCTTCAGACCACGACATCGTTTTGGTATCGCTATATAACATAGTAATACAAGCAAATATTAAAATATATTTAAACATAACCGATCGCTTTTAAATTATAAATCGTGCGTGGAGATTAACTTATTGCTTAACCTCTTCTATCTTTAAATTGTTATAATTCACAATGTAAACAGCATCATTAAAATACCCTCCAAATAATTTCTTTTTATATGAAAACTTACTTTCTACGTGTTTAGTTAAAGGCGCATCGTTAACAGATAAATATAAATCGTCTGAAGTTAATAAGCGTAAAGCAACATCCATAGTCACATCAAAACCTCTTACTACATATGCATTTGGTGTTAAACCATATTGCTTTTCGTAGGTGCGTACAAAGCTATTATTTTCATCTTCATTAACCACTTTAGAGACTGCTGGATACGTAAATTTTAAATTAGATAAGTGATAATTAGAGACTATATCTGCTTCAAAAGGTTTATTCTGTCCAGAAGTTGCTAGCGTAATTTCTCTTTTATCAGAATCGTTTAAAGAGTTTAAAATACTCGTTACGTTAGATATAAATCCTGAATTATCGGTTTCTAAAAACACCACATTTTTCCCCGGTTTTAAGGCTTTAATAATATCTTGGTCGAAAATATAAAAAGCGTCCTTTCCTGTCTTTTTATCGTTGCGCGAACTTACTGAAGAGGCACCAATAAATTCAGTTTTTAACGTATTAGACTTCGCTCGGTGTTTTTGATCGGATACGAAAACAAAGTTAGTTGCCGGTTGATTTTTGAAATGATGAATAATTGCTTTTTCTAAATCGGCATCTGAAGCTCTAGACTGAAACACATTACTGCCTAAAGTTACCGTTTTGGTTATTGGAGAGACAACGGCAACCGTATCGTTCCTTAGGGCTGAAGCAACCGTATTAAAGTTCTTCGGCATTAGCGGTCCAATTACAGCATCGGTATTTTTAAAGTTGTTATTATCTAAAATAGAAAGCAATTCGCTATGCATATTCTTTGTATCGAAAACAGTCACTTTAAGATTAGCACCTAACTTTTTAAGGGAATCTAAAGCGATTAACGCTCCAGAATAAAAATCTAACGAGATACTTAAGGTTTTATCGTTTTTGATTAATTCTTTTGTATCGGCAGTATCTACATCCATTTTATGTAATCTAAAAGGAAGCATAATCGCTATTTCCTTCACCCCTGCTTTATTAACACCCAACTGCGATGCTAAATTCGTGCTTAATAACTCGTTTCCTGGCATTGGAATGCTTTCAGAATTATTTTCGGCAGCCAAACTTCTATCGTATGGCACTTTAAGCACCATTCCTTCCTTTAAACCCGTTTCAGCTAACCCTGGATTTAATTGCTCTAACACCGCTTGGTCTAATCCGGTTTTCACCTTTAATCTGTAAAACCCTTCTTTTGGCAAAACAGTATAATAACTATATTTCTCATCGACATTCTTAATCGCTTTCGTTTTAAGATTCGGAACTTTTATAGTTTCTCCAGGTTGCAGAATTTCTGGTAAACCGGGATTTAAATCTTCTAACTCTTTAACCGTAATATCATATTTGTAAGCGATTCGCCATTTTCCTTCTTTAGGCTGCACCACATAAGTATTTGTAGTCTCTGATGTGTTTTTTTCAGTCTCCACATTGGTGTTGGTTCTACCCTCTTCACCACCTACAGTTTCAGCAACTTTTTTAAGAACAGGAATTTGTAACTCGTCCCCTTTTCTTAAATTATTAGCATATAAAAAGGTATTGTATTTTTTAATTTCAGCTTGTGGAATATTGTACGTTTTAGATAAGCTATATAGCGTTTCTTTTCGTTTTACTTTGTGTGAAATAAACTTTTCAACTTCATTGACTACGGCAACATTTCGAATAGGGCTACTAATTAAAGTGCCCTCTTTCGGAATTATTAAAACGGTATTGCTTTTTAATCCTTTTCTCGCGTCTGGATTTAATCCTAAGATAGCAGGAACAGACACTTTATAGTGTTTCGAAATACTTTCTAAGGTTTCTCCAGAAGTCACTTTATGTGTGGAATAGTCTTGTCCTTGCAATGAAGAACATCCTAAAAAACTCAATGCTATTAATGCTGTAACTATTATTTTTCTCATATACTTATTATACTTTAAAAACTACTATACTAACAACTTAACCGTCTTTTTCATTTTAATAATAGAGTTCAAAATGAAGCAAAAGAAAGCGCGCTCTTTAAGATAACGCGCTTACTAATACGATTGTTATAATTAGTCTCTTTAAACGCTATAAAACACGTTTTAATATTTATTCCCACTCAATTGTTGCTGGTGGCTTAGAGCTAATATCGTAAACCACTCGGTTTACACCTTTTACTTTATTAATAATGTCGTTAGATGTTTTTTGCAAAAACTCGTAAGGTAAATTCACCCAATCCGCGGTCATTCCATCTGTACTTTCTACAGCACGTAAAGCGACACATTTTTCGTAGGTACGTTCATCGCCCATTACACCAACACTATTTACTGGTAATAGTATTGCACCCGCTTGCCATACTTTATCGTATAACCCTGCGTTTTTTAACCCGTTAATAAAAACGGCATCTACCTCTTGCAATAACCTTACTTTTTCGGGCGTAATATCTCCCAAAATACGAATGGCTAAACCTGGCCCAGGAAAAGGATGACGCCCTAATAAGGCTTTATCCATTCCCATTGAAGCACCTACGCGACGCACTTCGTCTTTAAATAATGCTTTTAATGGTTCAGCAATTTTAAGTTTCATAAAATCGGGCAATCCGCCAACATTATGGTGACTCTTAATGGTTACACTTGGTCCACCAGTTGCCGATACACTTTCTATAATATCGGGGTAAATAGTACCTTGCGCTAACCATTTTACATCTTGAATTTGCTGCGCTTCGTCGTCGAAAACTTCAATAAACACACGACCGATAGCTTTACGCTTTAATTCTGGATCACTAATTCCTGCTAGCGCATCCAAAAAGCGTGCCGAAGCATCTACCCCTTTTACATTTAAGCCCATACCTTTGTATTGTTCTAATACGTCGGTGTACTCGTTTTTACGAAGTAGTCCATTATTTACAAAAATACAGTATAGATTTTCTCCAATAGCTTTATGCAATAACATCGCGGCTACACTAGAATCTACTCCACCCGAAAGCCCTAAAACCACCTTATCGTTTCTAATTTGTGCTTGAAGTTTGGCGACCGTTTCTTCCACAAAACTATCTGGTGTCCAATCTGGATTTAACTTCGCAATATGAATTAAGAAATTTTCTAATAATTGTTTTCCATCAGTAGTATGATACACTTCTGGGTGAAACTGAATAGCGTACGTCTCTTCACCTTTTATTTTATACGCCGCATTTTTAACGTCTTCGGTACTTGCTAAAAGCTCGCCATTTTCTGGAAGACTTTTAATAGTATCGCTATGACTCATCCAAACTTGACTGCCTTTTTGTATGTTTTTAAAAAATGTTTCTCCTTCCTTAACATAACTTAAATGCGCTCTACCATATTCTCTTGTGTCTGAAGGGGCTACCTCTCCACCTGAAAAATGGGCTAAATATTGAGCGCCATAACACACTGCTAACAGTGGCTTTTTGGCTCTAATCTCTGCTAAATCTGGATGAAAAGCTTCCACCGATCTTACAGACATTGGGCTACCAGAAAGTATGACCGCTTTATATTCTGAGACGTTTTTTGGAATTTTGTTAAATGGGTGTATTTCAGAATAGATGTTAAGTTCTCTAACTCTACGCGCAATAAGTTGTGTGTATTGCGATCCGAAATCTAATATTAATACCTTGTCGTGTTGCATGTGCAAAAATACTATTTAATTATAAAAAAATAAATGATACTCTAATAAAAATTAGTGCATCGAGTTTAATATTAATTCTATGTCTTTTTCTGTGGTGTCTGGATTGATAAAACAAAAGCGCGAAACGGTCTCGTAAGTATCGCCTGTTTTATATTTTGTTGGTGTAACTAAAGCAAACCCTTTTCGATGGTTTTCGTAAGTCCATTCCGTGTAATCTTCTGGCTCCCATCCTATTCTTCTGTATAAAACACACGATAAGCTTGGCGCTCTAACGAGTTCAACATCTGGATGTGCTTCAATCATTTTACCAGCTATTTGCGCTAATTCTAGTCCGCGTTCTACAGCTTTTTTATATCTATCCACACCGTGCATTGCTAAAGAAAACCATAAAGGCAATCCACGAACACGACGTGTTAATTGTATTTGGTAGTCGGCAGGATTAAATCCGTGCGCACCTTCATCCTTAAAAATATCTAAATAAGAACCTTGTTGAGAGTGTGCATTTTTTGCTAATTGCGGCTCTCTGTAAATTACCGCTCCGCAATCGTAAGGTGAAAACATCCATTTATGGGGGTCGATCGTAATACTATTGGCTCTTTCAATACCATTAAATAAGTGTCTTACAGAATCGGCTACTAAAGCGCCTCCGCCGTAAGCTGCATCCACGTGAAACCATAAATTTTCATCTTCACAGACTTGAGCGATCCCCTCTAAGTCGTCAATAATCCCTGCATTGGTAGTTCCTCCAGTAGCTACAATAGCAAATAAGCGTTGGCGCTCTGTAATGGATAATTCTGAAATAGTTTGCTGTAAACTACCGCCTTGAAGTGCCTCCTCAGATTCCACTAAAAGTACGTCGACATCAATAACTTTCGCCATAGCTTTTACCGAAGAATGAGCACCGCTAGAGGTAATCATTAATCCTTTTTTACCTCTATTGCTTTCGTTTTCACGCCAATGTTCGCGAGCCGTAACTAAAGCCGACAGATTTGCTGCTGTTCCGCCGCTAGTAAAAACGCCAAACGCCCCTTCTGGCAATCCCGTTAAGGAAACCATCCAGTGCATTGCTTCGTTTTCACAATAAATACCACCGGCGCCTTCCATCCAATATGCGCCATGAATACTCGACGCCGAAGTGACTAAATCGAACATTATTGCGGCTTTCGTTGGTGCCGCCGGAACAAACGCTAAATTTCTAGGGTGATCGACCGGTACATTTGCTGCGGCCAAATGCTGTTTCCATAAATTAAAGGCATTTTCGCCTCCAATTCCTTTATCGGTGATAGTTTCGCCAACTAACTTTTTTAATTCTTCAGCTTTTAAGGGTTTCCCTATTTTTCTGTCTGTTGCCGAAATACGATCTATGGCATATTTCATAACATCCATAGTCATTTCGACTAGTCCTAAATCTATTTTGTGCATTTTTTTACAATTCTAATATTACGAAATTGTCGTTTAAAGGGTGAAGTTCTTGAAGGAGTTTCGGGATTAATGTATCGCCGAACTCTTCATATAACTGTGAAAAATTTGTAATTCTTTCTTGTAAATTTTCATTCGGGAATAACTCATTTTGAATCGCTGTTGCTCTTGAAATAGCATCTTTCAATTTGCGTTTTTGAGCAGTAAGTAATCGTTTTTCTAAATGCTGCAATCCGTTAATTTGTTTCTTTTCTTGTGCAGAAACAGCTCCAACAAAAGACTTATCGGTGTGTTCGGCTACCGCATACAACTCTTTAAACTGTGTTTTTAGAAGCTGAATTTGCTCAGAAAAATCAATTTCAATATTCGATATTTCGCGCACACGCTTGTTTATAAAAGTATTGCGTTTTAAGAATAAATCTTGATTAGAAATAGCCAGTTGCTGTTGCTTTTTAGATTGATTTACGGTTTTTATTACTGCCGAATTACGCATTAATAGCATTGGAAAAACAACCCCATTAGCTTTAAAATTATCATGTAACTGAAACCAATACGCTAATTCTCCCCCACCACCAATGTAACATAAATTTGGCAAAATAACCTCTTGATATAACGGACGTAAAATAACGTTGGGACTAAAATGCTCTGGATGTGTATCGACCTCCTTCAACAATTCCTCTTCCGTCCAACAAAGCTGAGTATTTAGCGCTTTATAACTGTTATTTTCAAAAATAATACGCTCCCGTACATTTTTTATGTTGTAGAATAAATTAATCTCTCTAGGAGTAACCTGAAGAGTATAATCGCTATCAACGGCACTCAAAGCCCCACTTGTTTTAGTCACTTCTTGAAAAGCGGTTTGCTTTAATAATTCTTGTTTTATATAAGGGGCAAACTCTTGCTTTAACGTTTTAGAATTGGCATCAATAATAACCAATCCGTAATCTTTAAATAATTCATTTGCAAGAAAACGGGTCGCCTCTGCTAAATTATCGTGCTCTAAATACGCTTTTTTAAACAGATCGCGAAGCGTATTTGCGTTATCACCCAAACCTAATTCTTTAGAAAACAGGTTGAAAACAGGTTCTAAACCTTCAGTATTTAATTCTCCAACAGCACCGGAAGCGTCTTTATTCCATCGAATTTTTTTTCCATTGAAATTAAAATAATTGATTTCTTCAAAATCGTGATCTTCCGTTGCCATCCAGTAAACAGGCACAACATTGACTTTAGGATATTCGGTTTTTAATTCTTTGGCCAAATTAATAGTCGATACAATTTTATATAGAAAATATAGGGGTCCCGTAAATAAATTAAGCTGATGCCCCGTCGTTACCGTAAACGTATTATTCTCTCTTAAAGCTGCTATGTTTTCTGAAACGGCAGACGTCGTTTCTGTATTTTTATATTGCGATTGGAGAGCATTTACCAACACCAATCGTGTTTCGTTAGAAATTGTTTTGTGTTTCGCTTCCATTTGAAGCTTAAAATTTTCAAGTTTCGGAAAGTTATTATAAAACGGTCGAAGTTCTTCTTTTTCAGAAAGATAATCACCGATTAGTTTAGAAAAAAAACCGGTATCTTTAAATGAAATATAGTCTGTTGGCATAGTCAATATCAATTCTCCAACAAAGATAAGGCTCTTTGCATAAAGTCAGCTCTTAAAATTTGTATAAAAGATTACGAATGGAAAGCGTTTTTTTCGTAATTTATCAAGTGAAAAAATACTATTGTTATGAAAGTTCAACAATTTAAAGCGCGCCGCAATAAAGCGATAAAAATTCTCTTTTTTTTATTTTTAGTAGTCTGTATAAGCAGTGTGCAAGCTCAAAATATAGACACTATAAAAGGTGAAATTATAGACGCTCAAACCGACAACCCTATACCGCTAGCACGATTGCAGTTAAACATTTCGAATATTAGTACCGTGTCCAATTCCGAAGGTGTTTTTACTTTAAAATATCCTTCTGAAGCTACTCAAAACTTTGTTACCATTACTGCTTTAGGCTACAATAAACGAGTGATTGCGATTGCCGATTTACAAGAAGACTTTACGACCATAAAATTAGACGTTTCTCCTACCGTTTTAGCTCAAGTTGATATAAACACCCCAAATAATGCTAGAAATTTAGTCAAAAAAATGTTATCCTTAAAGGATGAAAATTATTTTAATAATGAAGTGATTATGACTGGTTTTTATAGAGAAACAATTAAGCGCCGAAATAGAAATGCGTCTTTATCTGAAGCTGTGGTGTCTATTTATAAAGAACCCTACACGAGTTATAAACAAGATGATATAATGCTTATAAAAGCTCGTAAACAAACTAATTACGCTAGACTGGATACTGTGGCTTTAAAACTTCAAGGCGGCCCTTATAGTGCGCTACATACCGACATAGTAAAATATTCTGAGTATGTTTTTAATGAAAACAATTTAGACAGTTATAACTTTTCATTCGAAAAATCAACACAAATTAATAACAATTTAGTCTATGTAGTCGCTTTTAAACAAAAAGAAAATAATACAGACGCTTTGTATTACGGTAAACTCTACATCGATGCCAATAGCTTCGCACTAACGCGTTCGGCTTTTAACTTAAATGTAGAAAACAGAGTACAGGCGACTAATCTATTCATTATTAAAAAACCACGAAAAGCTGTTGTGTACCCTACCGAAGCGGCATACGTTGTTCATTATAAAAATGACAATAACAAATGGCAGTTTGCGTATAGTAAGATAACATTGGCTTTTAAAGTAAAATGGAAAAACAGAATTTTTAATACCCGCTATACTTTACAAAGTGAAATGGCCATTACGAATTGGAAAGACAACACCGCTAAAAGCACGCTTAAAAACAGAGACAAGCTTAAAACAAATGCTATTTTACAAGATGAAGCGTCAGGATTTTCGGAACCCGATTTTTGGGGCAAATACAATATTATAGAACCCGATAAATCTATAGAGTACGCCATTAATAAAATTAATAAAGAACAAAAAAAAGAGTAATCTAATGGCTTAGATTACTCTTTAATACTATAGTGTTCAACGCGTTTTAGCTTACCACATCGGCATACAAATCAAAATCTGCAGCTTCGGTAATTTTAACCCGTGCAAACTCTCCCGTCTTTAAATACACTTTAGACGCGTTAATTAACACCTCATTATCTACATCTGGCGAATCGAATTCGGTACGCCCCACGAAGTAATCCCCTTCTTTTCTATCGATAACCACCTTTAATTCTTGTCCGATTTTCTCTTGATTCAATTCCCAAGAAATTTGAGATTGAATTTCCATAATTTCATTAGCACGGTCTTGCTTTACATCTTCCGGCACATCATCTTCTAAATTAAAAGCGTGTGTGTTTTCTTCGTGAGAATAGGTAAAACACCCCATACGCTCAAAACGCATTTCGCGAACCCAGTCTCTAAGTTCTTCGAAATCTTCTTGTGTTTCTCCTGGATACCCCACTATTAAAGTGGTACGAATAGTCATTCCTGGTACGGTTTCTCTAAACGCTTTTAACAAATTTGTCGTTTTTTCTTTGGTCGTACCACGACGCATACTCTTTAAAATAGAGTCGGTAATATGTTGTAAAGGTATATCTATATAGTTACAGATTTTAGGCTCACGATTCATTAAATCTAAGACATCCATAGGGAATCCTGTTGGAAATGCATAGTGTAAACGAATCCACTCAATACCTTCAACTTTCACTAAGTTTTCTAACAGCTCAGCTAAATTTCGTTTCTTATAAATATCTAATCCGTAGTAGGTTAAATCTTGCGCAATCAAAATCAATTCTTTAACCCCGTTTGCTGAAAGCTTTTCAGCTTCAACAACCAAATTTTCTATAGGTGTACTTTTATGTTTTCCTCTCATTAAAGGAATCGCACAAAAACTACATGGTCTATCGCACCCTTCGGCAATTTTTAAATAGGCATAGTTTTTAGGGGTAGTCGTTAAACGTTCTCCTATTAATTCGTGCTTATAATCGGCACCCAATGCTTTTAATAATCCTGGAAGTTCTGTGGTACCAAAATACTGATCTACGTTCGGGATTTCCTTTTGTAAATCTGGTTTATAGCGCTCAGATAAACAACCGGTAACAAATACTTTATCTACTTCGCCATCTTCCTTTTTTTGCATGTACTCTAAAATAGTATTGACACTCTCTTCTTTGGCATTATTTATAAAACCACAAGTGTTAATAACCACAATATTTCCTTCCTCTTCATGCACCACATCTTTTCCGCTCGCTTTTAACTGTCCCATTAAAACCTCGCTGTCGTATACATTTTTGCTACAACCAAGAGTGATCACATTGATTTTGTTCTTCTTAAGTGATTTAGTACGCATATAATAATTTTGGATTGCAAAGATACAACGATATTTAAACCTTTTTGATGTTTTAAGATTTAAAACAAAATAGCACTTTGCAGACGTTTATTTTTTTATTTTGGAGTGCCTTTGCCACACTTCCGACAGCTTTTTTTGACCGAAATATTTTCAGTTGCCCTAATATTGCTATTAAATTAAAACAAAAATTGAAGCTGTAATAGAGCTTCAATTTTTTATACTGTATTTACTATAGCATGTAAGTGGTGTTTTATTTGAAGAATGAATCTACAAATTCGAATTTATTAAAGACTTGTAAATCTTCAATACCCTCGCCAACACCTATATATTTTACTGGAATTTTAAACTGATCTGAAATACCTATCACCACGCCACCTTTTGCAGTACCGTCTAATTTTGTAACGGCTAGCGACGTTACTTCGGTTGCGGCAGTAAATTGTTTGGCTTGCTCGAATGCATTTTGTCCTGTAGAACCATCTAAAACTAATAACACATCGTGTGGCGCATCGCCAATCACTTTTTGCATTACCCGTTTTACTTTTGTAAGCTCGTTCATTAAGTTTACCTTATTGTGTAAACGTCCGGCAGTGTCAATAATAATAACATCGGCCGCTTGAGACACGCCTGATTGTAACGCATCGAACGCGACACTTGCAGGATCACTTCCCATATCTTGGCGTACCATTGGCACCTCCACTCTATCTGCCCACACCTGTAATTGGTCTATGGCAGCCGCCCTAAAGGTATCGGCAGCTCCGAGAACAACCTTTAAGCCTTTCTTTTTAAACTGATACGCCAACTTCCCAATAGTTGTTGTTTTACCAACGCCGTTAACACCAACCACCATTATAACATACGGTGTTTTTGCACCATTAGCTTGTGGCGCTAATTTTGGGATAGAATATTCTACTTCTTCTCCAGAATTGGTTTCAGATAATAGTCCGGCAATTTCCTCTCTTAAAATTTTATTAAGTTCGGCTGTTCCTAAATATTTATCTTTAGATACTCTTTCCTCGATACGACTAATCACTTTAAGTGTTGTGTTAACACCGACATCACTAGAGACTAAAACTTCTTCTAAGTTATCTAAAACATCTTCATCTACTTTAGATTTTCCAGCGACTGCTTTACTTAACTTTCCTAAAAAGGAGTTACTCGTTTTCTCAAGTCCTTTGTCTAAGGTTTCTTTTTTTTCTGAAGAAAATATTTTTTTAAAAAAACTCATATTGTTGCGTGTTGGCTAAGTAATTAAAGACAGTAATTCCCACTCTATTAAACAAACTATCTATAGGCTCTATAACAAATTTTGAGCCTTATTTTTACAAACTGAAACTTTGTCATTAAAACTGACGTAAAGTAACACAATATTATATAAAAAACAAAAGCCGCTTTCTAAACGAAAGCAGCTTACTATAAATTGTATATAAGAAGTATAACTTATTTCTTTAAAAACTCGTCTACTAATTCTGGTGCCATAATGGACTCAATAAACATGTAAGCTCCTGTTTTTGGAGACTTTACCATTTTTATTGCTTTTGATAATCTTTTAGATCCTGTCTGTAATGATGCTACTGATTTCTTTGCCATGACTCAATTATTTTATTTCTTTATGAACTGTCATACGCTTAAGAACAGAATTAAATTTCTTAATCTCCATTCTATCTGGCGTGTTTTTCTTATTTTTTGTTGTAATATAACGAGACGTCCCTGGTTTCCCAGATTCTTTGTGCTCCGTACATTCTAATATTACCTGTACTCTGTTGCCTTTTTTTGCCATTTTCTTATGCTTTTAAACCGTATTGGCTATTATTTTAAAAATCCTTTAGATTTAGCATCTTTAATTGCTGCCGTAATTCCAATCTTATTGATTGTTTTTAATGCTGATGCAGAAACTTTTAAAGTTATCCACTTATCTTCCTCAGCAATGAAAAAACGCTTCTTTAATAAGTTCACGTTAAATTTACGCTTCGTTCTATTCTTTGCGTGCGACACGTTGTTTCCAACCATCGCTACTTTTCCTGTAAGTTCACAAACTCTTGACATTACTATATAACTTTAAAAATGATGTTATTAAAAATCGAGGTGCAAATATATAAAATGTTTTAGAAATCTCAATCTGTTTTTCATCAAATTTTAAATATTTCTTTTTGTAAAAGCTCTAAAGCCTTATTAACAGACTTGTTCACGACTCTTTCACGATTGCTTCCTAATTCAAATTTTTGAGAAAAAACACCGTTTTCTGTCGCTAAAGCAATAAAAACGGTTCCCACTTCGGCCTCCGAGTCGCCTTTTGCTGGTCCGGCATTACCCGTTGTAGACAGTGCAAAATCACTTTTATACAATACTCTTGCTTTTTGCGCCATCACTTCTGCAACTTCGGCACTCACCACCGAGTGTGTTGTGATTAGTATTTCTGGCACGCCTAAGATATCTATTTTACTTTGAGTAGCATATGTTACCACACCGCCTTTAAAGTAAGCTGAAGCTCCTGAATGCGACGTAAACAATTCTGCTATTTTTCCACCTGTACAACTTTCGGCCAAAGCAAGTGTTTTTCCTAATTTAGTCAGTTGTTTTGCAATCACCACTTCCAAATCGCCATCTTCTTCTTCAATACCAATATATTCGGTTTTTATTAAGGGTATTACTTTTTGTATCTCGGCATCAACGGCGCGTGTTATACTTTCAAGATCGGCTCCTATTGCCGATAAACGCAATCTCACTTTTCCGAAATTTGGCAAATACGCTAATTTTATAAAAATAGGTAAATTAGTCTCCCATTCTTCAATTTTTTCAGCAAGCATACTTTCTCCAATGCCGTAAGTTATTAGTGTTTTATGAAGAATAGACGGCCGTTTGTATTTATTTTTTAACTTCGGAATGACTTCATTTTCCATCAATAATTTCATCTCATAGGGCACACCAGGTAGCGAGATAAATACTTTATTATTTTTCTCTATCCACATTCCAGGAGCGCTCCCCACAGTATTCATTAAGACTTGTGATTGCGATGGCATTAATGCTTGATCTAAGTTTACTTGCTGCATAGGTTGCTTCACGTAATCCCGCCACAACCGTTCAATATTAATAGTCACCGCTTCATTTCTAACCAAGTGATCATTAAAATAATCGCAAATAGTGTGTTTTGTAATATCGTCTTTTGTAGGCCCCAAACCGCCCGTTACAATTATAATATCAGCATTCGCTTCTGCTGCGGATAACGCTTTCAAAATATGCGCTCGATCGTCTTGAATGGAAGTGATTTGATAAACTGAAACACCAACGGAATTAAGTATTTTTCCAATAAATGCTGAGTTCGTGTCGACAATTTGTCCGATTAGAATTTCGTCTCCAATAGTTATAATTTCTGCTTGCATTAATTACAAATTAAAATCTGTTTTTAATTCTTCTGCTGCGGCATCAATAGCTTTTAATACCTTATGAAGTTGCATAGATACATCTTCATTTCTTTTTTCGTCTTTTCCCCAATCTTGAATATCGACAAGCTCGTTTAAAACCCCTAATTCGAACACATCGATAGTGGGTTTCATCTTGTGCGCCGTTTGATAGGTTAGCATATAATTTTCATTCTCTACCGCTTCTTTTAATGTATTTGCATCGGCTGGCACTTCCTCTAAAAAAGTCTGTGCTAAAGCCTCTAAAAATTCCTGGTCATTATCGGCTAACTCTCTTAGGCGATTTAATTTATAGTTATTCTCCATTATTTTACTGTAATTGAAAACATTTCGTTTTGTTCCATATAGCCTTTTAATTTATCGTTGGTTTTCACTCTACCAACGCCAGAAGGTGTGCCCGTAAAGATAATATCTCCAATCTTTAAAGTGAAATATTTAGAGACATATTCTATAATCTCATCAATTTTCCAAAGCATAAATTTGGTATTACCTTTTTGTACAACCTCATCGTTTTTTTGAAGAGAAAAGTTAATATTGTTGAGATCTTCGTAGTCACTTTTAGACCTCCATTTGCCAATTACCGCAGCACCATCAAACGCTTTTGCTTTTTCCCACGGCAGGCCTTTGTCTTTTAATTTCTGCTGTACATCGCGCGCTGTGAAATCTATTCCCAATCCGATTTCGTCATAATATTTGGGAGCGAATTTTTTATCGATGTATTTTCCTACCTTATTGATTTTTACTAAGATTTCAACTTCGTGATGCACATCGTCTGAAAAATCCGGTATAAAAAACGGTTGTTTTTTTAATAAAATCGCAGTATCAGGTTTTAAAAAAACGACAGGTTCTGTGGGCTTTTCGTTTTTAAGTTCTGCTATGTGTTCGGTATAATTTCTACCTATACAAATTAGTTTCATAATTATTAAGAATTAGCAATACTATAGTGGTTTACTTATTTAAATTCAGTTCGTAGGCTTTAAGTGTAGAGACACGTTAACTCTAATAGTGTTAACTCGCCGTGGCTTCAACGCAATTAAAATAAGGCATAAGTATTTTTTAAATTTTATTGTTGAATGCGCGTAATTTAATAGCCGTTAACACTTTTTTGGTATATAACGGAAAATCGGCATTTAATAACCACCCAAAATAACCAGGTTCTTTTTCTAAAACACTCACTACGGCTTTACCTTTATGTTTCCCAAAAGAGAAGCACTCCACGCCTTCTTTATTAAAATTTATAAAGCCTGCAAAATCTGCAAACTTTTTGTGTGCACTAAACTCTGATAAAAACGCCGTATCGTTTTCGACATCATCATAACGCTCTATTTGCGCTTTCAAAACTTCGTACGTTGCGTTTGTATCTGCCTCGGCAGAATGGGCGTTTTCTAAACTTTCGTTGCAGTAAAACTGATATGCGGCGCCTAAGGTGCGTTTTTCCATTTTATGAAAAATAGTTTGCACATCGATAGCGACTCTGTTTTTCATATTAAAATCGATATCTGCCCGAAGCATTTCTTCTGCTAAAAGCGGAATATCAAATCGGTTTGAGTTAAACCCGGCAAGATCACAATCTTTAATCATTGCATTAATATCTTTCGACAAGGCCTTAAACGTAGGTTCATTAGCGACTTTTTCGTTAGTAATACCGTGTATTTCGGTGGTTTCTGCGGGTATTGGCATTTCTGGGTTTACCAGCCACGTTTTACTTTCTTTATTGCCATTAGGAAACACTTTTAAGATTGAAATTTCTACGACGCGATCCTTAGAAATATTAACACCTGTAGTTTCTAAATCGAAAAAACAAATGGGCTTTTTGAGATTTAATTCCATGTAATTGTAATATGATTTCTGCAAATATAATTTTATTATGTTACTTTTACTTGTAAGCATTTTATAAATATGAAAACTTTAAGCTTATACTCTAAAAATTAATTGATAATGATAATTCGAAAAGCCACAAGAAAAGATTCAGATACCATCGCCACATTATTATTACTTGCAATGGAAGATATTACCTATAAACTAGTCACCGAGAATGACTACGATAAAGCGAGACGCTTTTTGAAATACTTTATTGAGCAAGAAAATAATCAATATTCTTACGAAAACTGTACTGTTGTTGAAGCCGACACGGTAATCATCGCGGCCGTAAACATTTATGATGGCGGACAATTAGAAACCTTGCGCGCTCCTATTATTAAATATATTAAAACGTTTTATAACTCGCAATTACACATTGAAAACGAGACCCAAAATGGGGAATTTTATATTGATGCCTTAGGTGTTTGTAAAACACACCAAGGTCAAGGTATTGGCTCGAAGCTTTTACAACATTTAATTCAGGAATATGTTGTAAATCGCAAAGAAACCCTAGGATTGTTAGTCGATAAAAGAAACCTCAATGCTAAAAAGCTTTACTTAAAATTGGGTTTTAAGCCAGTAGGGGAAAAAGAACTTTTAAGTTACCATTTAGACCATTTACAAATAAGACATCAAGAATTACAATCTTAAAACGGCAAAAAACTAAGCCTAAAACGACTTAATTATGACTATAGAAGAACGCATAAAACATTCTGAAACCATTATTTTCAAAGCGGTTTTCCCAAACACAACGAACCATTACGACACCTTATTTGGTGGCACTGCAATGCAACTTATGGACGAAACTGCTTTTATTGCCGCCACTCGATTTAGCCGTCAGCGTATGGTAACGGTAAGTAGCGATAAAATAGATTTCAAAAAAGCAATTCCTGCAGGAACTATTATAGAATTAAAAGGAAAAGTAGCGTACTTAGGCAACACAAGCTTAAAAGTAAAAGTTGATATTTATGTCGAAGAAATGTACTCAGACTCTAGAGAAAAAGCAGTTTCAGGAGAATTTACGTTTGTCGCTATCGATAAAGACAAAAAACCTATAAAGATTATTTAAAATAGAATACATACTCTATTACATAAAAAAAGCACAGTTTTAAAACTGTGCTTTTTTTATGCAATTTCTTTGTTATACTAATCAGTATTACATTTCTCTTTTAGCATCCCATGCTTCCAAGTAATCCTTTACAGCTTTAACAAATTGTCCGCCAAGCGCACCATTTACAACTCTATGATCGTACGAATGCGATAAGAACATTTTATAACGGATACCAATAAAATCACCCTCTGGAGTTTCTATAACGGCAGGCACTTTACGTATGGCACCTAACGCTAAAATCCCTACTTGTGGCTGATTAATAATTGGAGTCCCCATGATACTTCCGAAGGTACCTACATTTGTTACTGTGTACGTCCCGCCTTGAATATCGTCTGGTTTTAATTTATTCTCTCTCGCTCTTCTAGCTAAGTCATTAACCTGTTTGGTCATTCCAACCAAATTAAGCTGATCTGCATTTTTAATTACCGGAACAATTAAATCGCCACTTGGCAAAGCTGCAGCCATACCCAAGTTAATATTTTTCTTCTTGATAATTTTGTCACCTTGAAGTGAAATATTCATCATTGGGAAATCGCGTAACGCTTTTGCAATCGCTTCCATAAATATTGGAGTAAACGTTAAGTTTTCTCCTTCGCGCTTCATAAAGCTATCTTTTACTTTCTTTCTCCAATTCCAGATTGTCGTCACATCGGCTTCAATAAAACTTTGCACGTGAGCACTTTTCTGAACAGATTCTACCATATAATGAGCAACTAATTTACCCATTCTAGTCATTTCAATAATTTCATCGTCACCACTTGCAACGACAGGAGCCACTTGTTTCGCTGGCGCTTGTTTTGGTACCGACGTTGTTGGTGCCACAGCCGGAGTTGGTTTAGAGTCTTTATTTTCTAAATACGAAATCATATCATTTTTGGTAACACGACCCTCTTTTCCTGTTCCAGTAACCGCATCTAATTCTGATTGCGAGATACCTTCTTGTTTTGCCATATTTTTAACTAACGGCGAATAAAAACGACCGTCGTTAGAGGCTATTGGCGCGGCTGTTTCTTGTGCAGAAGTTACCGTTTGCTCTACGTCCTTAGTTTGCGCAGGCGCTTCTGTTGTAGTCTCTTTTGGCGCTTCGGTAGTTGCACTACCCTCTCCTTCTGTTTCTATAATTGCTATGGTTTGTCCTACTTGAACAACATCGTCGACATTAAATAGTTTTTCAACTAAAACACCGTCCACCTCACTTGGGACTTCACTATCTACTTTATCGGTAGCGATTTCTAACACTGCTTCGTCTGCTTCAATAGTATCACCAACTTCTTTAAGCCAAGAGGTTATAGTTGCTTCCGCAACACTTTCTCCCATTTTTGGTAACTTAAGTTCAAATCTTGCCATATCAATAATTTATAGGTCTGTTTTCTTTTTTAGAGTGCAAAATTAATAAAAAATAGTCGATTTCTTTCACTATTCAATATAATTCTGCTGTTATAGTTTTGTTATTTTAGTATTTAAAAGCAATAACTTCCCCTCTAGATTTCGAAGAATTACTTCCGAGGATAAAATTAGAGTTTTTAGGTAGAATTTTAAAAGTGAAATTTTTATTCTTATCAGAACCCGAAATCACACTAATTATTTCACTGAAAGTCAAATAATTAGCATCAAAAATAATTTCAGAATTGGGCGTAGCTTGAGTAAGCTGTTCAATTTGTTTCACCGGAAACGGAAAGCGCGCAGTATAATCATTCTTACCATTTGAAGCGCAGACAAAAATGGCCTCCTTTTTTAATTCTATTGAAGGTTTTTCGGCATTTAAAAGACTTGCCATTTGGATACCCAACCACAAAAACCCATTAAAAACTAGATTACTTTTAAAGTGTTTTTTGTAAAAAATTTGCATCGCTCCGTAAAAACGCTTGGCATACACCTTATCTTTTAACGTACTTTCTCCTTTGTAATGTATTACCGTTGTTTTACCAAAATAATAGTTAGTGTAACCTGCTTTTAGCACTTTATAAGACAAATCGATATCCTCGCCATACATAAAGTAATCTTCATCAAACCCGTTAACTTCATTGTAAACCGCGTATTTCATGAGCATAAAAGCGCCGACAAAAACAGGCGTTTCGCCTACGGCATCTTGGCCTAAAGAATGCACATAATATGTGGTATCTCGTCCAAGCATTTTACTAATCGCCACTTTAGGCGTTGGAATATGGCGCTTACTCTCAGGAAGAAATTGCCCGCTACCATCTACCAATTTACACCCAACAATACCTAAATTAGTTTTAGTATTGGCGTACTCTAAAATACTACTGAACGTTGTTTCGCCAACCACCGTATCGGGATTTAGAATACAAATATACTCGCCTTTCGCTCTTTTAAATCCCAGATTATTGCCTTTCGAAAACCCTGAATTTTCCTTATTTTCAATTAAGATAACATTAGGAAATTTATCTCTCACTATGGCACAACTATCGTCTTGAGAATTATTATCGACCACAATAATTTCGGCGTCGATAGATGAAATAGCTGCTTCCACACTTTGTAGACACACTTCTAAAAAGTAACGCACATTGTAATTTAATATGATAATAGACAGCTTCAAATGCAGGTTATTGTTTTAATGAAGCCTCGAAAGGAATACGGTTTAATATGCTTCGTCCTAAGGTAATTTCATCGGCATATTCTAATTCATCTCCTACTGAAATTCCTCTGGCAATCGTAGACGTTTTAACCTCCAATCCTTGAATCTGTTTAAAAATATAAAAGTTTGTAGTATCGCCTTCCATTGTAGAACTCAGTGCAAAAATGAGTTCTTTTACGTGTCCTGCTTTTACTTTTTCGACTAACGTTACGATGTTTAAATCGTGCGGACCAACGCCGTCTATTGGCGATATCTTTCCGCCTAAAACGTGATAAATCCCCTTGTGAGAAGCTGTGTTTTCTATGGCCATTACATCGCGAATATCTTCTACAACGCAAATAATTTCTTTGTCGCGAAGCACACTCGAGCAGATCTCACAAATATCGACATCGCTTAAATTATGGCACGATTTACAGAATTTTAAATCGTTTCGCATAGCGCTTAAAGCTGTTGTTAACCCTTGCGTTTGCTCTTTTGGCTGACGTAATAAGTGCAACACCAAACGCAACGCTGTACGCTTACCAATACCTGGTAATTGCGATACTTCGCCGACTGCTTTTTCTAAAAGTTTAGATGAAAATTCCATGGTTGCGAATTTACTACTTTTTAAACTTTTGCCGTACAATAGCGGTCTATATTTTAATCCGTTTTTTAAAGCGGTGCAACCAACTTATTTGTATTTTTGGCGCACCGAAATTTATCTAAAACAATGTCTGCAACTCAAATTATACTTTTAATTGCCGCTTACTTTGGCGTTTTAATGTTAATATCGTATCTCACTGGAAAAGAAGATTCTAACGCTGCTTTTTTTAAAGCTAATAAATCGGCGCCTTGGTATTTAGTTGCCTTTGGGATGATTGGAGCGTCACTTTCTGGTGTCACTTTTATTTCGGTTCCTGGCGCAGTAGAAACGAAACAGTTTGGTTATTTTCAAGTTGTTTTAGGTTATTTTTTCGGATATATTGTTATCGCCTATGTTTTGCTTCCCCTGTATTACAAAATGAATTTAACATCCATTTACACGTATTTAAAAGAGCGGTTTGGCGTGACGAGTTATAAAACGGGTTCGGTTGCCTTTTTAATTTCGCGTACTGTTGGGGCAGCATTTAGACTGTTTTTAGTGGCTAAAGTATTGCAGTTACTTATTTTCGACCAGTTTGGAATTCCGTTTCCAATTACTGTTATTTTTACGATTGCTTTAATTTGGTTGTACACCTTTAAAGGTGGTATTAAAACCATCATTTTCACCGATACGCTTCAAACGCTGTTCATGCTTATTTCTGTGGTGGTTACTATTTCATTTTTAGCTTCTGCTTTAGATTTAAATAGTGTTTCAGCTATAATATCGAATGTAAAAGAGAGCGAAATGAGCAAAATCTTGTTTCTAGACGACGTTAATGATGCACAGTTCTTTATAAAAAGTTTTCTTGCGGGTATGTTTATTACTATCACTATGACCGGTTTGGACCAAGATATGATGCAAAAAAACTTAACCTGCCGAAACTTAAAAGACGCACAAAAGAATATGCTCGTTTTTAGTGTGGTGTTGGTTTTTGTGAATATTCTGTTTCTAGCTTTAGGCTTACTACTTACGCAATACGCGCAACAGAATGGTATTACAGCTAATAAAGACGATTTATTTCCTACCATTGCAATGCTCCCAGAGATTGGTTTGGTAACTTCTGCTTTCTTTTTACTAGGATTGATTGCAGCCGCATATTCTAGTGCAGATTCGGCTTTAACCTCGCTAACCACTTCTTTTTGTATTGATATTATTGATTTAGAGAAGAAGCCAGAGAATCAGCAGAAAAGAATAAGAAAGCAAGTCCATATAGTAGTCAGTATCCTTTTAATTATCGTCATCATTTTATTCGATACAATTTTTAAAGACGTTTCTGTTATCTGGGAATTATTTAAAGCAGCCGGGTATACTTACGGTCCGTTATTAGGTTTATTCGCCTTTGGTATTTACACCAAAAAGCAAATAAAAGACCAATACGTGTGGATTATAGCCCTTTTAGCGCCACTGGTTTCGTATGTTTTAAATAGCTACTCTATGCAATTGTTTAACGGGTACCAAATTGGTTTCGAAATTTTAATTGTAAACGGTGTAATTATGGC
The DNA here is from genome assembly GCF_008086175.1 of Bizionia saleffrena. Lineage (GTDB taxonomy): Bacteria > Bacteroidota > Bacteroidia > Flavobacteriales > Flavobacteriaceae > Bizionia > Bizionia saleffrena. Next base: position 153,867 of record NZ_VSKM01000001.1, read on the forward strand.
TTTAGGCTTATTACTTATTTCTAAAAAAAAGAACATTAAACCGATTTAATACTGATGCGTTGATAATAAGACGAGTGTACACGCTATTTCAACGTCAATATTATTACGTTTCAAAAGATCGTAAAATTCCGGATTTTCTGTGCCCGGATTAAAAATAACGCGCTTAGGGTTTAAACCTATTATGTAGCGGTAATAGTCTTCTTGTCGATTAGGATTTAAATACAAGGTTACCGTATCTATATTTTTATAGTCTTTTAAATCGACATCTATGGAGACACCTTTAATGTCGCCCCCTCGCAAACCAATAGCCACGGTCTCGTGTTTGTAATTGGTTAATTTCTGAATAGCCATATTAGAATATCTAATCGGTTTTAGAGAAGCACCTATTACTAGTGTTTTTTTACTCATATAATATCTATTTAAATTAGGGTTCTTGGGTTTCACTATTTCAATGTAATAAAAAGAGTGTTACACCTACTAAATGTAATAGACTTTTGTAAAAAATCAAATAAAAAATTGTAAAAATATAATATCGGTTAATTAGCCTTAATTACCTGGTTGCAAAGTCATCGTTAGTGTTAAGTATGCGTATAGAAAAGGAAACCTAGAGCTTAATCGGCTTCAGATTTCTAATTTTTTGTAGACTTTTTAGTACTAAAGTAAACTTAATACTAAGTTAAACTTGTCCCAAACCTCTATAAATGAGAATACCACTCGTGTTTCTTACCTTATATTTGCAGTAATAATTTAAATCATACTTCGATTTTTTAATTATTGTTGATTAATAGCAAAAAAATCCTAGACTTATGTTCTAGGATTTTTTATTTAAAGTAATAACAAACAATTAAAACCTCCGACTGTAAAACCTCGTTAAAACCTAACAATCAATACAATAAAAATAAAAGACACACATAGTATACCGATACAAAAAGCAGTTAACGAATTATATTTTATTTGAATTAGTCTTCCTCTATATTTCAATTCGCCATACAGTAAACGTAAAGTATATAACTTAAAAGTCCCGAAGCAAGCTTCGGGATTTTTAGTTTTAATCTTTAAGTATTGTATATTTAGTGTCTTTAAAATTATTACCATTTAATAATAACGCTTCCCCAAGTAAAACCACTTCCAAAAGCCGCCAAAACCACCGTGTCGCCAGTTTTAATTTTTCCTTGCTCCCAAGCTTCAGATAACGCAATAGGAATTGACGCTGCGGTTGTATTTCCATATTTTTGGATATTATTAAATACTTGATCATCGTTTAGCTGAAATTTCTTCTGAATAAACTGAGAAATTCTCAAATTTGCTTGATGCGGAATTAGCATATCAATATGTTCAGGTTTCAGGTTGTTTTTCTGAAGTCCCTCCATAATTACCTCACTAAAGCGAACGACTGCATTTTTAAATACAAATTGTCCATTCATATGCGGAAAATAACTTTCGTCGTTGGGGTCATTATCAGCAATAATATCGTTTACCCATCGCTTGCCCATTCCTGGTGCAATTAGAGCTAATTCTTCGGCGTGTTCCCCTTGCGAATGTAAATGAGTCGATAAAATTCCTTTTGTAGTGTCTTCTTCTCTGCTTAAAATCGCCGCTCCTGCTCCATCTCCAAAAATGACAGAGACGCCGCGACCACGCGTAGTTTTATCTAATCCGTGAGAATGTAATTCGGCGCCTATAACTAAAATGTTTTTGTACATTCCAGTCTTTATAAAATTATCGGCCACAGAAATTGCATAGATAAAACCCGAGCATTGGTTGCGAATATCTAACGCACCAACCGTTTTTATTTTTAAAGCTTCTTGAACTTGCACGCCAGGTCCAGGAAAATACATATCGGGACTTAAAGTCGCGAAAATTATAAAATCGATCTCGTCTTTATCTATTCCCGCACGCTCAATCGCAATTTTTGCCGCTTTAACTCCCATAGAAGACGTGGTGTCTCCAGAATCTTTAACCCAGCGGCGTTCTTGTATTCCAGTACGTTCTTGTATCCACTCGTCTGTGGTGTCCATTAATTGAGATAGCTCTTCATTAGTGACAATATGTTCAGGTACAAAATGGCCTAATCCTATAATTTTTGAATTATACATAGTTTATTTAATCATAAAGGTTACCAATAACGCTTCAATTTAAGACGTTATTCTATCGCAATTTAGTCTTTTCAGTAGTAAGGTTTAAAAAATAAATTCTTATTAATTATGCATGCATAATAATTCAATATTGACAGTTTGTCACTTTTTATCTATTGGCATTTTTGTTGACTATTACTTTTCAAGAGTTCAACAACAAACAACTTCTCGAGATATCGAGAAAAAATAAATTAAATATTATGGCAAAAGGAAATATTAATGTTTCTGTAGAAAATATTTTTCCGCTTATAAAAAAATTCTTGTATAGCGATCACGAAATATTTTTAAGAGAATTAATTAGTAATGGTACAGATGCGACCCTAAAATTAAAGCACATAGCAAGCATCGGGGAATCTAAATCTGAATATGGTAATCCGTTTATTGAAGTAAAAATCGATAAAGAAGGAAAGAAATTACACATTATAGATCAAGGTATAGGTATGACTGCCGAAGAGGTAGAGAAATACATTAACCAAGTCGCGTTTTCTGGAGCTGAAGAGTTTTTAGATAAATATAAAGATGCGGCGAAAGATTCTGGAATTATTGGTCATTTTGGATTAGGTTTTTACTCGGCATTTATGGTTGCCGAAAAAGTAGAAATTCTTACTAAATCTCATAATGCTGATGCACCAGCTGCGCATTGGGTTTGCGACGGTTCGCCAGAATTCACATTAGAAGAATGCGATAAACAAGATCGTGGAACAGAGATTATTTTACATATTTCTGAAGATTCTACCGAGTTTTTAGAAGAAGCTAGAATAAGCACATTATTACAGAAGTATAACAAGTTTATGCCTATTCCAATTAAATTTGGAACAAAAGAGGAAACGTTACCACTTGCTGAAGATGCTGAAGAAGATGCTACTCCAGAAAAAATCACAGTCGATAACTTTATTAATAACCCTAGCCCAGCGTGGACAAAACAGCCAACGGAATTAGAGGATAAAGATTACAAAAGTTTCTACAAGGAATTATACCCGTCACAATTTGAAGAGCCTTTATTTCATATTCACTTAAATGTAGATTACCCGTTTAATCTTACAGGAATTTTATATTTCCCTAAGATGAGTCAGGATATGGGTATTCAAAAAGACAAAATTCAATTGTACCAAAACCAAGTTTACGTTACCGATAACGTGGAAGGTATTGTACCCGAGTTTTTAACAATGCTTCGTGGGGTAATAGACTCTCCAGATATCCCGTTAAACGTATCGCGTTCGTATTTACAAACTGATGGTGCGGTTAAAAAAATATCGTCTTACATTACGCGTAAAGTAGCTGATAAATTAAAATCACTATTTAATGAAAACCGTGAAGATTTCGAAAAGAAATGGAACGACATTAAAGTGGTTATTGAATACGGAATGCTTTCTGAAGATAAATTCTTCGATAAAGCTGATGCTTTTACTTTATACCCAACAGTAGACGGTAAGTATTACACTTACGAAGAGTTAACGAATAAAATAAAAGAGAATCAAACCGATAAAGACGGTAAATTAATACTTCTTTATACCAGTAATACTGATGCGCAACACACCTATATTGAAGCTGCTAAAGAAAAAGGTTACGAAGTGTTATTATTAGATTCTCCAATCATTTCGCATTTAATGCAAAAACTAGAAAGCACGAAAGAAAATATTTCGTTTGCTCGTGTAGATGCTGATTCTGTTGGTAACCTTATCAAAAAAGACGAGACTGCTATTTCTAAATTGAGCGAAGACGAGTCGAAAACGTTAGAAGATCTTTTAAAAGACGTTATTCCTTCTGAAAAATTTATGGTGCAGTTAGAAGCTTTAGATAGCGATGCTATTCCGTTTATGATTACACAACCAGAATTTATGCGACGTATGAAAGATATGCAAGCGTCTGGAGGTGGCGGTGGTATGTTCGGAATGGGTAATATGCCAGAAATGTACAATCTTGTGGTAAATACCAACTCGTCTTTAGTGAGCGATATTTTAGCCACTGAAGAAAAAGAGAGAAAAGAACAATTAATTACGCAAAGTTTAGATTTAGCTTGTTTATCGCAAGGCCTTTTAAAAGGAAAAGAATTAAGCGACTTTATAAAACGTAGTTACGAAATGATAAAATAATACCATTTCTTATTTCTATAAGAACGTTACCAAATAAAATCCACTTCAAAATTTTGAAGTGGATTTTTTTTTTACTGTTCATTTTCTATAAAACACGAAAACCAATCTTATTTCTCGATTCTAAAAGTGAAGCGGTCTTATGTCTTTTATCGAACAATAATGTTTATTTTTACAGCTAATCCTTTTATTCAAAGCGTTACGATTTCGCGCACTGATACACCATCTTAAAAAGACTTTACATAAAATTCCTTTATAATGAAAAAACAAACTACAAGACTAATTGCATTTCTGCTAATTACATTTGTGTCGTTAACAACCACTGCACAAAACAAGATAAAACCCGTCTTCCAAGATGGCGAAGCACAAATAGTTAAAGCGTTTAGCTCACCAAAAGATTGGATTCGTCACGACCTTTGGGTAGAGACAAATACTAATACCGATGGCGATGACCTCCTAGACCGCGTTCACGTTTCGGTAACAAGACCGCAACAAACAGAAACCGAAGGTTTAAAACTTCCAATCGTTTATGTTACAAGTCCGTATTTTGCGGGTGTCGCACCAGATGTTCACGGTATTATGTGGGATGTAAAGCACGAGCTTGGTGAACCCGCTTCAAAAGAGCGCGTGCATCCCGAAGTTACACGTTTAGGAGAACGACCAATTATTTCTAATTCTCATATTTCGAAATGGGTACCACGTGGTTATATCGTGGTACATTCTTCGTCTCCTGGAACTGGCTTATCGCAAGGTGCGCCAACGTTAGGAGGAGAAAATGAAGCCTTAGCACCCAAAGCTGTTATCGATTGGTTAAATGGTCGTGTCGATGGTTACACAACGCCCCATGGTAACGAAAAAGTTACAGCCTATTGGTCTACTGGAAAAGTCGGTATGACGGGGACTTCATTTAACGGAACATTACCTTTAGCAGCGGCTACCACAGGAGTAAAGGGTTTAGAAGCGATTATCCCGATTGCGCCAAACACATCGTATTATCACTATTACCGATCTAACGGATTGGTACGTTCTCCGGGCGGTTATTTGGGTGAGGATATTGATGTTTTATACGATTTTATACATAGTGGTGACACAGCGAATAGAGCGCATAACAATAAAGTCATTAGAGACACTGAGTTGGTTCCAAATATGGACAGATTAACAGGTGATTATAATGATTTTTGGGCCAGCCGCGACTATTTAAATCAGATGAAACCAATGACAGCAGCCTTATTAATGTCGCATGGTTTCAACGATTGGAATGTGATGCCAGAACACAGCTACCGTATTTACAAGCAAGCGGAAGCGCAAGGTATTCCGTCGCAAATTTATTACCACCAACAAGGGCATGGGGGACCACCACCGATGACGATGATGAACCGTTGGTTTACTCATTATTTACACGGTGTTGAAAACGGTGTTGAGAACGATGCTAAGGCTTGGATTGTTCGTGAAAACGACAAAAATGATAATCCTACAGCCTACGCTAATTACCCGAATCCAAGTGCCGAAGATGTTACTTTATATGTGGGTAAAGGCGGAGAAACAAACGGAAGCCTAAACACTACCAAAACGACAAAGAATACTAAAGAAACGCTTATCGACGATTATAATTTTTCGGGTGGAAATTTAGCGCAAGCAACAACATCAAGACATAGGTTATTATACTCTACTCCTATTTTAAAAGAAGCGTTACACCTTTCTGGAGAAGCTAGGATTACTATAAAATTAGCGAGTAGCAAACCAGCAGCAAATTTATCGGTGTGGTTAGTATCGCTACCTTGGAATCCGGCAAAAAAGGCGAAAATCACAGATAATATTATCACAAGAGGTTGGGCCGATCCTCAAAATCACAAATCAATAACAGAGAGTTCGCCCTTAAATCCAGGTGAATTTTACGAAATAACTTTTAACCTTATGCCAGATGACCAGATTATTCCTAAAGGTCAGCAAATAGGATTAATGGTTTTTTCTAGTGATTCTGAATTTACAATCTTGCCAAAACCGGGTACCGAATTAACTATAGATTTACAAGGCACTGCGTTAACCTTACCAATTGTTGGTGGTAAAAAAGCCTTAACAAAAGCAACACGCAACTAAACGCACTTCATTATTTAGTTTAAACCCACTTTAAGGCTTACCAAAAGCTTTAAAGTGGGTTTACGTTTTAAGATCTCTATACTTTTTTATTTATTTATTTTTGATAGTATACACACTTTTTAAAATTGGAATTCAACTATCTTTGTGGCACATTTTAAATTATGAATTTCAAATTATTGTCTTCACCTTTACAAGGTTTTACAGATTACCGTTTTCGTAACGCGCAACAAAAATATTTTGGCGGCATCGATACGTTTTATGCCCCATATATTCGTTTAAACGGAAAACTAAAAATTAAGTCGTCGTACGCGCGCGATTTATTACCTGAAAACAACACCACTTTGGAGGTTATTCCGCAAGTTATAACAAACGATGCCGAAGAGTTTTTATTTGTTGCCAAATACGTGCGCGAATTGGGTTATAAAGAATTGAATTGGAATTTAGGGTGCCCTTACCCAATGGTTACCAAGCGCGGAATGGGCTCGGGACTCATTTGCGACCCCAATAAAATTGATGCTATTTTAGAGCGTGCTCACAGCGAAACTGATATTTTGGTTTCTATGAAAATGAGAATGGGTTACGAAAATCCTGAAGAAATATTACACACCTTCCCTATTTTAGAAAAATATCCGCTTAAAAACATTGCGATTCACGCGCGCATTGGAAAACAATTATATAAAGGCGGGGTGAATTTAGATGCTTTTCAGAAATGTATTGAAGTGTCAAAACAGAAACTCTATTATAACGGCGATATCACAACTGTTAAAGGGTTTAAAGCAATGCAAGAACACTTCCCATCTATCGATCATTTTATGATTGGTCGTGGCTTAATTGCGGATCCTTTTTTGCCTAGTATGATAAAAAATAACACCACCGAATACCCTAAAAACCGCTGGTCCGTTTTTAAAGACTTTCACGATGAGATTTACCAGCAATACGATGCTGTACTTTCGGGGCCAACGCCTATAAAAATGAAAATGCTCGGTTTTTGGGACTATTTCTCGCAGTCATTTTCTAATCCGCAAAAAACGTATAAGAAAATCAAAAAAGCATCAAATCCCGTAAAATATCAACAAGCCGTTGCGGAGATATTGAATAATGAAAAATAATTATTAGAGAACGCTTTCTCATTCCCAGCAATTTGTAACATCACCAGATTCCAAATACGTATTTAGAGGTTTTTTAGAAATTGAAATAACACCTGTTTCTTTTCGATTATCTTTGCTTCATTCAACTTTAAACTATGCAAAAAGACCTTTTACTTATTACGCCACCTTTTACCCAATTAAATACGCCGTATCCTGCCACGGCGTATTTAAAAGGATTTTTAAATACGAAAGCAATTAGTGCCTTTCAGATGGATTTAGGTATCGAGGTTATTCTTAAATTATTTACTAAAGACACCTTTGCGCAACTCTTTGATTATGCTTATAAAAATGACACGATTGTTACCGCCAACGGGCAACGTATTTATAGCTTAAGACACGAATACTTACAACCTTTGGACGTGGTTATTCGGTTTCTACAAGGAAAAAACAGCACGTTTGCACGACAAATTTGCACTTTAAACTTCCTACCGCAGGCCTCGCGTTTTGAGCAATTAGACGATTTAGACTATGCTTTTGGTTTAATGGGAATGCAAGATAAAGCCAAGCATTTAGCCACTCTATATTTAGAAGATTTATCCGATTTTATTATAGAATGTATCGATCCTAATTTTGGATTTAGTCGCTATGCTGAACGATTAGGCCATAGCGCCAATGCATTTGATGAATTGTATAATGAGCTACAAAAAGAACGAACTCACATTGATACCATTACCGTAGATCTTTTAGAACGCCAATTACATAAGACGAAACCTAAACTCGTTTGTTTTTCGGTACCTTTCCCGGGAAATTTATATAGCGCTTTTAGATGTGCTCAGTATATTAAAACCCACTACCCAACTATAAAAATAGCGATGGGTGGGGGTTTCCCAAATACAGAATTACGCTCGTTAACCGATTCACGCGTTTTTGAATTCTTTGATTTTATTACTTTAGATGATGGTGAATTACCTATAGAATTACTTCACACAAATCTTAGCAAAACAGAAGAACCACAAGAGTATAAACGTACTTTTTTATTAGAAAATGATACGGTTACTTATAAAAACAATGCGGTTACACCCGATTATAAACAAGCGCAAGTAGGCACACCCGATTATAGTGATTTATTACTAACGGACTATGTTTCGGTTATTGAAATCGCCAACCCAATGCACAGTTTATGGAGCGATGGCCGATGGAATAAACTAACAATGGCACACGGTTGCTATTGGGGGAAATGTACCTTTTGCGATATATCGCTCGATTATATAAAAATTTACGAGCCTATAGCTGCCAAGTTACTCGTGGACCGGATGGAAGAGCTTATCGCCCAAACTAGCGAATATGGTTTTCATTTTGTAGACGAAGCCGCGCCACCAGCTTTAATGAAAGCGCTGGCATTAGAAATTATAAAACGAAAGCTCGTAGTGTCATGGTGGACGAACATTCGGTTTGAAAAAAACTTTACCAAAGACCTTTGTTTATTACTAAAAACATCGGGTTGCATTGCTATTTCTGGCGGATTAGAAGTCGCTTCCGATAGGCTTTTAAAATTAATAGACAAAGGTGTAACGGTAAAACAAGTGGCACAAGTTACCCGCAATCTTACCGAAGCCAATATTATGGTGCACTCCTATTTAATGTATGGCTACCCCACGCAAACCGAACAAGAAACGGTAGACAGTTTAGAGATGGTGCGACAGCTTTTCGAAATCGGTATTTTACAATCTGGGTTTTGGCATCAGTTTGCTTTAACAGCACATAGCCCCATAGGTATAAATCCTTCAGATTATGGGGTAACACCACATTACAACACAATTTCATTCGCTAATAACGATGTTCATTTTTCAGATATTACAGGAATTGATCATTCTAAATTCAGTTATGGATTAAAGAAGTCTTTATTCAATTTTATGCACGGTATTGGATTTGAATTGCCGTTACAAAATTGGTTTGATTTTGATATTTCTGAAACCTCTATTCCGCATCAATTTATTGAAGAATGTATCGAAAACGAACAACTATTCAGCACCAAACCTACCGCTAAAATTGTATGGCTAGGACAATGGCCGCTAGTTGAAGAAACGTCTAAAACTAAAAAAGGCCAGACATTTCACCAATTACAACTTACATTTCACTCCAAAACCGATGCGATTACCATTACCTTAAATAAAGATCACGGAGACTGGTTTTTAGATCAACTAGATCTTTTACTGCCGCACAATGCTAAACTGCCCACCTTTTCACAATTAAAAAAGAATTTTGAAACCACGTTTGAAGATTTTGAATTATTCTGGTATTCTAAACCGTTATTAAAACTAAGAGGCGCTGGTTTATTGGTCCTTTAACTACTGAAAGCAAAAAAGGATCACCTGTTTAAAATGATCCTTTTTTGTTGTATAATTCAATTACTATGGACTCCCCTATAGTTTAGAATACGAGGTCATCGCAATAATACACCGATTATTTCTTAGTGAGCGCGATTTTTAATCCCATTAGTATAAAAATAATTCCCGTACATTTATTCATCCAATAATCCGCTTTCGGGTTTTGCATTATTTTTTTTGAAAAGGTACCCGCAAAAAATGTTAGTATTAAATACCAAGCGACTCCAATGATAGCGAAGGTAACTCCTAAAATAATAAAAGGTAACGCACTTTCTAATTGCGCAGGACTTATAAACTGAGGAAAAAAGGCTAAGAAAAACAAAGCGACTTTTGGGTTTAGGGTATTAGTAATTAATCCTGAAATAAAGTTTTCTCGTCCCGTATTCATTTTCTGATCTGCAGCAACTGTTTTAACCATCCCTTTTTTACTAAAAAGACTTGAAATTCCTAAAATGATTAAATAGGCTGCCCCAATATATTTTATAATAGAAAAAGCCATTGCCGATTTTGCTACAATAATCGATAATCCTAAGGCTGCAAACAAGGTGTGAACCAAGATCCCAGTGTTAATTCCTAATGTGGAATATACGCCCGCTTTTTTACCTTGACCAATAGACTTATTTAACACAAAAATAGTGTCTATTCCCGGTGTCATCACAAAAAAAAGTGCCGTGATAATAAACGTCATAAAATTTTCTATTCCCATAACCTTAGTTTTAAATTATTAATAAAAACAGCCTACAAAAGTAAACTTAATTTTAAAGCTCATCCGTTCTTTTTTAAAGATTAACAAATTATTTAGATTCCTTTTTAATTCGGCCGTTATATTCTTTTCTATATAAATTAATTAAGCGACCTTAGAGTTGTATTTTAAAAAACGCTTTACCCAAACGTCCTGCTTTTAATCATAAATTAACATTGCGCTATTTAGCTCGCAAAACAATTAAACTATCTTTGCCATACAATGCAAAACAAGATAAAAAACAACATTAAAACCATAGAGTTATTTTTAAAAGGATCTAGCTTTTACAGAGGGATTGTGCTTACCATTGCGGTGGTCATTCCTTTATTTTTATTTAACTATATCGACATTTTTAAATATGCTCCCTCCATTGTTTTAGGAGCCTTTTTAAGCGCACCTAGTGATATTCCCGGTAGTTTAAAACGTAAAATAAACGGTGTTTTAATTACTATTATTTTAAGCACGCTCGTCACCTTTATCATTTTAATTTGTAAACCCGTTTTTATTGTATTATTACTCGTTATTGCCGCATTGAGTTTTTTAATTTCAATGATTTCCGTCTACGGTTTTAGAGCGTCGTTAATTTCCTTTTCTGGGTTACTAGCTATTGTTTTATCGCTTGCCGTTAGTAAACCCGATATGCAGTCGATACTTATTCACACTGGTTTAATAGCCGTTGGTGGTATATGGTATTTAGTGGTGTCTTTATTAGCAGGATGGATTGCACCCAAAAAGGATGACGATCAGTTATTATCTGATACACTTCTGTTAACGGGAAAATATTTAAAAATTAGAGCTAAACTACTTTCGAAACCTCATAAACGCGACAAATTCTCGAAAAAAGCACTTATTATTCAAACGCAAATTAGTGAAAAGCACGAGACGCTTAGAGAGTTATTGTTAGAAGGCAGAAAACGTTCAGGACGTTCGCATTCTAACGAGAGACGCTTGCTTATTTTTATCTCTTCGGTAGATATTTTTGAACTGGCTTTAACAAACACCTTGGATTACTCAAAAATCGACACACTTTTCGGGGTTAATAGACAGCATTTAAAAGCCTTCAAAAAAATGAATAAAGTAATGGGAAACCATCTCATTACGTTATCTGAGTTATTAATAAAAAAAGGGCAACTTCCAGACGATACTATCTTAAACACAACGCTAGATGAAACCCTACAAGCTATTCAAGATTACAAGAACGAAATTACGCTACCCAAAGCGAGAGAAGGCGCTATAACATTAAGAAACTTAAACGAATACCAAAAGCAATTATTAGAAGAAATAAAAGCCATTCGTCGTGTTTTAGGCAAGGTTAAAAGCAGTTCTAAAGTACTGTTAAAGGATCAAGAATCGCAACAATTTTTAACCTTACAAGAGTATCGCTTCAATATTATCGTTCAAAATTTTAGCTTAAAATCGCCAATGTTTAGGCACGCACTTCGTATAGCTGTAGCCATCGTTTTTGGTTTTGCTGTTGGTAGTGTATTAGGCGTTAAAAATGCCTATTGGATAGCATTGACCATTATTGTAATTATGCGCCCAAATTATGGTTTAACTAAAGAGCGCTCTAAAAATCGGATTATAGGCACTTTAATTGGGGCCGTTATCGCTTCGGCGATTGTTATAATAACAGAGAACACTACCGTGTATATGGTCCTTGCTATTATCTCTTTAACTTTTGCCTTCTCCCTTATACAGCAAAGTTATAAAGCAGGTGCAGCATTTATTACATTAACCATTGTGTTCGTGTATGCACTTATGGACCCAAATGCGTTTGAGGTGATTCAATATCGTGTTATAGATACTATTTTGGGCGCCGGAATTGCCGTACTTGCCAATTATGCATTACTACCGAGTTGGGAGTATAAAAATTTAGACGGTGTTATTTTTGAGGTTATTCAGGCTAATAATAATTATTTACAAGCCACAAAAACTTTATATCACAAAAAAGGAACTAACCATTTAGAGTATAAAGTATATCGAAAAAAAGCGTTTTTAGCGATGAGTAATCTTAATGCCGCTTTTCAGCGCTTAACACAAGACCCGAAATCGAAGCAAAAAGAATCTGTGTTAATTTATGATATTGTAACGCTTAATCACACCATACTTTCAGCCATCGCTTCAATAGGAAGCTATACTATAAATAATAACACAACTAATCCTTCGGAAGAATTTGATATTCTTATCGCGGGTATTTCAACGTCTCTAAACAATGCGGCCTCCTTATTAAATAAAGACGAGATGCAAAAACTTTACAAGCCGAAACACATACAATGGGCTCAAGAAAAACTAATAGCGAATTACGATACTTTATCGCAGGCTAGAGATAAAGATATCGCAGCAGGTAATGTTGCTATTGATAGTGATTTTTTATTGCATTTGCGAGAAGCCCATTTAATTACCAATCAATTAATTTGGTTAAAAACGTTAAGTAGTAATTTACGAAAAGTTACGGTTAAATATAAAGCTGCTTTTAGTTAAAACAAGTACTGGTCACCGCTTCATTTCCTTGATGCTCTAAATGATCTAAGGCACAACCTACTAAATTTGCTGTACTAAAATAAATGTCACTAATAAAATAAGAAACCACAATCGGTTTTTTATTAGGCTTCCGCACCAATTTTTTCGTTTATCTTTGCGTTAAATATCCATTTATGTCATTTAAAGACTTACAGCTTAACAGACCGATTTTAAGAGCCATTGCCGAAAAAGGTTACGACAACCCCACGTTGGTTCAAGAAAAAACAATTCCTTTAGTGTTAGAAAACAAAGATGTTGTTGTTTCGGCACAAACAGGAACCGGTAAAACGGCTGCATTTGCATTGCCCATTTTACAACGGTTGTACGATAAGCAAGACGCGCCAAAAAAAGGAAAGAAAATTCGTGCGTTAGTTGTAAGTCCTACACGCGAATTAGCCATTCAAATTAATGAAAATTTTGAAACTTATGCGACGTACACCAATCTTAAAACTACAGTCGTTTTTGGTGGTACTTCAATAGAACCTCAAAAGGATATTTTAAAACAGGGAGTCGATATATTAATTGCTACCCCTGGGCGTTTATTAGATTTACACAAGCAAGATATTATCAATCTTGATTTTATTGAAACGTTAGTTTTAGATGAAGCCGATTTAATGCTGGATATGGGGTTTATAGACGATGTTAGAAAAATAGAACGTCTCTGTCCTAAGAATAAGCAAACGCTTTTATTTTCGGCTACGATTCCTTTTAAAGTTCAAGATTTAGCTAAGACTATTTTAAAAGATCCAAAACGTGTTGAAGTGGCTCAAAATTCTTCAACCTCTAAAAATGTCAATCAGGCGCTATATTACGTACCTAAACCTAAAAAAATAGAATTGTGTTTGCATTTGTTACGCAACACGATTAAAGGGCGCATCATTATTTTTCGACGTACAAAATTCGGTGTCGATAAATTAGAAAAAACCTTATTAAGAAATGGTTACAAAGCTAATAGCATACACGGTGATAAAAGTCAAACAGAAAGACAAGACGCCTTAAATAGCTTTAAGAAAAAGGAATTCAATATTCTTATTGCAACCGATGTCGCTGCTCGTGGAATTGATATTTTAAATTTAGACGCGGTTATTAACTTCGATGTGCCAAATGTACCAGAAACGTACGTGCATAGAATAGGGCGAACTGCTCGTGCCGGTAATACTGGTGGGGCGTATTCATTTTGTTCTGCAGACGAAAAAGATTACGTTACTAATATTCAGAAATTAATCCATTTACAGTTGGACGTAATAGACGAACACCCTTATCCTCTAGATCCAAAAGCCGAAGCTGTTATACACAAAAAACAAGGATCTAAACACAGAAAAGGGCGTAAAAGTGAAGGTTCTAAAAAGAAAAAGAAACGCTGGTATTAATTTATAAAGCTTAAATAGAGACGATTTAAAAGTATTTACTATTTTTAGCAGTATGAATTTTAATCACTACTTCTTTTTAGCGCTATTATATGTTCCGTTTTTTGGTTTCTCTCAGAATACAAGTATCATTTCTGAGACTCAAGAATCCGTTTCGTTTGCCTCTATTTCCTTTGGGAATGGTAACGGTATCTTTGCCGATGATGAGGGCAAATTCTATTTTACTAAAAAACTGTACAGCGATATCGATACCCTGTATATTTCTGCTTTGGGATATAAAGATCTTAAAATCACTACTAAAAACTTACCAAACACACTCGTTTTAGAAAGTAGAATTGATAAACTTCAAGAAGTTATCGTAAAAAATAAACCGTCGGGACCGTTTAAAATTGAAGAAATAAAACCAACCACACACGACGATTATTACCAATGTTGGTTACCCACAATAGAATCGGAAATAGCCGTATTCTTCCCCAATGAAACCCAACAAACGAAACGATTAACGACCCTGTATTTACCTATTAAAGTGGAAGCAAAATCCTGGCGAAAAAGAAAACGAGCAAATGCTGAAAAACGATCGTTTTCGACTTTATTTAGAGTTCAGTTTTACGAGAATAACGACGGATTGCCTGGCGACATTTTAACTTATGATAAAGTCGTATTTATCGCTACTGAGGATTATGAAAAAATATACGAACTCGATATTAAAAAATACGATATTTTTGTTCCGAAATCGGGCGTTTTTGTATCTATTCAAGTTCTAGGTTACACCGACGATAAGGGCAAACTCCTACCTCATAAAAAATACCAAGAAGTAAAAACAACGCGCGGTACTGTAAAAGTATCGACAACCTTTAGACCTTTATTACCTTTTACAAATGCTATTATTAAGAAACAAACGTACGTAAAACGCGTGTTTTTAAATGGTGGGAAATGGGTGCTTTACGCTAAAGAAAACATTAAGAATTCTAATCTTTTATCGTCGGGATTAAATAATTATGGTATGGGTTTAGAAATGGAAGTATATTCTAAAAATTAAGAGCGCTAGTCTCATCTTATAAGCAGTGTTTCCTTCAAATTTGATAGTCTGATTCCTTTTATTGTCGCAGGTTAATTTCCATTACCCTATATTTTGTTTTTCAACGTATAAAAAAGGCTCTAGCACCTTTACGTTTCTATTAGTGAACCGCTTAAAATACTTCAATTAAAAAGTCAAAAAAGACATTGAAAATTTAAAATTTTATGTTATTTTTAAATATATGACAGAAATAGATATTGAGAAGGAAAATGCGGCTATCGCTAAGGCATACAAGAATTTATTAAAGGTTAGTTATACAACACTTTCGGATGACGACAAAAAACTAATTAGAAAAGCATTTGATGTTGCTGTTGATGCGCACAAAGACCAACGACGAAAGAGTGGAGAAGCCTATATTTTTCACCCTATTGCCGTGGCTAATATTGTTGCTTCGGAAATAGGATTAGATGCCACCTCTATTGCTGCTGCCTTATTACATGATGTTGTTGAGGATAGTGATGATTACCAAACCGAGGATATTGAACGCCTTTTTGGGGCTACCGTTGCCAAAATTGTTGACGGGTTAACCAAAATTTCGTCATTAAAAACAGATGCCGATGTTTCGCTACAAGCCGAAAATTTCAGGAAAATGTTATTAACTCTAAATGACGATGTACGCGTAATTATTATTAAAATCGCCGATAGACTCCACAATATGCAAACTATGGAATCTATGCGCCCTGATAAACAGGAAAAAATAGCTAGCGAAACTCTTTATATATATGCACCACTAGCACACAGAATTGGACTTTATAACATAAAAAGCGAACTTGAAGATTTAGGATTAAAATACACCGAACCAGACGTCTACTTCGATATTTTAACCAAAATGAAAGAAAGTAAGCAGGAACAAGATGTTTACATTAAAGAGTTTAATAATATTATTAAAAACTCTCTGGATAAAGAAGGCTTGAATTATGAGATAAAAGGCCGACCAAAATCTATTTTTTCAATTAAAAGAAAAATGGATAAACAAGGGGTGGCGTTTGATGAAGTGTACGACAAATTCGCCGTGAGAATTATCTATAAAGCGGATACCGATGGTAATGAGAAATTTATTGCTTGGAAAATTTACTCTGTCGTTACCGATCACTTCAGACCCAATCCAACACGATTAAGAGACTGGATTTCCTCACCGAAATCTACAGGTTACGAGGCGCTACACATTACTGTTATGGGCCCAAAAGGACGTTGGGTAGAAGTGCAAATTCGTAGCCGAAGAATGAACGAAATTGCAGAAAAAGGGTACGCTGCGCACTATAAATACAAAAACAATGACAAGGAAGACAGTTTAGACGTTTGGATTAATCGTTTGCAGGAAGCATTAGAAAATAATGAAACTAATGCCGTAGATTTTGTCGAGCAGTTTAAACTGAATTTATATTCCAAAGAGATTTTTGTTTTCACACCAAAAGGAGATTTAAAATCGTTGCCAAAAGGTGCGACACCTTTAGATTTTGCCTTTAGTATTCATACCGAAGTAGGAATGAAAACTCGTGGCGCAAAAGTAAACGGCAAGTTAGTACCTTTAAGTCACGAGTTAAAAAGTGGTGATCAGGTCGATATTTTAACTTCTGAAAATGTAAAACCAAATCCTAATTGGTTAGACTATGCAACCACGTCTCGAGCCCGTGGCAAAATAAAATCATTACTTAAAGAGAAAAATAAAGAAATAGCTGAAGATGGCAAGGAAATTTTAAGACGTAAATTAAAACAACTTAAAATTACACTTAACGAAAACTCGGTGAATGAAATGGTAAGCCATTTTAAACTTAAAACCAGTTTAGACTTATTTTATCGCGTAGGTATTGGCACTATTAGCAACCCGATGCTAAAAGAATATGCCGCGTCCAGAAGCAACGCGTTAATGAGTTTCTTTAAAAATAAAATGGCTAGAAAACCCTCTCTTAATAAAGAGGATGTTGAAAAAGATGAAATTACAGACAAGTACGATATGCTTGTTTTTGGTAAAGAAGAAGAAAAATTAGACTATAAATTAGCGACGTGTTGCAACCCTATTCCGGGCGATTCGGTATTTGGTTTTTTAACGATTAATGAAGGTATAAAAATCCATAAAAAGAGTTGTCCAAACGCATTAAGTATGCATTCTAATTATGCCTACCGCATTATGCAAGCCAAATGGATAGACTCTTCACAACAGGAATTCGCAGCTCAAATTATTTTATCAGGCATCGATAACTTAGGTCTTGTAAATGAAATGACTAAGGTGATTTCTTCAAATATGAACGTTAATATGACCAGTTTGAGTTTTAAAACCGAAGATGGTATATTTTCAGGAAAAATCAATGTTATTGTAAAAAACAAAACACTGCTTAAAAAAGTAATGGATAACCTAAAAAAAGTGACTGGTATAGACAAAGTATATCGCACTTAAATTACATTGGTTATAACAATTAATTAATACTATCTTTAAACTCTAAAATTATTAGAGTTCACCTAAAAAAAATATGTAAATTTGCGATGAAATTATGAGCATAGATACAGAAAATAAAAATCAAGAAATAGTTAAAAACGTTTTTACAACTTTTTTAGAGGGTAACGGGCATCGAAAAACTCCCGAACGCTACGCTATACTTCAAGAAATCTATAACAACAAAGAACATTTTGATATTGAGTCGTTATATCTCAGTATGAAAAACAAAAAATATAGAGTAAGTCGCGCAACTCTTTATAATACTATAGATTTACTTTTAGAGTGCGGTTTAGTACGTAAACATCAGTTTGGACAAAATCAAGCGCATTACGAGAAATCGTATTTCGACAAACAGCATGATCACGTTATACTTACCGACACAGGAGAAGTTATAGAATTTTGCGATCCGCGAATTCAATCAATTAAAAAAACGATTGAAGAAGTTTTTGATATTAAAATTAATAACCACTCGCTTTACTTTTACGGAACAAAAAACACAACAACAAAATAATTATATAATGGCAGTAGACTTACTACTAGGATTACAATGGGGAGATGAAGGCAAAGGAAAAATTGTCGACGTATTAACCTCCAAATACAATATCATTGCGCGTTTTCAGGGAGGACCAAACGCAGGTCATACTTTAGTCTTTAACGGAAAAAAACACGTTCTTCATACAATTCCATCAGGAATTTTCCATAAAGAAGCGGCAAATTTAGTGGGTAACGGTGTTGTTATAGATCCAGTTATCTTTAAGAAAGAGCTTGACAAATTAGAAGAGCAAGGTGTAGATTACAGAAAATCACTTTTAATTTCTCGTAAAGCACACATTATTTTACCAACGCACCGTTTATTGGATGCTGCTAGTGAAGCCTCAAAAGGAAAAGCCAAAATTGGCTCTACGTTAAAAGGTATTGGTCCAACATATATGGACAAAACGGGTAGAAATGGATTGCGTGTTGGCGATTTAGAATTAACCAATTGGAAAGAAAAATACAGAGCTTTAGCAGATAAACATGAAGCAATGATTGACTTTCACAATGTTGAAATACAGTACGACTTAGCAGAATTAGAAACTGAATTTTTTGAAGCTGTTAAAGTTTTAAAATCTTTAAAAATCATTGATTCTGAAGAATATGTTCACCAAGCTCAGAAATCAGGAAAAACTATTCTAGCTGAAGGTGCTCAAGGGTCTTTATTAGATATCGATTTCGGCACCTATCCCTTTGTAACCTCTAGTAATACTACCGCTGCTGGTGCCTGTACAGGTTTAGGTGTTGCCCCTAATCAAATTGGCGAAGTTTTTGGCATATTTAAAGCGTACACAACACGTGTTGGTTCTGGCCCCTTCCCTACTGAGTTATTCGACGAAGATGGTGCACAGATGGCTAAAATTGGTCAGGAATTTGGCGCAACAACAGGCCGCGCAAGACGTTGTGGTTGGTTAGATCTAGTAGCTCTAAAATACGCTTGTCAAGTAAATGGTGTAACGCAATTAATGATGATGAAAGCCGATGTTTTATCTGGTTTTAAAACTTTAAAAGTGGCAACTGCTTATACGTACCAAGGCGAAACAATAGAACATTTACCTTATAATATTGAGCCGGAAAACGTAACACCGCTTTACAAAGATTTTAAAGGTTGGAGTGAAGATTTAACGGGTATGGAAGATTCTTCAACGTTACCAGAGGCTCTAAATGAGTACATTGCCTTCCTAGAAAAAGAATTAGAAATCCCTATTACTATTGTATCTGTTGGACCAGATAGAAAACAAACTATTTTTAGGTAATTACTTATTATCAATAAAAACTGAACCTGCCTAGACCAAATCTTTGCAGGTTTTTTTTGTATTAAATTCCTCCTAATACCTCCTCACAAATTATAATTATCGTTATTTTTGTTTAAACTCATTATTGTGAAGATTAATAAAACACACTATATTTTACTCCTTATTTTATGCTTTTCAGTTGGACTAATTCACGCCCAAGAACGAAAAAGTATAGAAATAAAAAACTCTGGTGCTTTTGGTGAAAAAGATGAAAAGAATTTTCCCGGCGCTAGTATTTTAACACGAAGCGACCAAGGTCAAGTTCACGTTTATCACGATGGTATCGATATGTGGTGCGATCAAGCCGTGTTTTACGGAAAAGAAAACTTTATTGAAGCCTATGGAAACGTATTGATGAAACAAGGTGACACCATCCAAATGGTGGCTAAATACGCAGAATATAGTGGTAAAACGAGATTAGCATATGCCAAAGGTGAAGTTGTTTTAACCGAGCCAAGTTCGGTTTTAACTACCGATAAACTCTATTTCGATCGTGCGAAACAAGAAGCTTATTATAACGAAAATGGTAAAGTTGTAAGAGATTCTTCGGGCGTTATTACGAGTACTGTGGGGCGTTATTATATGAATGACAAAAAATACAGGTTTTTAAACACTGTAAAATTAGTAAATCCCGAATATGTATTAACAACAAATCAATTAGATTTTTATTCTGAAACTGGTCACGCCTATATGTACGGCCCGTCGACTATTGTTGGGGAAACGAGCACTATTTATTGCGAACGCGGATTTTATAATACTAGCGACGACACGGGGTACTTTATTAAAAATTCTAAAATAGATTACGATTTTCGTGAGGTTAAAGGCGATAGCATATATTTTGATAGAAAACGCGATTTCGCTTCAGCTTCAAATAATATAAAAATCACTGACACTATTAATAACAGTATTATAAAAGGTCATTATGCCGAAGTTTTTAAATCTAAAGATTCCACATTCATTACCAAACGTGCGTTAGCAATTTCATTACAAGAAAAAGACTCTATTTATATCCACGCCGATACGTTAATGATTACGGGTAAAGAAGATAATAGAATTACGCGTGCTTTTAGAAATGCGAAAATTTATAAATCAGATTTAAGTGCAAAATCCGATTCTATTCATGTGAATCATCACTCGGGATTAACGAAATTGATCAACCTTTCAAAATTGAAGAGCAAAGATGCATTTGCTGTGAAACGTCGACCAATTCTATGGAATTTAGGGAACCAATTAACCGGAGATACCATTCATTTAAAATCGAATGTAGAGACAGAAAAATTAGATTCTCTTATCGTTTTTGAAAATGCTTTCCTTATTAGTAAGGATACGTTAAGTAAAGAGGGGTACAGCCAAATTGCAGGGAAGCGTTTAATTGGACAGTTTAGCGATCAGAATCAACTAAAAAATGTAAATATTTATAAAAATGCCGAATCTATTTTTTATGTTAGAAATGAAGATAATGCTTTGGTAGGTATAGATGTTGGGCGATCGGCAAATATTGAAATAATTTTTAATGTTGGAGATATTGAAGAATACAGACGACTAATTAACCCTGAAGCCAAAACCTATCCTGAAAACGAATTACCCGAAACCTCAAGACGATTGAAGGGTTTCGATTGGCGAGAAGACGAACGCCCCTTAAGTGTTGCGGATTTATTTAGAGACGACCCGCCTTTAAATCTACCCATTATTAAAGGATTAGATCCTTTTGTTCCTGAAGAAGAATTTTTCGATGAAGATTTATTAAATCGCGTAGAACTAGCGGATGAAGAAAGCCGGCCGAAGACGCGATATTTAGATAAAAAACTAGAAAAAAAAACAGGAAAGGCATCACGCCAAATTCCGAAATCTTTCTTAAAAGATTCGCTAATACAAGCGATGCCTAATGCTACTTTAAAGAGAACACCCATTAAAAAACAAAAAAAAGACTTAAATCCTACATTTAAGAAACCCCTTGCTCCTAAATAAATGAAGAACGATTTTTTTCAGTATCAAGCGCAAACATCACCGCACCCTTTAGCAATTGAAATTTCACATGCCGAAGGTTCTTATATTTACGATACTAATAACAAAGCTTATTTAGATTTTGTTGCAGGCGTTTCTGCTTGTAGTTTAGGCCACAGACACCCCCGCGTTGTTGCCGCTATAAAACAGCAATTAGACAGCTATTTACATGTTATGGTCTATGGCGAATACATCCAGAAAACAACGGTAGACCTATGCAAATTACTAGCTAAACATCTGCCTAAATCACTGGAGAAAACCTATTTGGTAAACTCGGGCACAGAAGCCATTGAAGGGGCTATTAAATTAGCACGTCGAGCTACAAAACGTCAAGAGATAATTTCTGCACATAATGCTTACCACGGTAATACTTTGGGATCTTTAAGTTTAATGGATTTTGAAGAACGCAAGGCGCCATTTAGACCACTTTTACCAGAAGTAAATCATATTCGGTTTAATAATGAAAAGGACATCCAGCTTATTACAGAAAAAACAGCTGGTGTTATTTTAGAAACGATTCAAGGTGGTGCCGGTTTTATCGTGCCTGTAAACAATTATTTAACTAAGGTAAAACAGCGTTGCGAAGACGTTGGTGCTTTGCTTATTTTAGACGAAATACAACCCGGAATTGGGCGCACAGGCACCCTCTTTGGTTTCGAGAATTACAATTGTATCCCAGATGTTCTAGTTACTGGAAAAGGTCTTGGCGGCGGTATGCCCATTGGTGCTTTTACAGCATCAACTAAATTAATGGATACGCTTTCCAACACCCCAAAAATGGGACATATTACAACCTTTGGTGGTCACCCCATAATTGCCGCCTCTGCCCTAGCCACCCTGCAAGAAATTACAGAGAGTGACGTAATGGCAGAGGCTTTAAAAAAAGAAGTTTTATTTCGCAAGCACCTTCAACATCCTTTAATTACAGAGGTAAGAGGCAAAGGTTTAATGTTGGCAGCGCTAACGCCTTCCGCAGACATTACCACCAAACTTGTTTTGGAAGCACATAACGAAGGTCTTATTCTGTTTTGGTTACTTTTTGAAACTAAAGCTGTACGGATAACGCCTCCGTTAACCATTTCAAACGACGAAATCATTAAAGGCTGTGGCATTATTATTGCTGTCCTTAATAAAATACAAAAGCGTTTGCAATAATATAACCTTTTATAAATCAAAGTAGAACACCCAAAGCGAACATCATTTTTAAGGATGTTCATTACTTTGTTAAAAACATTTGCGTAAAAGACGCTTTAAACTACAATTGAGCGTTACATTTATTACTAGAATGGTAAACTATGACCTATGGAATTTAGCCAAGAAGAGAATAATAAAATACCGTTATCGAGATTTGAGTCTATGTTGAAAACAAATAATGTTTTGTTTTTTGATTCGAATGAGTTCGAAAATATAATTCACCACTATCTTAACCAAGGAAAAGTTGCTTTAGCAAAAAAAGCGATTAAACTTGGTTTAGAGCAGCACCCCACTTCTGTTAATTTAAAATTATTTAAAACGGAGGTTTTTATTTTCGAAAACGAACTAGATAAAGCAAATAACTTGCTTGATCAATTATATGTTTTAGAGCCTTCAAACGAAGAGATTTATATTCAGAAAGCCAATGTGCTCTCTAAAGAAAATAATCATCAAAAAGCAATTAATGTGCTCAAAAAGGCACTGACTTTAACCGATGACGCCGCCGATTTATATTCATTGATCGGTATGGAGTATCTTTTTCTAGATCAGTTTGAGAATGCCAGAGATCATTTTATGAAATGCCTAGAAGCCGATCCTGAAGATTACTCAGCATTATATAACGTTATTTATTGTTTTGACTTTTTAGAGCAAAGTGATGAAGCGATTGATTATTTAAATCTCTATTTAGAAACAAACCCTTATTGCGAAGTGGCATGGCATCAATTAGGTAAGCAATACGCGTCGTTAAAGGAATATGAGAAAGCATTAAGAGCGTTTGATTTTGCCATAATTTCTGACGATACTTTTGTTGGTGCTTACATAGAAAAAGGTCGCGTTTTAGAACGTTTAAAGCGTTTTAATGAAGCAATTGAGAATTATACCATAACGCTAACCTTAGAGGATCCTACATCGTTTGCACTATTGCGAATTGCTAACTGTTACGAGAAGCTAGGCGAAAAAAAATTAGCCGTTCAATATTATTTTAAAACAGTACATGAAGATCCTTTATTAGATAAAGGATGGATTGCTATTACGAAGTTTTATTGCAAATTAAAAAACTATCAAAAAGCATTATATTACATTAATAAGGCTATTAATTTAGACATGGAGAATGTAAATTATTGGAAGTTGTATGCGAAAATAAATTACCGTTTAAACTTTTTAGAAGAAGCTGAAATTGGTTATAAACGCGCTATAGAACTTGGTAATTATGAATTAGACACGTGGCTACAACGTTCAGATTTACTTAAAATGTTAGGGGAACCCGAAGCGGCAACCTTTAATTTACTCCAGGCTGGTCAGTTTTACCCTGAAAACGCAGAAATAGAGTTTAGATTAGCTGGTTTATATTTTTCACTGTTAGAATTTGAAAAATCAAGTTACCACTTAAATAACGCAATGCGTTTTGATGCGGATCAAATTATTATTTTAGAGGAACTTTTCCCTGATATATACCAGTCTATTGAGGTTAAGAACCTACTAAAAAAACGGTAATATCATAATCGGATACTTTAATTTACATACCTTTGATCGAGTTAAAATTAAAAAATGCAAAGACGATTATCCGATTATTTTATTATAGCGCTTAAAGGCGTAGCAATGGGAGCAGCCGACGCTGTGCCTGGGGTTTCTGGAGGTACCATAGCTTTTATTTCTGGTATTTACGAAGAATTAATTACGACGATTAGTAACATAAATCTATCGTTATTTAAAACACTTAAAAATCACGGTTTTAAAGCGTTTTGGAAACAGGCCAACGGTAACTTTATTTTAGCCCTATTAACAGGAATTATTATTAGTTTTATCTCCTTTATGCGATTGGCTAAGTATTTAATCGAGTACCATCCGGTGCTCATTTGGTCTTTCTTTTTTGGTTTAATAGTGGTGAGCATTTACTTTGTTGGTAAACAAATAACGCAATGGAAAGCCACTACTTTTGCGGCCTTAATAATTGGCGCAATCTCTGCTTACTATATTACTGGCTTACCCGCACTTGCCGGAAACAGCCATCCTTTATACTTATTATTTGCTGGAGCTATTGCCATCTGCGCCATGATTTTACCAGGTATTTCAGGATCTTTTATCCTTGTTATTTTAGGTGCTTATAAAACGTTAAGTGATGCTTTTCACGATTTCAATCTTAAAAAAATTGGTCTATTTGCTTTAGGTGCCGTTATTGGTTTATTAAGTTTTAGTCGTATTTTAAAATGGTTATTTAACAATTATAAAAACACAACGTTAGCTGTGCTAACTGGTTTTATTTTTGGTTCACTTAATAAAGTGTGGCCTTGGAAAAAAACAATGACCGTTATGGCCGACCAATCTGGTGAAGTTGTCTATTTCAGTACAGTTTCAAACCTTGGAACGTTGTCCGTGTTGCAAAAGAGTACCGATGATTTTGAGTCTTACAAAACCATTATTGAAAACAGCGTTTTTCCTATTGAATATTCAGAAATTAATAATCATATAGATCCACAAACTTTACCAGCAATAGGATTCATGATTGCCGGTTTTTTAACTATCTTCATTCTAGAAAAAATCGGTACAAGAGAATAAATGGAGAATACTAGAACCTTTTCAGATAAGTTTTTTCTAGTCTTAAAAGGGCTAGTTATGGGCGCCGCCAATAAAGTTCCTGGTGTCTCTGGTGGAGTGGTCGCGTTTGTTGCTGGTTTTTACGAAGAGTTTATCTATTCGCTACAGAAGGTGAATGGTAAAGCCTTTAAACTTCTAGTTTCGGGCCGATTTAAATCGTTTTACACTTACGTTAATGGCCGCTTTTTAGGTCTTCTGTTTTCAGGAATGATAATCAGTTATTTTAGCATTTCGAAATTATTAGATTATCTTATAAAGCATTACGAGCTCTATGTTTGGAGTGTGTTCTTCGGAATGATAATCGCTTCCATCTACTCTATTGGTAAAGAATTTAAAGATTGGAAAATAACAACCTATTTGGCATTGTGCATAGGTACTCTCATAGGGATAAGTATTAGTTTTTTAGACCCTGCGACCGAAAATGACAATCTATTATTCGTGTTTTTCTGTGGTATTATTAGCGTGTCAGGGATGACACTTCCCGGTTTTTCAGGCTCCTTTATATTAATTCTATTAGGCAATTATGTTTTGCTTCTTGTAGACTCCGTAAACGCCCTATTTGATACTTTCTACGAGATTTTTAGTGGCGATTTCAGTTTTACAAGTAACCTAGAACGTATTAAAATGCTTAAGGTATTAGCTGTTTTTACTTTGGGCTCCGTAGTGGGGTTGGTCACTTTTTCTCATATTCTAAACTATATTTTAAAACATTATAAGAGCATTAGTTTGGCCTCTATTTTAGGATTTATTGTTGGCTCTTTAGGCGTTGTTTGGCCATGGAAAAACACCGATTTTAAAACAGATGATGCGGGAGTCTTAATGCAAGACACTAACGGTAAACATATTATTGAAAACTACGAACGCTATTTACCGGCACTGAATACCGAGTCAGCCATCGCCGTTTCGTATGTTATTCTAGGTATTATTATTGTTTTGGCGTTAGAGTACTATGGTCATAAAACTAGACAATCTAAACGTATATTTGGGTTAGTAGGAAAAAACATAGACTACTCCTTCTCTAGGACTTATTTTAAAAATAAATTTAAAGTTGAAGCTTTACGCGATGCTTCGTATGTAAACTTTGACATTGCAACTATTAGCGCCTTTGAAAACTCTGTAAAATTAACACCACATTTAAAAGGCTTGAATGTTACTATTCCGTACAAAGAAACGATTATTCCTTACTTGGATGCGTTGAGTCCCGATGCACAGCGTATTGGTGCTGTTAACACTATTAAAATTGATAAAAGCGGAAAATATATTGGTCATAACACCGATTTTTACGGCTTTAAAAAAGTATTGCAACCCTATTTGCAAACAGCACATTCTAAAGCGCTAATTTTTGGTACTGGAGGTGCAAGTAAGGCGGTTGCATTTGCTTTAGAAGAGCTTGGTATTAGCTATCAATTAGTGTCCAGATTAGCTTCAAATAGCGCTACATTAACTTACAAGACACTTTCCGAAGAAGACATTAAAAGCCATTTAATACTCATCAATTGCACACCTTTAGGCACGCATCCAAATACCGATGTTTGTCCAGATATTCCTTATAATAGCATCACAAAAACACATGTTTTATTCGATTTAATCTATAATCCGGAGAAAACAAAATTTTTGGCCTTAGGAGAAAAGCAAAACGCCACAATTATTAACGGTTTAAAAATGTTAGAATATCAAGCCGAAAAGGCGTGGGAGATTTGGAATACATAAACCTACATTAAAAAGTCTTTAATATTAATTACTTAGCCCTTTGTAAATACTGAACTTTTAGTATCTTTAAAGTCTAAAATATTATGTGATAACCCTTAACATTTTAAAAATGTCAGAGCAAGATAACCTGCAAAATGCAGATGGAAAAGAAGAAAATACAGACCAATTAGAGTCTCGTAATACCGTTGAATCTCAACAAGAAAACAACAACGAAAACGCTGTAAATGAAACAGATGTAGACGATGTTCTAAATGAAATCGATGCTTCCAATGCAGAAGATGCAGAAGATGTAGACAATAGTGAAAGGCATTCTATCGAATTGAAAGATTACCCAGAACTATCGTTAGACGAATTGGTTATCGAACTTGAGAACTTGCTTAAAAACCACAAAGTTCAAGCTATAAAAACACAGGTTGAAGGCATTAAAAGCGAATTTAATGACCAATTCAACACGTTATTAGAAGAAAAGAAAGAGGAATTTATTAGCCAAGGTGGCAACATAATAGATTTTAAATATTCTACACCCATAAAACGGGCTTTTAACGACGCTTATAAAGAGTACAGATCTCGCACTAGTGCTTATTATAATGGGCTTGAAAAAAACTTAAAAACTAATTTATCGACGCGTTTAGAAATTATTGAAGAGATTAAAGCATTAACTGACGATGCTGAAACTTCTATGAATTCTAAGTATAAAGCGTTTAAAGACTTACAAGACCGTTGGAAAACCGCTGGGCCAATTCCTAGAGACAAATACAATAATGCTTGGAATAGCTACCACTTTAATGTAGAGCGTTTTTACGAGTTATTACATTTAGATCGCGATTTACGCGATAAGGATTTCGAACATAATCTTATTCAGAAAATAAAAATTATAGATCGAGCTGAAGAATTAGCTACAGACGATAATACCAATCGCTCATTTAGAGAGTTGCAGGTTTTACATAAGTTATGGAAAGAGGATTTAGGTCCTGTAGCCAAAGAACATCGCGATTTAATCTGGGATCGTTTCAAACAAGCTACTAAAGTTATTAACGATAAACGTCAGGCTTATTACGACAAGCAAGATGAAGTATACGAGAAAAACCTTGTTGAAAAAGAAGAAATAATCACTAAAATTGAAGCCCTTTCTACTCAGGAAGTAAAATCGCATAGCGAATGGCAAAATAAAATTAAAGAAGTTGAAGTCTTAAGAAATGCCTTTTTTAAAGCAGGTAAAGTGCCTATTAAAGTTAATGAAGCCACGTGGACTAAGTTTAAAGAAGCGGTACGTGCTTTTAACAGAAATAAAAATGCATTTTACAAAAGCCTAAAGAAAGATCAATTTGATAATTTAAGTCAAAAACAAGCTTTAATTAAAATTGCCGAAGACAATAAAGACACTGAGGATTTCGATACGGTTACGCCACTAATGAAGAAAATTCAAGGCGACTGGAAACGTATTGGCCACGTACCAAGAAAAGACAGCGATAAAATCTGGAAACAGTTTAAAGCCGCTTGCAATCATTATTTTGACAGAGTTCATCATTTAAGAAATGCAGCAAGTGCAGAAGAAGAACAAGCACTTACTGAGAAAGAAGCTCTTTTAAACGAAGTTAAAAATGTTGAATTAAAAGGCATCCAAAAAGAAGATTTAACCACAATAACCGGTTATATCTCTCAATGGAAAAATATTGGTCGCGTTCCTGGTAAAAAACGTAAAATTGAAAATGACTTTAACGCTGTGTTAGATGGTTTATTCAATCATTTAGATATGAATAAAAAAGAAGTTGAAATGCTGAAATTTGAAAATAAACTTCAAGATTTATCGTCGGCTGAAGATTCTAGATTTTTAGACAATGAGCGTTCTTTTATTAGAAAAAAGGTAGATGAAATTAAATCTGAAATTATTCAGTTGGAAAACAATTTACAATTCTTTAATAACCCCGATAAAACGAATCCTCTGGTAAAATCGGTTTACGATAATATCAAAAAGCAAAAAGATGCTTTAGAAATTTGGAAATCAAAACTTAGAAAAATAAAAGACTTATACTAAATATAATACTTAGTTTAACTTATAAAGACTCACTCTGTGGGTCTTTTTTTATGTTTCACAATTAGAAACTATTTAGTTAATAATTTCAATTCTTACAATTGAGGTTACAAAACGTTATAAAAAATCAAATCCTGCTTATCTAAAACGACAAGCAGGATTTTGACTCCTAACTAAACTAACCAATTATTTCTTATATAAGAATAAGAGATAATATATCTATAAAAATGACATCTTAAAAGTTTATGCTATTAACCAATTATTTACCTATGAAAGATGATGTCATTTAATACTATATACGCAGCAAAAACAATTTTGGATTTTTTAGGCCAAAAAAATTAAAGTTTTTTGGCTTCTTCCCAAAACACATCCATTTCTGCAAGTGTCATATCCTTCAATTCTTTGCCTAATTCTTTCGCTTTCCGCTCTAAATACTCAAAGCGCGATTTAAACTTTTTGTTGGTGCGTTCGAGTGCGTTTTCCGGGTTAATTTTTAAAAATCTAGCATAATTAACTAAAGAAAATAAAACATCTCCAAATTCGCTTTCCATAGCGTCTGTATCGTTTTTAGCTATCTCGACTTTAAACTCCTCCAGCTCCTCCTCTACTTTTTCCCAAACTTGTTCTGGTCGTTCCCAATCGAAACCTACACCCGCCACTTTATCTTGTATTCGTGTTGCTTTTACCAAAGCTGGCAAGCTCTTCGGAACCCCCTCTAACACACTATTTTTACCCTCTTTTAATTTTAAATTTTCCCAATTACGCTTTACTTCGTCTTCATCTTTTACGGTAACATCGCCATAAATATGCGGGTGACGGTAAATTAATTTATCACAAATACTGTTGCAAACATCGCCAATATCAAAACTATTCTTTTCGCTTCCTATTTTAGAATAGAATACCAAATGTAATAGTACATCTCCCAATTCTTTTTTTACTTCCTCTAAATCGTTATCTAAAATAGCATCTCCTAATTCGTAGGTTTCCTCGATGGTTAGCGGTCTTAGGCTTTCCATAGTTTGTTTTTTGTCCCAAGGACATTGCGCTCTTAGCTCGTCCATAATTGTTAATAAACGATCGAATGCTTGTAATTGATTGGCTCTAGAATTCATAAAAATAAAGTTTTTGCAAAAGTACAACTAATAATAAAGTAGAAACAAAAAATCCAGCAAATTGCTGGATTTTTAAACGTTTTAAAAGGAGAGAATCTATTCTTCTTCGTCAGCCGTAACTGCTTCTTCTTCAAAATTCAATAAGTCATTTTTTTGTAGCATATTATACCATTGCATCACTTTTTTAATGTCGCTAGCATACACACGATCTTCATCGTAATCTGGCAATACTTCGAAGAAATACTCTTCTAATTTATCTTTACTTTCTTTATGGCTCACGCTCGTTTGTGCACCATTTTCTTTGTCTTTAATTTTATTAAGCACCTCTTTTAACGGTACCTCTGCTGTTAAAGTATAAATAGCGATTTCACTTAACACACTAACGTTTTGTTGTATTCCAACCGATATACGACGGTTATCGATTAATGATTCTGCTACAAAACCGCCTCTAGTTTGTGCGACTAACTTATATAATCCTGGCTTTCCAGAAACTGCTAAAATTTTATCTAATCCCATAGTCTATTATTTTTAAAGATTGCAAATATGAAGTGTTCGTCTCTTATTTACAAATTTTTATCGTTTCTTTTTCATATTTGGAAAACGCATACGGTAATCCACATTAATTTTCCCTTTTGAAATATTGAGTAATTTACTTTTTATAAGGCGTTTTTTTAATGACGACAACCTGTCGGTAAATAAAACACCCTCGATATGATCGTACTCGTGTTGAAATACACGCGCTGCCAATCCTGATAATTCTAAAGTATGCGGTTTAAAGTCTTCGTCTACATATTCCACTTTAATATTTGGTTTTCTAAACACATCTTCTCGAACGTCTGGAATACTTAAACACCCTTCGTTAAAAGCCCATTCGTCTCCAGATTCCTCTAAGATTACTGGGTTTATAAAGGTGTGTTTAAAACTTTCTAGAAATTTACGCTCCTCTTCTTCTAAAACCTCGTCGTCTGCAAAGGGTGAAGCGTCTACCAAAAACATACGTATTGGTAAACCTACTTGTGGCGCCGCTAGGCCAACACCGAATGCACCGTGCATAGTTTCTTCCATATTCGCTATTACCTCATTTAAATTAGCGTAATCTTCTGCGATTTCTTTTGCTTTTTGTTTCAAAACTGGATCGCCATAAGCGACTATTGGTAGTACCATTACTTATAAATTTTAATATCTTATTCTATTTTTTTACTATATTTTCATCCCTTATCATCTCGATTGTCTTTGGGTCTCTTTTTACTTGTTATACAAGTAACTTTGTAAGATAATGGTGGCGCTAATTTCGTCTAATAACGCTTTATTCTGACGTTTTTTTTTCTTTAATCCACTATCGATTAAGGTCTGTACTGCCATTTTCGAAGTGAAACGCTCATCGATACGTTTTATTGGAATTTCAGGAAAAAAGGTGCGTAATTGACTAACAAAAGGTGCTATTAAAATTTCACTCTCGCTGGCTTCGTTATTCATTTGTTTAGGTTCGCCCACTAAAAATAATTCTACACTATTCTTTTTTGTATAGTCTTTTAAAAAATCAATGAGCTCTTTGGTAGGCACAGTGGTTAATCCCGAAGCGATAATTTGCAGATCGTCGGTAACCGCTAAGCCTGTTCGTACCTTTCCATAATCTATTGCTAGAATTTGAGCCATTTTGTATTTTTTTATGCAAATTTAAGGTTTATATCCTTATTAGATTAATTATTGCGCCAAATTTAAATGTAGTGGTTATATTTGCGTGAAGGATTGTAGTGGCATCCTTTTTAATTTTAACAAAAATTAAAAAGATATAACGAAAAGCCTGACCTTTAGGGCACGCCCAAAGTATTCAAAACGCCTTGCACTCCCCTTTTTACAGATTTACAAAATTATTTATAATGAAAGATTTACAACAAATTATAGAAAATGCTTGGAACGACCGCGCATTATTAAACGACAAACAAACCACCGATGCGATTAGAAAAGTGGTGCAATTACTAGACGACGGCGCGTTACGTGTCGCGGAACCTACAGATTCTGGGTGGCAGGTTAACAAATGGGTGAAAAAAGCTGTGGTATTGTATTTTCCGATACAGAAAATGGAAACAATGGAGGCTGGAATTTTCGAATATCATGATAAAATCCCGTTAAAAAGAGGCTATGCCGAAAAAGGCATTCGTGTGGTACCAAACGCGATTGCGAGACACGGCGCCTATATTTCGGCGGGTGTGATTTTAATGCCGAGTTACGTAAATATTGGTGCGTATGTCGATGAGGGTACGATGGTAGATACGTGGGCCACGGTGGGAAGTTGTGCCCAGATTGGCAAAAATGTTCACCTTTCGGGCGGTGTTGGTATTGGCGGAGTTTTAGAACCTTTACAAGCGGCGCCGGTAATTATTGAAGATGGTGCTTTTATTGGTTCGCGCTGTATTGTTGTGGAAGGCGTTCGTGTGGAAAAAGAAGCCGTTTTAGGTGCTAATGTAGTCCTAACGATGAGCACAAAAATTATAGATGTTACGGGAGATGAGCCCGTGGAAACGAAAGGCCTTGTGCCGGCACGTTCTGTGGTAATTCCTGGTAGTTATACCAAAAAATTTCCAGCAGGGGAGTTTCAAGTACCTTGTGCTTTAATTATTGGAAAACGTAAGGAGAGTACAAATAAAAAAACCTCTTTAAATGATGCTTTACGTGAGTATAATGTGGCGGTTTAGAGATTTTTATAATATTAAATTTAGTATTTAAATCTTAGTAATGAGATTTTAAATTGGACGTATGAAAATTTTAGTTATACAGCAAAAAATGATTGGCGATGTGCTTACTACAAGTATATTGTTGGAATCGTTACGTAAAAGATATCCTGCTGCCGAACTGCATTATCTTATTAATTCGCATACTCTGGCCGTTGTAGACAACAACCCCTTTATCGATAAATTTATTTTTGTTACACCCAATATCGAAGCGTCTAAAATTGATTTTTATAAATTTTTAAAAACAATTAAAGCTGAAGACTATGATATTACCATTGATGCTTATGGAAAATTAAGCAGTACTCTTATTTCTTATTTCTCTAAAGCTAAAATGAGGATTGCTTACTATAAAAAATATACTGCGTTTTTACTTACACACCCTATTGAAAGAATTCAAACACCAAAACACCACAGCAGCTTAGCTCTAGAAAATCGCTTCAGGCTACTAGAACCTTTAAATATAAGTTTTAAGGACATACAACCACAAATATATTTAAAACCTGATGAAATTGAAGGAGCAAAAACACTATTAGCGGCATCTGGTATAGATTTGGAAAAGCCTTTATTTATGATCAGTGTTTTGGGCAGTAATGCTACAAAAACGTATCCTTTTAAATATATGGCTACCCTTTTAAATACGATTGCACATACAGTCGAAAATGCGCAAATACTCTTTAATTATATACCAAGCCAAAGGGTACAAGCTGAAGCCATTTACAAGAACTGCTTACCTGAAACTAAAGCACATATTTTTTTAGATGTCTATGGCAAAAGTTTAAGAGAATTTTTAGCAATTACAAGCCTATGTACTACTTTAATAGGCAATGAAGGTGGTGCCAACAATATGGCCAAAGCTTTATCTTTACCAACATTTACCATCTTTTCACCTTATTTAAATAAGAAGAATTGGTTTGGAGATAATGAAACAAAACAACATATCGCCGTCCACCTTTCTGATTATATAGCCTATGATATTAGTTTAGCAAAAAAGCAACCGCGAGAGTATTATTTAAAATTTAAACCTAATTTTATATCTGAGAAGCTTATTTCATTTTTAAAAATCAATATCTAATGCATTATAAATTTCTAATATACATATCGCACAGCTACTCAGTACCTATTGGTTTGCCTTTAGAAAAAGAGATTATAAAAAGAGGTTATAAAGTACAATGGTTTAGCGACATTAAAGAAGGGCACGTTGCTTTACATAGTAAAGAAAATGTATTAGAAAATATTAAAGACGTAATCGCTTATGAACCACATATTGTTTTAACGGCTACAAACGAGGTCCCCGATTTTATTAGTGGGATTAAAGTTCAGATTTTTCATGGGTTTCTTACCTATAAAAGACCTGAAAAGAAAAACGGAGATGCGCATTTTAGAATTCGAGGGTTTTTCGATTTATACTGTACGCAAGGGCCATCGACAACAACAGGTTTTAAACGGCAACAGAAACAAAATCCTTCTTTTGAAGTTATAGAAACGGGCTGGGCTAAGGTAGATCCTTTGTTTCCGTTGGAAGACGTTAGTACCACTAGTGATTTACCAACTATTTTTATAGCCTCCACCTTTACCCCGCGCTTAAGCTTGGCTTACAACGCTGCTGTTTTTAACGAAATTAAGAAGTTATCGAGCACTGGGCAATTTAAATTTATGATGGTTTTACACCCAAAACTTCCTGAGGATATTAAGCAAAAATGGCATGCGTTAAATAATGAACACTTTCAATATTATGACACGACAGACCTTGTGCCTTTATTTAAAAAAGCGGATATTATGTTTGCTGATACAACCTCGGCAATTCAAGAATTTTTATTACAAAAAAAACCCGTAGTTACTTTTAACCATACGTTTAATCATAATTATTTAATTAATATTAGTGAAGCATCTCAAATTAAAGAGAGTTTTAAAACGGCCCTCGCAAAACCTCAAAATTTAATTAAAAATATTGCTACTTTTGTTGCGGAATTGCACCCGTATTACGATGGAAAATCCTCAGAAAGAATTGTAGATACCACCATAGAATTCCTGCATAAAGACAAAAGCTATTTAAAAAGAAAGCCCTTAAATTTAATTAGAAAATACAAAATTAGAAAACGTTTAAACTATTTCACTTTTAAGAGTTATTCTAAACCTTATACTAAAAAGCGTAACCTGTGATTAAATTAACTGCTATTATACCCACTAAAAATGAGATCCACAATATTGAGGCGGTCCTTGCTACAGTTGGTTTTGCTGATGAAATTTTAGTAATTGATAGTTATAGCACAGATGGTACTTTTGAAAAAGCGCAAAGTCTTGCAACAACTGTTTTACAACGTAAATTCGATGCCTATAGTGCACAAAAAAACTATGCTATTTCTCAGGCAAAACACGAATGG
This sequence comes from Bizionia saleffrena, assembly GCF_008086175.1. Classification (GTDB taxonomy): domain Bacteria; phylum Bacteroidota; class Bacteroidia; order Flavobacteriales; family Flavobacteriaceae; genus Bizionia; species Bizionia saleffrena. Next base: position 189,394 of record NZ_VSKM01000001.1, read on the forward strand.
ATTCTTCTTGTTGATGCCGATGAGAGGGTCACTCCAGAATTGCAACAGGAAATACTTTCAGTTTTAAGTTTAAATAACATACCTCACGAGGCTTACAATATAAAACGTATTAATCATTTTATGGGTCAACGCGTGCAGTATAGCGGTTGGCGCAACGATAGTGTGATTAGACTATTTAAAAGAGATTTTTGTAAGTATAATAATAAACAAGTACATGAATCTCTACTCGTAAATGGCTCTACAGGCGTATTAAAGCAAAAGTTTTTACATTATTCTTACCGTAGTTTTAATCTTTATATGGAAAAGATGAATCACTACGCCACTTTACAAGCTAAAGATTACGATAAAAAAACTGGAAAGCTAACACCCTATCATTTTGTGGTAAAACCCTTTTGGGGATTTTTTAAACACTATATTGTTCAAAGTGGTTTTAGGGATGGTTTAGTTGGTTTTACTATTGGTAATGTACAAGCTTATGTTGTATTTATGAGATATGTAAAGCTTTGGTTATTACGCAAAGGAAGAGATTAAATCATTTATTTTTCCAAAACTTTATTTTTTTCTTTAGTCGTCTTCGTCTCTGAAAAGAGTCTTGAAAATCTTGTGTTTCGTACCACATTAAATTAAAAACTTTCTCATAATCTTCAGTGATTAATTTAGCGTATTCATCACTCATAATTTCAATTATACTTTTATGAATAGTCAGTTTTGCGAAGTTTTTAATACGCTTTTCGAAGGACATTGTTTCAAAATTCATTCGGTTTAAATCTACCAGGAAGAATTCGTAATCACCGTTATTATACTTAATTAGGGTATTGCCTGGAGAATGATCTAAAAAGTTAATGCCTTTTTCATGTAGTTGAAATGTAAAATGTGTGAAAGCCCTAAGTATTGCTTCGTGATTTGGTATATCTAAATTTTTACACAATTCTCGATAGGTAATATCACAGTCTAATTGTTCACTTATATAATAACTTTTTTCGAAAATTAAATTATTGTTTAATTCATAAAAGGCCACAGGTTCTGGTGTGCCAATCCCTAACTCTTTCAACTTATTGGCATATTCAAAAGAACGTTGTGCTTTACTCTTCCTAAAATATTTATATACAATTTTATTTATAGCATTGGGTTTTTTAAACGACTTGGCATTTAGTGTTTTGTTGTTTAATTTAAACAGTCGCAAACTATTTCTTTCCTGATCTCCAAAAGGCGCACCCTCAGTCTCATAATTCAAAATAAAATAATCTATGGCGTCACTATGAGTTTGGTATGTTGGATTTATTACTCTATGCATTTTTATAATTTCTAACTGATGTTGCTTGAAGTTGATCTTTCGCTCAATACGGGTTTGATTTAGACTGTAAATTTAGTGTTTATTTAGCGTTCACTCATAAAAAGAGTCTATTTCAAATACTTATCTACCCCGTTATTCGTCCACGTTGATTTTTCGGTAATAGTATGCTGTTCTATTTTATCATTTATTTCCAATTTATTTCTAGATTTTTCATTGTGATAAACATGAAACACGATACCGCGATAGCGTAATCTTCTAGCATGTAATCCTATATTATGGTAGCGTAACATTAATTCTGAGTCTTCACGTCCCCAGCCAGAGATATCTTCGTTATATCCATTTACAGCGATAAAATCGGATTTATAATACGAGGTGTTACACCCTCTAAATTTATTAGAGAAAGCATCACTTTCTTTATACAAAGCACTTAGTATAGGGATATGTAACGCGCGCGTACGTTTTTTTATACCTTGAGAAAAAGCATTAAATTGCACTTGTTTTTTAGAAAACAGTGTGCCTAAATACGGTTTTTGAATGTTTACTCGCGAACCGAACAAATAGGTGTTTGGATTCGCAAATTTTAAATGATCTTGTATAAAATTAGGATGCATTATACAATCGCCATCCACTTGAATAATATAATCGCCACTGGCCTTTGCAATGGCTTTATTTAAAATTTGTGCTTTGCGAAACCCATTATCCTCTTGCCATTCGTGATGCAACGGCATAGATAGTTCGCTTTTGAAACGATCGATTATGGCTTTGGTTTGGACTGTAGAACCATCGTCGGCAATAATGATTTCGTTTGGTAAAATCGTCTGATTTTTTACACTAAGCAAAACAAGCTCTAGAGCTTCAGGCCAATTATAGGTCGCTATTATTAAGGTATTTGAAATGTATCGCATAATTTAAAAATAAGATTCGAAAGCTATTTTACTCTTTTTAAAAGGGCCTAAAAACTTAAACCATTGTCCGAAATTTTTCTTTAGCAAAAATGATGTAGAAGGCTGTAATTTAGGGTTGCTTTCAATTAAATATTTTATTTCAGTTACATTCTGAGTCGGAAAATAGTCTAAACTCTTCCAAATATGGGGATCTAAATAAAATAGATTTTTAAGCGTTTTATAATTGTCTTTGTTTGCCTTTTTCCATTTTGGAAAAAACTCTTTATTTACTTGGTGACTGTGGCCCCAATTTTCTAACTTAAACGTTAATTCGGCTTCTGTACGCGATAGACACTCGTGCAGCAATACATTATTAGTATAAATTATACGCTCTTTAGTATTTCGCGCACGCTTATAATTAGGGTAATTTGTAGCCAACATTACTTTTGTTGGGGCATCTACAAATAACAATCCGTCGTCTAAATATTTATATATATTGATTAAAAACCCTGCTATTTGTATGGGGTTTGCCTTGGGGTTTTCTAAAAAATGATTCTTTGATTTTAAAGTATCTACAAACTGCTTAAAATCGATAAAAACCTCATCGGCATCTACTTGAATAAACCAATTGCCTTCGCCCATTTTTAACGATAATAAATGGCGCTCTCGGGTATCGTTTTGTATGGTACTAAGTTCTGGTCTGTAAAAATCATCACGGTAAATTTCGATTTTATTATCGACATCCATATCTTCTAACCATTCGTAAAACTCGGGAACGACTGAAAAAGTCGTTCCTTTCCAGGTACGGTATTCGTGATCTATCGCCAAGTAAATTTTATCCGCTTCATTATACACTGCTGGTATAGACTGCTTTAGTTTGTCGTAATCGTAAGACATTAAAAACCCAACTATAATATTTTTCATAAATTGATTAACTTAGTGCTTCAAAAATAACAAACAATTGCCGATATACTAAACATTATACTATTTTTGATATTAATTATAAAACCGACTAGATGCCTAAAAAAATATGTATTATCAGTTTTGATCATTGGGATTACGATAAACACATCGCTATTGCGCTTAAAAAAAAGGGTATAGATAGTTACCATATTAAAATTGGAAATTACAAACACGCCTCGGTCTTTGATAAAATTACAAACGCACTTAGTAAAGTGTTTTTGAATAAAAATTTAAAAAAACTAAGACGACAGGATTTTATAGTGCACGAATTAGACCGTTTAGGTTTTCAAGATCAGATACTAGTTATTAATCCAGAAGTAATTGATTTAGAACACCATTTACAAATAAAGAAACGCACGAATAAATATATTGCGTATTTATACGACAGTATGGAAAGGAATCCCATTACACACTTACTAGACGGTATTTTCGACTCTATTTATTCTTTTGATGCCAACGACGTTGCCCAATATAATTTTCTGCCTATTACTAATTACAATTATCTTACGGAAGTTATAGATACAGCCAATGAAGTTTACGATGCCGTTTATGTAGGCTCCTTAGATGATAGAGTGCCAAGGTTGATTGATGTGGCAGCACGGTTTAAAAAAATGGACGTCACTTTTAAGTGTCTGATTTTAGGCAAAAACAGAAAACTCGTGGCACTTAAAACAAAAGGGGCTCAATATATTGAATTTAAAGATGACTATATTTCGCAGGAACACTTGATAGAAGAATATAAAAAAGCAAAAGTTATTGTTGATTTTGTCCGCGAAAACCAAACAGGATTAAGTTTCCGTTTTTTTGAAGCTTTAGCCTTAAAAAAGAAAGTGATTACCAATAATAAAAATGTGCTTAATTATTCGTTTTACAACCCTAACAATATTTTTGTAATGGACGAAAGTAATACACTCCCAAGTAAAGATTTTTTCGCCAAAAATTACGAAGAACTAAAGCAGCAAACCTATAATAAATACACTATCGAGAAGTGGATTGAGAAGGTTTTCAACTTAAAATAAATCGCTTATTTTATTAAACTCAACACAGTATCTTCAGTGCTTTTTAAAGAAAAAGGTTCCAGGATATGTTCAGAAAAAGCACTTAAAGTCTCCCAACTTTCTTTATTAGTGTACACTTCAATTATTTTTGCAGCAATTTCTTCTTTGGTATTGGCAACCATTGTATTATGGTGTTTGCCAAAATTAAATCCTTCGGCTCCAATATCTGTAGTGATTAGCGGTAAACTGTATTCTAAGCTCTGCCCTATTTTACCTTTTATTCCGGCTCCATAGCGCAACGGCGCTATAAATAGTCTCGAATTATAAAAATAATCTTCAACCTTGTCTACAAAACCAATAATATTGAATTGATCTGAATGCAATGCTTTAATATCTTCGGTAGCATAACTCCCAATAATATCCACTTTTAATTCAGGAAGCGTTTTCCAAACAATCGGCATAATTTTATCGTGTAAAAACACAATAGCATCTTGGTTTGGTGTGTGTCTAAAATTACCTATAAATAACAAATTACACCTTTTTTCGAAGGGCTTAAAGTTAGCCGTTTTTGGTAAATATTGATGAATATTACTCAACACTTTTATTTGCTCTGGTTTGTTATAATGTTTTAAAAGTAAGCTTTTATCGGTATCTGAAATAGCAATAGTAACATCTGCTTTTTTACTATTACTAGTTTCTAGATTTAAATATTTCTGAGCCTCAATTTTATTATCTTCATTATTATTTAGCTCGTATTCACGCTGTAATCTAACATAATGAAAATCGACCATATCGTAAATTAACTTCACTTTCGGGTTTGCGTTTCTAACAATGCTTTGGTATTTCTCAAAAATATGCGGTCTGTGTAACCACGCATAATTTAATTTTGGAGCAATTAATTTTATAAAACCTTCAATCGTTAACACCTCATCCTTAAAAATAGCGGGTTGGTATACGTTAACGCCCATTTTTTTATAAACTCCAAAATAATCACTTTTATAACGATGCTGCCTGTAATCTGCCAATAAGAAAACACCTATATTATTTTTTAATAAAATTGAAATAATTTCCTTAAGTCTTCTAGAGCCCGAATCTTTATTAAATTCTGGTATAATTTCATCTATAATTAAAACATTCTTTTTTGAAAAAACCAGCGACTCCTCGTTAAAAAAAACACCCTCTTTTAAGAGTTTATTTTTTAATTTCACAAGTCTGATTTGTTTTTTAATATTTTTATACATGGAAATACCTTCGAATTTTGATTGTTTATTATTTTAATAGCACGCGCAAAAATAACACGATTATTCAATAAATGATTTTAAATAAAAATAAAATTTATTTATTATGCTTTTTGTTTCAATTCTATCGAAACCTGGAGCCATAAATGATATAATTTTTAAAAAACTGATAGTTTTGTTCTCTTTAGATACGTAAGGATACACAATTTCGACGCCGTGACGTTGCCATTTTTTTATGTTTTTTATATTCGCCTTGTCTTTAAGAAGAATAGCAACCTTATGGACTGTACAATCCTTAGCTTTTATTTCCGCTAATAATTTGGGAGTCAAGGCATCTTCTAGTACTAACACTTTCTCACCTATATAATTCTTATTGAGGTATTTCTGATTCAATCGTGTTTTATCGTATGGTGCTTTATCTAAAACGTTTTTCCACTTTTTGTAGAAGTTAATTTTATTTTTAGCGACGAGTTGTCGTTTTTTATCAGTGACCTCTTTACCATAGGATATACTTTCAAAATGAATTAATTTTGCAAAGGGTTGGTAATAAATATCCAATCCATAAGTATGACGTATCTGCATACACAAATCTGTTTCTTCGTAATAAGCAGGTAAAAAGAACTCGTCGAGCTGTACTAACGTTTTATCTGGAAAGAAACGTTTTATCAGCAAGCAATAGCCAGAACAATAATCAACTTTTTTAAGAAAATGATTTTTAGGATTTTCTAGACTGTTCTCTCGACCTATATTATCGACACCGCCATCGGAATAAATGGTAGCTCCTGCTTCTAGTAATACGCCGCTAGGATGAATCCCCATAGCACCGACTCCCCCAACATTTTTCCGGTTTTCAAAAACCGCTAACATTTCTTCTAATAAATGAGGCTCTACAATAACGTCGTTATTTAATAGCAAAACATAGTCCCCCTGAGATGCTTTTATACCTTTATTTATATTTTTTAAAAACCCTAGATTCTCTTCATTTGTAATAACTGTAATACCGTCAACCGTATCTAAACGCTCTAAAGTGTCGTCTGTGCTACAATCGTTAATAACGATAACCTCAACGTCGTTTTGCTCACAATCTTCTTTAATAGAATATAAGCAATTTAACGTATACACTATGTGATTATAAACGGGTATAATTATAGAAACCTTGGGTCGGGAAACGCGTTTAAGAGTTAAAGGGTTACTCTCAAAAAACGCTAATGGTTTCGGTTTTATCGTCTTAATATTTGTATTCATAGTCCAAAAATAGCAATTTTATCAGAACCTCTTTTAGAGTATTCTGTTTTAAACGATTTAAAGTGTCATTATTTTAAAAAACTTACGTTTATTTCTTGATAACGCCTTTTTTATAGACTTACGAGTGTATATTCTTCAAATTAATTTAATTTAGCTGTTTTAAAATTATAACTTCATCTATGTCCAATCCTGTAGTGTCTATAATTGTTCCTTGTTATAATGTTAAGGATTTTGTTTCCAAAACATTAGAAAGTGTCCATTCTCAAGATTATAAGAACTGGGAATGTCTTATTATAAACGACGGCAGTCAGGATAACACCGCTTCCATTTGTAAGGAATGGGTAGCAAAAGACAGTCGATTTAAATATTTTTATCAAGAGAACCAAGGCCTTTCGGCAGCGCGAAATAAAGGGCTAGAAAAAGCGTCTGGTAGCTATGTTTATTTTTTAGACTCAGATGATTTAATTCCCGATAATACGCTTAGTAATTTATTAGCATTAACTAGTGAAGACACAGATATCGTTTATGGGAAATGCGCTATTACAGAAGGACAGAATAAAACAATAAAAGATCACTTATCGCACACGCCAAAACCGTTTACAGTATTTAAAAACGACTCTAAAAAACTATTAAGTAAGGCCATTGAAGAACCATTTATTTGTGTTGCTTGGAACCGTTTAATTAAAAAAACGTTTATCGATTTCCATAATTTAAACTTTAAAAGAGGAATTTATCACGAGGACGAACTGTGGTTTTTCGAAACGTTATTTCATACTAAAGGCATTATCTTTAATGATCAAGCGACCTATTTTTATAACGTCGCAAATACGGCTTCTATTACCAATAACTTCAACATAAAAAATTTAGAATCTTATCTTTTTATAATTGAGTATCTCTACAAGAACTATTATAAAAACGAAGAGTATAAGACAGATAAAAATATGGTATCTATGTACATTACTTATTTAAAAATGTTAACATTAAGACATTGTTACGAAAAACTAGATACTGAAACGAAACAACAAGCGACACCATTAATTAAAGCCACATTTAAAAACTCCTTTACAGCACGTTCTACTCCAATTTTATCTGAAGGTGAAGAAAAAATGCACTATCATTTTAAACTTGTCGAACTTTTTAGTCCAGAAGAAATATTAGATTATTTAACCTTTTATGGGAGTAAAAAAATTAAAAATAGACTAAAAAGACGATCGGTTTTAAAGCGCGCCAAATTATTAAACGCCACAGAAAACAGAACTGTTACAAAAGTCGTTTAAGATTTAGAAAATAAATGCTTAAAACTGAAAAACGGCTTTTTATTTAGCTTTTTTAATGCCCTTACTTTTTCTTTATATTTTTTATTTAGAGCTGTATTTGCCACTTTAGGTAAGTCTACATTATCTAATATCGGTTTTATTGTATTTATATCCATTTCCAGTCGCTGCTGCTCACTTGCTGAAGACCATATACCTTTATCGTGTATTCTATAAACACACATATAATCGTCAAGTTTCATTATTTTTTTATCTTGAACTTGAATAAAAAACAAAGGCCAATCGCCAACTGGCATCAAGTCAAACCATGGCGACAATTTAAAATCATTGCGCATAACAACAGTTGGAGTGGCTATATAATTATAGTCTGCCAAATCTACCGAAGTTGTTACATTAGGTACCTCTGCCGATGCTGTATTTATCTCAAAAGTATCCGTTCCTTGAAAATACTTTTTACTATTATGAAAACATAATGCAAAATCATTATTGGCTTCTAAAAAATCGACTTGCTTTTGTAGTTTTAAGGGGTCGGTCCAGTAATCATCCCCTTCGCATAACGCGATATATTTACCTTTTGCTTTTGGAAAGACAAAGTTCCTCCACGGTTTTATTTTTTTTGAATATTGGTTTTCATCTTGTAAAATGGTCACTATTCTATCGTCCTTGCTAGCGTATTCTTTAATAATATCTGCGGTTCCATCTGTAGATGCATCATCATGAATTATAATTTCGATAGGAAAATTAGTTTGTTGAGTCAAGAAACCTTCAATAGTTTCTTTAACATATTTTACATGATTAAACGTGGTACAACAAATACTTAATAATGGTCTCATTTTATTTTTTTATAAGTGGCTTAGCAGGGTTACCAATAAGCACAGTGTTATCGGGAAATGATTTTGTAACGTTAGCTTTTGCTCCTACAATACAATCGTCCCCCAATATTAATTTTAAGGGAATAACTAACGCATTCATCCCTAAAAGGACACGTTTCCCTAGTTTACAATACGAGCCAACCATAGATAATGAAGACAAATAACAGCCATTATCCAAGCGCGCGTGATGTGCTACTAAACTATTAAAATCAATGACACAGTCATTACCTAAGGTACAATTAGTACTAATCTTAGCGTTTAAATGTATAAAACATCCTTCTCCAATAACCGCCGATGGACTAATAAAAGCATTAGGATGGATTAAATTTGGAGTGTTAGCTCCTAATAATCTTAACTTCTCCGCAATTTGACATCGCAATTTATTTTCGCCCATAGTTACAGCAAAATTTAAATTACTTATGTCTTCTTTATACACCTCTTCTGTGCATCCAATAATAGGAACACCTAAAACTAACTCACCTATTCTTTCATTATTATAGTGATACAGTCCCTTGACGTCATAACCACAATCCTCAGCAAGCTCGATTATAACTTCTGTGTAATTTCCGACGCCTATTAAATAGATAATTGGTTTCAAAATTATTAAATTGTATTAGTAATTATTGATAGTATTAATTTCACTTCCTCTTCTTTAAGCTCATAATACAAAGGCAAACACAGAATGCGTTTTGAAATAGATTCTGAAACTGGCATTTCTTTATTAGAATGCACGTAGTCTAATGTATTTAAAGACGGATAAAAATAACGTCTGGGTACAATATCTTTATCTTCTAAGGCCTTCTTCACCTTTAAAAGAGTCCCTTCATCTTTAAAAATAACCGGCATATAAGAATAGTTTCGGGTCGCACCTTCTCGAAATCTCACTAATTGAATCCCTTCCAAACCTCTAAATACATTTTCGTAAATCTCCACTAACTGTTTTCTCTTTTCAATAATTGTTTTCATATACGGCAAAACAGCCAATCCCATTGCTGCTTGTAGCTCTGACGCTTTGGCATTAATACCTAGACCGTGAAATTTTTCGCGACCATTGTGTCCGAAATTGTGATGATAAAGAACTTTATCGTATAAAACTTTATCTCTCATAAACATAGCGCCGCCTTCACCAGTATGAAATAGCTTGGTGGAGTGAAAACTAACCGTACTTACATCGCCATAATTAAAAATTGATTGTCCTTTGTATTGCACATTAAAACAGTGCGCGCCATCGTATATAACTTTAAGATTGTGTTTTTTAGCAAGTACTGCAATAGCTTCTATATCGCAAGGATTTCCAAAAACGTGAGTAACTAAAATAGCTTCGGTGTCACTCGTTATTGCTGCTTCAATTTTCGAACAATCTATAGTTAACGTTTCTTTTTCTATATCCACAAAAACAGGTGTACAGTTCTCCCAAACAATACTAGAAGTTGTTGCCACATAACTAAAAGGAGTCGTTATTATTTCCTTGGTTATTCCTAACGCTTTTATCGCTATTTGTAAGGGCAACGTACCATTTGTAGTGACAAAGAAATGTTCAACTCCCAAAACATCAGACAACTTAGCCTCCAATTCTATTAAAAGCTCTCCCCTATTGGTAATCCATTTATTCCTCCACGCTCTATTTAAAATGAGCGTATATTCCTCTATTGGAGGTAAAAAAGTTTGGGTTACATTAATCATAAATACAAATTAGCAACTATTTTTACTATTTAAACGACAAATTTAAAATTTAAATATCAATTACAATTACTTTTAATACTATTGAAACGTGTCGTATTAATAGAAAATTCAAGACCTTTGCAGAGATGAAAGAAGAAATATATAAAGTTTACGAAATTTTAAAGTCAGGTGGCATTATTTTATACCCTACAGATACGGTTTGGGGTATTGGTTGCGATGCAACAAATGCCGAAGCGGTAGAGAAAATTTATAAATTAAAGCAGCGTACCGAAAAAAAAGCGATGATTTGCCTTGTACACAATTATGGGTTGTTAGAAAAACACGTGGATAATGTCCCTAACGTCGCCTACGATATTTTAGATTTATCGGTAACACCCACCACTGTTATTTACGATAATCCTGCTGGCGTTGCCGAAAATTTAATTGCCGAAGACAACACACTTGCAATTCGCGTAGTTAAGCACGAGTTTTGCGAAAAATTAATTAGAAAATTGGGTAAACCGTTAGTCTCTACATCGGCTAATATTTCTGGTGATCCTACGCCAAAATCGTTTAAAGAAATAAGCGAGGTCATTTTAAAAGGTGTGGATTATATTGTAAATTCGCAGAGCGAAACTAAAAACACAAAACCGTCTAGTATTTTTAAACTAAGTACTAGCGGATCTATAAAAATTATTCGCGAGTAAGTGGGCAAGAAAGCGATGAATTACAAAGAAGCATTACAGCATACCATATTTAATACCATATCTAAATCTGCAGCCGAATTAAATTTAGACAGTTATGTCATTGGAGGTTTTGTTCGTGATTTTTTATTACATCGCGGCGACGCTAAAGACATCGATATTGTTGCTATTGGCAGCGGTATCGCTCTAGCAAAACAAGTTGCAAAAAATTTGCCTAATAAACCAAAAGTTCAGATTTTTAAAACGTATGGTACAGCAATGTTGCGTTTTCAAGAGATAGAAATCGAGTTTGTTGGTGCCCGTAAAGAATCGTATACACAAGACAGCAGAAACCCGGTTGTTGAAAACGGATCACTTCAAGACGACCAAGATCGTCGCGATTTCACAATGAATGCTTTAGCTTTAAACCTCTCTAAAACTCATTTCGGTGATCTTTTAGATCCTTTTAATGGTATTGAAGATCTTGACAATAAGATTATAAAAACACCTTTAAACCCGGATATAACCTATAGCGATGACCCTTTAAGAATGCTCCGCGCTATTCGTTTTGCTTCGCAATTAGATTTTGAGATTGAACACGAATCGTTACTAGCTATTACAAGAAACAGCGAACGCATTAAAATTATTACCAACGAACGCATTGTTGTCGAGCTTCATAAAATTATTGAAAGTAAAACACCTTCCAAAGGCTTTTTACTGTTAGAGAAAACCGGACTTTTAAAACATATCTTACCCGAACTTACGGCTCTAAAGGGTATTGACGAAGTTGACGGCCAAACCCATAAAGATAACTTTTATCACACCTTGGAGGTTGTAGACAATATAGCGGAACATACCAACGATCTGTGGTTACGCTGGGCGGCTTTATTACACGATATAGGAAAAGCACCGACGAAAAAATTTAGCAAAAAAGCAGGGTGGACATTTCACGCACACGAATTTGAAGGCTCTAAAATGATCTATCATTTATTTAAGCGTTTAAAAATGCCGCTTAATGAAAAAATGAAATTTGTCCAAAAGCTAGTATTTATGAGTTCGCGACCTATTGTTCTTGCTCAGGAGACGGTTACCGATTCCGCAGTAAGACGTCTGGTTTTTGATGCTGGCGAATTTGTCGATGATTTAATGACGCTTTGTGAGGCCGATATCACGACAAAAAATCCTAAAAAATTTAATAAATACCATAACAACTTTAAAATTGTTAGAGAGAAAATAGTTGAAGTAGAAGAACGCGACCAAGTGCGTAATTTTCAGCCGCCAGTTACCGGTGAAGAAATAATGAAAACCTTCAACTTAAAACCTTCTCGCGAAATAGGTGTTATTAAAGAGGCCATTAAAGAAGCTATTATAGAAGGAGATATCCCAAACGAACACGATGCAGCCTTCAATATAATGCTTAAAGTAGGAGAAAAACTGGGGTTAAAACAGATTTAAAATGCATAAAAATTTTAGAACGTTAGTAAAAACAGCATTAATTTTAGTCTATGTTGTAATTATCGCAGGGGCTGTTGTGCGCATGACGGGGTCTGGAATGGGCTGTCCCGATTGGCCAAAATGTTTTGGATACTACATTCCGCCTACCGAAGCTTCAGAATTAGAATTTAAACCTAATTTCGAATACAAAAAAGGCATTGTTATTATTAAAGATGAAGCCCTTTTGGTCGCTAAAACCAAATTCAGTTCTGGCAATGCTTTAAACTCTAGTAATTGGGAAGCGTACACAAAACACGATTATGCCGTTTACAACCCCGTGCACACTTGGGTGGAATATATCAACCGTTTGTCGGGCGCATTGTCTGGAATTCCTATTTTAATTTTTACAGTTATGTCCTTTTGGTTTTGGCGAAAAAATAGTTGGATCCCCATACTTTCAGTCTTAATTCTATTTAGCATGGGTTTCCAAGCTTGGCTAGGCAAAACAGTTGTAGATTCTAATTTATCACCCTACAAAATAACCATTCATATGGTAATGGCGCTCGTTATTGTGGCCCTTATTTTATATTTAATCTACATAACCAAAACCAATAAAAGACCGTTTAAATACAATGCTTTCTTTTATAAGCTACTCGTGTTTTCATCGGTATTAACACTTATTCAAATAGTTTTAGGAACGCAAGTAAGACAGTTTGTCGACGAGCAAATTAAAGCACTAGGTTATGGCACAAATGCCTTGTGGCTTAACGATGCTCCTATAACCTTTTACATTCACCGTTCGTTTTCTATTCTAGTCCTTGCTGTTAATTTCTTTTTACTGTATTTAAATAGAAAGCACCACTTAAAACACAACAAACTAAATGGGGTTATTGTGCTTTTAATTCTAGAAACAATAACGGGTATTGCGATGGCTAATTTCAATTTTCCGTTTGGCAGTCAATCGCTTCACATTGTATTAGCAAGTATTCTATTCGGTTTTCAGTTCTACCTGATATTAGAGGCGTCAAAACCTAAAAACAAAATTGAAACTTTGTAACTTTGCACCTTAATTAAAGATTATGATTTATAGATTTAGAGTCATCTTAGATAACGATACGAAAGAGGATATTTTTCGCGATTTAGAAATACGTGAAACAGACACTTTAGAAGATTTACACAATATTATTACACAATCGTTTGGATTTGATGGTACAGAAATGGCGTCCTTTTACTTAAGTGATGAGCAATGGAACCAAGGTGAAGAAATATCGCTTTTTGATATGAGTGAGGGTGGCAGTGACGTCCGATTAATGAATGAAACCAACCTTTCGGATACTATACACGAAGAACAAACAAAATTAATTTATGTGTACGACTTTTTTAGTTTGTGGACGTTTTTTGTGGAGTTAGCTGAAATTGCTGAAGAAACTGAAGGTGTAGATTACCCTAATTTAATGTTCGTTAAAGGGCAAGTACCAGATGAAGCACCTGATAAAGTGTTTGAAGCTGAAAACTTAGATGAAGATGAAGACGATGTTTTCGATGAATTTGACGACGATTTCGATGTTAATGATTACGATAATCTAAATTTCGACGAAAACTGGAATTAGTCTAACACATTACACTATATTTAAAGTCTTTAAAAGACTGAAAAGCTAAAATAAAGGAGCACATTGTTTTTTTTATTTTAGCTTTTTTTATGGCCAATTGTTAGCAATAAAAAGTCTAGAAAGAGTACTTTATAAAAATATAAAATCTATTTTATTAGAAAACGATGTAACAAAAGGCTTATAGTATCGTCTTATTTTTAACGCACCAAAAACCAATTATCTTGAGCACTATTCTTACCATTAATAATCTAACTAAAAAATACGGACTACTTACCGCCGTAAAGAACTTATCGTTTACCATTGAAAAAGGTAATGTCTATGGCATTTTAGGACCTAACGGAAGCGGGAAATCGACCACCTTAGGTATTGCTTTAAATGTAGTCAATAAAACCAGTGGGGATTTTAAATGGTTCGACGGTAAAGTTACCACGCATAACGCTCTTAAGAAAGTAGGTGCTATTATAGAAAGGCCAAATTTTTACCCGTACATGACGGCATACAAGAATCTAGAACTGGTTTGTAAGATAAAAGGTATCGATACTTCTAAAATTTTAGAAAAGTTAGAGTTAGTCGATTTAATAGAACGAAAAGACAGTAAGTTTCAAACCTTCTCTCTGGGAATGAAACAACGTTTAGCCATAGCATCTGCGCTTCTTAACGATCCCGAAATTTTAATTTTAGACGAGCCCACAAATGGCTTAGATCCGCAAGGCATTCATAAAATAAGAGCCTTAATACAGCAAATTGCAAGTAACGGCACCACTATTCTATTAGCGTCTCATTTGTTAGATGAAGTCGAAAAAGTATGCACACACGTTGTCGTACTTAGAAAAGGTGAAAAATTATATTCTGGACGTGTAGACGAAATGATTTCTAGCCACGGTTTTTTCGAACTTAAGAGCGAAGACAGCGCTAAGCTTATCACATTTTTAGAAGCCCACCCTTCTATTAACAAAACAGTAAAGAAAGACGATATGGTTACTGCCTTTTTAAAAGAACCTCTGTCTGCTTCAGAATTTAATAAGCAGCTTTTTAATTCTGGTATCTTCCTCTCGCATTTGATTATGAGAAAAGAAAGTTTAGAAGAACAATTCTTAAAACTAACCGACAACCCTTCCGCTTAAAACTAAAAAACCTTCTGAACAGGCTTCAGTAAAACTCTCATATATGTTACGACTTTTAAATATAGAATTTATAAAATTATGGAATAATAGAGCGAGCAAAGTACTTATCCTTGCCTATTTTATTCTTTTATCATGTATTGCGCTTATCTCAGCTATAAAATTTGATTTCGGCTTTTTTAGATTTCATTTAGCAGAACAAGGCATTTTCAATTTTCCGTTTATCTGGCATTTTAACACCTATGTTGCTGCGGCCTTAAAATTCTTTTTAGCCATAGTTATTGTAAGTATGATGGCCAACGAATACAGCAATAAAACTATAAAACAGAACTTAATAGACGGTTTAAGTAAAAAGGAGTTTATTCTTTCAAAATTTTTAACTGTTGCCGCTTTTGCGCTTATTTCTACAATTTTCGTCTTTATTATCTCTTTAATTTTGGGTTATATTTTTTCTAGCTTTACAGAAGCCAGTATTGTATTTAGCGATTTAGATTATTTATTCGCCTTTTTTATTAAGCTATTAGGCTTCTTTTCTTTCTGTTTGTTCTTGGGGATTTTAATAAAACGTTCTGCGTTCGCTTTAGGCTTTTTGTTTGTGTGGTATATGGTAGAAGGTCTAGCAAGAATCGTTTTAAACTTATGGGATAAAACTACAGAATACGCCGATACTATTACGCAATTCTTCCCCTTACAATCCATGTCTAATTTAATTAAACAGCCCTTTTCAAGATTAGGAGCGGTTAAAGAAATGGCTAATCAAGTTGGAGAGCAATTCGATTTCGACTATGCCGTACATTGGTACGATATCGTTATTGTACTATTTTGGACCACCTTCTTTATTGTGTTTTCTTATAAACTATTGCAAAAAAGAGATTTATAATACTGTTAATTGGCAAGCATCTTAAATAACTGCCCCTTTTTAATAATAGTACAGTTAATGTTTTATTTTTAAAATGATACCTTTGATAGGTATTGTTATATTATAAAAATGAAAAGAAATTTTTTACTATTATTTTTGTTGAGTTTTGTATTTACTTACGGACAAAACGAAGCGTCTAACTGGTATTTTGGAGATAATGCTGGAATAAATTTTGATATAAACACAAGTACCATTACCGCTTTAAGTGATGGGCAGTTAGCGACCGTTGAAGGCTGTACAACCATATCTAATGGTAATGGCGATTTAGTTTTATACACAGATGGAACAACGGTTTACAACGCCGCTCACAACACAATGACGAACGGCATAGGTCTTTTTGGGGATGCTTCAAGTTCGCAGTCGGCGATTATTGTACCTAAACCAGGTGATCCTGATATTTACTATATTTTTACGGTGGGCTCTAACCAAAATCTTACAGGTTTAAATTATTCTGTTGTTGATATGACCGCCGACAATGGCAATGGTGCAGTCACTGATAAAAACATAAACTTATTAGCTGCCTGTTCCGAAAAAATTTCAGCAGTTTTAAAAGATTGTGTTACCGGAAATATTTGGGTTATCGCCTTCTCTAGCAGTAGCGGGTATAACACAACGGGAATGAATACCTTTCACGCTTACGAAGTCTCCAATACAGGCGTAAATAGTACAGCGATTACCTCTAGTTTGAACGTTAACGTAAATGATGCGCGTGGCAGTTTAAAGTTCTCGCCAGACGGCAACCGATTAGCTTGCGCAAATGTTAAAGACGGTTTATTTATTGCTGATTTTGATAAACAATCGGGACTTGTCTCTAACCGTCAGAACCTTCAAATAAATACTCAAAATAGTAACAAACCGTATGGTGTAGAATTTTCCCCAAATAGTCAATTACTGTACGTAACCTCTTCTAACGATTTTTTTCAAAGTCCATCGGAAAACAACATTCCCAGTAATCACAAATCATCTCTTATTCAATACAATTTAGCAATTAATAATATTTCTGCAAGCCAAGTCGTTCTTGACGATCGCACACTGTATCGCGGTGGTTTACAATTAGGTCCAGATGGAAAAATTTATCGTGCTTTAAGCTCTACCTACGACGTCGGGCTTCCTTTTTTAGGCGTCATAGACGCGCCAAACATTTTAGGAGTAGATAGTAATTACTTACACAATGCCGTAAGTTTAAATGGTAGAAATGCCCGCCAAGGTTTACCTCCATTTATCACCTCTTTTTTTAGTCAGACTATCGATATTATTCAAAATAATGTTAATACTGTAAGTCTACCATTATGCGATGGAGACACTTACATATTAACAGCCGACAATGTGCCAGGTGCAACGTACAGCTGGACTAAAGATGGTAATGCCATTCCGCCAACAAACCCCGCTACACCTTACGAATTAGAGATTACCGACAACGGCACCTACGAAGTGGTTATCGACTTACAAAACGGAAACTGTAATACGTTGGAAGGTCTTGCAATTGTAACTTACTACGGTATTCCCACTGCTAATCCACCCAACACCATTTCAATTTGTGATGTCGATAATGATAATTCTGAAGCTTTCAATTTAACCCTTTTAAATCCGGAGATTCTATTAACACAAGATCCAACAGCCTTCAGTGTAAAATATTTTAACACGCAAATTGATGCTGATGCCAATGAGAATGAACTTCTAGGTGACTACACCGTAATAACACCAATTGAAACTTTAGTCGCTCGAGTAGAAAATAATGAAAACCCTAAGTGTTACCAAACGACAGCGGTTACTATAACAATGACAACTACCCCAACGCTCTCAAGTTTAGTCGATTTTAATAATTGTGATACCGATGCTAACCCTACAGACGGCTTTTCTGAAACCGACCTAAGTAATTTTAATGCTACTATTTTAAGCGATCAAAATACTTCCGATTATACAGTGTCTTACCACAGCTCACAAACAGATGCCGTCAACAATACAAACGCATTAGCTAATAATTACACAAACCAAACAGCATTTACAGAAACTATTTTTGTTCGAGTTGAAAATATAAATAATATAGTGTGCTTTGTAACGGGTTCATTTGTGCTGAATATAAACCCAATTCCCGATGTTGTAGCGAGTAGCTTATTTCAGTGTGATGAAGATGGCATAAACGATGGAATTACCACTTTTAATTTAACTGAAGCGGATAATACAATTCTAAACAACCAAACAGACACTATTGCAGTTTCGTATTTTTTAACCAGCGATAATGCGCAAAACAATGCAAATCCTTTAAGTGCTGATGCCTATAATAATATTGAAAATCCGCAAACACTTTTTGTGCGCGCATCAAACACAGAAACAGACTGTGTTAATTTCACTACCTTAACAATTGAAGTTAGTACGACACAAATTAGTGATTATGTTGCCGACCCAGTGTGCGACACTTTAGATTCGGAAGACGGTATCCACATATTCGACCTCAGCACGTTTACAGATGCTATTCTAACTGGACTACCTCAAGATTTAACTATAAATTATTACGAAAGTTATACGGATGCTTTATTAGAAGTTAATCCTATTATTGAAACGGGCGCCTCAAATTCTAGTTACGAAAACACCGTACCCTACTCACAAACCATTTATGTACGCGTAGAAAATGATAATGCATGTTATGGAATTAGTGACGTGTTATTAACTATAACCCCATTACCACAATTAGCGAACAATGAATCGTTATTGTATTGTCTTAACGATTTCCCTGAAACAGTAACCATAAATGGCGGCGTTATAAATGCCAACCCAAATAACTTTTTATATGAATGGTCTACAGGCGAAACCACTCAAAACATTGATATAAATGAAATAGGAACCTACACGGTAACCGTTACTAACCCGAACACAAACTGCTCGAAAACACGAACAATTGAAATAGAACCCTCAAACATTGCAACTATAAATGCCGTAGAGATTACAGATAATAGTATTCGTAATAATACAGTAACCGTGCTCACTTCTGGTGAAGGCGATTATGTTTACGCGCTAGTTAATGAAGCGGGAGAAACGACTTCTTTCCAAGAAAGTAATACCTTTACACAAGTGTCTCCAGGCATTTATTCGGTAATCGTTACAGATGTAAAAAATAATTGTGGTAGTATTGATCAAACTATTTCGGTCGTTGGTTTCCCGCTTTATTTTACACCTAATGGCGATGGTGTAAATGATACGTGGCAAGTCTATGGTATTAACTCACAATTTCAATCAAGATCTGATATAAAAATATTCGATCGTTTCGGGAAATTTATTACTCAAATAAAACCGTCAAGCCGGGGTTGGGATGGTACTTATAATGGCAAACCGATGCCGACAAGTGATTATTGGTTTTTTATCACTTTAGAAGACGGTCGTAGTTACAAGAGTCATTTTACATTAAAAAGATAATATGAAACACTTTATTTACAGCTTTTTTTTAGCTCTTATTTTGAGTCTAACCAGTGCAAATCTTAGCGCTCAAAATGAAAGTGCTTTTTGGTTTTTCGGTCAAGGTGCAGGCTTGAATTTTAATACGGGATATCCCGTTCCTGAGTTAAATGGAGAATTAAACACCGAGGAAGGCTGTGCTACCATATCTTCAAAATTGGGCGAATTATTATTTTATACCGATGGTGTTACTGTTTGGAATAAGAATCATCAAGTAATGAATAATGGAACGGGATTAACCGGAGATGCCTCTAGTACGCAATCGGCTATTATTATTCCAAAACCAAATAGCGCTTCTATTTATTATATTTTCACCGTAGATGGGCGAGCAGGATCGGATGGCTTGCGTTTTTCGGAAGTTGATATGACGCTTGATAACGACTTAGGCGCTATAACCTCTACTAAAAATGTAATGTTAATTAGCTCGTCTACAGAAAAAATAACAGCCGTTGAAAGTGCCGATGGCGAAAGCGTTTGGGTAATTGGTCATAAATGGAACAGTAATGAATTTGTGTCCTATTTAGTAGGTGCTACTGGCGTAAATACAACACCAATAATTAGTGCGATAGGGTCTTTCCATCAAGGTGTTTTAAACAATAGTATTGGCTATTTAAAGGCGTCTCCCAATAAAGAAAAAATAGCTTCTGTAAAATCTTATACTAATGGTATTGTAGAAATTTTCGACTTTAATCCAACCACTGGAGTCTTAACAAATCCTTTAATTATTGATAATTTCACCTCTGACGATTTAGGGCCTTACGGTTGCGAATTTTCTCCAGATAGTAGAATACTGTATGTCACCGAAATTATAAGAGATGGTGATAATTTCTCGAAGATCCACCAATATGATCTTACCGCAGGCAGTGCACTACAAATCATTGATTCTGATACAATTATTATTGAAGAAGAGGGGCTTTTAGGCGCTGTACAACAAGCCATAGACGGAAAAATATATGTTGCCAAATCAGGTTCTAATAGTATTGGCGTTATTAATTCACCGAATATTTTGGGCTTAGAGTGTAATTATAGTCCTGAAAGCGTTAATCTAGGACAAAACAACATTTCGTCTTTAGGATTACCGCCTTTTATTCAATCCTATTTCTTTGCAACCAATGTATTTAATAACACTTGTTTTGGAGATACCACACAATTTAGTATCGATACGGCATCTACTATTACTAGTATTTCTTGGGATTTCGGCGACCCAGCTTCAGGCGTAAATAATTTCTCAAACAGTATGAATCCTAGCCACGTTTTTACCGCTCCAGGTAATTACAACGTTACTATTACTTTTGAAGTTGAAGGTGAAACACAAATTTTATACCGGATGTTAAGCATTGATAACGAACCTCCCGTTTTAGACTTACCGCCTTTAGTAATTTGTAATCCTGACGATTCTAGCACTACGAGTTTTAATTTAATTAATGCTATTCCTACAAGTATTCAGAATAATCCTGATCTCAATTTTAGTTTTTTCACCACCGAAAACGATGCGATAACGACTACGAATCCTATCTTAAATCCTTTAACGTTTACAACGACTAGTAATACTACTATTTTTGTAAAATTAGATACGGCGAACGGAAACGGATGTTATAGCATTAATGAACTCGACATTCTACTTTTAGACCGTCCCGATATTGAAGAGTTTGAAGCAGTATTCTTTTGCGATAACGGCAATACCTCTGTTATTTTGGATGTTGGAAATTTACCGCTGCCAATGAGTAATTATTCTTTTATATGGTCTGTTGCGGGAGAAACAAGCTCACAAATCACTGTCGATATGGCCGGAACTTATACTGTAACAATTACCCAAAACGCGTCCATAACCACTGAAAATCCTGACGGGTGCTCGGCAATAAGAACCGTTGTTGTAAGCGCTTCTAGCTTAGCCACAATAAATGCCGTAGAAACGACAGGAACTAATGCCCTTATTATTATATCGGGATTGGGTGATTATGAATTTTCTTTAGACAACCCCAATGGGGGCTATCAAAACTCTAATTATTTTTCGAACATAAGTCCTGGAATTCATACGGTTTACGTTCGCGATAAAAATAATTGTGGTCGCGCAGAAATTTCGTTTTCCATTATAGATTTCCCGCCTTACTTTACACCTAATGGAGATGGCGTTAACGATTTCTGGCAAGTCTATGGTGTTTCTGCTACCGAAGAGCCCAATACCGTTATTCATATTTTTAACCGTTTCGGGAAATTTATTACCGAAATAAAACCGTCAAGTCGCGGTTGGGATGGTACTTACAACGGGAAACCGATGCCAACAAGTGATTATTGGTTTTTTGTAACTTTAGAAGACGGACGCCGTTTTAAAAATCATTTCACTTTGAAACGTTAACAATACAGAAAAATAAATTGTACTTTTAGGGAAGACTTTTACCAAAATGTTACGAACCGTTTGCTTCTTTATACTGTTATTAGGCGTTAATAATGAAATGTTTAGCCAAGACATCTCGTTATTTCAGCAATTTAACGGGCGTTACGATTACACAGCTATTGGCAACACTTTAAATCCTGCCGAAAATAATATTGTACAAGATTTCTGCGAGATACTTCCGGCCTCCCAAGCCGATTTATACCTGGACACCAACTGCTCTATTATTGCGGCTTATTTATATTGGGCAGGTTCTGGAACTGGTGATTTAGAGGTGAGTTTTAACGGCTCCTCAATCACCGCCGACAACGCGTATATTACAGACTATTTAGATTCTAATTACGGTACTCTTAATTATTTTTCCTGTATGGCCGATGTTACCGATCAAATTCTGGCTGCTGGAAATACGTCGTACACGTTTTCAGATTTAGACATTGCCAATTCCCTAGCCAGCAATCCTGGCTATTGCGAAAACCGGACTAATTTTGCTGGTTGGAGTCTCTATGTCGTTTATGAGAACCCCGCACTACCTTTAAATCAAATTAATTTATTTCAAGGTCTCGAAATTATAAATCGGAATGTACAGGAAAAAGTAATTCTCTTAGAAAACGTAAACGTTTTAGATAATGAAAATGCAAAAATAGGATTCCTAGCTTGGGAAGGCGATAATGCGTTAAATTATGGCGAAAGCTTATCTATTAATGGCAATATTATTGCTAATCCGCCGTTAAACGCTGCCGATAATGCTTTTAATGGCACCAATTCCTTTACCAATTCAAACACCTTTTATAATGGCGATTTAGATGTCTATAACATTGAAAATAATATAGCTATTGGCGATACCTCGGTTTCCATAAAACTAACGACTGGCGGATTAGACGCTAATGGTTTTTTTCAAGCGGATTTAATTCTACTAAATAACATTATTACCGTTTTAAATAGTCAGTTGCCAGATGCCACAATTACTATTGATGCCTATTATATAAACTGTGGAAACCGCACTCTAGAAATTGACTACACCGTTTACAACCTAAATAGCACTGATATTTTACCAACAAACACGCCCATTGCTTTTTATGCGAATAATACACTTATTGACACTTCATCGACACTAAATACCATCGCGATTGGTGCTTCGGAAACGCATAGTATTAACATTCAAATTCCCAGTACTATTCCAGACAACTTTACCTTAACAATTGTGGTAGACGATAACGGAAGCAGTACTGGAAACGTTGTCGAAATCATTGAAATCAATAACACAACAACTCAGGAGATAACTCTTATTCCGTTACCTGAAATAAAACCCCTTCAGCCCTTAATGGCGTGTGATATTTCAAACAATACCGCTGTGTTCGATATTACAGCCATTCAAAATCAAATTAATGAGTCGTATTTCAATTTTTATTATTTCACTTCTATTGAAGATTTACAGGCTCACACCAACGTGATCACTTTACCAAATTACTATCAGTCGTTAACAACACCACAAACCCTTTATTTGAAAGCGGAAACTGAAACCTGTTTCGATATCTATACTTTCAACGTACTCACAGAAAACTGTCCGCCATTTATACCTGAAGGCTTTTCGCCAAACAATGATGGTATTAACGATCATTTTAATATTGCAGGCCTTTACACCATTTTCGAAAAACACGAACTTTTGATTTATAACCGCTGGGGGACGTTAATTTTTATAGGAAACAATGACTTAAAATGGTATGGAATTTCCAATCGAGGTTTCAATAAAGGATACCTCGTACCTACGGGAACTTACTTTTACGTCTTACATTTAAATGATGCCAACTATAAATCTATGACGGGTTGGGTCTACTTAAACTACTAATTATAATGTATTTCATCTAATTTATTGGTAATTAAACTATAAAACGGTAAATTCGCACCGTTAGTCGGTTAATATTTAATCGATTTAATACTAACTTAACACAATGCCCCTTACTTATGTTAAGAAAACTTACTTACTTCACCAGTCTTTTTATTTGTTTTATAACGCATCTAAATGCCCAACAGATAGCCGTAGATAATTCTTTATCTGCGCAACAACTTATTGAAACTAATTTAGCAGAAGGCTGCGTGCAAATTTCGAATGTAACCTCCTCTGTAAATGGTAGTATAAACGGTTTTGCTAGTTTTGGTTATTTTGAACAAGAAGCCTCAAATTTCCCCTTCCAAAACGGTATTGTTTTATCCACTGGAAATGTAAGCTCGGCTGGTGGTGTTAGTAATACTAGCCCTTTAAATGAAGGTGAATCTGATTGGTTAACAGATCCCGATTTGGAAACGGCCTTAGGCATTTCGAATACATTAAATGCAACTTCCATAGAATTCGATTTTATCTCTGCTTCAAGTGCCATTCAGTTTAATTATATTTTGGCTTCCGAAGAATATTTCAGAGAATATCCGTGTATGTATTCTGATGGTTTTGCTTTTTTAATTAAAGAAGTAGGCACCACTAGCCCGTATCAAAACATCGCAGTAATACCTGGTACAAGTACTCCTGTTAACACCAATACCATTCACGATGACATTGTAGGATTTTGCCCTGCGGAGAATGAACAGTATTTTGAAGGTTATAATATTGGTGATACTAATTTTAATGGCCGTACAACGGTACTGTCGGCAACCGCAAACATTACACCAAATACACAGTACCACATTAAGCTTGTTATTGCCGACCAAAACGATAGAAATTTTGATTCGGCAGTCTTTATAGAAGGCAATAGTTTTACAGATAGTATCGATTTAGGTGCTGATATTTTAAGCTGCAGTGCTTCAGCCATTTTAAATGCGGAAACTAATAATCCGCAAGCGGTGTATTCGTGGTATGAGGACGGTGTACTTTTATCCAATGAAACGACTAGTACTTTAGCGGTAAATACCTCAGCCAGCTATATGGTAGAAATCACGGTTCCATTTAGTAACGCAACCTGTAATTTTAACGATACAATTCAAGTGACTTTAAACACGGTGCAAGCGGGCCCAGAAATTAGTGATTTTGAATTGTGTGACGACAACAGTAATGATGGCTCAGAAGTCTTCGAGTTAACCACTAAAGACAACGAGATGCTTGCGGGTTTACCGAATGCTAATTATACGATTTCGTATCATAATTCGCTTCAAGACGCCGAAAGCGGCAGTAATTCTGTGAGTACTATAACAAATGCAACAAACCCAGAAACGGTATTTATTAGAGCGGTCGACACCTCTAGCGGATGTGTTTATATTTCTACAGTAAATCTTATCGTAAATAGCTTGCCAATTATAACAGAACCGGACAATTTGGATGTCTGTAATAACGGTAGCGGAGACGTTTATCTAACCGATAATGACACGACAATTACAAATAACAATGCGCAATTAAGTGTTACATACCATTATACCCAAAACGATGCCACCACGGGAAGCAATGCTATTGCTTCGCCCTACACACCACAAAATACTACCGAAACATTATTTATTCGTGTAGTGAATGTAAACTCTGGTTGTACCGCATTTACAACTATAACTTTAGAACTGCTAGAGAGCCCAAGTGTAAATAACGGCACCCAACAAATTAGCGCTTGCGAACTTGATGATGATGGTTTTGAGTCCTTCGATTTAACGTCTGTTTTAGAGGCCATTATTACCGATACCACAAACACAATAATAACGTATCACATTACTATTGAAGATGCTAATAGCGGTGAAAACCCCATAGTTAATCCGTCGGATTTCACTAATACCATACCAAACGTTCAAACCGTTTACGTTAGAATTCAAAACGATTCTAACTCTTGTTACGAAATTGTGGCTATAGAATTACATACCAATATTTTAGAAACGGGTACGAATATTCGAGATTTCAGCACGTGTGATGAAGCTCCCGATGATGGGGCTGCTCCTTTTGATTTAGTGTCAATTACAGATGTTATTGCCAACGGACTCCCAGATATTACCATTACTTTTTACGAAACTCAAGAGGATTTAGATAACAACACAAATCCTATAGATAGCTCAGTGTCTTACACGGTACTGACTTCTCAAACGTTATTTATCGCTATCGAAAACCCAGATTGTTTTCACTATGCAAACATTGAGCTTTTTGTAAATCCGTCGGTACACATAATAAACACAGACACATTAACCTTTTGCGATACAGATAACGATGCGCTAACAGCAATAGATTTAGATAGTTTTAACGGCATTCTTAGCGAAGGGATTGCAATGCCATCCGTACGTTATTTTAATTCTGAAACAGATGCCGAAACAGATGTAAATGCTTTACCATCAATTTTTAATAACACGCAGAACCCAACGCAATTGTTTGTTCGTGTTACCAATGACACAACAGGTTGCTACGCTATACAACCTGTAACTATTAACGTGCTTCCGGCACCAGCTACTAATGCTATTTCGGATATTATTATTTGTGATGACGATCAAGACGGGCTTTCGACGGTTAATTTAGAAAATTTAAACACTTCTATTTCCACGGATGATGACATAGAAATAAGTTATTTCCCTACAATAAACGATGCGAATAGTAGCGAGAACGAAATTACAAACACGCTAAACTACCAAGCGCAAACAACGACTATTTATGCAAAAGTAAGTTACACTGCGACAGGATGTTTTGCACTAGTTCCGATTACTTTTATTGTAAATACGTTACCAGAATTTATTCCTATTACTAATTTTAGACAGTGTGAAAGTGATGGTAACCAAATTGCAGATTTTTTGTTCTCTGAAAAAGACAACGAAATTTTAAACGGACAACAAGGTAAAGAAGTGTTGTATTTTGAAACTGAAAACAACGCCATAAACAACGTTAACCCTATTGATAAAACGGTACTCTATAACAACACGTCGCAAACGCAAACAATATACGTTCGCGTGGAAAACACAACAGATACTTCGTGTTTTGGAGTATCGTCTTTTACTATTGAGGTCGGTTCTATTCCGGTGTATAATGCACCTATAAATGTGTTTTTATGCGACGATATTTCTAACGATGCCGTGGCAGAATTTTCGCTGACCGATATTGCAGCGCAAATCGCTTTAAATTCACCTGAAACTTTAGATATCACTTTTCATTTAACACAAGCAAACGCCGAAAACCAAGAGAACGCTTTACCAGAAAATATCACCAATACTGTAAATCCGCAAGAGCTTTTTGTCAGTATCGATAATAGCACGTATTGCAAAGGCATAGCGTCCTTTACTTTAAATGTTGTACAATCGCCAGAAATAAATCCAGCACCCGATATGCAAGTTTGTGATACAAATAGCGATGGTAGTGTTAGTTTTGATTTAACGGTTGCTGAAGTTGAAGTACTTCAAATACGTCAAGATAATAGTGTCATCACCTATTATGAAAACGCAACAGATTTAGAAAATAATGCGAATCCTATCACCGACCCTACAAATTACAGTAATACGTCAAATCCGCAAACGGTTTATATAGAAGTTACTAATACCGTATCTAATTGTGCAGTGTCAGTGCCTATTGCATTGATAGTTAATCTACCTCCAACTATTGCAACACTTCCGCTTATTGAAGAGTGTGAAAACACCGATAATACTTTCGATTTGAACGCTATGATTCCTGAATTAATAGGTAACCAAGAGAATGTAGCCGTTTCTTTTTATACCTCTCAAGAAGATGCCGATCTAGAAACCAATCCGTTAAGTACATTTTATATATACCCCACAAACTACGAAACCATTTATGTTCGTGCCGAGTTTATTGCAACGCAATGTGTGTCTTTTAACAATTTTAGCTTTAGAGTTAATCCATTACCAATAGCGAGTTTCGTTCCTGATTTAGAAGCTTGTGATGATGATTATGATGCCCTTTTAATATTCGATTTATCGCAACAAACACCTCTAGTTTTAGGGAGTTTAAATACTAACGACTATACCGTATCTTATTTTGAAACAGAAGACAACGCCGAAAGCAATACAAATGCTATTAGTAGTACTTTGTACCCCGCATCACACAATCAATCCATTTATATTCGCTTAGAAAACAATTCGACGCACTGTTTTACTACCACTCGTTTTACCACGATTATTCACCCGAAACCTATTGTCGATATTACCGATCAAGTTATTTGTTTAGATAATTTACCACTTACCGTTACTGCAGAAACGGGGTATTCAACAGATACTTATTTATGGTCTACTGGAGAAATTACTCCTAATATTATTATTGAAAATATTGGTAGCTATTGGGTAACTGTAACGACAGATTTTGGTTGTATTACAACAGCACCTTTTAATGTTCTAGAATCTGAAAGTGCCGAAATAACCTTCACCGAAACGATCGATTTTAGTAACCCAAACAACATTACGGTTAGTATCTCTGGAATAGGAAATTATCTGTATCAATTAGATGAGCAAAACCCTCAAGAGGCTAACGTTTTCACCAACGTCGCTTTAGGACCGCATACCATTACCGTTATCGATTTATACGGTTGCAACTCGACCACAAAAGATGTTGTCATTATTGATGCGCCGCAATTTGTTACCCCAAATGGTGACGGGTATTTTGATACGTGGCACATTACAGGTGTCAGTCAGTTGCCAGGAACAGTAGTCACTATTTTTAATCGTTACGGTAAATTATTAAAAATACTTAAACACAATTCGAGAGGTTGGGATGGTAATTACAACGGTAATGCGATGCCAGCAACCGATTATTGGTATCTCGCAAAAGTGGTAAAAGGCGCTATCTCGTTTGAAGTGAAAGGCCATTTTGCCTTACGCCGATAACATAACGCTTTAACAGATCTTTTTTAATAACTATTAAGGAGTTACTTATCTTTGTATACTAATTGCTAAAGATGAAAAAGCTCCTTATTATAATTCCTGACAGTATTAACCACTTCGGTAAAATCTCAGACTATTACAGCTAATAAACCAATAGACACCCAGCAACACTGTATTAAAAACGTACTATTTGTAAACAATTACTTTACAAATGTTAAAGTAACCAATACTGCAGTCCGAAATTTTAATGGCACGTACAGAAGCTTAGGTCATTTAGAGGATACGATGCCTTCCTTTTTGTTTAAAAACAGAAGTGCTTTAAACACGGGTAAACTTTATAATGTACAAAACCCGATTAAAGCTTTAAGCGATGACACTGCGCCTAGTTGGGGAGGTGAAATTGATTTAGAAAACAACCTACAAGAACCGAAGACCACGGTTATAGATAGAGACTTTAACCAACAAACAATTAAAACACCAACAACCACGGCACCTAACGAAACATATTTTAATAATTGGAGTTATGCAGACGCACAGCATCACCTCTACAGTTCTCCTATTTTTTTAGGACCTGGCAGTTCTGAGTTGAACTCTAATTTCGATTGTGATAAAATGCTTACTACCAGAAATCCTTTAGGAAGCAATACCGAAAGTAATACTAATATAAAAATTCTTATTTTTATACGTTATGGCAAACTTCTTGCACAGCCAAACCTAATTAAAGATTGGCACGGCATATTAGAAGGTTTGTCGCCACCAAACAACAATTATGGACACATTGCAACACCTCCAAATGCGACGTAATATCGCGGATACATTTCACTAGTGAGATAGACTAAAAAATTATGAAATTTAAAATACAATCTGAATTTAGTCCCACGGGCGATCAGCCTTCAGCAATTAAACAACTTGCCGAGGGTCTAAATACAAATGAGAAATACCAAACATTATTAGGCGTTACCGGCTCTGGTAAAACATTTACCGTAGCCAATGTTATTGAAGAGGTGCAAAAACCGACCTTAGTGTTGGCTCATAACAAAACATTAGCAGCCCAATTGTATTCTGAGTTTAAGCAGTTTTTTCCCAATAATGCGGTTGAATATTTTGTGTCGTATTACGACTATTATCAACCAGAAGCTTACATCCCTTCTTCAGGTGTTTACATCGAAAAAGATCTTTCGATAAATGAAGAAATAGAAAAAATGCGTTTAAGCACAACGTCGTCTCTATTATCAGGACGTCGCGATGTTATTGTCATTGCTTCTGTATCGTGTTTATATGGTATAGGAAATCCCGTGGAATTTCAAAAAAACGTGGTCACTTTAGAACGCGATCAAGAGATTTCCCGCACCGAATTATTACACAAATTAGTACAGAGTTTATACTCTAGAACCGAAGCCGATTTTAAACATGGTAACTTTAGAATTAAAGGCGATACCGTAGATGTTTTCCCGAGTTATGCCGATGATGCTTTTCGTATTCACTTTTTTGGAGACGAAATTGAAGAAATTGAACAGTTTAATGTGCAGACCAATGAAGTTATCGACACCTACGACAGACTAACTATTTATCCTGCCAATATGTTTGTAACCTCTCCAGACGTGTTACAAAATGCCATAAAAAGTATTCAAGACGATTTGATGAAACAACACGATTACTTTATTGAGATTGGCAAACATCTTGAAGCGAAACGCTTAAAAGAACGAACCGAATTCGATTTAGAAATGATTCGGGAATTAGGGTATTGCTCTGGTATTGAAAACTATTCACGCTATTTAGATGGTCGTGAACCCGGAACACGCCCCTTCTGTTTATTAGACTATTTCCCAGACGATTTTTTAATGGTGGTCGACGAAAGTCACGTTACCATTTCGCAAGTACACGCCATGTACGGTGGCGACAGAAGTCGTAAAGAAAATTTAGTCGATTACGGATTCCGGTTGCCGGCAGCGATGGATAATAGGCCATTAAAATTTGAAGAGTTTGAAGCGCTTCAAAATCAAGTCATTTATGTGAGTGCGACGCCGGCAGATTACGAGTTACAAAAAACAGACGGTGTGTATGTCGAGCAATTAATAAGACCGACAGGACTTTTAGATCCTATAATAGAAGTCCGCCCCAGTCTGAATCAAATTGATGATTTAATTGAAGAAATTCAGATTCGTGTAGAAAAAGACCAACGTACTTTAATTACAACGTTAACGAAACGTATGGCCGAAGAATTGACTAAATATCTCTCGCGAATTGACATAAGAGTTCGTTATATACACAGTGATGTAGACACTTTAGAGCGTGTAGAAATTATGCAAGATTTACGTAAAGGTATCTTTGATGTGTTAGTTGGTGTAAACTTATTGCGTGAAGGTTTAGATTTACCTGAAGTGTCCTTAGTTGCTATTCTAGATGCCGATAAAGAGGGTTTTTTACGTTCGGCAAGATCATTGACGCAAACCGTAGGAAGAGCCGCCAGACATCTTGAAGGAAAAGCGATTCTGTATGCGGATAAAATAACGAAAAGTATGCAAAAAACGATGGACGAAACGGAATACCGCAGAGCGAAACAAATTGCATATAATACCAAACACAACATACAACCCACAGCACTTAATAAAAGTCTTAATAGTGCGCTTTCTAAAAACTCGGTAAGTACGTATAGCTACCAACTGGAAGCGTTAAAGGCTGCAGAACCAGAAAATGAATACTTATCTAAACCAGAATTGGAAGATAAAATTAGACAAAAAAGGAAAATAATGGAGCAAGCCGCTAAAGCTTTAGATTTTATTATTGCGGCACAATTACGAGATGAAATTAAAGTGTATCAAGGAAAATTAGAGAAACTTAAAGTTTAATTATATTGCACTTTTGCAGCATCTATTAAGACTTCTTTAGGCACTCTTCTATTCGGAAAACTTTCTATAAGATACAATACTTTAGTTACCAATTCGTGACTGAGGCACATTTTTAAGCCGAATGTAAATAGTTTTTCTAATTCTCTTTGGGAATATTCGATAGGTAATAAAGATACCAAATTGTAAAAATGAAGAATTCTATTGTTAAAATTGGTTGTTTCTGTTCTATAGATAGCATTTGTGATAGCATAGTCAAAATCTTCTTGCGACACTTTTAAAAATTGGGCAATATCAAGTATAAACTCAAAGTCTATACTTTCTATAATCTTATCAGACTTTATGAAAGCCATAATATCAGACAGCAAACATATTTTCTCTATTCTATTAGACATATTATCACCTATTTAACAAGTGAGTAAAGTTAGAATAAAACAAAAATATATAATCGTTGAAACAATGTAACTTGTCGAAAAATATGTAGATTTACACCGTATTTTAAATACTTTTTATCGGTTTTACTTATTAAAAAGCTTAAAAACAACTCATTATCAAATAGTTAACCAATGACAAATAACGATATTTTTAAAAAATTAAGAGTTGCTCATCAATTAAGAGACGACGATATTATTAAAATTTTAGAGCTTGTAGACTTTAGGCTTTCTAAAAGTGAGTTAGGCGCTTTTTTTAGACGCGAAGACCACCCAAATTATATGGAATGTGGCGATCAAGTATTAAGAAATTTCTTAAATGGTTTAGTCATTCATCTTCGTGGCCCTATGCCTCCAAAAAACAAAGCAAAAACGTCTACTACAGATAACAAGAAAAGTAAACCGAAGGTAAAACCAGACATTACATCACAAAAAAAGAGCAACCTTTAAAAGTTGCTCTTTTTTTGTGTAACTATTTGTTACACTCTATATTTTTAAAGTACTATGCTAAAACAGCTTGAACCTTATCTGCAGCTTCTTGAAACTCTGTTGCACTCATAACATCTAATCCAGAATTATCAATTAATTCTTTTGCTATATCTGCATTTGTTCCTTGTAAACGTACAATAATTGGCACATTCATAGCGTCTCCCATATTCTTGTAAGCCTCTACAATACCTTGAGCAACACGGTCACAACGTACAATACCTCCAAAAATATTAACTAAGATTGCTTTGACGCCTTTATCTTTTAATATAATTCTAAAAGCAGCTTCTACACGAGCAGCATCAGCAGTTCCACCAACATCTAAAAAGTTTGCTGGCTCACCACCTGCTTGCTTAATTAAATCCATAGTCGCCATTGCTAAACCAGCACCATTTACCATACAACCAACGTTTCCTTCAAGGTCTACATAGTTTAATCCTAGTTCTCCTGCTTCCACCTCGATAGCACTTTCTTCACGTAAATCTCTTAACGCTGCTAAATCTTTATGTCTGTATAATGCATTATCATCTAAAGATACTTTAGCATCTACAGCCATTATTTTGTCATCACTAGTTCTTAAAACGGGATTGATTTCAAATAAAGAAGAATCAGACTCTACATAAGCTTTATATAAAGAAGTAACAAATTTTGTCATTTCTTTAAAAGCCATTCCGCTTAAACCTAAGTTAAAAGCGATACGACGTGCTTGAAAAGCTAAAATACCTGTTGAAGGATCTATTTCTTCAGTAAAAATTAATTCTGGAGTTTCTTCAGCGACTGTTTCAATGTCCATTCCACCTTCAGTAGAATACATAATCATATTACGACCTGTACCACGATTTAATAAAACAGACATGTAATATTCTTTTGGTTCGTTAGCCCCAGGATAATAAACATCTTCAGCAACTAAAACTTGGTGCACACGCTTCCCTTCAGCCGAAGTTTGAGGTGTTACCAAATCCATTCCTATAATTTGTCCTGCTATTTCTTTAACTTGGTCTAAGCTTTTTGCTAACTTAACTCCACCACCTTTTCCGCGTCCTCCTGCGTGAACTTGTGCTTTTATAACGTGCCAGCTTGTTCCTGTATCTTCAGTTAATTTTTTTGCAGCAGCTACAGCTTCGTCTGCATTTTGGGCAACAATACCACGTTGAATACGTACGCCAAAGCTGCTTAATAGTTCTTTCCCTTGATATTCGTGTAAATTCATCTTTTAAGAATAAAAAAATTAGTTTTTCTTCGTTATAATATGGTGAAGAGTTTTAATGTCACAAAAGTAATTAACCTTAAGCTTTTTACCAATATTTTTTAGAGTTGTTTATGCACAGCGTCGCATTTTAAATAAAATGCTCACTTTATATCGCAAATGAAGATGACTATTTCTCAATTTCTATTTTCTACAACTTGAAGCGCTTGCTTTTTATAACCAAATGAGGGTTTCATATAGTCTATAATTCGGCATTTATTATGAGTACGCCCCCGAAGAATAGGTCAACTCGTTACTACGAGTGTAGACTTCGAAAACAATACCAAAAGGACCTTCGACATAACACATTTTATACGGTTTCTCGTTGGGATAATACGACCTTATAGGCATACGTTGTTTACCTCCATAAGAGACAATTTTATCTATTAACGTTTCTATATTTGGATCTTGAATGCAGAAATGAAAAAGACCTGTGTTAAAAGGATTAAATTCTGGAGCCTCTTTTACCCCATTTGGAAACGAGAATAATTCTATACCTATCCCATCGGAAGTTGATAAATGAGCAATTTCAAATCCCTCCCAATCCTCTCCAAAAACATCAATACACATTTGCCCAATGGCAGTATCGCTCTCTTTTTTCACTTTTGAAGGTTCCATAATAACATACCACCCCATAACTTCAGAATAGAAGGAAACGGCTTTTTTAATATCGGGAACGGTAATACCAATATGCGAAAATGATTTTGGATAATTTTTAGTTGTCGTCATAATTATGTTATTAATACTGCAAAACAAAACTATATTTGTCTAAAATACAACAACTTACCTAAAAGCACTATAGTTACCAAAGAGAGTAAATAGAATAATATCAAGTAGTTATACACTAAAATGAATCAAAATAATCCTTGTCCGCTTCACTACACAATGAATTTAATAGGTACAAAATGGAAACCTCTGGTTTTATTCCATTTATTAGAGGGTGCCGCTCGCTCTGGAGTGCTGCAAAAGAGAGTCTCCGGAATTTCTAATAAAATGTTTACGCAAACAGTACGAGAATTAGAAAAAGATGGTCTCATTTATAGAGAGGTTTTTCCTGTTGTTCCTCCAAAAGTAGAATATAAACTGAGTGAGCGCGGACAATCGTTAGAGCTCATTTTGCGACATTTGGACCACTGGGGATTACAAGACTCTGATAATTAATGGTGTAAAAAGCACATTCTTCGCATTTAATTTTATAGATTAGTAGATTAAATATTTTAATTTCACAATACTATATATATCTCTTAATAAAAAACAATAGAATATTATATTCTGATAGCAATAAACGGTCTCCCTTAGCCAATGAAAGATTTTTATAAAAAACTATTGTCCATAGATGATGGTTTAAATACTCCGGATGACACCACAACTTTTTTAAATGCGATTCAAGAGTCCATCACTATAGGCGCTTGGGAAGTAGATTTAGAAACGATGCGTATATATTGGAGTCCGATGACAAAACAGATCCACGAAGTAGACCCCGATTATGTCCCAAAGTTTGATGCCACTCGAGATTTCTACACCTCCTTTAAGGATAGAGATTTATTAGATGATCTCTTTAAAACAGCCGTCAGCACTGGAAAAAAATACGACATAGAATATCAATTAACAACTGCTAAAAATAATTGTAAATGGGTACGCTCTATAGGCTATCCTGTTTTTAAAGAGGGAATTTGTATTAAAGTTATGGGTATATTCCAAGACATAACTGCTAAAGCAAATATCTTTCATGAGACCATTCAAAAAGAAAAAGAAATAAGGACTATATTAACGCATTCTCCTAACGGAATGGCTGTAGTCGGGTTACATGGTGGTTTTTTATCCGTAAATAAAAGCCTTTGCGATTTTTTAGGCTATTCGGAAAAAGAACTTCTAAGTATTGAATGTAAAACAATAACGCATCCTAAAGATTACGATAAAACTGAAACACAGATTTCAAAATTGCTGGATGGGCGTTTTTCTAACTTCCAATTAGAAAAAAGGTATATTCATAAAAGTGGTAAAAAGATTCACGGTCTTTTATCGACCTCGCTTTTAAGAGATGAGAATAATGTGCCGTTATATTTTATTAAAAGCGTTATAAATATTGGCCCAATGAGAAAGGCTAATAAAACGGTAGAGAAATTACTTAAAACCACAGAAGATCAAAATTTAAGACTTTTAAATTTCGCTCATATTGTTTCTCATAATTTACGATCGCACACTGGAAATTTATCAATGCTTTTAGAATTATTACAAGAAGACATCCCCTCAGCAACCAATAATGAGTATTTCCCACTTATTCAGCAGGCCGTAAAGAACTTGGCAGACACCGTAGGGAATTTAAACGAAATTTCGATAGTAAACAGTAAAAAAGACACCGGTTTAGAGTCTTTAAATCTTCTTGACTTTACCAATAAAGCGATAAACAGTTCGATAGCTAAAATTATAGAAACCAACACAGAGATAAATCTTAATATTAATAGTTCTATAATTGTCTTAGCTTTACCTGCTTATTTAGACAGCATTTTATTAAACATAATTACGAATGCTATTAAGTACCGAAGAGAAAATATTGCCCCTAAAATAACCATTTCAGCCAGTATGGAAGGAAAATATATTAAACTAGATATTTCTGATAATGGTTTAGGCATAAATTTAGATTTACATAGACATAAAATGTTTGGTCTGTATAAGACATTTCATAAACATAAAGATTCTAGAGGCTTAGGTTTATTTATTACAAAAAACCAAATTGACGCCATTGGAGGAAAAATTGACGTTATAAGCGAAGTTAATAAGGGCTCAACATTCACTGTATATTTTAAATATGAAAACAATTAATTTAATTTGTATCATAGACGACGATCCAATATTTATTTTTACCGCAAAAAAAGTATTGAGGTTATCTGATTTTGGTGGGGACTTTTTAGTCTTTAACAATGGTGAAGATGCTTTCAATCATCTTAAACCACTTTATATAGACGATACGGAAGTGCCGGATCTCATCTTTTTAGATCTTAATATGCCTATAATGGACGGTTGGCAATTTCTAGATGAATTTATAAAACTAAAATTAAGTAAAGTGGTAACCTTATATATTGTAAGTTCTTCAATAGATCCGGTAGATATCGAAAAAGCTAAAGAATATGAAAAGATTAGTGGTTTTATTATAAAACCTATTGATAAAGCGTCATTGAGAAAAATAACTAAAAAATTTATATTGAAAAAATAAATCTCAACTATTTATTAATTGCCAAAAAATGTAAGTCCGTTTTGGTACTTGTTTGGCTCTTCGCAATAAAACAGACTCCCCAATTACCCTATAAACATGTCTTAAATCTATGTTTTTGGTTCACACATTCTTCATTTAAACTCTTTATTCACCACCTCTCTAGTTTAAGGAACGATAGCTGAGACTGATCTTACAGTGAAGAGTTCTCACTCTAAAACCGCGTGCTAGTATAACCAAATATTAATAGTACACATTAGTTTACCATGTAGAGCTATTACTTACAATCGTGTATAAAAGCAATAGAAACAATCCCAATATCACCTTAAAACTCACCGCGCTTCGGCACCATTTTGTACAATAAAACCTCCTATATTTTATACATTATAGTAGAACAGCTAATTTATTTTTTTACTGTTCCTGTAAAATGATTAACCCTTGCGCTAATAGGATTTTTGGTAACACGACGAAAAGTAGCTAATTGTCCGCAATGCCAAACAGCATCTGCTATGGGGCCATTAATGGCATTCCAAAACTCATATTGATG
The DNA here is from genome assembly GCF_008086175.1 of Bizionia saleffrena. GTDB lineage: Bacteria > Bacteroidota > Bacteroidia > Flavobacteriales > Flavobacteriaceae > Bizionia > Bizionia saleffrena. The sequence goes on from NZ_VSKM01000001.1 coordinate 226,971, forward strand.
ATCTTCAAAAATGATTTTATACTGAGAAATATCCTCACTTTCTTTAAGGATATCGGAAGCTTTTTTTAGGTTATGCAGGGTTTCACTTCTTAAAACCTGATATGATAGTGAGTCCGTTTCGATTTTAGACTGTGGTTCTTGCATTGTGGCGTTTAAAAGAACACGACTTAAATCGAAAATATGTGCTATGGTTTTAAGCGCCGTCCTTGACACGTCTGACGGTTTATAGTCTAAATCGATTGTATTTAAATCTTTAGAAGCCCAATAAAACCTAAAACCCAATGCATCCACTTGTCGTGCCGCGACTGTTCCTGCTGTAAATGATTTTGCAGCTTCGGGTAATTGGAAATACGGTAATTCGTTGTCGCTTTCTTGAGAAAAGGCTACTGTTGAAAGGAGTATTGAAAGCAGCGTTATTATTTTCATTGTTTGTTTATTTGCGTTAGCGGTTGCAGTGGCATCCTTTTTTTGCTTTAGCAAATGGCAAAAAAAGATATAACGTAAAACGAGACCTTTAGGTAACGCCCAAAACCAACTTAGGTTTAGCATTATGCACATCGCTATTCTATTTTTAGCCTTATTTTTTGTTTTTCGCGCTGTCTTGTTCGTGGTTTAACTCGTTTTTATAAGCATCGATATTGGCTTTCGTTTTCGCGTCTAATTCCGGTTCTTCAATATCGGTGTAGGTTTTTAAGGTGTCGTATAGAATTTTGGCTACGATATAACGTGCCGTTTTTTTATTATCTGCGGGAATTATAAACCAAGGTGCGTTGGGTTTAGATGTATTATTTATAGCTTTTTCGTAGCACGTCATGTAACTATCCCATAGTTTGCGTTCCTCTAAATCGCCCGAAGAGAATTTCCAGTTTTTTTCTTTTTTATTTAAGCGGCGTAACAAGCGATTTTTCTGCTCGTTTTTCGAAATATTTAAAAAGAATTTAAAGATGATTGTGCCGTTGGCTGCTATATGCTTTTCGAAATTATTAATTTGCTCGAAACGCTGAGACCAAAATGCTGGCGTAATATCTTCCAAATTATTAACGTCTGGTAGCTGTTCGCCCAGCAAATACTCAGGGTGTACGCGGGTTACAAGTACATTTTCGTAATGGGTGCGGTTATGCACTCCAAATTTACCTCGCGCCGGCAACGCAATGTAATGACGCCACAAATAATCATGATCGCGCTCTAAACTGGTGGGCACTTTAAAACTATGCACCACGACACCACGCACGTTAAAATCTTTAAATACCTCGCGAATTAAACTGTCTTTTCCTGCCGTGTCCATACCTTGTAAACACACTAAAACGGCATATTTATCGTGAGCATAAAGCGTGTCTTGCAATTTGCCTAGCTTTTTACGAACGTCTTTTAATTCTTTTTTTAAGATAGCGTCATTGGCTTCCATATCGATAGCCGTTAAACGATTTTTGAGATCGATAGTCTCTGTGATTTTAAAGTCGGAAATCGAGATGTTTTTCATAGTAATAGAATCTTATTTTGAAGCAAACAATTTAACGTCTTGCTCGCTAACTTCTTTACCACCAAGAATAATTAAGCGCTCTACCACATTGCGAAGTTCTCTAATATTTCCTGTCCAATCGTATTCTTGCAGCAACTGTATTGCTTTTGGTGAAAACGTTTTTATGGCTGTACCTTGCTCGCTAGATATTTTTGAAGCAAAGTGTGTAATTAGTAATGGAATATCGTCGCGTCTCTCGTTTAAAGCGGGCACTTTAATTAAAATCACTGCTAAACGGTGGTATAAATCCTCTCTAAAAGTTCCTTTTGCTATTTCGGCTTTTAGATCCTTATTGGTTGCTGCAATAATACGAACATCAACTTTTATGTCTTTGTCACTACCCACCCGTTGTATTTTGCTTTCTTGTAATGCACGCAATACTTTAGCTTGCGCCGATAAGCTCATATCACCGATTTCATCTAAGAAAATAGACCCGCCGTTTGCGGCTTCGAATTTTCCAGCGCGCTCTTTTATAGCGCTGGTAAAGGCTCCTTTTACGTGCCCAAATAATTCGCTTTCTATTAATTCGCTAGGTATTGCGGCGCAGTTTACCTCAATCATATTACCTTTAGCCCGGTCGCTTTTTTCGTGTAACCAATGCGCAACGATCTCTTTTCCTGTTCCGTTAGGCCCAGTAATTAATACGCGGGCATCTGTAGGAGCTACTTTATCTATAATTTGTTTTATTTGCGCAATGACATCGCTGTCACCAATCATTTCATATTTTTTGCTCACCTTCTTTTTTAGAATTTTATTCTCTTTTACAAGTTCTTTTTTATCTAAGGCGTGGCGCACGGTGTTTAATAAACGGTTTAAATCTGGCGGTTTCGAGATATAATCGAAAGCACCCAAACGCATTGTATTTACGGCAGTATCTAAATCGCCGTGTCCCGATATCATAACAATAGGGATTTCTGGTTTTATCTTTTTAATCGCCTCCAAGACTTCGACACCATCCATTTTTGGCATTTTAATATCGCAAAGCACGAGGTCGAAATCTTCTCTCTTTATTTTTTCTATTCCCACAAGTCCATCTTCGGCTTCTTCTAATTGGTATTTATCATTTTCTTCGGAAAGAATTTTTACCAAAACGCGCCTTATAGCTGCTTCGTCTTCTATTACTAATATTTTAGACATTATATTTTTAGTTTAATTCCAGTTCGTAAATAAAGCGCATTATCATTATCTAAATTATAGACATCCTCCCGGTCTTTATCTCGTAATCTGTTATTCATTTTTAAAGAATACCCTGCATAGGCATACCATACTATATGATCTGTAAAACAATGCTCGTAACCCAACCCTGCAACAATAATAGACAGGGATACGCTTTCGGCTACTTTGCCATCAATTAACAAAGCCTCTTGTGCATTCGCAAAATAACCGTCGATACTGGCATAGGTTTGAATAATATTTTTCTCGTTAAAAAAGTATTTTACGTTTGTTTTAGGAACACCCAAGTTGTACGACCAGTTGTCGTTTACACGCCTAAAATAGCTAACAAAGGGCAATGGTAGGGGAATTCCCGTTGTACTGTTGTAGGTTAACCCAATTATTAATCGATAGGGCTTATTTAACGATTCATCATCTCTACGATCGGCAATCGCATAAACACCACCATTTAAAAATAAGTCGTTCGCTGTTATTTCATGCCGTAACGTAGAGGCTATTCTCGGTGTTATTTTAGCGCCCAAACGCCATTGTTCTGAAACTTTAAATGTATATGCCAGACTAAAATCTATAATGTGTAAGCGTTTAAAGTTTGACGTATCAAACGGATATTTATCCTCCAAATCTAAAGCAATACGACTGTACTCTCCTCCAATAACTAAATAAGTGTCTTCTTTTAATTTAATAGGATAATTGATTAAACCCCGAAAACGGTTGAAACTGTCTTCAGATTTTGACTTTGGAAGATAGGTATACTCTAATCGCGCCAAATCGGTTAATTGTGCATGGGCAAACTGAAGAGCGAAAAACGCCAAAAAAACAAACGGATATTTAAGTAAAGAATTACTTTTTATAGGTTTTAGCATATGCTTATTTAATTGTTAAAGTTATTTATTCTGTTTTATTGGTATCAGATTCTGAAACGTTCATTCTAAATTTAATATTCTGATCTGGTTTTTGAATAATATGAATATCGCGTTGTGGGTAAGCAATATTAATATTATTTTCTCTAAACAATCTATTGATCTCAAAGCGAATATCACTTTTTGGTATTCTAGCATTAAAACTGTCTTCTAACGTAAACGCTACTCTAAAATTAAGCGTACTCTCTCCAAACTCAATAAATGTAACTTTTGGGGGTGGTGATTTAAATACTAAATCTATAGATTCTGCTGCTTGCATTAGTAATTTTTCTACCAGTTGGATATCGCTGTTAAAACCAACGCCAACATCTACCCACTCTCTGGTGTTTGTCCCATTTTGAGTCCAGTTATACAAACTGTTTGTTAAATATAAATGATTGGGTATAATAAGCACTTTATTATCGAATGTCACCGCTCTAGTTGTTCGCAGTTTTATTTCTTCTACACGCCCTACTTTACCTTCTAACTCAATAATATCTCCTACGTGCACCGATTGATCAATTAGTATAAACACACCCGAAATAAAGTCTTGAAAAAGGGTTTGTAACGCTAGTCCAACACCTATTAAAAGTCCCGCTGAAGCAGCAATAATTGCCGTAACATTAACGCCTATTCCTGATAATGCTATTATTAAAACGATTACATAAATAAACCATCTTGTAAATGAAAATACAGTATTAAATTTAGCTTTATCTTCTTTAGGCAACCGTTGTGATAATAATCGTTTAAAGACTGCTAAAATAAAACTGGTTAGAATTAAAATAACAACAACTACCAATAACAATCCTACCGTTAATGTAATAGTATTATCGTCACTTTGTAACAGCTTTATTTCTAGAAGATTAATAAATTGTTCCCAAAAAGAACTACCGGTTATCGCGTCTTCAATCCTATCTAAGTTTTCAGCTACTTTATCTTGCATATTAGTATTTCATCCATTTTAATAATTCGCGATAACTAGGTTTCTTTCCATACATTAAAATACCAACCCTATAAATTTTCGCTGCAAACCATACCGTTACTATAAAAGTAGTGATTAAAATAATTAAAGAGACAACTTGTTGCCAAATTGGCACTCCAAACGGAATACGCATTAACATAACAACGGGCGACGTAAATGGTATAAACGAGAATAATGTTGAAATAGTACCGTGTGGGTCTTCGATTACAGTGAAAAACCCAACATAAACAGATAGAATTAAAGGCATTAAAATAGGAAACATAAACTGTTGTGTATCGGTTTCGCTATCCACAGCAGCCCCAATAGCAGCGTACAGCGAACTATACAGTAAATAGCCACTAATAAAGAACAGAAAAAAAGCAATAATTAAGTTCACTAATGGTAGACGTTGAATGGCTGCTAGCCCCAATTCAACCTGCGTATTTATATCTGAATCTGATAGCGATTGTTGAAGCAATTGTTGCTGTGGTGTTTGTAATTGCGACAAATCAATATCGAAAATAAGTGTGACCAACGTAAATAGCACACCGCCTAAAATAATCCAAATAGCAAATTGAGTGACCCCCGCTAAGGAAGTACCTATAATTTTACCCAGCATTAATTGTATTGGTTTTACCGATGAAATAATAACTTCGATAATACGACTTGTTTTCTCTTCTATAACCGAACGCATAATCATATTACCATAAATAATGATGAACATAAACAGTAAATACCCCGAGGCACCACCAAATATAAGTTTGAAAAAACTATCTAATTTTGATGTTCTTTCGCCATCAAAATTTTCCTGTTTAATCGTTATATCGATAGTTGATGATTTTATTAATGAAATATCAACTTCTTTTGCTATTAAATTTAAATCTGTTAATCGCCTTTCGATTTTCATTTCTAAATCTGAAATCACCGAAATAGAAGCAGATTCTTCCGAATAAAACGCGATACCTTTCGTTATATTTTCGGGCGTATCGAAAGCAGAAATATGTAACAAACCATAATCTTCTTGTTCTTTAACAACTACTTTAGCAGCGTCCAAAGACATATTATTAATAATATTATATTTGGTAAACTCTGAATCTTCAAACACATCGTACACCAATCCAGACGTATCTAATACAGAAATATGGCGAACTTTATCGTTATTTATTTGTGATAAATACGCTACTAAAGTCACCAAAGCAATCATAATAATAGGACTTAAAACGGTCATTATTATAAACGATTTATTTCTAACCTTAGTAAGATATTCACGTTTAATTATAAGTGGTAAATGATTCATAAGGTGTTAGTTACTTTTTACGGTTTTAATAAATATGTCATTCACACTAGGGATAACCTCAACGAAATGCGAAACGTCGCCTTTACCTGTTAAATAACTTAACAATTCGTTCGACGATCCGTTTTGAGACAGTTTAATATTTAATTTTAATTCGTTACCAAGTGTTCTAAATTCGGCGGGACTAACAATAAATCTCTCTGAAAGACTTTTTCGTACTTGCTCAGGATTATCGGTATTTAACCCCACCTCAAAGGTGTTGGTTTTATATTGTTTTTTTATATCGATTAAATTGCCATCTAAAATTTTATTAGATTGATGTAGTAATGCAATATGATCGCAAAGCTCTTCAACAGATTCCATTCTGTGGGTCGAAAAAATAACAGTGGCGCCTTCATTTTTAAGTCTTAAAATCTCATCCTTAATAATATTTGCGTTAATAGGATCGAAACCTGAAAAAGGCTCATCGAAAATTAACAACTTTGGCTCGTGTAGTACGGTAACCACAAATTGTATTTTTTGTGCCATTCCTTTAGATAGCTCTTGGATTTTTTTATTCCACCAATCCCCTATTTCCAAACGCTCAAACCATTCGTGAAGTTTCTTTTTGGCTTCGGCCTTTGGCATTCCTTTAAGCTGTGCTAAATACATCGCTTGTTCACCAACTTTCATCGTTTTATACAACCCGCGTTCTTCGGGTAAATAGCCAATATCTTTAATATGTGCATTTTTTAAAGGTTCACCATCCAATAAAACGTGACCAGTATCTGGCATTGTTATTTGATTGATAACTCTAAGCAGCGTCGTTTTCCCAGCACCGTTTGGACCTAAAAGTCCAAAAACACTACCTTTAGGTACCGCTATAGACACATTATTGAGAACAGTATGCTCCCCAAACGATTTGGACACTGAATGCACCTCTAATAAATTGTTCATATAATTATATTTCTATGATTTTCACATTGTAAATATAAAAAAAAGGAATGATTGCTGTTTAGCTGTATAGCGTATTTTAATGTGTTCTATTAAAATAGTTGAAAATTATAAAATAGTTACAAGTAATACGTTCTTAATATCAATTTAGAAAACGACCTAAAAACAAAACCCACCCTTAAAAATAAGGATGGGAAAAAATTGCTATGAAAAAGAAAAAATATTACTGGCGCAATACCAGCAATATACCAAATATACTATTTTTTACTATATTAATCTTTAAAGTGGCTAATAACTTCCTTAAAAACAAAAAAACCCTGAAAAACAGGGTTTTTTTTATATACCATAAAAAATAATTTCTTAACTTAATTTCTTAATTAAGAAAACATATCCTTTACTTTCTCAAAAAATGATTTGTCTGAGTTTTCCGGTTTAGGTTCGAAATGCTCATCATCTTTCATACTTTCGAAAAATTCTTTTTGTGTATTATTTAATGTTTTAGGCGTCCAAACATTTACATGAACTAGTAAATCTCCTGTACCATAACCGTTAATACTTGGTATTCCTTTTCCGCGTAAGCGTAAAATTTTACCAGATTGCATTCCGGCTTCAATTTTAATACGCACTTTACCGTTTACAGTATCAATTTCTTTAGAATTTCCTAAAACCGCATCTGGTATGCTCACATATAAATCGTAATGTAAGTTATCACCTTCACGCTGTAAGGTGGCGTGCTCTGCTTCTTCAATCGCTACTAACAAATCTCCCGAAACACCGTTACCTGGGGCCTCGTTACCTTTACCAGACACTTTAAGCTGCATCCCTTCGACAACACCTGCTGGAATTTTCACAGGAATCGTTTCTTCTTTTATTTTAAAACCTTGTGCATCGGCATCGTCGGGTTTTTTGTCGATAATTTGTCCTGCTCCACCACATGATGTACACGTACTTGCCGTCTGCATACGGCCTAAAATAGTGTTGGTAACACGCATCACTTGGCCAGCGCCATTACATGTAGAACAGGTTTTATATGTTGTACCTGCGGCTTGAACTTTACGTTTTACTTTTATTTTTCTCTCTACACCATTAGCAATTTCTTCTAAGGTAAGTTTTAAGCGCACACGAAGGTTACTCCCTTTAACACGTCGTTGGCCGCCACCGCCTCCAAAACCGCCGCCGCCGCTAAAGCCGCCACCGAAAATATCACCAAATTGGCTAAATATGTCATCCATATCCATACCACCGCCACGACCGCCGCCAAAACCGCCGCTACCATCGAATGCTTGGTGACCAAATTGGTCGTAACGCGCTTTTTTATCTGCGTTACTTAAAACTTCATAAGCTTCAGCTGCATCTTTAAACTTACTTTCGGCTTCTGTATCATCAGGATTTTTATCTGGATGAAACTCTATCGCTTTTTTTCGATATGCCTTTTTAACTTCAGCTGCTGTAGCACCTTTCTGTATGCCTAGTATTTCGTAATAGTCTCTCTTTGCCATCGTTTTGTTTTATTGGCCTGTCACCACCTTTGGGAAACGAATTATTTTGTCTCCTAATTTATATCCTTTCTCTAAAACGTCCATAATTTTCCCCTTAAGCTTATCGCTTGGTGCTGCCACCTGCGTGATCGCCTGGTGCACATCGGCATCAAAATTATCTCCAGATTTAACCTCAACTACAGCTAAGCCTTTTTGTTCTAAAGTGTTTTTTAATTTTTTACTAATCAATTCCACTCCTTTTAAAAGGTCTTTTTCTTTAGTCTTAGACATTTCCAGATATGCACGGTCAAAATCATCAAGAACAGGAAGTAGTGACAGTATTACATCTTCACTTGCTGTTTTAAACAACTCTACACGCTCTTTCGACGTTCTTCGTTTGTAATTTTCAAATTCTGCAAAAAGACGTAAAAATTTATCTTTTTCTTGATTTAATTCTTCGGTAAGCTTTTCTTCTATAGAAAGCGCTTCGTTTTCAATAACTTCAGCCGTATTCTCATCCATTGGATGCTCTACCGCTTCTTCGTTTTTATCTATGTCTTCACTCATATTTGTATCCTTTTTAAACACAATGTACTTGTGGCAAAAGTGCTGCCATTCTTATAAAAATGTCATAATGTCACTTTTTAACTTTAAGATTTATTTTGTAAAACTAATAGTCTTATTAATTATATTTGAACTCACTAATCATTTAATACAAATTAAAATTATGAAGAAAAATTTTTTAAATATTTTCGCCGTTGTTGCTATTGGCTTAGCTGTTGTTGGATGTAAAGAAGGGAAAGAAGCTAACACAACAGAACCTGAAGCTGCCGCAGTAACTGAAGTAACGGCTCAAAAATATAAAGTGCTTACAGACGATTCTACTATCGAGTGGAAAGGATTTAAGCCTACAGGAACGCATTACGGAACTATTAAATTAGAGAAAGGTATGCTTAACCTGGAAGATAATGTAATCCAAAGTGGTAGTTTTTTAATCGATATGACGTCTATTACAGTTAACGATTTAGAAGGTGACGATAAAGCAGATCTTGAAGGCCATTTAAAAGGAAGTATGGAAGGTAAAGAAGACCATTTCTTTAATGTTGAAAATTTCCCTACCGGTGCTTTTGAAGTTACAGGCACATCGACTGATGCCGATGGCAAAATGATGTTATCTGGAAACTTAGCTTTAAAAGGAAATAAAAATAATATTACTATTCCTGTAAGTTTTACTACAAGCGGTGACGATTTAACTTTAACAAGTGAAGCCTTTACTATTGATAGAACAAAATGGTCTGTAAATTATAGTTCTAAATCTGTATTTGAAGATCTTGGAGATAAATTTATTAATGACGAAATTGAATTAAAAATCATTATTAAAGCAACAAAAGCGTAATACTTTATTGTTAATACCAACCAAAAAAAAGCCATTCTTAATTTAAGAATGGCTTTTTTTTTATACCGTCGCTATTACTTTTATCTAGATCAGTTCATTTAACGCCGCACTCAAATTGTGGTACTTGAAATGAAATCCTTTATTCTCGATTTTCTTAGAACACACACGCTGACTTTCGAACAGCAGAATATGCATTTCGCCTAACACTAATTTCATTACAAATTTTGGAATGTTTGGTAAAAACAATGGCACATCCAATTGGTTTGCGATTGCTTTTGTGATTTCGGCATTGGTTTTTGAATTTGGAGCAACACCATTATACACCCCTTCTAATTTATGCTCTGTAATATAAATAAATAGGCGCGCTAAATCCTGAATATGAATCCACGAATTCCATTGTTCGCCCGAGCCCATATTTGCGCCAAGTCCGTATTTTATTGGTTTTTTCAATTCTGGAAAAGCACCTCCGTCGTTAGACAGAACTAGTCCAATTCGTACTTTAGACACGGTAATGCCCAAAGAAGAAAAATTATCGACTGCATTTTCCCATAGGGAAACGACCTTACCTAAAAAAGAAGTGCTTACTTGCTCCTCTTCTTCCGTGTAATAATTCGTTAAAGAATCGGGGTATATACCAATTGCGCTCGCCGAAACTATATGTTTAATAGAATGCGCATTATTGGCTAATGCTTTATGTAATAATGCCGTTGTTTTAACACGGCTATCTATAATATTTTTTTTTTGTTCGGTAGTCCATCGTTCAGAAATGCTGGCACCCACTAAATGAATAATGGTGTCCACATCCTTTAAACAATCAACGTCAATTTCTTCAGTTTCAGGATTCCATAAATAACCGCGATAGTTATCATCTTTAGATATTTTGGAAGTACTCGTCGTTAAATAACTCACTAATAAATCCTTATCATGACATTGTTTAACGATTTCACTTCCTATTAATCCAGTAGCTCCAGTAATTAGTACGCGCATTTCTTTTTTTATTTAAAGTACAAAATATCGCACCATCATTCTTTATGTTTAAGTTAGGTTTAACATATTGCTATCACTACTCTTTATGCGCTCTAAGCATATGTCGTTTTCCAGGTGGACCTTCAAGTTTTTCTACAGTAAAACCAGCACTTATCATAGCACGTCTTGCGTGTCCTTGTACACAATACGTTACCAAAACGCCATTTGTTTTCAAGGCGGTGTACATAGTTTTAAAAACGGCTTCGGTCCATAATTCTGGTTGTACTCTGGGTCCAAAAGCATCAAAATAAATAACATCGAATTCTGCTATAGCATCAATCTCTAGAAAACTCTTTTTTTGTTTTTTAAGCTGAAAGACTTCACAAATTGTTTCAAAAGTCTCCCAAGGTACCGAATGTATTGTATTAAACAGTTCTGATGTATTGTCTGAAGCGACCTCTGAATAATTAAGCGACTGAAGCTCTTCAGCCGTAATGGGGTAGGCTTCTACTCCAACATATTTAATCGCTAACTGATGCTTTTCGGCATATAACAAGGTTAAAAAAGCATTCAACCCAGTACCAAATCCTATTTCTAAAATCGATACGTTTGGAATGCTTCCTTGATGTTTATCAGAAGATAAAAACCCTATTAATCCTTTGTCGAGATACACATAATTAGCCTCTTGTATGGCGCCGTGTTTAGAATGGTACTGCTCATTCCATTCTGGAATATGAATAGTTTTAGAACCATCATCGGTGGTTATTATTTGGCGTTTCAAATTACTTTTTTAAAAGTACGCCGTCAGCTTCAAAAGAATAGGTGCGTTTTGGCTCTGTAATTGCGGCGATAGCTTCTGGAGATTCTCCTGCATCCTCTGCATAATGACGTTGTTCCTCTACAGACACTTCTTTAACATACGCTTTTCCGTTAATAATCACTTCTTTTCCCTTACTGTCTTTTGGCATAAAGAAAGCGTAATCTTTAAATTTAACCATTGCTTGTTCTTCATCTCCTAAATCTAATTTCATCCAGCATCCTTTTGCCTGACAAACTTCGTCTATTTTAGCAATAATTTTAGAGTCGATGCTATCACCAATTTTCATTCCTTTATAATGTTCTGCCATAGAAGATGCAGCAATAGCATCGTCTGCTACAATTTCTTTACCGAAAGATTCGTAATCACCTTTCGTCACATTTTCTGGAATTACCATTTCGGTTACGGTCTCTACAACCGCTGCATCTGTAGCTTTGTTTTCCTCTTTACAAGAGACTAAGGCAATAGCTAAAACTGGAATAAGTAAATAGTTTTTCATATTAATTATATTGAATTGTGTTTTATTTAACACGTGTAAATATACTATTTTAAGTGTAAAATCCCTTTTTATACGCCTTAATTCTGTATTTTCGCAGCTGAAAATAATGAATCATGAACACAGAAAAAAAACATAATTTAGAAATAACTAAAGCTAAAGAGTCTAAAATTGATAGCGTAGATTTTAATAATTTATCGTTTGGACGCTCTTTTACCGATCATATGTTCTCTTGTGACTTTAAAGATGGTAAATGGCAAGTAGGAAAAGTAATACCTTATAGTCCATTAACACTTGACCCCTCTGCAAGAGTTTTTCATTACGGCCAAGCGGTTTTTGAAGGAATGAAAGCCTTTAAAGATCAAGATAACCAAGTTTGGTTATTTAGACCGGAAGACAACTTTAATCGTATTAATATTTCGGCTGCGCGTTTAGCTATGCCCGAATTTCCAAAAGAAGTTTTTTTTGAGGGTTTAACAGAACTTTTAAAACTAGACGACGCTTGGATTAAAAACACAAAAGGAAGTGCTATGTACATAAGACCTTTTGTTATTGCTACCGAGCCTGCTATTTCTGCATCGCCAGCAAGCGAATATAAGTTTATGATTATTATGTCGCCCGCTCAAGCCTATTATGCTGGAGAAGTTCGCGTACTTATTGCAACGGAATATAGCCGTGCTACAGATGGCGGTGTTGGTTTTGCTAAAGCTGCCGGTAATTACGCTGCACAGTTTTACCCAACGAGCTTAGCGCATAAAGAAGGTTACCAACAAATTATTTGGACAGATTCTAGCGCTCACGAATTTTTAGAGGAAGCCGGAACAATGAATATATTCTTTAGAATAAACGACACCCTAATTACGGCACCAACTAGTGATAGAATTTTAGATGGTATTACTAGAAAAAGTGTGATTCAGTTAGCTAAAGATAATAATATAGACGTTGAAATTAGACCTATTAAAGTTGAAGAAATTAACGACGCTGCTCAAAACGGAAGTTTAAAAGAAATTTTTGGTTCTGGTACTGCGGCAGTTATAAACCCTATATTAGGATTTAAGCATAAAGAGTTTAAACACGAATTACCAAAACAAGACGCTCCTTACTCTGCTTTCTTTAAAGAGAAATTAAATGCCATACAATATAATTTGGCAGAAGATCCACACGGATGGAGATATAAAATATAATTAAAAAAGGGAATAATTTTTAAATTATTCCCTTTTTTTTATGTAATCTTCTCGCTAACATTGTAGGAGACAATCTGCATTATTCTTAGCATTATTTAAGATCTAAAATCTTAGCAATATTAGGTTTAAAGTAGTCGGGGCCTTTAAGTACTTTACCATCTTCTCGATAGATAGGCTCACCATTTTTTCCTAATTTACTCATATTACTGCGTTGTATCTCATTAAACACGTCTTCAATTTTATATTGCATTCCGTGTTCTATAATGGTACCACATAAAATATAAAGCATATCGCCCAAGGCATCGGCAACCTCAACGATATCGTTATTATTGGCGGCTTCTAAATACTCTTCATTTTCTTCTTGCATTAAATTAAATCGCAACGTATTTTTTGCCTCACCTAAATTGGCTATTGGTGTCTCGCGATGTCCAATTTTAAAGGCGGTATGAAAATCGGTTACTGCTTTTATTTTATTTTTCATAGTTAAAAAAGTAAATTAAGATTGTAATGGTTATTTTTGCATAAAAATAAGAATATGTTTAGTAGAGGACAATTAGTTTTTGGTGTTTTATTTGCAATCGTGTTTATCTGCGCAATTATTTACACTTACAGAAAAGACTTTAAGTTACACAGACAACACTATAAAGGCACACTATGGGTACTACTCGCATTTATAGGTTTTATTAGTTTTATTGCGGGCATAAAATTTATATTTACTTAGTAGTTACTTTATAACTCTACTAATACTCTTATCATTTTTAAAACACTGAAAATACTTATTTAATTTTAGTAAATTTGATAACTAACTCACACCAAATTATGAAAGCTTTCAAATACATTTTCTTTCTATTACTTATTGCTATAATAGCTCTTTCTATTTACATTGCTGTACAACCAAATTCCTATAACGTTTCGCGTACCCGCACAATTAATGCACCAGCTGCAGTAATTTATGATAATGTTATCGATTTTAAAAACTGGGAATCTTGGTCGTCGTGGGCTGAAAAAGAGGAAAGCTTAAAAATTATGTTACCAGAAAACACAAACGGTGTTGGCGGCTCTTATTCTTGGGAAGGTGATGATGGTATTGGAACAATGCGAACAATTGCAGCATCTCCATATACCTCTATTACACAAGAAATGGAACTTGATGAAGATTACCCAAAATCAAATGTCTCTTGGACATTTGCTCCAAATGCTGAGGGCACAACTGATGTTACTTGGGCTATCTCTGGCGATAACCTTCCATTTATGTTTAAAGCTTACACAGCGTTCTCTGGATCTATGGACGAACAAATTGGCTCAGACTACGAACGAAGTTTAGAAAAATTAGACAGTATTGTGGTTACAGCAATGAAAAAATACAGTGTTACAACCGACAGTGAAACAACATCACACAGTGGTGGTTACTACCTCTATAATACAACCTCTACTAAATTAAGTGACTACGTTTCTAAAATGCAGGAGATGTTACCCACAGTAATGGCTTATGCTAAAACAAACAATATTACAATGGCTGGTGCCCCTTTTATTTTATATCACAAAAGAGATGTAGAGAACAATGCCGTTATGTTTTCGTCTGCAGTACCAACTACGGCAAAAGTAATTACTACGGAAACCGATATATTAACCGGACAACTTATTCCATTCACCGCTGTAAAAACGACCTTAAAAGGTGACTATAGCAATTTAAAAGCGGCTTGGGATAGTACGTTTAAATTTATTGAAGCTAACGGATTAAAACCCGATGAAAACGGCCCAATGTTAGAATCGTATTTAAACAACCCCCTGAATACTCCTAACCCAGCAAATTTAGTTACCGAAATTTATATTGCTGTTAAAGAACAGGAACAAGAAATCGAATAATATACAATAGAAAATATAGGTGTAAAAAAGCAGTTCTTTAATGAGAACTGCTTTTTTTATAATTCTATTTTAAAAAACAGCTGCTCACAATTTAATTTAAGGTATTCAATCATTTAAAAACTTAGAAGGATTCTACCCGATTTTACGACCAGATTAAAAAAAATTAAATACTATTGTAGTGTTATAGGGTAATCTTAGAAGAATTATAGCGTATGAAAAACTTAATACTTGTTTTTATTGGAGGTGGTTTTGGCAGCGTTTTACGTTATACCATTGGGAAGCATCTAAACAATCAGTCCACAGGAATTCCTTATGGTACCTTTGCTGCTAATATTATTGGAAGCTTAATTATTGGTATTATTCTAGGCTTGGCGGCTAAAAATGTATTATCAGAAAACCAAATAGTACTTTTAGCAACGGGTTTTTGTGGCGGCTTGACCACCTTTTCTACTTTTGCTTACGAAAATCATGTGTTTTTAAAATCTGGAGACTTTACCAGTTTTGCTCTATACACCATTGCGAGTTTTATTATTGGTTTCTTAGCCGTTTTTGGCGGCGTATTTATAGCTAAAAGCTTCTAATGTTTTTTGTATTTTTTTACTCCAGCTTCAACAATGGTTTCTAAATAGTTTATACTAGGCACTAACGGACAAGAGTACGTTTCGTTATAAGCGCAATAGGGATTGTAGGCCGAATTGAAATCGATAATTAGTGTATCGCTATCCGGTATTTCTAAATCAATGTAACGTCCGGCGCCGTACGTCGCCTCGCCATTAGTTTCATCTAAAAACGGAAGCAATAAGTAATTTTCAAAACCTTCGGTCGTCATTAATACTTTATCTTGATACACGTTAAGTTGGTAGGTGCTATCCTTCAGTTTAAAAGTTAACACGCCGTAAACACGACTTTTAGTCAAGCGGTCGGTAGTGGTTTTCATGTTAAAAAATTCTGAATCTGGTGTTCGTTTTACTGTTGCCGAAACCACAAAATCGTTATCATAGGTATAAAAGTCTAAACTTCTAAACGTCTTTCTATCCTTTGCTTTTAAAGGCGATGTTGTTGCATCTTTAAATTCGGAATTTATCTTTTTCTGAAACGGTGTGTCGCCCATAACAGGTGTTTTATTTTGCGAACAACTTAAGACAAAGACAACTATAACGATAAGGACACTCAGGTTTTTCATTTGGATTTTTTTTCGATTCACAAATACAATATAAACTTTTTTTGCTTAGTTTTACTTCTTCAAAAGTACAAATATAATGCGATTAGAATTTAGGAATTATAAGCAGATTACCACTTGTATAAATACAACGCGGACTACTTATGTGCACTGATGCTTTTAAACGTTTAAAAAATACATTTTAAAAAGTCCAGCACCATTGTTGGACTTTCTTATTTCTAAAACTTAAGCGAATGCTTTGGTAAACACACGTAACAATGAAAATTTACAACCTTATTGTACATAAGATCTGGAACCCTTATTTGGACACCTTTAACGGACTGTCTAAAGAAGTATGGTGGCTTGCTCTCATTACACTTGTAAATAGAGCTGGTACAATGGTTATTCCGTTTCTCTCTATTTACTTAACGGAAGAGTTGCATTTCAGTTTTAAAGATGTAGGAAGCATTCTTTCTGCATTTGGTTTAGGTTCGGTAGTAGGTTCTTGGCTTGGCGGTAAATTAACTGATAAAATTGGCTATTACAAAATAATGGTTTTTAGCCTTTTAACTTCTGGTTTTATGTTTATTGGTCTGCAATATCTTAATACGCTTACTTCTATTTGCATTGGTATCTTTTTATTAATGGTCGTTGCCGATATGTTTAGACCGGCTATGTTTGTGGCGTTAAGCGCTTACAGTAAACCTGAAAACAAAACACGAAGTGTAACCCTTATTAGATTAGCAATAAACTTGGGCTTTTCGGCAGGACCAGCAATAGGCGGCTTAATTATTACCACAATAAGTTATGGTGGTTTGTTCTGGATTGACGGTATCTCTTGTATTTTAGCCTCGCTACTATTAGTACGTGTATTGCATCCTAAAAAAACAACAGTACAAGACCAAATCACGGTACGCAATCCCATATCTGTTTATAAAGATTTCCCATTTCTAATTTTCTTTGTTGCTATGGTATTATTTGGCGTTATCTTTCTTCAATATTTCTCTACGATGCCTATCTATTACAGAAGAGAGCACGCCCTTAGTGAATTCGAAATTGGATTATTAATGGGCTTTAATGGTTTCTTTATTTTTCTATTCGAAATGCCTTTAATTGCCTGGTTAGATAAAACAAAATTTAAAAAAGCAACGCTTATATTGTTTGGCGCCCTATTAACCGCAAGCAGCTTTATTATTCTGATTATGACAAATTGGGTAGGTATATTAATTGTCGGGATGCTATTAATGACGATTGGCGAAATGATTGCTTTTCCGTTTTCTAACGCTTTTGCTTTGCAACGTGCTAAAAAAGGAAACCAAGGGGAATATATGGCGATGTACTCTATAGCTTTTTCATTTTCGCACATTTTTGGTCATAATGCAGGATTACGACTGGTAGATGGCGTTGGCTTTAATAATACCTGGTTGGTGATGACTGGTTTAGGAGCGTTGTGCGTATTGCTACTGATATTTTTGAATAATTATATGAAGAAAACTAGCGACCTATAATCCTTTACTTTAGACTAGAGTGCTTAATACAAACACGCTAAGCTGAAGCTTTAAAAACGAGCCTTCTTAAGGTTTACGAAAGCAGGTGTTGCAGAATATATTTGTGTTAATAGCCTGCTTTTTTTATGGTATTATTTTTAACCACGTGCGACAAAACAATTTGGGTTTTGGTCTCACCATAACTAATAAGTTGGTCGATAAATAACTCTAAATGCTTTTGGTTTTTTAAAACAACCTCCATTACAAAGTTTTCATTTCCGGTAATGCGGTAGCAGTTTACAACCTCCTCGTACGTTTTAACCTTCTCTAAAAAAGGCTTCAATTTCCCCATAAAGGCGCGTAAAGTAATTAATGCTTTAAGTTGGTAGCCTGCCTCAAATGACGAGATTGTTGCATTGTAGCTTTCTATAACCCCTAAGTCTTGCATTTTCTTAATACGCTCCGAGACCGCAGGAGAACTCACCCCTACGCGTCGTCCAATTTCGGCATTGGAGAGCCTAGCATTTTCCTGTAAACAGTTTAAAATCTTCCAGTTAAGGGAATCGATGCTCATATTAAAGAATATTAGTATAATTTAGTTAAATATTAAAGCAAATATAGTGTTTTGCTTTAATATAAAAAGTATTTTCCGCTTACTTGTGCCTATTTTTGAGTAAAATTGATATACGAATTATGTCTACTATAATGCCTACTTACCTTTCTGAATTGCCTGTTTACAAAAAGGCATTAGAAATTTTTGTCTTATCAAGAAGTATTTCGTCGTATTTAAATCAAGATTTATCGTACTTAAAAGCAGATGGGTCTGAAGACGAGCACATTTATTTTAGC
The DNA here is from genome assembly GCF_008086175.1 of Bizionia saleffrena. Taxonomy (GTDB): domain Bacteria; phylum Bacteroidota; class Bacteroidia; order Flavobacteriales; family Flavobacteriaceae; genus Bizionia; species Bizionia saleffrena. The sequence continues at coordinate 245,448 of NZ_VSKM01000001.1, forward strand.
GGTGATATTGTACAGCAGTCGGTATCTTTGGCTCCCGAAATTATTAATGTAGAATTAGAATTGTGTGCCTTAAAAAAGCAAAAACACATTGCCTCTTTAGAGCGCATTACAAATGCATTGTATAGAAATTGTAAGCGTTTAGAAACATCTAAAAGTAATGGAAAGGACTATTTACCAATTTTAAGAAAAGAACTACGAAAGTTTAAAGCTATAAAGAACCACTGGATGTTAACGCTTTAATGCGCACAGACCTTACAATCTGCTTTTTCTTGTAGTTCGCCTACTAGGTACCCTTCATCATTAAGTTTAAACCCGCAGCAATCCATAAACCCTTTAGCAATGAGTGTTCTTGCGCGCTGTATTTGCGACTTTACCGTTGGCAATGGCAATTGTAGCTGTGTTGCTATATCGGCTTGCTTCATCCCTTTTATATCTGCTAAGAATAACGGTGTTCGGTATTTTTTAGGCAGATTTTTTATAATGCCGCGTAAGCAGTCTTTTTCGGTATGCTCATTATCTTCATTATTTTCTGCTAGAAACTCATTATCCGCGATATCGATTGTTAACTTGTTTTGTCTAAAATAATCGTAAACCGTATATCTGGCAATCGAGAACACCCACGATTTTAGCTTGCTTTCATCATTTAAACTCTCGCGTTTGGTGTGTACTTTTATAAAAGTGTCTTGGAGCAAATCATCGGTTACGGCTTCATCCTTCACTTTACTTTGTATAAAGTGTTTAATGGCTTCTGCATATAATTTCCAAATGGCTTTTGTGGTCATAAATCAGGACTAAAAACAGCGTTTACTTTAGCATAAAGCTACTAAAATAAACGCTGAAGTGCATCATTTTAAATATAACTTAACAGTTGCAATTTGCACACGTACAATTCTCGCAAGTACAGTTCGCACAATTTCCTTCTTTACAATTGGTACAGTTACACGTACATTCGGTAGTTTTCATGGGTATAAAATTTTAAGTTCATATAATAGACGTTGATATCTTTAAAAAGATGCCTTTTTATAGCATTATTTTTTCAGCACTAAAATTTCGCTCCGATAACCTTCTTATACCGTATAAGCTCTTCTTTCACTTTATTACGCAGAATAAACAAACCAATCATGTTAGGAATTAGCATAGCAAATATCATCGCATCAGCAAAATTAATAACTGCTGAAAGGCTCACTGCTGAACCGATTACGGTACACACACAGAATAAAATTTTATAAGTGTACTCTGTTTTCTTTCCTCTTCCGAATAGGAAGCTCCATGACTGATACCCATAATACGACCATGTAATCATAGATGAAAACGCAAATAACACAACAGCAACAGCCAAAACATAGGGGAACCAAGAGACTCCACTTTCTAATGCCGATGCGGTTAAGAGTACACCTTGTTCGAAATTAATCTCCATTCCTGTGGTTACTTGCCCTGTAATAATTAAAACTAAAGCAGTCATAGTACACACCACAACCGTATCTATAAACGGTTCTAAAAGGGCAACTAAACCTTCACTTGCTGGATAATTTGTTTTTACGGCACTATGCGCGATCGAGGAACTACCAATACCCGCTTCGTTGCTAATTGCTGCACGCCTAAATCCTTGAATAATAACCCCCACTAAACCACCTGCCATACTTGAAGGGTTAAAAGCACCATCCCAAATTGCTAAGAACGCATTAGGGATTTTGGTATAATTAAGAACTAAAATAGTAATAATGGCAAGTAGATAAACAAGCACCATTAGCGGTACTAATTTATCGGTAACATTGGCAATTTTTTTAATACCGCCTAAGATAACAATACCCACAAAAAAGGACATAATTAAACCAAACACCCAAGCATTACCGTGTAGAACACTGTTTTCTCCTCCGGTAACATACTCCACGAGTTTGTAGGCTTGATTAACTTGAAACATATTACCGCCACCAAAAGAGCCGCCAATACACATAAACGCAAAAATAACAGCTAATACTTTCCCAAGCTTAGCGAAACCTTTCTCTTTGAGTCCGTTTTTTAAGTACGACATTGGACCGCCATATATTGTACCGTCTGCAGCGACTTCTCGATATTTTACACCGAGCGTACATTCTACAAATTTCGAAGACATCCCGAAGAGACCAGCAATAATCATCCAGAACGTTGCTCCTGGCCCACCTATGGTTAACGCAATTGCCACACCGGCGATATTACCTAAACCTACCGTAGCAGAAATAGCAGCAGTTAAGGCTTGAAAATGAGTAACTTCACCATTATTTTTATCTTTAGGAGACTTTGCAGTGTTGCTGCTATTATTTTCGGGAGATTTGAGTTCTTTGTCTTTGGAAGACACCTCGTCTATAGCATCGTATTTACCTTTTACTACATTAATAGCGGTCCGGAATCCTTTTATGTTAACAAACTTAAAGAACACCGTAAAATAAAGCGCTCCCAAAATAAGGATAATTACTGCCCACGGCACACTAACACCGTCGGTAATAGGAATTTCGTAAAAAACAGCATCTACAAACCATTGGGTTGCATTGCCAAAATAGTAGTTTATAGTATCGTCTAGAGAATTCTGCATTACTAAAAGTGGCTGCATTCGTTTTTTTTACCAAATTGAGATAAACCATCGCAAGCAGCAAGGTTAACCAATGTTTAAATTTAGGTTAACGCTACTTAAGCATATGGTTAAGTAGCGGGGTTTTGGTCTAAATTAATGCGAAGATTTTGTACTAAGGCGTAGGTAATTAGCTGCTCCTTACCTGCATTCCCACTAATATTTAATATTTTTTTAACTTGATAAATATGGGTTTGAAATCCGTCGACACTAATGTTCATTATTTCTGCTATTTCACCATACGATTTTGTGGTGCCGTAGTGTGCTAAGTACGCTAAAACTTCTTTTTGGCGTTCGGATAATACTGTTTTTTGAGCTTCACGTAGGCCTGTAATTTCCTTTTTTATCGTTTTTATGGTATCTAAATGACTTTCGCTTGCTATTTCAAAGTGTTCTAACTTAGAATACAGTGCTTTATTTTCGGCAGTTAACCTATTAACCTGACTTTCTTGTTGTTCATTTTCAGATAAAAATTTCCAACTATATAATAAGATCGAGAATAGAAATATGAATAAAAACTTAAACGAAATAGCAGTAATGGTCCCCATTAAAGACCAAAATTCCTGATCGACGATAGCAACAACACGGTCTTGTGGAATAATGCGTTGCAAAACCGCAATCATTATAAGTGTAAACAAGGCAAACGTTGGCAAATACATAAACTGCATTTGTCTGCTTTTAAAAGCTTTATTTAATTCAAAGAATAACGATAATGCTACAAACACCGAAATAGGGATATCGATTAGCCAAATAAAATTATTACTAATGGCACTATTGCTATATGATGCGGCCACAAACACAAAGGCAATCATTCCTAGAACTGCACAATATAATCCTACAAATTCTCGGGTTGAAAAACGTTGCACCACCCTAACAATTAAACTCCGTTTTGAGTCGTGTTCTATAGATTGTAAAGACAACAAGATAAATAGGGAATTCGCTAACGAAATAATCACCCCTAAATATATAAGGATTTTGTTTGACGTTTCCCAATTAAATAAGGTAATACACAACACGTTTATAAACGCACCCAATCCCCAAAAAAGGATGGCTAACCCAAACCATTTTATACCTTCAATCTCTTCCTTATCCGTTCCACGACGCAATTCTTTTATAAAAATACGCTGAATAATGACAGCGGAAATTAAACACACGATAGCGGTAACGTTATTTTCTATAAGGGGTAACATAACTATTGTTTTAAGCCGATAAAGATACTGCTAATTTTGGTGTCGCTTATACAATTACCTCTTGCTATTAAAGTATCCGCTATATTGGCACATTTTTTTATTTTAAGTTAATTTTAAGAATAACCCACCTCCTTTCTTTTTAAATCAGGAAATATAAAGCCACCATTAACGCCTTATAAGTCTCTTACTATCAATCTAAAAACGCACTTTCCCTATTACTATTTAAAACAAACATTTTAATCATGCTGCGCTGGCGTTGTAAATATTTAACGCTATTTATGGATAACAGTACATAAGTGTGTTGCTAAAGTGTTTTATAATCTTTAAATTGCTTTGAATTAAAATCAAAAATTATGAAACAAAAAATAGTACTTTTAGCAGTGTTATTTATGAGCACAATGTCTTATGCTCAATTTGAAATATCTGCTAGTACAGGTTACGCAATGGGTAGTGCGGGTATGAAATTAGGCGAAACGGTTACAGCCTCTGAAAGAGAAAACTCTTATGGCAGTTACGGTGAGGGCGCTAATGTTCAAATAAGGGGGACTTACTTTTTCAACGATTCATTTGGGGCAGATATCGCTCTGGGGTATCTTCATGGTACGGACCAAACTATTTCTGAAGTGAATGTACCAGGTCAACAGGTAGATGCAGTTGCTAGAGCACGTGCTTTTGGAGCATCAGCTTCTATAGTTTACAAATTTACAAATAATCTTTACGGTCGTTTTGGAGCGTTAATTAAAGTTGGGGGTAAAACTGAAGCTGTAGTTAACCAAAGATCTACATTCTCTCCTGCAGAAGCAAATGCTCAAGGCCTACCAGAAGGTTCGTATTCTGAAACGGATTACGTAGAAGATTTTCACGGCCAATTTCCTTTAGGATTTGTTGGAGCGCTTGGGTATAAATTTGACTTAGGCAATAACTTTGGTTTATTTGTGGAAGCAGAATACTATGGTATTAGCTTAAAACGTAAAGATTCTGAAATTACAGAGTTTAATACAGACATCAAATTACCAGACGGTACCGTTGCTCAAAGCGGATTTTACAGCTTAGATAATTTACCAGCAGGCTATGTTAAAAAAACAACTTACGTAGATGAGTTATCGAATGACAACACTGATCCTTCTAAAAAATTAGCTGAAAAAGTACCTTATTCTTCTTTCGGAATTAATTTTGGTGTGACTTACAAATTCAACTCAGCAACAAAATAAAACAGTCTCTTAAAAAAAAAGCTGATAATTATGTTTTCCAACATTCTTATCAGCTTTTTTTTTGTTTTTTAACGCCCCCTATTTCCTTTGTTTAAACCAATTAAACTCGTTACTTTTTATAACGTAACCTAAGCGAATTATACTTCGCGATTGTTGGTAATCTAATAAAGTTTCGGCCTGGCCCAAATACCATTCTAACATTATATATTGATTGGATAGATTACGTTTAAACGGATTATAATAAATACGCGATCTCACAACTCCTTTGCCATTAAAATTTAAACCTTTACGCACCATCACCTCCGCATAAAGTTTATTCCTTTTTATTTCGTGGGAGATATTAATCTCTCCTAGCCCCACATATTCCAGCAAATCAGCATTATTTTCTTTATACATAAATGGCAGCCACACCTCAAAACTTGCGGTCGTATTTTTTAAAATAGTTGTGGTATAATTGGCCGTTAATCGGTTCCAACTTCTAGATGCTATACTATCTCTACCATTAGATTCGTGCTCCAGAGACAGTCCCAAAATACCTTGCAATTCATTATTTTTATTGAATATAGCTTTACCAACGTCCACTGAAGGGTTAAAATTAATATCGCTAAACGGAAGCGACTCTTTGTAAATATCCCAAAAGGCCTTTTGCGTATAAGTTATAAATAAATAAGCGTCCCACGGCAGGGCGTCTCGAGAGATCATTTGTTTAAAACTTATTTGGTATTTTGCATTTGCCGTATTGCGGTCAATATGTTTATTGGTGGGCACACCCGAAATAAAGTAATTGTTTTTGTGAATAGAAAAATACGGTAGTTTACGTATGGAATCGTTATACTCTTCTTTCAAAATAGACTGCGCACTACAAAGAGTAGATGAAAGCACAACTATTACTAGCGCAATAACAAAACGACTTGAGTGTTTAACTTTATTTTTTTTCATATAATATGGAGACTGTTTTATTTATAATGCAGAAGTTTTTAAGTACTTATTTATTTTTCAAGCACTCTTTTTAGATAGTTATAACTATGCAAAAAATAACACAACAAAACTATTGATTTAATCTAATGGAAAAAAATAAATTTTTATATACTTACACTACTTATATCACACCGTAAATTTATAATAACCACAACCACATTTAGTCCATAAACGAGTAAAGAAGCGACAATTGCGATTTTACCATTATTAGAGACGACAGAGAAATGCCCTATGAGTACAACTGCTAGATTATCCTGAAACAGTCTTTCTATTATACACCGCATAAAATTTCTGTATTATACTTAGTATTGGTATATTACTGTATAAAAAATATCTTATATGCTAAAAAAGACGGTATTAATTGAACGAAAAAGTAAAGTCTCATGTAAAAACCTTCAACTTATAATAAAAAACGAGACTCGAGAAGGCAGTATACCCATTGAAGACATTGGGTTTATAGTTATAGATAGCCCAGAAGTTTTTATTAGTATTCCCACCTTAAATTTACTCATTGCTAATAACGCTGCCGTTATAATATGCGACGCTTCTCATTTACCAAATGGTTTATTCTTAAATTTAAATAGCCACCACAAACAACAACAGCTTTTTAGACATCAAATTATGGCTAGTCTTCCCTTAAAAAAACAACTTTGGCAGCAAACAGTGATCGAGAAAATTAAAAACCAGGGATTTCTTTTAGAACAAATAACACAACAGAATAATAAATTCGATTTTATTGCAAGTAAAGTATTAAGCGGAGACACTAGTAATATGGAAGGCGTTGCTGCTAACTTTTATTGGAAATCGTTTTTTGAGCAAGACTTTAAACGTGAGCGTTATGGTAATTACCCCAATAATTTTCTGAATTATGGTTACGCTATTTTAAGAGCAGCAACAGCGAGAGCTTTGTCAGGAAGTGGATTATTAAACACCTTAGGCATACATCATAAAAACAAATATAATGCCTTTGCTTTGGCAGACGATATTATGGAACCCTTTAGACCAATAGTGGATGAAGCGGTCCATTTTATAATGGAACATTATGATGAGCAAGAGCTAACTACGGATATTAAATCGGAACTACTAAAAACACTTACGCGAACCGTATTTTTTAAAAATGAAAAAAGCACAGTAATGGTAGGCTTGCAAAAAACAGCGAGTTCGTTGCAGCAATGCTATACCGGACATAGAAAAAAAATTAAGTTTCCACAGTTATGGAATTAAACGCTTATAGAATTATGTGGTTATTTGTTTTTTTTGATTTACCTACCGAGACTATTAAAGACAGACGTAATGCGTCAGGATTTAGAAAAAACCTTTTAAAAGACGGGTTTACAATGATGCAATATTCTGTATATATGCGACATTGCGCCAGTAGTGAAAGTGCTGATGTGCATGAAAAACGAATTAAACGCTTATTACCGCCGTTAGGTAAGGTTAGTATTTTGCGTATAACAGATAAACAGTTTGGAAACATTATGAATTTTTGGGGTAAAGCTGCAGTCTCTAAAGACCCTTTACCCACGCAACTGGAGTTGTTTTAACGATTTATTTTTTTTTTCATTCTAGAACGATAATAGACATGAGACCGCTGTACTCTTAGAACCAAGAACAATACTTGATACTAACTAACAAACAGGATAAACTTTAAAAGAAAAAACACCTTCAATATCTTCTCAAAATAATTTACTAAAAGCAAGATGTTATTTTAAAAAGTAAGAGACATCTTTTATTTTGAAAGGGGGCTAATAAAATTAAACTATTTTTAATTATACACTACTATTTTTTAAAAAATAGCACTTAAAAAACTGTTTAAAACTAAAAAATGCCTCAAGAGTGCCTTATCAGAACAAAAAAGAAGCATTTTTTAAAACAATATCCTTACCTAAACAGCTTACTATAAGTCGATAACAAGCCGACTAATATCGTGTTTTCTAATCTTTAATCAAACCACAACTGTCTCAATGAGCAAGATAGAACGTGTTAGAATATCGTGTTTTCTAATCTTTAATCAAACCACAACCCAGTTGACACGAGATGTTCCTTTTTTGATAATATCGTGTTTTCTAATCTTTAATCAAACCACAACATTCACCGTATCAGAGGGGTTGGCAACAGAATATCGTGTTTTCTAATCTTTAATCAAACCACAACACAACTTATACACAACCTTTAGTAGAAAGAAATATCGTGTTTTCTAATCTTTAATCAAACCACAACACAATTCGCTTGACCTATTTCTGCTAAATTAATATCGTGTTTTCTAATCTTTAATCAAACCACAACGGTTAGAAGGAATGAAGATAAATCTTTAGAATATCGTGTTTTCTAATCTTTAATCAAACCACAACGCTGGAGTTTGAGGTAACAGAAAGCAATCCAATATCGTGTTTTCTAATCTTTAATCAAACCACAACACGGGCAAACGGTTATAATGCGGCATTGGGAATATCGTGTTTTCTAATCTTTAATCAAACCACAACGATGACAAGTCTCATAAATAATGGGTTTTTAATATCGTGTTTTCTAATCTTTAATCAAACCACAACAACCGATGAACAAGTAATTCCATTATATAAAATATCGTGTTTTCTAATCTTTAATCAAACCACAACAACTCTACGCTTAATCCTGTTTTAGTTTTTAATATCGTGTTTTCTAATCTTTAATCAAACCACAACACGAGGGGAATGTTAATATAATACGTGCTTAATATCGTGTTTTCTAATCTTTAATCAAACCACAACGCATCGGCCTTTATATTAATTACTTTCTCGAATATCGTGTTTTCTAATCTTTAATCAAACCACAACCTTTTTGTTCAAGTGACTTTTCGTCGGCTTAATATCGTGTTTTCTAATCTTTAATCAAACCACAACCACCAGTAATCTTTATAAAGGAACATCTAAAATATCGTGTTTTCTAATCTTTAATCAAACCACAACGGAAGGTACGGCGAGTGCTGTTAAAGATGTAATATCGTGTTTTCTAATCTTTAATCAAACCACAACGCACAAATATAATGCAATTAATTACATTATAATATCGTGTTTTCTAATCTTTAATCAAACCACAACAATAGCGATGATGACGAATACAAAGATGAAAATATCGTGTTTTCTAATCTTTAATCAAACCACAACAATTAACGCGTCTTTTTCGCTTAAGTGATTAATATCGTGTTTTCTAATCTTTAATCAAACCACAACAGGTACAGGAATTAGAGGTTGTGACCTCGGAATATCGTGTTTTCTAATCTTTAATCAAACCACAACAGAAACCGCGCGTGATATAGCAGACATAAATATCGTGTTTTCTAATCTTTAATCAAACCACAACGTTAGGCGACAACTGTATGCTCTCGAATTAATATCGTGTTTTCTAATCTTTAATCAAACCACAACGCAGCTAAACCATTAATGATATCCCATTGAATATCGTGTTTTCTAATCTTTAATCAAACCACAACAATGGATGGGTGCTACTAGTGCTGAATTAAATATCGTGTTTTCTAATCTTTAATCAAACCACAACTATTATTATAATCAGCCATATCACCAATTAAATATCGTGTTTTCTAATCTTTAATCAAACCACAACGCCGTGTTGGCTTCACCAAAGACAGCTATTAATATCGTGTTTTCTAATCTTTAATCAAACCACAACGCAAGTTAACCAAAGTGTTAGTGTTCGGTGAATATCGTGTTTTCTAATCTTTAATCAAACCACAACAGTTTGGTAGTCCTTTAATCCATAAGCAAGAATATCGTGTTTTCTAATCTTTAATCAAACCACAACGTTAATTGCATCGTGAACGCCCTCGAATAAATATCGTGTTTTCTAATCTTTAATCAAACCACAACAGAACACGGGTTCTGGAATGCTTGAGATACAATATCGTGTTTTCTAATCTTTAATCAAACCACAACCATAATATCTAACTCTTTTTCAAAGATAAAAATATCGTGTTTTCTAATCTTTAATCAAACCACAACCGCATCGCCTTGCTCTACATCTCCCATAGGAATATCGTGTTTTCTAATCTTTAATCAAACCACAACGCACGTTGGTCCTTCGGGTTTAACGAGAATAATATCGTGTTTTCTAATCTTTAATCAAACCACAACCAATCGTCGTCGTACACCGTTAACAAAGAAATATCGTGTTTTCTAATCTTTAATCAAACCACAACATTTGCTAGGCGCGTTATAAAGCAGAGTAGAATATCGTGTTTTCTAATCTTTAATCAAACCACAACAATAAAAACATTCGATAGTAACGCTAATATAATATCGTGTTTTCTAATCTTTAATCAAACCACAACCACACAGCGAAAATCGTTAAAAGGTATTAAATATCGTGTTTTCTAATCTTTAATCAAACCACAACAGATAAGCCGTTCTCTGCGGTTGCCTGACAATATCGTGTTTTCTAATCTTTAATCAAACCACAACAACAATCAAACTTTATATTAAAGGCTGGAGAATATCGTGTTTTCTAATCTTTAATCAAACCACAACTGCAAGTCGTCGTTAAGGTTACGCCACTTTAATATCGTGTTTTCTAATCTTTAATCAAACCACAACCATCTTGGTAATGTTGTTAAGTACGTTCTAAATATCGTGTTTTCTAATCTTTAATCAAACCACAACCGCACCGCTAGAATTTAAATCCCCAGTGATAATATCGTGTTTTCTAATCTTTAATCAAACCACAACGGTTCTGCGTTAACTTATGGAGAGCGTTATAATATCGTGTTTTCTAATCTTTAATCAAACCACAACTAGCGGCGTTGGCGCATTTAACCAGGCGTAATATCGTGTTTTCTAATCTTTAATCAAACCACAACAATAATGCCTTCTAGCGTATCTACTTGCGAAATATCGTGTTTTCTAATCTTTAATCAAATCGACTGCAAGAAGATTCACAAACAGTCCACTTAACATTGAGAAAGACATCTTTTCCGTAGTGGTTTAGATACTTAGGATAAAACGTATGTCAAAGAACTTTCTAATTATTTTAAATTTAAATTAAAGAACCAATTTCAGTTAATTTCACTTTAATTGGATTCATTTCTTTCCATTTCTTTAAGCTGCCAATTCTGACTTGCTCCTTTTTATTTTCTAAAGTGGAGGCTAAATGATGTCTAAAGGAATAATCTCCTTCAGAAATTTTTTGAACTCTAAACAAATGCTTGGTTAAAAAATCATAGTTCATTTTGCTATCATTGTACTCCTCATCTGTAAGCCCTAATAAAAACATATCATTTTCCTCTAAGGTGTTTATAATTCTGCCTTTATTGTATGTATTAGGCAGTTGATATATTGGTTGTTTTTGTTTTTGTCGCTCTACTACTTTCCAAAATGAATTAATACATTCTTTCAATTCACCGTTTTCATCTTTATAAATTAAAATATGATGATTGTTCCTTGGATTTACATACTGATTTAATTCCTTAACTTTCTGCGCATTAGACATTTCCTCCCTTACCCTTACTTTTTTTATTGGTACGGGTTCTCCATTTTTGTTTTTTAAAGTATAAAGTTGTTGAATATCTTTTTGAAATGATTCTATTTGATTTGCAATAATCAATTCTTCTTCATCTGTACGAGATTTCTTTTTCTGTGTGAGCAATATCGTTATTTGCTTTTGCATTTTCACTTCTTCTACTCTTGCATTAACAATGATTTTGCGAATCTCTAAATCAACTATCTTTTTTAGCTGGTTATCTTTTAGGTCGCTTACCTTCTTCCGAATATGATAACCTTTACTTATTTCAAACGGCGCCTGTCTTTGTCCATAAATATTTTCTTTATGTAACTGTCCTCTAACCGCATCCCCAACACTTGTATATGTTTGTCCGTTTTTAATGATGCGCTTTCTAACTTGTGTCAACACTTTTCTATTTTGTTTATGCGAGACTAAAATTTTCTCGGCTTTATTTTTTGCTGTAGTATGAAAATCCGTCCAAGGTTCTGGAAAATTTAGTTGTTCTTTTTCATATGGCAACCCTTTATATTTTGCTTCGCGTTGAGCATTATAGTCACTTAATTGTTGAAAATAACTTTGCTTTGATAAAGCAACAACCAAGGCATCTATTGCATGATGTCTATGATCACCCCTGTTTTTTTTAGGGTCGAATTTTATTTCTCCAGTATATTTATCAACCCAAATATTACCTTCTATCAAAGTCTGATTGTCTTCTAAGATTGGCTTTGGATTTTCAATAGCATTAAACTCATTTGGTTTCTCAACAATGTCGAACACCACCCAATATTTCCCTGCTTTTTCCTTAGATTTAAAACGGTGATCTGTATCAACTTCTGAAACAAAAACTCCCTCACTATTGAGTGTACCTTCAATTCTTATCTGGTTTAAATCAAACGCTGGCATTTCGTTAATAGCGCGGTTAAAATTAGCGTTATCTAAATCTACATCCAATAAAAGCCAATATTTACCATCTATTTTATTGGTTTCACACTCGTAAATAAATGATGTAAAATAATTATCTTTCACTTCACCAAACAATAAAACTTGATTTCTCAATTTTTTTGGTTGTTTCTCTATTTCTGGTAAAACAAACTTTTTGTCTTTTATGGCTAGCTTCGCCCAATAAGAACCATTATCGAAATTTTTTGCGTTAATCATTCCAACACTATTATTCTTAAACTTTTCACGATCTATTTTACCTCTTAAAACAAGTTCTTTTTCTGTACTTTCTGGACGCTCTTTAAAGATTCGAACCATCTTTGTTGGTTGCGATAGTTTTAGTTTAAGCCAATACTTTCCATTATTAAGTGCCCTGGTATCATAGGTTAAGTTAACATAGTCATCTATTGTTTTAAAAACGTCCTTATTTATTATTCCAGTTATCGTAGTCTCTCTAGGTTTCAGTGCAGGCTTTTTATTATATAACACAATTGTTGAAACGGCCTTATTATCTTCATCCATTACAACATAATGTGGATAGACTCTATCTTCTTTTATGTTATTGTTAGTAATATCCAAATCCATTACTGGTTGAAGTATATTGTTAAGTCCCCAAAGATGTCTTAATTCGGCTGTTAAACTTCCAGGTAAAACACGCACATCATCGCATACTTGACTCATTATTTCTTTAGTCTTTTTACTAATGTAGCGCATGTCATTTAACTGTCTTTCTATAAAGCTACTTTGAACATCTGAGTCTTCAATTTTGATTTTTGAAGTGAAGCATTTTGCTTTATAATAAGGTAATAATTTATATGCTCTTTGTTCAATATCTTCCCAGCGCTCTGCTCCTCCCCAAAGTTTAGGGTCGTTATTCTTCTGATAAAATTGATAAGGTGTTAGTTTTCCTTTAAGTGTATTAAATTTTGAATCACATAAAGTTTTATTGGCAAAACTATCGTTTAAGGAAATACTTCTAGGTATAATGTGTTCTATCTGTATCTTATTTTCCGCTCCTAGCACATCACTTATATTAATTGAAGTATTTGTGTATGGGCAAACAGTAACAACTCCCCTGTCTTGCATCTCTTTATAAAGCAAAACTTTTTGAATATTGTTTCTATTATGCTTTAAACCATACTCTGTCAGTAATTCTCTTGCAGCATCATTTTTTACTGTATTTTCGTTAATTCTGTTTGATTGTTCTTGTCTTCCTTTTTTACTGTTTTTGATATTACGCCCTAATTCCACTTGAATTCTATCAAACTGACCATGCTCTTTAATTAGTTGGTTGACTAATCTTCTGGTTTCATTAATACCTTGTTGCACTATAGGGTTTCTTAGGTTCTCAACAGGGTCAAGTTTTTCTTTAAGCGACTTTCTTTCGATATCTTGACTATGATGATATAATTTAATAAAACGTTTGTCGTCATTAACAAAACCGAATTTATTTTCCACCAAATAAATTTTAATTTTCTCGATGGCTTCCCCTTCTTTATTTGATTTGTCTCTTATAATCTTTATAATGTCTTTTACTAAAACATCTTCAGAATCTTTAAAATAGCTAATTAGATTTCCAAAAGCATTCATTACCCCTCCTAAAATAGTAGCATCACTCATTCGATACCCTTCTCTTAAAAATGGCAGTATGTTTTTTACAGCTTTTAATGAAACATTAGAATAGCCTTCCTTTAAATTGATTTTCTTTACTTTATCATATAGCTTTTCATCTAAACCAAAATCTGAAATCAACTTTTTTACTAAAATATCATTATCCTTAAAATCATAAAAACAATGCCATATTTTATTCTTATGATTTTCCCAAATCTCTTTTGGGAACAATCCAGCCAAGTGCTTTGTTGTGTAATTACCAGGAACCTTTTGATCATCGCTATAATTCCATTTTTCATAAGGCATTTTTAGTTTTTTGGGAATTTCAGAAAAATCAAAATTACTATCCTTACAATTTATTAAGTCCAACACAATTAATCTTTGGATCCCATTTAACTTCTGCTTTTTACCATATTCAATATTGTTTATATACTGGTAAGCCCTAAATTCTTCATAGGTGGGATGAGAAAGATGACAAGGTGATTTTCCTTTCTGTAGATATACGCCTCCTTTTTCAACAGTGGGTTCAAATCTACATTTTGACAGCAATCCCTTTTGAGATCGCAATGGTCTTTGCCAAAACAGCAGACTATCTTCACTCTTATATCTTACTTTTCCTTCTTCGTCATATTCAATTTCTCCGCCAAAAAATTCTTTTAAAGGTAAAATAGATTTTGTTACTATTTTAAAAGTACTTTTTTCTGATTTCCCATTTTTAATTTCCTCAATGTTAACATTCTCTTCCCCGTATTTTTTATACAGCTTTTCTATTTTCTTTTTATTTCTATTTGAACTCAAATTACCTTTCAAAAAAGTGAGTTTATTTTTTTCTCCAACCTTTCCTAATAACCCCAATTGCTTTGCTTGAATAGTCCAAATCTTATCAAATTCTTCAACATACATATCACGTAGGGTGTATCTCGCCCTAACACGAAGCTCATTACCATTTTCGTCAGTAATCAATTTAAACGGTTCGCCTTCTACCGGATAAATTGAATTTAAAAAACTCCCCAGAGTACTGCCTACGATACTTTTTTGAGTTTGGTCAATACCAACCATTCCCTCTTTACCTTTGTATATTTTCCCTTCATCATTTCCTTTTCTATTACTTAAAAACCCCCTTCTTTGAATAATGTGATACAAAACACGCCCCATCTCAAAAAGCGTTAAGTCTTTGTGTAATGCTTTGTTTCTTAAATAATATGGATTTTGTATATGCCATTCTATATAAGATTTTGAATTAGGAGCTATACGTCCTATCTTACCTTTTGATTTATCCCATTTCGCCCAAATATCTAATTCGGCGTGTGACAACGGACACATGTTTAAATCAATTAGAGTTCTTAGCAATTTTATTTTTCTTAAACGTTTCCGATAGAACTGCCTTCTTTGTTGTCTACTATTTCTTCTAGCTGCATTTTTTGACTCTTCCTTTTCGCCTGTACCAATAGTTTTTGCCACAACGCCCTCAGGGAATATTCTACTTCCCATTCCTGCAATCTCATTATTCTCATCGTATACTACTGCCCAACCAATCGAGTTGGTTCCTAAATCTAATCCTAAAATCTTCGCCATAAATACATTTTGTTATTTCGAACCCTAAAGCTACAAAAAACATAATTCTCCACATTACGGTTTTCCACATTGTATATTTAAAACTTATTCACTATATTTGTAACTGATTAAAATTTCTAATCTTTAATCTTATCACAATAAGGCTATATGCCGTAGATGAAAATCTTTAGTCCTGCTTCGGTAGGACTTTTTTTTGTTTAAAAGAATATTACAACCCCACCGCACAATTATTATTGTGGTAAAACACACAACAACTCTCATTAAAATAATCCCTAAACTTCTATTATCACAAACTAAAACAGTGTATACAGCGTAGTAACGATACTTCCTTTACCTTCTTTTAAAGTGATAGATAACAATTGTTTTTCGGCTGTTATCTTTAAATTAAAGGGTGGAGCTAATACATTTAAACCACTATGTTTTTTCAGTCTAGTCCCTTGTCCCGAAATAATGTCTGTATTACATATAAAATCGCCATCGGGGAGATGTTCTGTTATAATAACATATTTAAAGCCGCTTAACTTACACAGTATATTTTGCACCTCTGCATTCGATAAATGCTGGAGCACTTGTCGCAATAAAGCACAATCTCCCAAAGGCAATTCGTCTACGGCAATATCCAAACAGTAAAATTCTAAATTTTCTGCTTTAAACTGTTTTTTATTATGCTCTATTAGGTCTGTTACAATATCTACCGCAGTATAGTTCTTGGTATACTTTACCAATTTTTTTCCCACATTAAAATCCCCGCAACCCAAATCGCACACTACTATCGGACTTTCAAAAGCTGTTAAAAATGAGGTTACCGCATCTATATATGGATTTACTATTTCTGGCGCATGCGATCCTGCACCAGAATAGAAACTAGCACTATTACCACCCCAAAGTTTCATTTCGTAAACCTGCGCCATTGCCATTTTGGTTGGCCAGGCCGTCTTTATTTTTTTAGTCTCACTCTCTTTCTTTTTCATAAATACTTTAGCGTTATTTGTAAACTATAACGGTATAATTACGCGTTTATAAATGTAATATTAATACAATCTACTACATAATATGCAATAAAGTATTATGAGGTTTAACCTCCTGTTTTATGCGTATTTTATAGCTTATAAAACTATGGTGATGCTTTGTTACAAACCTCAAGGTTGGTAAGCTTCCTATTTACTCGCCCCCCCCCTCAGCAACCCCTTTATCAGTATTTTGAAAAACGCACACTCTGCTTCATATCATTTTTAGCGCTCGTAGTAATTGGTCTTTTAGTTCCGCAGAATTTACAAATGCCAGTAAACGATGCTACCACTTCCGACTATAATTCGAAATCGTATTGGTGT
This sequence comes from Bizionia saleffrena, assembly GCF_008086175.1. GTDB lineage: Bacteria > Bacteroidota > Bacteroidia > Flavobacteriales > Flavobacteriaceae > Bizionia > Bizionia saleffrena. The sequence goes on from NZ_VSKM01000001.1 coordinate 262,378, forward strand.
TATCCTTGGAGGAAATCGGTAACTCATAAAGGGGTGGATATTCTTGCTAAAAAGGGAACTAAGATTAGCGCTGCCACGTCAGGTCTTGTTTTATGTTCTGGCACAATAAGAATGGGTGAAAATATAGTGGTTATACTAGACCCCAAATGGCGTTTACATTATTACGCGCATCTAAACGATTTAAAAACAAGCACACTATCTATGGTTACCAAAAAACCAACCATTGGATCCATTGGAACTAACGGAAATGCAGCCGGAAAATCACAACATTTACATTATGCAATAGCACCTATTATCCCTTATATTTGGCGCATAGATACGGATAGACAAGGTTGGCGTAAAATGTTTTATTTAAATCCTATTGATTTTTTAAAAGGTACTTAACACTACCATATTTGAAACCAAGAAATTCACAAGATTAAATATAGAAAATGAACTCCTTTTAATTAGTTTAGCCTACTTATGAAGTATTATTTACTCTTATTTTTATGTGTAACCAGCATTTCTATGCACGCGCAAAGTGTTTACAAAACACCTTCCGGCAAGAAATACCATTTATCATCGTGTAGAATGGTTGAAAACGTCTCGAAACAACTTTTAGGAGCGAACGACATTTCAAAATCCAACTTAGCGCCTTGCAAAATTTGTAAACCTTCCGTTTTATCTTATCGTTCGCGCACTTATTCCGCTTCAAACAAAGCGGTAGGACAATCGGAATCGGAGAGATGTAGAGGCTTTACTAAAAAAGGCTCCAGGTGCAAACACAACACCAGAATTGCAAACGGATATTGTTATCAGCATACAAAACAAAACAACTCTTCTTCTATTAAAGCTTCTAAATACCCCACTACAACTGCTACTTGTGGCGCGCGTACCCAAGCTGGCAACTCCTGTAAAAGAAAAGTAAAAAGCGGCGGACATTGCTATCAGCATCAATAAAAAACACTTTTAATATCCTGAATTATAGTTGTTTAAGCTGAAAGAGAGAAAACTATCAGATTTTTCCTCAAATACAATAAGATTAAATCTAAAACCAACTGAAGCTATAAGGATTAAACCTAATTACTTATTTTTGCGCAATAATTAACGTACCACGAACACGCTATGCCCAATAACACCCTTACCATTCTATTTCTATCACTTTATGTTTTAGGAATAATTACTATTGGAATACGAAATAGGAAAAGTAAAAACAGCGAAGATTACTTTTTGGGTTCTCGAAAATTACCGGCTTGGCTACTTGCCATTACATTTATTGCGTCTTGGTGGGGTGGTGGTTCCGCGATAGATTTGGTCGATCACGCCCACCAAAACGGATTGAGCTCTTTCTGGATTTACGGTGTTCCCGTGCTTATTGCCACCGCATTAATGTTTCTGTTTGCCAAAGGTATTAGAAATATTGGCAGTCTCTCGCAACCGCAGTTAATGAGGGAGCGCTACAACGATAATGTTGCCCTATTATTAACCGTATTTATTATTATCTTTATGGTAATCGCTTCCGCCATTCAAGTCATTGTTATCGGGAAGTTTTTTAATGCTTTTTTTAATATTTCTTACGAAATGGGCGCGCTAATAGGCACCGCAATCGTATTAACGTATTCTTTATTTGGTGGATTTCGAGGTGTTGTTATTACCGATTTCCTACAGTTTATTTTCTTTCTCTTTACAGGAATTTTTCTGTTTTATCTTACCTACACACAATCGGGAGGGATGGAAGCTGTAAAGTCTACTGCAATAGCCAACGGTAACACGGGCTACACTTCATTTTTTAATAAAGTATCAGATAATCTAGCTTATGTGATCACTTTTGGAACCTCGTGGATGATTCAAGCGAATATTTGGCAACGTATTTCGGCAGCAAAAAAAGCCTCCGATGCAAAAAAAATGATGGTTATTAGCTTTTTGGCCTTTATCCCGCTATACCTTATGGTTACTTACACAGGAATGTTTAGTAGTGTCATTTATGATACTGTTCCTCAAGTTGGTATTGTACCAGATCTTATTAGTAAAATAGAAAACCCATTACTTAGTGCTCTGCTTTTTTTGGGTTTATGCTCGGCGATGATGTCTACGATGGACTCTTTAATTAACACGGGGGCCTTATCGCTTACTGTCGATATTCATAAAAAATACATAAATCCCGAAGCCACAGAGAACCAAAGTGTAAAAATTGCGCGCTGGTCCACCTTAATAATGTGTACCATTGCATTATTTATTGCACTTAAAATTAAATCGGTATTAACCATTTCTTGGATTGGTTCCGACTTTCTTACTAGTGGGGCATTTGTACCTTTAATTTTCGGCTTTTTATGGGCTCGAGGAACTGCAAAAGCCGCAACTATTTCTATGGTTTTCGGACTCTTATTCTCGACATACAACCTCTTGGTTGCTTTAGGTGTAGATTTGCCCGTCGCTTGGGACATTGCATCAGCAAAACAAGCGATTATCGGACTTTCAGCATCGTTAATAGTGTACGTGGTTTGTAGTCTTTTTACAAGTCCCGATTTTGAAAGAAGCAGACGTTTTATTCAAAAAGCCAATATTTTAAACCGAAAAACAGTCGTATTGAAAAAGGATAATTAATTTGTTTTCTTCGGAAGTAATCCTTCTAATTTAGAGCGTATTTACGACTATCTCCGGCTGAATTTCAATCGGAAAATTACAAGAATTAGCAATAAAACACAAGTGATGTGCTTTCTCGTGCAATTGTATCGCCAAGTCTTTTTTTGAAGCCTCTGTAATAGTTACTAATGGTTTTAAAATAGCGCGATTAAAGAACCCGCTTCCAGAAGGGTTAACTTTTAAAAAAGCTTCGGCATTATCGGTGTAGTGTATCACTTCAATACCATTTTGCGCACAAACATATAAATAAGACATCATATGACAAGAAACTAAAGCAGAAAGCAACAAATCTTCAGGATTGTAACACGAGTCGTCACCTCGAAACGCTTTGGCAGCAGAAACCGACAAATCTGGCTTAGAATCTGAAATATGAACACTATGATTCCGACTGAAAGTTCTTGGTTTACTAGTACTTTCTCCTTCTTTTAGTGTCCAAACTACGGTGGCTTTAAAAGTATGATTTAAATGCATATTTATTTTTAAAGCTGAAGATAATGAAATGCGCTGCCATAAAAGAGGTGTGCTCTTGTTAACGTCTTTGAAAAACCAAGATCAATAAAACAGATACTCTAGAACCCATAATTAAGACGTACTATAAAAGGTGTCTTCATATCATTTCTCAGGATTTTTAGGACTATAATTTGAAATATTCCGATACCCTTTTTGATCTCTAATAATAGCATCGTGAAAAGAGCGCTGCCATTTAAATGCACTAAAACCAGAAAGATGAATGTGTTTAGATGCCGATGTTTTAAAAGCACCGACTACACTTGACAACGATTTTATTTTAACCTCTTTTCCAGAAGCTTTCAAGCTGTCTATCTCTATAATAACGTGTACGTGATTTGGCATTACCACACTAGCGTGAAACACAACATATTCCTATTGGGTTGGTAGCCATTGCAAGCGTTCTAAAACTATTTTGCCATACGCCTTTAAGTACATTACGATATTAGATTTTTCAAATGAAGAAATATTCAAAACCTCAGCAAAACAACATACTTTATCTTGCACACAGATCGTAACGCAATTAAATTATCTCGCTAATAATTATACGCTTCTAATCTATTCCGTTTTCTATTTTTCATATTCCATCCGTAAATATAAGAAAATTCTGGATAGATTAAATTCGAGATTTCTGAAGCAATTTCGAGCGCAATTTCTAGAAGAAAGAAAGAAAGAAAGAAAGAAAGAAAGAAAGAAAGAGAGAGAGAGAGAGAGAGAGAGAGAGCTACGGAAAGCTCGCGAACTGTTCTATGCCATCGCGAGAATTATCACGAGAACCCAACGCAGCCCCACCAACGACTCGCAGCAAAATATTCCATCAGAGAATTAAATCCAAAAAAAAAGACAGCCCTAAGGCTATCTTTTTAATAGTTATATGAGAAAATAAATCTCTAATTTAATTACATATTTCGTCTATACTGCCCTCCAACTTCGAATAGTGATGACGTGATTTCTCCAAGAGAACACACTTTACACACCTCCATTAAGGCTTCAAATATATTCTCGTTATTAACCGCTCTATCTTGAAGGTCTTTTAATAACGCTGAAGTATCATTTGATTCTTGTAAATTACGAAGTGTGTTAATCTGAGATTCTTTCTCTTCTTCTGTAGCTCTAATAACTTCCGCTGGCACCACCGTTGGTGATCCTTTAGAACTTAGGAACGTATTTACACCAATAATTGGGAATTCGCCATTATGTTTCAGTGTTTCATAATACAAACTTTCTTCTTGTATTTTACTACGTTGGTACATTGTTTCCATCGCCCCTAGAACACCACCACGCTCGGTAATTCTATCAAACTCTAATAAAACCGCTTCTTCCACTAAATCGGTTAACTCTTCAATAATGAAAGAGCCTTGAATTGGGTTTTCGTTCTTCGCTAAACCTAATTCTTTATTAATAATTAACTGAATAGCCATGGCACGACGCACAGACTCTTCTGTTGGCGTTGTAATCGCTTCATCGTAAGCATTTGTATGCAACGAGTTACAGTTGTCGTAAATTGCGTATAACGCTTGCAGTGTTGTACGAATATCGTTAAAATCAATCTCCTGAGCGTGCAAACTACGTCCAGACGTCTGGATATGATATTTAAGCATTTGTGCTCTTGCATTGGCGCCATATTTATGCTTCATAGCTTTAGCCCATATTTTACGAGCCACACGACCGATTACCGCATATTCTGGATCGACACCATTAGAGAAGAAAAACGATAAGTTTGGTCCGAATTTATTAATATCCATTCCGCGACTTAAATAATATTCCACGTAAGTAAAACCATTAGATAACGTCAATGCTAATTGTGTAATAGGATTGGCGCCAGCTTCGGCAATATGGTACCCAGAAATAGATACCGAATAGAAGTTACGCACATTATTCTCAATAAAATACTCTTGCACATCTCCCATTAATCGCAATGCGAATTCTGTAGAAAAAATACAAGTATTTTGTGCTTGATCTTCTTTTAAAATATCGGCTTGCACTGTACCACGAACTTGAGCGATAGTATTCTTTTTAATCTCTGCATAAACCTCTGCCGGTAACACTAAATCTCCGGTAACCCCTAAAAGCATCAAGCCTAAACCGTCGTTAGTTTCTGGTAATTCGCCGCGGTATTGCGGGCGTTCTTTACCTTTATATATTTCAGTTATTTTAGCTTCGACGTCTTCTTCTAATTCGTTTTCTTTAATATAAAGCTCACATTGCTGATCGATAGCTGCATTCATAAAGAACCCTAATAACATAGGAGCTGGACCATTAATAGTCATACTCACCGATGTTAATACGTGTGCTAAATTAAATCCTGAATACAGTTTTTTAGCATCGTCCAAACAGCAAATACTAACCCCTGCATTTCCAATTTTACCATAAATATCCGGACGTAAATCGGGATCGTTTCCGTACAGCGTTACACTATCGAAAGCGGTAGACAAGCGTTTTGCAGGTAAACCGGCACTTACATAGTGAAAACGGCGATTTGTACGTTCTGGCCCACCTTCTCCGGCAAACATACGTGCTGGATCTTCTCCCGTTCTTTTAAACGGGTATAATCCTGAAGTGTACGGGAATTCTCCTGGCACGTTTTCTTGTAAACACCATCTTAGGATATCGCCCCAAGCCTGGTATTTAGGAAGCGCTATTTTTGGTATTTGTGTGTGTGATAGCGACTCTGTATGCGTTTCAATTTTTATCTCTTTATCACGAACTTTAAACGCATAAATAGGGTTTTTATATCTATTTACTTTATCGTTCCACCCGGTAATAATTTCCCAATTATAAGGATCTAAATTTAATTTGACCCGGTCGAATTCTGCAATAAGTAATTTTACAAAATCTTTTGATTCTTCTGTTACCTCTTTATTAATCTCATCGTTAATTCCAGATTTATCTAAAACCGGTGCAGTACCGACCACAGACTGTATGGTTTTACATAAGCCGTAAAGTGTTTGTGCGACTTCAACTTGCGTATTCGCTGTTTTATCGTAGGCACGGTTGCTCTCGGCAATTTCAGAAAGGTAACGCGTACGACTCGGTGGAATTACAAATATTTTCTCACTCATTTCATGCGCCACCTCAAAAGTAGATTTCATTTCTGAGTCTGTTTTCTCCACTAACTTATCCATAATCGCTTTGTAAAGCGTGTTCATTCCTGGATCGTTAAATTGAGACGCAATAGTGCCATATACTGGTAACTTATCTTGAGGGATATCCCAAAGATTATTGTTACGCATATATTGTTTTTTAACATCGCGAAGCGCATCTAGCGAACCGCGTTTGTCGAATTTATTAATCGCTACTAGATCGGCAAAATCTAGCATATCAATTTTTTCTAATTGCGTTGCGGCTCCAAATTCTGGAGTCATAACATATAAAGCAACGTCTGAGTGCTCCATTATCTCGGTATCCGATTGCCCGATACCTGAGGTTTCTAATATAATTAAATCGTATTCTGCAGCTTTTAACACTTGTACTGCTTCGTTTACGTATTTTGATAAGGCTAAGTTAGATTGACGCGTTGCCAAGCTACGCATATATACTCTCGGTGAATTAATGGCATTCATACGAATACGATCCCCTAAAAGAGCACCTCCAGTTTTACGTTTTGAAGGATCTACAGAAATCAACCCTACTGTTTTTTCTGGAAAATCTATTAAAAAACGGCGCACAAGTTCATCCACTAAACTCGATTTCCCTGACCCGCCGGTTCCCGTGATTCCTAGAACTGGTGTTTTAGAGGTTTTATTTTTAATATGAATTTTATCTAATGCGTCTTTTGCTACTTCCGGAAAGTTTTCAGCCGAAGAAATAACACGAGCAATGGCTTGTGAATTTTTCTCTGCTAATTTATCTACTTCATTATTTAAAACATCTCCAATAGCATAATCCGATAGTTGTACTAAATCGTTAATCATACCTTGAAGACCCATGGCACGACCATCGTCTGGCGAGTAAATTCGTTCAATACCGTAATCCATTAATTCTTTAATTTCTGAAGGCAAGATAACACCTCCACCACCTCCGAAAATTTTAATATGCTCTGCTCCCTTTTCTTTTAAAAGGTCGTACATATACTTAAAATACTCATTATGTCCTCCTTGGTACGACGTTAAGCAAATAGCATTTGCATCTTCTTGAATTGCTGTATTGACCACTTCTTCTACACTACGGTCATGACCTAAATGAATCACTTCTACTCCTGTAGACTGAATAATACGACGCATAATATTTATGGAGGCATCGTGGCCATCAAATAAAGACGCTGCGGTTACTATTCTAACTTTATATTTTGGTTTGTATGGTGTTGCTTGTTTCATTGGTGTTATAATCAAAAATTAAGTAGGCGCAAATTTACGGAATATTAAAAAAATACAGGCTATTATCTTTAAATATCTAATGATAGGGCACACTATTGATTTGTAGAAGCACAAAATATGGCATTCGTTTTGTAATTTGTAATCCACAATTAATCGGTGTTATAAATAAATACCGTTTTGCAGTAAAAAGTAAAAACGGCTTTCAAGGCAAAAAAAGAACGATAAGCATCACTTTTATACAGATAGCTTATCGTCTTTTTTATAAATAAAAAATATTTTGCTCTATTGTCTTAGCAAGCTTGGGTCTATAGTAACTCCTAAACCTTTAGCTACTCCCATTCCTAATTCTACATTTGCTCTAAACCAGTGGCATAATTGTCTATTAATAATTTCATCTTTTTTATCGCCCTCAATACCACTCATAGCCCCCACAATATTACTAATTGTATTGGCTTTTTGTTCTGGCGTAAATATTCTAAACAAATCTCCAGGCTGTGTATAATGATCATTATCATTCTCGTTTCCATCAAAATACCCTACTAAATTACTTTCTAACGCATAGTTAATACCTTTTGCCTGGTCATCGACTTCAATATCATCAAAACTATTTGGGAAGTAATTTGGAGCGCTTCCCCCATTTCCATCACTACGCATTGCGCCATCTCTATGGTAATTATTAACCATAAATGGGCATTTATTTACTGGTAAAGCATCAAAATTAACGCCTATTCTATAACGGTGCGCATCGGCGTAAGACAATATTCGACCTTGTAACATTTTGTCTGGAGAAAACCCTATTCCATCCACTAAATTAGAAGGTGCAAAAGCAGATTGTTCTACGTGAGCAAAATAATTATCGGGATTTTCATTGAGTTCTATCACCCCTACATCTTGTAACGGATAGTCGTTATGCGACCATACTTTTGTAACATCGAAAGGGTTCCATTTAAACGTTTTTGCCTCCTCTAAAGTCATTACTTGAATTTTTAATGCATACTTTGGAAAATTCTTTTCATCTATAGATTTTACTAAATCACGCTGAGCGTGGTCGGGATCTATTCCTCGCATTTCGGTCGCTTCAGCATCGGTAAAATTCTCGATACCTTGCATCGTTTTGTAATGAAACTTAACATACACTCGTTCGTTATCGGCATTAATCATAGAAAAAGCATGGCTTCCGTAGCCATTCATATGTCTAAAGGTTTTTGGTGTTCCTCTATCGCTCATTAAAATTAAAACCTGGTGCAAACTTTCTGGATTTAGCGACCAGTAATCCCATACCATTGTTGCCGATTTACAATTTGTATAAGGATCTCTTTTTTGTGTATGGATAAAATCTGGAAATTTTTTAGCATCTTTTATAAAAAACACAGGAGTATTATTCCCTACTAAATCCCAGTTTCCGGCTTCGGTATAAAACTTTAAAGCAAAACCTCTTGGATCTCTCTCTGCATCTGCCGACCCCTTTTCGCCACCTACAGTAGAGAAACGCGTAAACATTTTAGTCTGCTTCCCAATTTCTGAGAATATTTTTGCTCGGGTATATTTTGTAATGTCGTGTGTTACCGTAAACGTTCCATAAGCGCCAGAACCTTTTGCGTGTACAACACGTTCCGGAATGCGCTCTCTATTAAAATGCGCTAATTTTTCCTGTAAAAAATAATCTTGCAATAAAAGAGGCCCTCTCTCTCCTACGCTTTGAGAATCTTCATAATTATTTACAGGCGTACCTGCTTGTGTGGTAAGTGTTTTTTTAGTCGACATAATCAATTATATATTAGTTACTAGTGTTTAATTTATTGATTGCAAATCTAATTAAACACTGTAAAACTAATCTATAATTATAATTGATTGACTGTATTCAATAATAACAATAAACTATCGTAAAAGAATTATTCATACCTAAAAACTATCCTTTTTACATTAATTTTGAATGGACATATAAAACTATATATAATGAAAAGAGGACTTATTATTTGCATCGCGCTATTTACCTTAAATTCTTGTGCAGAATTACAACAGGTGGTTAACCAATATCCGCAACAAACTGGTGGCATTTTAAGTAACACAGATATTGCTGCCGGTTTGCGCCAAGCTTTAGATTTAGGAATTGATAAGCAAGTCTCTAAACTAACGTTAGAAAACGGTTATTATAATAATGACTTAGTAAAGATTCTATTACCAGAAGAATTGCAGAAAGTCGATAAAGCTTTGCGCGATATTGGTTTAGATAACCTTGCAGATGAAGGACTAAAAGTTTTAAATAGAGCGGCTGAAGACGCTGTTGGTGAAGCGACCCCAATTTTTATTACTGCTGTAAAAGGCATCACATTTAACGATGCCAAAACTATTTTATTAGGTAATGATACTGCTGCAACACTCTATCTAACTAGTAAAACACAGACTGAATTATACAACAAGTTTAACCCTATCATTAAAAAATCTTTTAGTAAAGTAGGTGCCGATAAAATTTGGGCAAACTTAATTAATAAGTACAATAGCATTCCTTTTACAAGCACTGTTAATCCTGATTTAACCGATTATGTCACTAATGAAGCTTTACGGGGCGTTTATAAAATGATTGCTATTGAGGAACAAGACATTAGAAATAAAGTTGGATCTAGAACTACAAGCTTGTTAAAACGTGTTTTTGCACTACAAGATTAGCGTAACAATTATCACTATTCGATTACAATAATTTGAAGTATTAAGATTCTCTTTCGAAACAAAGTAATTAGTACGTTAGTTTACAAAACCAAAAAAAAACCAACTCTCTAAATAAGATTGGTTTTTTTTTGGTTTTGTATATTCTTAAAACGGAGTCTGTTAAAGTTTCATTGACCCTTTAAATTAGAGTAAGGCGGAGTACATTATTATTCAATATTTTACGTATATTTATGAACGTGAATTCCCTAAAGATAGTTGATAATGAAACAAAAGAACATTTCTAAAAATCGAATAAAACTCGACTTAAGATATAATCAATTAATGGAGCAGGCTTATAATTTACGCCAAACAGACCACGCAATGAGCGATGTCTCTGAGTTTAGAGCCTTAAAAACGCTTAATAAACTGAATCGTTTAGAGTTTTTAGCTCGAGGAGAAAGCTCACAACCTATTTCTTAGCGTTCTAAAATAATCGAATGCACCAATTAATCGGGATCCGTACCAAGAGAAATACTCTCCATCTACAAACACTGTTTTTGAGTGATGAGAAAATCGGCCCAATTCAAAAGCATGCTCATCTTTAAACGGATACGGCTCGCTAGAAAGTAATACCAAATCTGGATCGCCTTGTTGTTGTAATTTATTTATTTCGACCTCTGGATAGCGTTCTAAATTAGCATAAATATTTTTGAAGTTATTAAGTTCCAATAAATGGTTTATAAAGGTGTTATTAGCAGCTACCATCCAGGGCTCCCTCCAAATAAAATAGGCCACTTTTAACACTGGTTTATCTTTTATAAACTCTTTGAACTCGTTTAAATTATATTCAATTTTAACACTGATTTTTAGCGCTTCCGTGCGTTTATTAAATAAAACACCGTATTCTTTAACCAATGCTATTGTGTCTTCAAGAGTGTACAATTCTGAAACGTGAACTTTGCAGATTTCGGAGCACGCTTCCACGATCTCTTTCGTGTTTTCCTCTTTATTACAAAGAATAATATCAGGCTTAAGTGCTTTTATTTTTTCAATTTTAATTTGTTTCGTTCCGCCAACACTCTTTTTTGTGTTTTTAAAGTGAATAGGGTGCACACAGAATTTAGTAATGCCCACAATATTATCTTCTAAACCTAAATCGTATAACAATTCCGTTTGGGACGGTACCAAAGAAACGATACGTATTGGTGTTTGTTTTACTATAATCATAACCTCCGTTTAAAAAATTAGCTTCTCATTTCTAGGAAAGCGTCAATAAAACAGCTTCCATTTCTTGTTGTAATTGTAGCGCTTTACTTGCTGCTTCAGAAGCAAAATCTTTGTCATTTGAAGCGTAAATAATCCCACGAGACGAATTTATAAGCAAACCGACTTGGTCGTTCATACCGTATTTACAAACGTCCTGCAAGTTTCCGCCTTGAGCGCCAACACCAGGAACGAGTAGAAAACTATGGGGCACTATTTTTCTAATATCTGTAAAATATTCGGCCTTGGTTGCCCCAACTACATACATTAAACGCTCTGAATTCTCCCATTGTTTAGAGGTTTCCAAGACGTGTTTGTACAACGCTTTATCGTCAATTTTTTGAGTCTGAAAATCGAAAGCTCCTGTATTTGATGTTAGTGCCAACATAATAGTGTGCTTATTGTTAAAAGCTAGAAACGGTTCGATAGAATCTTTACCCATATAAGGAGCGACCGTAACACTATCGAAGGCTAAATCCTCGAAAAAAGCCTTAGCATACATCGTACTTGTATTACCAATATCGCCACGTTTCGCATCAGCGATTGTAAAAATCTCCGGATAATTATCATTTAAGTATTCTATCGTTTTCTGTAACGCTTTCCATCCTTTTAAACCGTAAGCTTCATAAAAAGCAGTGTTGGGCTTATAAGCGACACACAAATGGTGAGTAGCCTGTATTATGGCTTTATTAAATTCGAAAATAGGATCTTCTAGTTCTAATAAATGTTTAGGAATTTTATCTAAATCGACATCTAATCCAATACATAGAAACGAGTTTTTTTTGCGTATTTCGCTAGTGAGTTGTTGTGTAGTCATTACCGATTTCCCCAAAAACAGGGTGTTTTTTATCTGTTTATTTTTGAAGTAAGCATAGGTAAATCTATGCTTATATGTTATTAAAAAAGCCTCAAAATAGAGGCTTTAGTATTAAATTGTATTGCTATTAGCTTTCAGTTTCTGAGTGTTTTCAGCTAACATTAATTCGTCTAGAATTTTTTGTATGTCTCCATTTACGATGTTAGACAGATCGTAAAGTGTTAAACCAATTCTATGATCGGTAACACGACCTTGCGAGTAATTGTAGGTTCTAATTTTAGCACTACGATCCCCAGAAGTTACCATTGTACCACGCAAAGCGGAGTCTTCTTCTTGTTTTTTTGCTAATTCCATATCGTAAAGTCTAGAACGTAATACTTTAAACGCCTTTTCTTTATTTTTATGTTGCGATTTTTGATCCTGACATTGCGCCACTAAACCAGTAGGAATATGTGTTAAACGCACCGCAGAATATGTTGTATTTACTGATTGTCCTCCTGGGCCAGAAGAACAGAAAAAATCTACACGAACATCTTTCGGATTAATCTCTACATCAAATTCTTCAGCTTCCGGGAATACCATTACTGTTGCTGCACTAGTATGAACACGACCTTGTGTTTCTGTTTGTGGTACACGCTGTACACGGTGCACACCAGCTTCAAACTTTAATATCCCGTAGACGTCGTTTCCAGTAACTTCAAACTGAATCTCTTTAAAACCACCATTTGTTCCTTCACTATAATCTACTGTACTTACGGTCCAACCTCTACTTTCACAGTACTTTGAGTACATTCTAAACAAGTCTCCAGCAAAAATACTTGCTTCATCTCCTCCAGTTCCTGCACGTAATTCAACCACAGCATTCTTAGAATCCTGAGGATCTTTAGGGATTAATAACACTTTAATTTCTTCATCTAATGCAGGAATTCCTTCTTTAGCTTCGTCGTATTGCATTTTAGCCATCTCTACCATTTCAGGATCACTACTTTCGGAAATAATGGCCTCCGCTTCAGCTAAATTACCATTCAATTCTAAATACTGCTCACGCTTATCCATTAGGAGACGCAAATCTTTATATTCTCTAGTAAGTTCTACATAACGTTTTTGATTTGAAATAATATCCGGTTGAATAATTAAATCACTAACCTCATCAAAACGCTGCTTTACTATTTGTAATTTCTCTAACATTTAAATTTCTATTGTGTAACAAAAATACGATAATTTATTAATTCGCAATATGTATTAGGTATTTAGAGTTTGAAAAATATTCATCTCTTATTTATTTTACTTACTCTACGCTACCGTGATTTAAAACAGTTTTATTAACTAGAATACTTTTGGAAACCGTTATATTTTTGAATTTTTATTTCGCTTTCTCTTCTAAAAAAGATTCGTCTTCAAAAACAACTTCTTCCCCAAAATCTAAAATTGAATACCAAACTAACATAGAAGTGCCTAATAGATAAAAAATACGATTTGGAAAATAGAAGATTTCGAAGTCTAAATAATAGGCAATCAACACAAAGATATCCGATAAGAATAATCCTAAAACAAAGTATACACATAGTGTAGATTGTAAAGAGTAATATCTAAAATTATAGATACTCACTAAAATTAGCATAAAAATAATAGCAATCCCATAAATATAAAATAGCAGTTTATGAATAATACCACTGAGCTTAAAATCTACCACATCGATAATTGTTACTAACATAATAGTCAGTGCTGTTAAACTAACTGCAACCACTCGAAATAAGCCTTTTTTAGTTTTAATTTTATTAATTTTAAGAAATATGTGAAGCGAAATAAAACTATAACCAATGATAATAGACAAAAGGGTAAGGTTTTTATTTATAATGTTTTCAAAGTTCAACATTAATATATCTCCAAGTATTAAAAATAAAAATGCTATTAGTAATTTCTTATTTTTAAAACCTCTGTACGCTAAAAAGAAACACAGTAATACTAAATTACTAATTAAGCACGCTCTTCTACTAACATCTAACCCATAAAATTGAATGACGTAAATATTCATTAAAAATAACACTATAGTTATCGCAAATAAAAGATATTTCTTCAAATCTTAATGTTTGAAGGAAAGTACAAACAAAGAGTTAAAAAGCGCTTATTTTAATATAAATATTCTAAAATCTTATAGAAAGCGTAATTATAACTGTTTTAAAAATCGAAAATAACCCCTACACCAAGAATCTGTTTCCATTGCATTTTTGGCCCCTTCTCTACTTGCATGCCATCGATTTCTTGGTAAGTACTAATATCATCATCGTAGATAAGATGCGAACCTAAAGCCGTTTTTACGTAATCATTGACTTTAAAATTAACCAAAAGCTCCCAGTTTACATCTACATTCCCAAAGCTATTTACATAGTCTGTATACAATTCTATTAGACTTTTAAAGTCAATATTTTCGAATAAATTAGTCTCGTAAGCACTCGTTATTAAAATCCCAAGTTCCGACCGCACACGTTCTCCCTCTCTAATAGTATTCCCATTATCGTCGTAAACTGCTGGCTCCACTCCAAAAGACCCTGCATTAGATAAATCGCGATCTAATACAATGGTACCTTTATACGTTAATGGCGATAAGTATAGCGACATTTTCTCTATATTTTTACCGTACTCTGCGCCCGCACCAACAAAGCTATAACCAGGTGCCATAAATTTAGAAATGGGATTATCGCGATTGGGGTAACTATACCCGTGGAGAAATTGTGATTTGAAATTAAATCGTGCTGAATAATACCAGTTAGACAATGTGTCTTTCTGATAACCAAATTTAGAAGAAATCTCTAAAACATCGTCTGTTTTGCGCAGTTTTTGAGACTCTTGTTTATTGCCGCCCAATCTAATAACAGCTCTATTTTTCCAGGTAATTTTATCTTTCTTGTAATCTAAATTGGTTATAAAACCACTTAAAGCCGAAATAGAATTACTCCCTCCTGCATTCCAGTTTACAAAGGTTACTTCACTTAAATCCAGACCCACTTTATTTTTATTAGTCCACGTTTTAATTGAATCTTTTTGAACTATAGAATCTTGTTCTTGCTCACTTTTAACAGTAATAATGTTTTCTTGAGCACCTACATTTATGCTAATACATAGCGTAAGTAATAAAATAAAAACTCTCATACGACAATAAAATATTTGCATTTAATAGGTAAACGTACCAAATTCACTTTTAATTGTAAGCTTTTTATCTTCGGAAGCTTCCACGCGCCCAACAATCTGAGCATTAACATTATAACTTTTAGATATTTCTATAATTTCGGTTGCAACCTCTGGACTAACATACAATTCCATTCTGTGCCCACAGTTAAACACTTGGTACATTTCTTTCCAATCCGTTTTAGATTGTTCTTGTATTAATTTAAAAAGCGGTGGTACGGGGAATAAATTATCTTTTACAATATGAAATTGATCTACAAAATGAAGAATTTTTGTTTGTGCACCACCCGAGCAGTGAATCATTCCATGAACATCTTCACTTGTATATTTCGACAATATATTTTTAATAATGGGCGCGTACGTTCGCGTCGCAGATAACACTAATTTTCCGGCATCTATTGGCGAATCTTCAACAGTATCTGTTAACATCATTTGTCCGGAATACACTAAATCACTTGGTACTGCGGCATCAAAGCTTTCCGGGTATTTCTTAGCTAAATAGTTATGAAACACATCATGTCTGGCCGACGTTAGCCCGTTGCTTCCCATTCCTCCGTTATACTCTTTTTCGTAAGATGCTTGTCCGAAACTCTCCAATCCAACGATAACGTCACCCGCTTTTATATTAGCATTATCAATAACATCGCTACGTTTCATTCTGGCTGTAACTGTAGAATCTACGATAATAGTTCTTACCAAGTCACCAACATCGGCAGTTTCACCACCAGTAGAGTGGATTGTAACCCCGAAGGTTTTTAATTCTTCAATGAGTTCTTCCGTTCCGTTAATAATTGCTGAAAGCACTTCCCCTGGAATCAAATTTTTATTTCTCCCAATGGTAGACGACAGCATAATATTATCGGTAGCACCGACACAAAGCAAGTCGTCAATATTCATTATTAAAGCATCTTGCGCAATACCTTTCCAGACAGAGATATCGCCTGTTTCTTTCCAGTACATATAGGCTAAGGCACTTTTGGTACCTGCTCCATCGGCGTGCATTATTAAGCAATAATCGTCGTCGTTGGTTAAATAATCGGGAACGATTTTACAGAATGCTTTAGGAAACAATCCTTTATCGATATTTTTTATGGCATTATGAACATCTTCTTTTGAAGCTGACACTCCTCTTTGACTGTAACGTTTACTTATTTCAGAACTCATAGTATGTTGTTGAATTGCAAATATATTTATAAATAAAAAGCACACAAGTATATTGTGTGCTTTTAGGTTTAAATTGTGAAAAAAGTGGCTTTTATTTCCAGTCGGGCATAGAACCCGCGCTAAATAATTGCTTTTCTTCTATTGTGGTATCAAACTGTAATTTAAAAACACTAGGAATAGCTCCTATATTATTACCAACTCTAGTAAAAATAACAGCACCTTCATTCGGCGCGTATTTTACATCTAAATCGTTTTCACCTAGTGCCGCATCTGTTGATAGTTGAGCCCCAACCATTGATGGTATATCGAAAACAAACATACGACTCTCAAAAATTCGATAATTTAGATTTTCGCTTCCAGAAACATCGCGCGTATAAACCACTCTTTGCCCATTTGCAGTAATATCTATACCGCCTAAAGCGCCAGGCACCCCTTGCGTTACAATCGTCTCTTCTGTATTTAAAGATAATCGATAGGTAAAAATTCTTGCATTGTACCCACTATAATCATTCGTTTTTATAAGCAATAAATCGGTATCGAATGCGGCCTCTTCCACTTCCGTTATGAAAGATCCATCAGTTGTTTGATACATTAGAACCGTACCGCTTCCATCTGCATTTACTCTGTACAACTTATCGAGGTTCGGGTAATATAACTGACTCCCGTTTTGTGCCCAGCAAAAATCGGCCTCATCTATTCTAAATCCATTAACTGGGATTACTGAAGTTATCTGTGTTTTATTTCCACCACCAGTGTCCATAGTGAAAATCTGTGTATTCCCTCCCACATTTCGTAGATACGCAACTTTATTAATTACGGGGTTTGAACGAGGTCTAAAGCTATTATTCGCAGCACTCGTCAACTTTAACACACTAATATCAGCTTCTGATTCGTTACCATTTAGGCCATCTTCATTGCCGGAATAAATAACACTATTTCCTTCCTCTCTCTTAACAAAAAAGTAAGGATTGTTAGGTAAAGCAATTGTTGTAAACTGACTGATTTGAGAGACCACATCGTCATTAACGCCATCATTTACTTTTACTTGCCAGAAATACGTTGTTGCTAAATCCAAGTTAGATGCTAAATAAAAAGTGTCTTGAGCAGTTTCATAAAGTTCTATATTGTTTGTTGCACCATTTCTCAACTCCAGTATGTAACTTAAATCATCATCTGTATCTGGATCAGACGATTCCCAAGTAAATTGTACCTCGAAAGGAACGTCTGTTTGTAAATCTTCAGGAAACACTAAAACTGGCACACTAGGTGGTTGGTTATTCGCGTTACTTAAGGCTAACTCAAATGCTACTACAGCTACTGTATTCTCCAACACTGCAACCGACTCAAAAGCTGTGACATAGCCCGCTAACTCAGCTTGAACAGCGTACGTATTTACTACCGCATTCTCAATCATAAAGTTTCCTTCCTCGTCGGTGAAAACAGTACTAGACACAGGATTGGTTGATACTTTTACGTTCTCTAAGGGTGCATTGGTTCCTTTTGCCACAACTTTACCGTTGATTGTTCCAATGCGATCACCATCTATTTGTTCTTCACTACATGTTGTAAATACTAGTAACAAAAGTGGTAAGAATACTAAGGTTTTTAACTGTTTCATCATCACATCTTTTATATTAGTTACTATCATTGCTTACCGGTTTTAATTCACTTTCATTTGTTTCTTCTTTATAAAAACTTTTCTCAATATTATTCCTTTTTATTCTTCTTAATTCTTTTTTACGTGCTCTTTTTTCTTGTTTTTTAGGATCGTTATTTCCTAAATAAAAATTTAAACCAACTCCTGCTCGTAGATACATATCATCTCTTTCCCCTCTAACAACACCGTCCAAATCATCGCTAAACACAAAATTATTATCTAAAAATAGGGAAATACCAAGATTATTTAGAGCTAGATACTCAAGACCTCCGCCAAAAAACAATTTGGGGTGGATGCCATTAAAATCGTTAGAAATATTTGTTCCCGCGCCCGCAAAAACAAAAGGCGATAATTTATCGAATGGTAAAATAGTGTATTCTAAATTTGCATCTAAAGCATAAAAACTCTGATTAAAGATATTCTCGTTAGCGAGATTAAATCTGTTAAGGTTTAAGTTTAAATTAAAATGATTATTGAGATAGCGCTTATATCCTATTCTCGAATTTAACTTCCATTGAGAATTCACGTAGTCTCCGTTAATAAGCGCACCCCCCAAAGACAATTGAATGGCACTAATTGGCCGTCTCTTATAAAGTTTACGGTTATAAAGATCCGTTAATTTAGAGTCATCTAATTCTGCTACATAGTTTTCGACTAATTCTTTGTCTATTTCCGGTCCGGCTTTAGTAGACCAATAGCCATCTTTAATACCTTCAAGTATTAAATCATGAACTGCTTTCTCCACGGCATCTTTTACAGCTAACTGAACGGGCTCATTTCGAGTAAATCCAGTCTCGGCTTCTAGTAGTCTTTGAAACTTTACAAAGCGAAACAAGCTAACATCTACCGCTTGAGATAAAATCGTTTTCGAAACATAGATGGTCTTCAAAATCTCTCCATTACTCGTAGAAACAGCTCTTAAATAGACCGTAATACGATCTTGTCTATACTTGGCGGAACCTCCAACACCAAAATAACGCGCTCCTGCACCACCTGTAATAATATTTGTATCATAAGAGACTATTCCACCCTCAAGCATTAATCCCGCATAAAGCAATGGCGGCAATGGCGGCTCGTTAGGATTCAATCCTTTAATATATTCTTGTTTTGTGTTTCTAATAATATTTCTTTCGGTAGAAAGATTACTTAAGTTTTCTCTTTCAATAGGTACAAACCATCCCGAATCTCCTAAAGCTTTTATTAAAATTGTGGTTGCTCCTTGAGTCACAGCTGTACTAAACGTACTTCCGTTTTCTACGGCTTTATATTGACCTGTTTGATCACTAAAGTTATACACCGCAACCTCTACAGGTGTTTTTGCCGGAGGTAAATCTAGAAGAATGTTAGTAGACTTCGAATCTTCTCCTATCCTAGCAGCTTCTTGAGTAAATGGCTGATTGAAGTATGTTCCACAAGAACACATTAGCATACAAATAGATAAGTAGGCAATACATTTGTGATTAGTTAGCATAGAATATTATTCTTAAATTATGGATTTGGAACAATTACTTGGGTTTGCTCACCATTTGAGGTGTCTAAAATATTAATAACTAAGCCTTCGTCAGACTCAAAAACCTCAACATTTAGAGTTCCAAAAGTAAAGGTTCCTTCTTCATCGAAATTCCCAACAGCTTGGACTTGTTGCGCCAGTAGCACTCTCGAAATCTGACTTAACACTTGTTGATTTAGTCTATTTCCAAATTGATCCAACTCAGATTGCTGAGTGCTTTCTGCTCTTGGCGCTGTAAAACCATTTTGAGCAGATGCAGAACTAAGTAACCAATTATAATTAAAGGTGTCTCCTCCAAATGCAGGATTTAAAGGCTTATAACTAAACTGCTGAGAGAACGAGCACATTATTACACCAAAAAATAGCAGGATAAACAGTTTGAATTTCATAATTAATAGCGTTTTAATGACTCTTTTTGTTGTGCTAATTGCTGTAAATACATAATACTTCTATCTAAAGCTCTATCTGCCATATCTTTTAAAAACTCTTTTTGTGGTCTTGAAAAAAACTGCCAAACGAGCTGACCATCTACTTTCACTGATATTCTTGTGCTACGTCGTTGTCCTGGCACTTCTTCTATAAGAATATTCTTTCCTGTCTTAATTTGTTTATTATAATACTCTGAATAAAAATACCTATAGAAATCTCTTCCCGGTTTCGTCAATGTTTTTTGAAGAACTAGTCCATTTAAAAAAAAGCCATCTTTTGCTGAAGTATCTTGATCTTCAGGCTGTTCTTTTACATTTACCTTTTGTTCATTATCCAACTCAATCTTCAAACCTCCTTGTCCATCATTATAAACCACTAGGCGATCCTTTCCTATCGCTCCTTGATTTTTATCTGAGGATTCTAATGGATAGATTAAAAGTAAGAGAATAGATTTATCATCGGAGTTATTATTTATTGTTACTGAAGATAGTATTTTTTTTTCATTTCCTTTTAAAAAGAAACGATTAGCCTGTGAAGTTTTCGATGAATTGTTATTTCCATCGACTTTAAACACCATAAATTCATATCGCAAACTAAAATCTGAAAAGTCTAAGTTTTCAGCTGTTGCTGTAAAGGTTACAAATTCACTTGTTCTTTCAATATTAATTTGAGCTTTAACTTCTTGATTATATATTTCTTGCGCCAACAAGCTTGTTGACAACATAAAAAAAACAATCAAAGAGCACACGCTCTTAATCACCATTTTCATTGTGCTACTATTATTCGAAACTCCTAATAATAATTGTAGGAGAAGCGTCAGTTTGAGTAAATTTAATATTTTTTGTGATTTCATTACTTCCAAAACGTTCGAATTTTAAATTATCACCATTCTGAATTAAATCTAAGGAAATTTCTGCATTTCGATCTAAAACATAATCTTTAATGTTATTATTATTTCCTATTTGCTTTAAATCTGCAACTACCTTATTAACTTCATAATCTAACTGCACCTTATTTAAATCTCCGTTTTGAGCAATTCTAATTTCACTAGCATTAGATGTAACATCTGCCGCTATGGTATTATAAGCGCCTATCTGAGTAACAAACACTGAATTACCCTGAACTATTGATAATTTAGGATTAACAGTTGTAGTAAAAAAGGAGCTAAAAATCTCTGGGGAGACATTTTCTCCATTTAACTTTGTTACCGTGGTTTCACTTTCTGTATTTTCTTTATTATAGTTTTGACAAAAACTTATTTGAAAAACAGTCATGAATAAAACAGAAGCAAAAACTACTTTTAAATTTATTGTTGTTTTCATTGTTATTTATTTTAAAAAAAAAGAGGGCAACCTGCTATATAGTGCACCCTCTTTTAATATTAGATTATTTTAATATTTCAACTTTTTATTATTAATAAAAAACTGAAATTAGATATTAACATCCATCACATGGTGCATCAATATTAAATGTTGGTACTGGAACTGGACAGCTAGGGTCTAATTCTGTCTCAAAACCACAATCTATACCATCTGTTGCAAAGTTACCGTTAGGACCTAATTGCAATACATCAATTACGTTGTTACCGTTAGACCAAGCATCATTTAAGTTCTGCTCAGCTACATAGCTTTGTCCATCTCTTTGAACAATTAAGATTTGGTTATCGTGACCTCTTTGAGCACTTGTTACAGCGTTCTTATCACCCATTTGCCATGTATTTAATAAATTAGCAGTTCCTCTTTGTGTCGCCATTGCATAGTTTTTATCACCATGTTGTTCTTGTCTAGCTTTGTTGTCATTACCTAATTGAACTAATCCAGCCTCGTTCTTGTCACCATCTTGACGTTGTTTCGCATAGTTATTACCACCTGCTGAAGTACCCCAATTGTTTTGAACAATTAAAGCATCGTTATTGTCACCGTCAACATCTTGCTCTGCATAATTACCGTCTGTTGGAGCATCTGCACCGAATTGGAAAATTGATGATTGATTAGATTCACCATTTTGATTTTGAATAGCTAATGCATTGTAAGAACCTGGACCGTTAAAAGTTCCAACTCCAACAACAGCATCAAGAGCAGATACATCTCCGTAAAGAGCTGTCGCATCTTGAGCAATCGCACCGTCATTACCAACTGTACCCTGATTAATAAAAGCCTCGTTAGCATTCGCACCACCACCACTTGCAGTATTCACTTGCGTTTGATGAGACTCATTACCGTTACCAGTCTGAGTTGAAGCAGATCTATTACTAGCACCGGCACCACTTTGTGTTACATGACTCTCGTTAAAGTCTCCATACTGCTCTACTAAAGCTGAATGACCACTAGAGTTATTAGGCCCTGCATTTTGGTTAATGTTAGCTTTGTTGTTATCTCCTTCTTGAACAGTTCTAGCCTCACTGTTATCGTAAGTCTGTAGAGTTAACGCCTTGTTGTTAGCCCCATCTTGCTCAATCGAAGCGTAATTTTTCTCCGCTTGTTGTCCAGTACCTTGACGTATTTTAGCTCTGTTGTTTTCAGACACACCTAAAGTACCTTCTTTTAAACCTTGTTGAGTCACAGCGTGGTTTTTATCACCTTCTTGCTGAGTCGTCGATTGGTTATTTGTACCTAGCTGTTTAACCATAGCAGCATTTTTGACACCACTAG
The DNA here is from genome assembly GCF_008086175.1 of Bizionia saleffrena. GTDB lineage: Bacteria > Bacteroidota > Bacteroidia > Flavobacteriales > Flavobacteriaceae > Bizionia > Bizionia saleffrena. The sequence goes on from NZ_VSKM01000001.1 coordinate 285,146, forward strand.
TAGCTTGAACAGCTCCTGTTTGCCAAATACGTGCAGCGTTGTTACCTGTACCTAATCCATTATCTTGTTCAGTATATACAGATTGTTTAGTCCCAGCTTGACGAACCCATACTTTGTTGTCATTACCATTTTGGTAAGATTCCCCAGCATTCGCTGATGAAGGTGCTTGTGATAAAGGTGTTGCGATAGTCGGACTAATCGCACTTCCATCCTTGTTATCTAACATGGTAGATGGATTCTGGGCCATCATAGCGCCCGTAAATAATAGTGCCGAAGCACAAAGAATTACTTTTTTCATAATTAAATATATTGATTAATAGCATTGTAAAGATATGTTTTATTTTCAATGAAACATATTAGCTAACGTAAAAACCAAGCTTTTTAACACTTTATTCGACTACTAGAGTCCAAAAATCGTTAAAGCGCATTTTTGTGTAAGAAAAAAGCTACTAATTTGTTGTGACACAAAAAAGGCTTCGATTTCTCGAAGCCCTATATACACTGTCTTTATACGTATATCTACGTAGTAAAGAGTAATTCTCTATATTTAGTTAATGGCCAAAGTTCGTCGTCCACCAACAATTCTAATTTATCACAATGATACCTAATTTCATCTAACATTGGTTTCACCTCATTACAGTATACGGTAGCCTTTGTTTCTAAATCTTCAATAGTATTGGCGTCTTTACGTTTATTAATCATTTTGGTAACTGTTGTATTAATAACGTCTACGTGCTCCGAAATATCTTCAATCAATTCTAATTGCGCGTGTGCCACCCTTTTAAAATCGGCTTCATATATCGCTTTTAAACCTTGCACATTACTAATTAACGTATTTTGATACTTAATAGCGGTTGGTACAACATGATTTCTAGCTAAATCGCCTAGAACACGTCCTTCAATTTGAACACGTAAAATATAGTCTTCCATTTCTATATCGTAACGCGATTGTACCTCAACACAATTCATAACCCCAACACTCTTGTACAACGCGATGGTTTTCTCAGATATTTTAGCTTTTAAGGCTTCCGGTGTTGTTTTATTATTACTTAACCCTCTTCTAGCCGCTTCTTTTTCCCAAGCTTCACCATAACCATTACCCTCAAAAAGAATATTAGATGATTTTTTAATATACTCTCGTAATATATTAAAGATTGCTTCATCTTTCTTCAATTCTTTTTTAGAGATTAGCGCATCCACTTCACTTTTAAAATCCACTAATTGTTTTGCTACTATAGAATTAATTACAGTCATTGGGTTAGCACAATTTGCTAAAGACCCTACGGCTCTAAATTCAAACTTATTACCTGTAAATGCAAATGGAGAGGTACGGTTTCTATCTGTGTTATCTAATAGAATCTCTGGTATTTTACCAACCACGTTTAATTTAAGATCTGTTTTTTCTTTTGGAGATAATTTACCATTGGTAACGTTTTCTAATTCCTTTAAAACGCTGGTTAATTGCTCTCCTATAAATATCGATATTATTGCTGGCGGTGCTTCATTCGCTCCCAAACGATGATCGTTACTCGCCGAAGCAATTGTTGCTCTTACTAATTCTTCGTTATCGTGTACTGCTTTTATTGTATTTATAAAAAAGGTTAAAAACTGAAGATTACTCATTGGCGTTTTACCGGGACTTAATAAATTAACTCCTGTGTTTGTACTTAAACTCCAATTGTTGTGTTTTCCAGATCCGTTTACGCCTTTAAATGGCTTCTCGTGGAAGAGCACTTTAAAGTTATGACGCTCTGCAACTTTGTTCATAACATCCATTAATAATGAATTATGATCGACTGCTAAATTTGCTTCTTCATATATAGGTGCTAATTCAAACTGATTTGGCGCAACTTCATTGTGTCGTGTCTTTAAAGGAATCCCCAATAACATACATTCTATCTCCAAGTCTCGCATATAAGCGTTTGCACGTGATGGAATGGTTCCAAAATAATGATCGTCTAATTGCTGACCTTTGGCCGAAGAATGCCCTAATACGGTTCTTCCGGTTAATAAAATATCTGGTCTCGATGACACTAAAGCACTATCTATTAAAAAATATTCCTGCTCCCAGCCTAGAGACGCATTTACCTTTTTAACATTTTTATCAAAATATTTACACACGGCCACCGAAGCATTGTCAATAGCAGCCAATGCACGCAATAACGGTGTTTTATTATCTAAAGCTTCCCCTGTATAAGACACAAAAACGGTGGGTACATACATAGTAGTGCCAAAAATAAATGCTGGAGATGTGGGATCCCAGGCACTGTAACCTCTAGCTTCAAAAGTGTTTCTAATCCCCCCATTTGGAAAACTAGATGCGTCTGGCTCTTGCTGCACTAGCTGACTACCTCCTAATTTCTCGATTGCACCACCATCATCAATAGTTTCAAAAAAGGCGTCGTGCTTTTCTGCAGTCGTACCTGTTAAAGGCTGAAACCAGTGTGAGTAATGCGTAACCCCTTTTGATAAAGCCCAATCTTTCATAGATTGCGCTATTTGATTGGCTATATTTCTATCTATTTTCGTCCCTTTCTCAATAGCACTATTTACACTGTCAAACGCATCTTTTGTCAGTGATTGGCGCATCGTTTCTTTATTAAATACGTTTTCTCCAAATAACTCAGAGCGCCGTTTTCCTTCTATAATTTCAACCGGTTTTCGATTTAAAGTTTCTTTAATTGCAAAAAAGCGTAATGTAGACATAGATTCTATTTATTTTTTTACAAATATATAAAAAAAATGATTTTATCTGACAGTTTTTATTTTCACCCCTATAAAATTTAGGGGTAAAACCCTATTTAATCAGAAAAACGAACTTTTAATTGTGTTTTTTCATAGTTAAAACCAAAATCGCATATATTTGCAGCCTTAAATGATAATACTATAAATGATGAGTAAATCTAAATTAGAATACATCTGGCTCGATGGTTACGAGCCTACTCAGAATATGAGAAGCAAAACTAAAGTAGAAGATAACTTTAGTGGAAAATTAGAAGACTGCCCCTTATGGTCTTTTGATGGCAGCTCTACCCGGCAAGCTGAAGGCACCGCGTCTGACTGCTTATTAAAGCCGATTGCTATTTACCCAGACCCCGCACGAAAAGAGGGTTATTTAGTAATGACAGAAGTTTTAAATCCTGACGGCACCCCTCATATTTCTAATGGTAGAGCACTAATAGATGACAACGAAAACGATTTCTGGTTTGGTTTTGAACAAGAATACTTTATAATGGACAGAAAAACGCTGTTACCACTTGGTTTTCCAATTGGAGGCTACCCTGCACCTCAAGGTATGTATTACTGCTCGGTAGGTGGCAGAAATACGCACGGTAGAAATGTCGTTGAAGAACACGCTGATTTATGTATTGCTGCGGGTTTGAACTTTGAAGGTATTAATCAAGAGGTGGCTTCTGGACAATGGGAATTTCAATTATTTGCTAAAGGTGCAAAAAAAGCTGGAGATGAAATTTGGATAGCGCGCTATTTACTAGATCGTTTAACCGAAAAATATGGTTACTATATAGAGTACCACCCAAAACCACTTGGTGACACCGATTGGAATGGCTCTGGAATGCACGCTAATTTCTCTAACCACACACTGCGTACTTGTGGAAGCAGAGAGACTTACGAAAAAATATGTGAAGCATTTAGGCCCGTTGTAAAAGAACATATTGCTGTCTATGGTGAGTTTAACGAACAACGTTTAACAGGAAAACACGAAACGGCTTCTATTGACGATTTTAGTTATGGCATTTCAGATCGTGGCGCTTCAATACGAATTCCAATTATTACGGTTCAAAATGGCTGGAAAGGATGGCTTGAAGATAGAAGGCCCGCTTCTAATGGTGATCCTTATAAAATTGCAGGACGCATTATAAAAACAGTAACTTCTGCGAACATTACATAATTTACAGATTGATAATTCCGCAAAAAAGGCTTTCAACATACCATTGAAAGCCTTTTTTGTTACTATAATACTATTAATTTTTATACAAAAGCAAGATAGATAAATGCGATATACGCTACGACCAGAAACAATCCTTTATAGCGACTAATTTCTAAGCGCTTCGGAATCGCAATTAAAAGGATTAAAATAGCAGAGAAGCCAATCATCCAAAAGATATCGCTATTAAGTATTTTGGCATCCGTAATTGGAATTTCTTTTATAATTGCTGTAACTCCTAAAACGGAGCCAATATTAAAGATATTAGAGCCAATTAAATTTCCTAAAGAGATTGCTTTCTCTTGTTTCGCAGCTGCAATTACAGAAGCTGCCAACTCCGGCACGCTAGTACCAATTGCGATAACTGTTACCGCTATAACGGCATCGCTAACACCTATGGCAGCTGCTAATTCTTTTGCCCCATCGACTAACCAAACAGAACCAAAATAGAGGGCTAAGGCCCCTAAAATTAACCAGGCAAAAACCTTTCTATTACTAACCATTGCCAAAGCCTCGTCTACCTCCTCAGGAATTTCAGTTTTTGAAGCTTTATTTACTTTTCTAGAATCGCGAACAAGCACAACTAAAAACACCATTAAACCTACCAATAAAATCACCCCTTCCATTCGAGATAACAAGTTATCGTTGTACATAAAGTAATATAAAACGACAGAAAAAATCATCATTGCAGGCCAGGTTAGTCTGTAAAATGTTCTATCTACCGTCATTGCCCCAATCACTGCAGTAATACCGAGCACTAATCCTATATTAGCAATATTAGACCCCACCACATTATTAATAGCAATGGCTGGTGACCCTGATAACGCCGCGTTTAAACTTACTAATAATTCTGGTGCAGAGGTTGCAAAGGACACCACCGTCATACCAATAACCAATTTAGAAATACTAAACTTGAGAGACAGGCCTACTGATGCTTTTACTAAGAAGTCACCCCCAATTACAAGTAGTATTAGTCCTGAAATCACCCAAAATATGCTCATTGTTCTATTTTTTCAGCGAAGATACTATAAGATTTAATAAGGACTATTTAGACCTGATTATTTTATTAACGACAATTAATAAAAACGACCAAACCAGTTATGTAACTATAAAAATAGTTGTGTAACTAGAATTATAGTTTTATGTTTGTAACTATAAACCAAAAAACTATGCAAAAACTAACTAATAAAGAGGAAGAAATAATGCACATATTATGGGCCTTAGAAAAAGCATTTGTAAAAGAAGTTCTAGCAGAAATAAAAGACGAAAAACCACATTATAACACACTTTCTACTATTATTAGAAATCTAGAAGAAAAAGAATATGTTGCTTATAACGCCTATGGAAAAACCCACCAATACTACCCTATTATTTCGAAAGAAGCGTATAAAAAACGTTTTATGACAACCGCCATAGAAAATTACTTTAACAGCTCGTATAAAAATATGGTATCCTTTTTTGCTAAAGAAGAAAAAATTAGTGTAGACGAGCTTAAGGAAATTATTGATTTAATTGAAAATAAAAAATAATTATGGACTACATCGTTAAAGCAAACGTTCTACTAATTATTTTCATTCTGTGTTACAAGCTATTTTTACAGAATGACACTTTCTATCAAGCCAATCGTTTCTTTTTATTCTTTGGATTAGTTTTATCGTTAACCACGCCTTTTATAATTATCCCCATTGATGTTGAAATGATTGCTAATACTAATGGTCTTCATTTTGCAGCATTTAACACCTTGTCACAAGAGACTGAATCCGTTTCTAAAGCCTTTAGTTTTTTTACCATTTTAAAATGGATCTACAGTGCAGGAGTGCTTTTCTTTTTAATTCAATTCTTAATTGAATTAGTTTCGGTATTCAAAATTATTAAAACGCATAACACACTAAAAGAAGAGGGATTCACTTTCATTAAAACAGATAATAACTATACTGCTTTTTCATTCTTTAAATATATTGTTTACAATCCAAATCACTTTAAAAACCAAGAGCTTACTTCCATTTTACTACACGAAAAAATTCATGCGAAACACTGTCATTCTATAGATGTTTTATTTGTTAAACTTATTTCTATCTTCTTTTGGTTTAATCCTATGGTTTGGGTTTACAAAAAACTTTTGCATCAAAATTTAGAATTTATTGCCGACGATATAACGGCTTCTCAAATCGAAAATACTTCCAGTTATCAAAACTTACTATTAAAAACCTTTTTGTCTAATCCGCAATTAACGGTGGTTAATACTTTTTATAATTCATCAATCAAAAAACGAATCATTATGTTACAAAAATCAAAATCAAATCCAGTTAGCGCTTTTAAATTCGCCATTGTTTTACCTTTTTTAGCTCTTTTTTTAATGAGTTTTAATACTGAAGACGTTTATGTGCTTTCAAAAACAGATCAGACTACAAAACTATTAAGCGATCAAAAGGAATTTTTAGTCACTCCCAACACTTCGGATGATGAACTCTCTATCATCGAGGATTACTTTAAACCAACAGAAAGAATATTAAAATTCAAAACCGTAAAAAGGAATACTAATAATGAAATAACACATTTAATTTTAGCTAGCAGAAGTCCTTCAAACAAGACACTTATAGACCATCTGAATATGAGTGATGATGCTTCAAAAGAGCCTATCAAATCGTTCAAATTAGCATTAAGCGATGACGGCAAAGGAATAAAATTCGCTAGTTTATTGCCTGGGGGAATTGAAGAGTTAATTATAACAGAAAAGGTGACTGTAACAAAGTTTAGTCCTAACAACGAGAAACAAGAAACAAGCAGTACTGAAAAGAAAGAAAAAAAGGAAATCATCACCTATTATTTGGAAAACAAAGGCGATGATTTAAAATTAGACTCAAAGAAAGAAGAAAACACAAACTATACCTTTAAAATAAACACCGCAAAACACCTCAGTAAAAAGAGCAAAGTGAAAATTACTGAAACAGGAGAAACACCTTTATATATAATAGATGACAAAGAAGAGACTAAGGAAAAGGCAGACCACCTAAACGCAGAACTAATTGATTCAATTAATATTTTAAAAGGAAAACAAGCACTTACGAAATATGGCGATAAAGGTATAAATGGCGTTGTCATTATCACCACCAAAACGTATGCGAACAAAAAAAATGCAAGCGTATTTATAACGTCATCGAAAACAGAAATCACTCCGAAAGACATTAAAGCGCCACTCTTAATTTTTATTAATGACAAAGAAAGTACTCAAGAGCAACTAGACGCGATAAACCCTAATTCTATTGAAAGCGTAAACGTACTAAAAAAAGAAAAAGCATTATCTCTTTATGGTAAAAAAGGAAAAAACGGCGCTATTATAGTTAAAACAAAATAAGATAATAGTCTAAAGCCATACTTTTAACCAACTAAAGAAAGCCCAAACATTTAAAAGGTTTGGGCTTTTACATTGCTTTCTTAAATAACTATTTCACTATAAGCTTCTTTATTACCGAATTAGTTTCAGCATCTATTTTTATTACATAAATACCCGCAGGTAAATTGAGCTCTAAATAGGTATTGCCAGAATAGTTTTTGGACGCTATTTTTCGGCCTTGAGCTGTAAAAACAGACAGCATATACTTGTTTTTAATTCCAGCAATATAGACTCCATTGGTTGCAGGATTTGGATACATTTTTACACTTATAGAAGTAAAACTATCTACAGTTAACGTTGCGTTCCAAACATCTCCGCTATTATCTCCCCAAATATATTCGACTAAATCTGGATGATCTATAAATGGATTTCGGTTGATTTGCCACGTGTAAACGACGTTATTTCTATTCATTTCAAAATCGTCTGGCGGATCATTTCTGTGCCAGTCTAAAAGTGTTGCTAAATCCCCCATTTGCCCTGTTACCGAAGGATAGCCGTTAACCACCTCTAGGCCATTATAACGCAGCGCTAAAAACAAAACGCTCCGCGCCACATCGCCTTTAAAACTACTTAAATTCCCTGAAGGGCCATTGTATTGTCCGTAATGCTGATTCCCTCGACTACTATTTTCCGGACCATCGGCAGCACGTAAAGCATGTGCATCGGAATTAGCGTGACGCAATGAATCTGCATTAGTAATCCAATATACATCTTTACCATCGGCAATCTCATCCAAATCGATACTTCCGAAACCGCCTAAAGATCGCGGAAACGTATGTTCTCTATTCCATTTACCAGTACTACTACCCAGCACTTGATAATCTAATTTTGGTCTTCCTTGCTCTCTGTAAACCAACCAGACCTCATTACTATTTGCTGGATTCACGTCGGCTTCTTTTAATATTTCGATAACATCTGTATACGTTTGAGCCCGCACCGTTGATTGGTCTGCAACTATATTTTGTAACGCCTGACGTAAATCTACGCCCGAGAAACCGTTTGCACTATCATAATACCCATCAGGTTGTGTGCTTTGCACAATTAAAGGATTTGGTATTGGGTTTGGATATGGGCTAGCCGTTGGACTACCATAATTAGCAATAGTAAAATCGTTATCTACAACGCGCCGCAACATATAATTATTGGCAATATATGGCAGTTGAAGGTCTAAAAAACGCACTACAAGTTCCTCATCACCTTCATCTAAAGTGTCTTCTATAATCGTCAGTGGCACACTGACTGTCGTTTGGCCATTTAGCATAGTTACGGTTGTGTTTCCTGTAAAATCGGAAACATCAAAAGTGCCATTATCTAAAGAAAAACTAAAGGTTAGATCGCCATCGATAGCCGTTTCGGTAGTAAAAACAATAGTGATACCATCGCCTTCGTTATACTGCTCTTGCGCTGTAGAAATGGTAATTGGGTTATGCACATTTCCTGAATTATCATTTAACACGCGAGGAGTTGGTACACCGATTGCATAGCTTATGCCATCGTTATTTAACTGAATAGAATTCGTATTATTACTAGCGCCTTCACTTACCTGGATCGTTTCACCTAAAAGCGCTAAAAGCCCATTGTCGTCTGCATCATTTGTACTGTAAACCAAAACATCAATTAAATTAATTGTGGTTGCAAGCGTACCCTCTATAAAATCGTCCATTTGTGCTTGGTAAATCGCCACGGCATCGGCGCCATTTTGAATAACGTTAGGCGGAATAATTAACTGAGGAAGAGGTGTAACCGTCTCACTCCCTATTAAAAGCAATCCGTTATCATCGGTGATACTTCCGTTTAAATCAATTCTGAAATAGCTAGAATCGCCTCCCGAATTCGAACCATTAAACAACACAATAATATAGCCGTCTAAAGAAAAATTGGGTACAATCTCTAAACTTGACGGATTGATAGACTTAATTTCTATAAACTCCTTATCGTCCAAACCCGTATTATCGCAGTCTAATTCGTTAATTACGAGTTGCGCTATTCCATATTGTGACCATAGCAGTAAAAGAAATAGAAGCGCATTTTTTTTCATAATTAAATGTATTACAAGGTTAATTAAAAGGCCTATGTCTTTTACTTTAAATAGCGTAACCCATAGACTTATAACGGTTTAGTAATATACTCAATTATTGGCAATACTAGAAAAACACTTTTTTTACACTTTTTTGAAATGATAAGTCGTCAGTTATTAAAAACACCATAAAAGAAAGGTACGGCAAAAGCACTGTTCTCTATACTTAAATTAATAAAAGGCCTTATTGAAACGCTCTATCTTTTAAATATAACCGAAAAGATTTATAATTTCGGCTTATTGCTCTTGTCTTTGCAAGAGCTGATGAGCGATAAAAACCAATTAACTAACAATAGTAAAACAGAAATAAATGATTAGATTGTGTTACAATTATATCGAAAATGGCTTAAAACACACTCTAAAAATGAATTTAGAAGACATTTTGCACTATTTAAAAGCTAATAGATGATTGCAAGGGAATAATTAATACTATAATTTCACCACTAAATTAACACCACCAACGCGTAATACCGTATTGCAACTATGAGGAAAACACTATTTAAACTACTTGCAAAAATTAATAAAAGCGTATTGCCGAGCTACACTAAAAAGCGCCTAGATTTAAGCAAAGCTACTAAATTACAGATGGTTATAATGGGATGGAAAGTCTACGTCACTAAGAACGCTTTAGATTAAATAAAATAATCTTACTTTTCTATTGAAAGTTCTATAAAAAAGTAATACATTTGCACCCGAAACAAGCTATTTATGGCATTATTGTTTCAAAATGGCCTCGTGGCGCAACTGAATAGCGCACTTGATTACGGCTCAAGAGGTTACTGGTTTGAATCCAGTCGAGGTCACCAGTAAAACCAGTACTTAACAGAGTTTTTGTTAGTACTGGTTTTTTTATTTTCACACTATTTTCACACTTTTTCAGAATTAAGGTAGTTTTAAAACATAGTATTAATCATTCTTTCTCAACTATAATTTCTTATTTTTATATTTAATTGTTTTTATTTGTTATCTAAATTATAAGAAATATGAAATTATTTTTAATTGGACTTATATTTTTATTATCCTTTTCTTGTACTAATCAAGGAATAGATATTCATTTTAACGATAAATCAGCAAAGAAGATTGTTTATACTCAATGTGAAAGAATGAGTACAGAACTTTGCGAGAAGTTTAAAAGAGAATATAGGGAAGTACTTTTTCTTAGTGTCCGTGGTCAACAAGGAGATGTTGCAATAATTAGTAATTATGAAAAATCTAAAGAAAATGTTACGATACAAGACATTTTAAATAGAGCCATTAATTTAAGTAAAAATGACTCATTGTAAATTGTGATTTTTTAATATGAATACTTGTCGAGAAAGACTCCAGTTTTGAAACTGTTTATATTTGTGATTGTATTTAGTTTTACATTATAAACTACCTCAAAGAAATACATACCAGTAGCGTATATTAAACAATGCTCTTTTATTTATGCATAAGTATCTAAATGAATTCCTTTCTAATTGAATATGTGCATTCTCTCGCTCTAATCGAGTAAGTTAAACTCGTATAGCTTCATTGTTTAAGAAGATTATGATTTTATAATGCTGTTTTAGTTATTACTTTATAGTACAATTGATTATAATAGATTTCATCTCCAACATTGTAATCATCTTCCAATACTATTGTTTGAGTATCTGTTCCTACTTTAGGTTTGACATCTAAAATTTCGTAGGTGTTATTCTGAGGATTAGAAACAAACAGATTAGGGTGGTTGGAAAGATTGACATTACTTTCGGAGTATGTAAATTTCGTTGGTTGTGAAGTGTATCTGTTTTCTAAAAATACTCTTTGCCTTTTGTTATTCTCCCATTGAGGTTGTAAATTAACAAAATTAATATAATTTACGTGGGAATATACATTTGATGGGGATGGTTGAGTAACGCTAATTATTTGAGCTATCTCAACCTGTATAGAGAAGCCATTTAAATAATCTTTGTTTAAATCAATCTCTAAAGTGTCTATTGCATAACTTCTCGATTTAGATGTTCCGACAAAAGCAGGTATGACGTTTGAATATGCTTCTACTTTACCGCCTATTGATTTTTTAATGTCGTAATGATAACCTGTTGTAATTTCAATTCCATTTCCATTTTCATTGTTTACTTGTTCGTCATTTGAAGAGCAGTTAAAAAGTAGAATGGAAATTATTAATGTAGCAATTATTTTCATAATGTTTAGTTTTTTAAATAAATTAATTTGTTTGCGATGTTGTTGTTTTTTGTTAATTAAAAAGGTTTGATTTTTTTTAGTTATTGTCTTTAGTGAAATTCCATAAAAAGTTAAAAAATAAAACTTTTGGAAAGTGCTGTCTGCAGTTCTCACAAAACAAAGGTTTTTTATCGTGTTCTCGCATTCCTAAATCATAAGCGCAACTTTAACAAAATTCAGCCATTATAGATACTGGTTAAAGGTTGAAGTAAATATAAGTTTTTTTTTTAAACCTACATTTACTACACTATCTACATTAATTTATTTTAATATCCATAACAGAAACTCTTTCAGCTTTAGCAATTTTAGCAATTAAACTTAAGTAACGTTTAGTAGGTTTGCCTTTATACGTTTTTTTAAAGTGCTTAGAATAAAGTTCTTCATAAAGTCTATCTAATTCAAAACAAGCGCCGTAAACCTTATCCAATCGCCGAAAATATTTACTATAAGTTTGCTTTGTATACAGACCACCTTTAATAGCTGTTCTGTGAATGAACTTACCTTGTATTAAATGTAATATCCTGCATCTTTTTCCAGTATAAGGACAAATAAAATACCAAATTTCGCCTTTACCTAAGTTAGAATGTGTAGAAACTAAACTAATATTAATATCATAAACCTCATCATTGCTTTTGTAATTAAGGTTTAAATATTGAAAGTCGCCAGTAATTACAACTTTGATAGTTAAACTACTTGTAACTTCATTGAAACTGTTACGCCACCTAATTACTCCACTTTTTGTTTGACCACGTTTTAAATATTTCCATTTTGTCAAGTTCGTGATGCTAATATTTCTTAATTCGTCAAATAACGTTGGAAATGTATATTGTTTTGGCATAGTGTAGAATTTTGAAACCTAAATCTCTAAGGAACGTTTTATATTAATTAAATAATCTGCGAGGTCTAAACCTTGCTCTATCTCTTCGTCTGTGGCATTATCTTTTAATAAGGTAGAGATTCTAAATGTTGCTAATTTTGTTAGAGTTTGGATCTGGTTATTCCATAAATCAAAACAGTTTAAATCAGGAAACAAAACCACGTTGCGCCCTTTTAAACATCTTGTTTTGGCTTCATTCAGATTATTAACAGAACCGCAAGCCAACCAAATAAACTCAGGTAGGAATACACTTGAGAGTATTGCTGTTTTTTCGCTCTCTACTATTGCAACTGGTTTACTTGTATCTTCTTTTAATAGATGCTCTCCAAAATAGCATTGCTCCAAATTAAACGGCTCAAGCCTTAAAGCCTTATGCACCCAATTAATATAATTATAAGGCTCTTTAATTCTTTTGCCGTTAATAGAATTGTAAAGCATAATTTTTCCACTTCTTATTCTGCTGTTATTATCTACTTGCCAAAATACAGTTGCACCATTCCAAAACTTAGAAGTGCCAATATTATATTTTTCTACTAATTCCTGAGCCGTTTCATCATTCCAAATGTTAGACAGAAACTCAACAAAATTATTTTGGCTTTTACTGACTTTGCTCTTTTGCATTAGTTCAGCATCAATAAAATTTGTTTTAGTTTTTGGTACTGGCTTGAATTGATTAATACGATTGTTCCCTGTTGAAGTTTTAAATGAAATATTATTATCTTGAAAATATTGCTTTGGCTTATAATGATAACCGCATTTTATTAATCTATTACAGCAACCAACGGCATCATTTAAATGCTCGTTGGTATGTAAATCAATATACTTGGTAAACACGTTGTTTTTATTGCAGTTAGGACAGCGGAAGCGTGTTTTCATTCCCTTGTAAGGTTCTAATGTGTATCTGAGTTCTTTCATAGTGCTAAAAGTCTGTTTCGTTCACGTCTTCACTTTTACGCTCTATAAAGACAGCATTTCCATAACTTTTTCGCCTTACTATAAAATCATTCTTTTTTAACCTGCTTGAAAATGTACGTAGAGAACATAAGCCGTAACCACTATCTAAACAGTAACTTTTATACTCAGCGTAAAGGTCTTTTAGTGGTCTGTCATCTGCAACCGATTTTTGGTAATTCTCGTCATCAATAAACATTAGTACGCTGTCGCTTTCCTTTTGATATTGTAGAATTTCATTTTGTACAATTTGACTATCTGTAAAGTTTTTGTTTTGTAACAGCTGAGTTAAGCCATTTAAAACCCAGTTAAAGACTCCAGATAGCTCAGTTTGAATTATACGTTTAGCAAGGTCTACATCTTTTTTTTTATCAGGTATGGCTACTCTAAAAGGTAGAATTATAAACCTACGAAAAAACGCTCTTGTATTTTCAGTTTCTTTTGGCAACTCATTACAATTAAACATAAAGCGTGCATAATCTGTAATTATCTGAGTATTTTTATACAATAACCTCGCTTCTACTGGTTCGCCTGAGATGAGAAGCTTAAAAACATTGCTTTCTAATTTCCCATTAATTTCCGAGCCGTAATTAAGTAACTTATTAACTAATTGCGCTCTTGAGTTTCCATTCTCAGCTGTTAAGGATTGTAAAGAGTAGTTTGCTACATTTTGACTTCCTAATAATGCCATAAGCACATCAAACAAAACACTTTTTCCATTTTGACCTGTACCATATAGTAGTAATACTTTTTCAAGCTTTAAAACGCTATTCTTTACAAAAATGTAACCTAAATACTCAGCAAGTATATTTTGTAATTCCTGCTCAGGCAGAACCTCATCTAAAAACTTTTTAAACTGGGGTGCTGTTGCTTCGCTATCGTAATCAAAAGGTAATTGATAGGTCAAAAAATCTGACTTCTTAAACGCTCTTAAAATCTGTTTCTTTTGTGATATTTCAAACGTGCCATTGTTTAGATTTATTAAAGTAGTTCCGCTGTTTGGCTTAATTTCTTGAAGCCCTGCATCTGCTAAAAATTGCTTATACAGTTCTTCTTTAAATAAGTGGTGCTTAGCATCAAATTTATCTACACTCATTTTTAGTGCTGTACTACCTAAAAAATCCTTAAAGGCTTCTTCTTCTACACTTTCCCAGTACTCAGAATTGAACAAATAAATAAAGTCACTCTTACGGCATAAACTAAAACCATTATCGTTTACAGTTTTTAGAAGTATCTCAATACAAGCAACTAAAAAATGTTTCTTTTGTAGTTTGTCTTTGTCGTTATCCAGTCTGCAATATTCTCTAAAATTTACTGGCTCTACATTTTTAAGCATCTCAGCTAATATATTAGCAACTGAGTTTTGTTTTAAGTTTTCTTTGTCCATTTGCACGGCTTCTAATAGTGTTTCTGTTTCCTTTAATACCTCATCAATACCAATACTTATTTTTTCTATTTTCATCGCCTAAAACAAGTTTAATTGGTTTGACTGTGGCAATAACTCTAAATCGTTCCAACCATTAGAGTTAGTAGAAACGAATTGTACGTTATTAGAGCCAGTAGTCGGACATTTTCCGACCATCACAACTTTTAATAGTTTTCTTTTTTCGCAGTATGACTTAACTTCACATAAGTATTTGTGTGGTATCCCTGTAATTTTAGAAACCGTCGCTACTGTTGTGGTATGTTTTTTTAGATAATTATAGAAACGGTTTCTATATTCTAATCTAAACACATTCGCTAAATATGGTAAACTAAAACTATTACAAATCTTAGGTTGTTCTAAAACATCAATGTATTTTGATTGTGCAACAAACGCTTTTAATTGCTCTATTTTTTCGTTATCTTGCTCTTGTCTTATGTTAGAGCTGTTATCTTGTTTACTCATTATTTCAGCTCTTTATTTTTGTTAGACAAATACTTATCTGTTTCAGCTTTCAACTCGTTTAGAGTTTTTTGCTTTCCAGTTTTTATCCAATCTTCAATAATTTCAGATTTGAAAAAATAAAGTCGATTACCTTTTTTATGATAGGGTATCTCATTTCGTTGCACGTAGCCATAGAGAGTAGGCACGCTTAAGTTTGTTAACTCAGCAACTTCTCTAATTGTTAAAGGGTTGTTTTGCGTCTGTGGTTTAGCCGTGGTAAGTATTAAGGCTTTTAATTCCCTCACTTCGATTGTGAGTGTTGCAACTACATTAGGTAATTGCTCAAATTTTAGTGCTTCCATTACAATGTTATTTAAATATTTATGTAATGGTATAAGTTTATTACTGAGCTAAAAACAGTCAAAGGGTTTTAGGTTTCTTTTTAGGCTTGTTAGGTCGGTTTTAAGGTTTTTACTTAGCAAAATCAGTGTAGTCATTTTCGTTAAACCCATGAAAAGCTTGATTTAAAATATTAAAATATTTACGTTTAATCTTTGTTTGATTAGATTCTACTTTTCTATTATAGAAGTAAAAATTATAAAATATTTTTCTGACTGTTTTCTTTGTGATTCCTTGGCAATTAAAATCTTGTTTAATTGGTTTTTTATCAATAAATACAGATTTTATAAAAATTAAAAGTTGTTCTTGAGTCAGATAGAACTCATTATTTTTGTTTGTTGTTTTAGTTAATACATTAAAGTGATTATAAACATCTGTAATCTTAATTTTTGGAATAAGGTTGTTTTGAAGGTCTTCTAAATCTTTATTAGATAAATTGTATTTTCTGTTATCTTTAGTTGGGCTTGACTTAATCTTAAATTCATTTTTTTTACTCTCAGCTTCTTTTTTTAAAGAATTTTTCAAAAAACCCATAGCAAAATAAAACGACAAAAAAGCAAAGGGAAAGACTCTTTTTCTCATTTTCTTATAGTCTTCAAAGCTGTCCATTCTCTTTAAAATAGGATTAAATGCTTTATACGTTGGAACCTCCCAATTATTGTTGTGGTATTGAAGTGACGCTAACTCATTAAAAGTTTCCTCTAATTCCATAT
The DNA here is from genome assembly GCF_008086175.1 of Bizionia saleffrena. Lineage (GTDB taxonomy): Bacteria > Bacteroidota > Bacteroidia > Flavobacteriales > Flavobacteriaceae > Bizionia > Bizionia saleffrena. The sequence goes on from NZ_VSKM01000001.1 coordinate 301,578, forward strand.
TTTCAAAAACTTCCATTTCAAAAAGGGCGACTTTAACTCTCTCTGTTTCGAAATCATTTGTTAATTCCGCTAAGTAGTTCAAAATTTCTATATTAGAATATTCTCTTTTGTATTCATTATTTAATTCGTGAATAAATCTTTTTAATTCCAAATTATCAATTTCATTGGCGAGCTTTTTCAGTTCGTGGATAGTGCCTTTTATTTCATGATCATAGTTTATCAGGATGGTATGCTGTTCAATTTCCGCTAAACCGCTAATTTTCGCTAAAAAATCTGAGAAACTTATGTTGTTCGGGTTTAATATCATAACTTTTTTTATGTAGTTAATGTAGTAAATGTAGGTCAGAATAAAAACAAAATATCGCAAGTAAAATAAAGAGTTGTTTTTTTTTAAAAATCAAGCAAGCTATTAGCAAATTCTTTTTTTGCATCATCTTCAAAACCTGCAAAATAATTCTTTGTTACGCTGAGGTCACTATGATTTAAGGCTTCGCTTATAAACTCCATAGATGCGCCTTTACGAAGTGAATTAGTAGCGAATGAGTGTCTTGCCCAATAGGTGCTTAAATCGTTCGGCAAATCGTTTGCTTTAGCTACTCTTTTAATATGGTCGTTAATGTAGCGAGTGAAGTTTTTAATCTTTTTGTATTGTGCTAAACTATCATCTTTAATATCAATAATACTAAACACAAAACCGCTTTTAACTTCATTACCATAATCTGCAATTACTTGCTTTGTGAAGTCGGTTAAGAATATTGTAATAGTTGTTTTTTCTGCTGTCTTATCAAATGTTTTTGCTCTATAATAAGAAAACTTATCATCTTTAATATCTGAGTATTTTAGTAGTGCTACATCTTTTAAATTCATTCCATTACAAACGTAACTAAAAAACCAAAACGCTTTTGCTTTGGCTTCATTTTCATTTTTGACCTCAGCATTAAATAAAACTTTTAATTGAGTAGAAGTTAAAGCTTTCTTTACTTTCTTAGTTTTAGGTATTTTATACTTCCCCGCTTTTTTAAGTCCAAAAGGATAAACCTCTTTATTAATATCATTACTTGCAATAGCATTGTTAAAAACCACTCTCAAGGTTCTTGTATAAATTGAGATTGTAGTGTAGCTTTTACCTTTAGAAACCATAAAACTTTCATAATCGTTTAACCAGTCTGCTGTGATAGTTTCAAAAGTCAACTTATCTATTGCGCATTTTTTCTCATTCTCGCTAAATTCTTTAAATGAATTAAGAGTGTATTTGTAACTTTCAGCCGTTCCGATTTTACCTCTTTTAATATTCTCTTTTATTACTTCTTCAAAATGATACTGAACGTTGTTTTTATCTGAGGACTTTCTAAAGAGTTTCATTTCAAACTTTTTAAAATCAAAGACTGTCATTTGTTCAGCAACTACATTTGCTCTTTTCTCAATATCCTGAAGCTTAAAAAGTATTTCTTTATTCTTACCTCTTAATTTTTTGTTTTCTGCATTTATCCAAATGGTATCAAATTCTTCTTGAGTTAAATCTATTCCAGTAGTAAAGTATCTTACTTTTTTAATATTATTGAGTTTGTTGTAAACTCTTAGTTTAATATTAAACTTTCCGTTTTCTTTTGCTCGCCTTTTTTCAAAGTAAATAGATATTATGTAACTCATTGTCTTATTGTTTAAAACAAAGATAATCGTTTTCACACTATTTTCACACTTTTAATATTAATAAACAAGTAACAGATATTAATAAAAAGCATTACATTTGCATTATATTAAGGCTTTAAGGCTTGTTTAGTAATGAACGAATAACTAACAAATAAGCAAATACTTGATTACGGCTCAAGAGGTTACTGGTTTGAATCCAGTCGAGGTCACTACTAAAACCAACATTTACAAAGCTTTTGTAAATGTTGGTTTTTTTATTTTCACACGATTTGCCCACAATACCCGATTTAATTAGAGTTTTTGCAATGAATAATATCTCCGAATTCATTTAAAGGTTTAACCTCTACACCTCTCCTATTTTTTAGAACCATAGCTCTATTAGCTCAAACTTTAATTAGTTTACAGCAACTACACCTTGTGCCTTCTGTTAGCTAACTCGGAAAGCAAATAGTTATTTACGGTAAACCATAATGGCAACTCAATATATATTCCTATTTTTAAAGATTAAATAAACCTATAGCTATTAATGTCATTATTTCAAACCTCAGTATTAAAGCAACATTTAAGTTTACAAGATCAAGATGTTATTGCTAAAGCCTACAAAAAATATACTAAGTATTTCTTAAACCCAACCATTCAAGAAAATATACGTGGATCTAAAGAAGAAGAATATCAAGGTATATTTCTAACAGAGCTATTTGTAAATATATTGGGTTACACATTAAAACCTAATGCAGACTTTAATTTAGTAGCAGAATATAAAAACCAAAACAACGCACGTAAAGCAGATGGCGCAATATTAAATAACGATGTTGCCATTGGTGTAATAGAATTAAAAGGAACAAACACTAAAGATTTAGAGAGCATACGTAAACAAGCATTCGATTATAAAGCCAATCAAAAAGGATGCGTATATGTAATAACCTCAAACTTCGAGAAACTACGTTTTTATATAAACGATGCTACAGAGTTTGAAGAGTTTAACCTTTTCGAATTATCTCCAGAGCGTTTCGCCTTATTTTATTTATGCCTACAAAAAGACAATGTTTTAAATAATAATCCCTTAAAAATAAAGGAAGCGTCTGTAGTTGTAGAAGAACAGATTACTAAGCAATTTTATAAAGATTATTCTTTATTTAAAAGAGAGCTATTTAGAGATTTAGTAAAACGTAATGTAAAAAGAATTAAAACTGAAGCGTTATCGCGTGCAAACCAATCGCAGTTAACAGAAGTAGAAAACGAAGACGAAAAAGCAGAACAGCTTAAACTAGAAAAAAATGTTAAACTAACATTATTCAAAAAGTCTCAAAAACTAATAGACCGTTACCTCTTTATATTCTTTGCAGAAGATCGTGGATTGTTACCACCAAACAGCACACAGCAAATATTAGACAAATGGAAAGATGATGTAGCTTTTGGCGACGATAGACCGCTTTACATACTCTTTAAACAATACTTTAATTTCTTAGATCAAGGAAGAAAAGGCACAACTAGTAGAGCCGAAATATACGCCTACAATGGTGGTTTGTTTAAAGAAGACAAAGTGTTAGATAGCTTAGAAATAGACAACCAATTACTTTACAAACACACCAAACAATTAGCAGCTTACGATTTTGAAAGCCAAGTAGATGTTAATATTCTTGGGCATATTTTTGAAAACTCACTAAACGAAATTGAAAGCGTTAATGCCGAAATTGAAGGTGGCGATTTTGATAAACAAACATCCAAACGAAAAAAAGATGGCGTATTCTACACCCCAAAATACATTACCAAATACATAGTAGAAAATACAATAGGTAAACTTTGCGACGAAAAGAAAATTGAACTCGATTTTAAAGAAGAAGAATATTTTAAAGGCAGAAAAAACAGAAATAAAGCAACTATTACAAATTTAGTTGTAATACTAGATACTTATAGAGATTGGTTGCTACAACTAACTATTTGCGATCCTGCTTGTGGTTCTGGTGCTTTCCTTAACCAAGCATTAGACTTCTTAATAAAAGAACACACCTATATAGATGAGTTAAAAACAAAAGTATTAGGTGGTGGTTTACAGTTTCCAGATATAGAAAACACCATCTTAGAAAACAATATTTATGGTGTAGACCTTAATGAAGAATCTGTAGAAATTGCCAAACTATCCTTATGGCTACGTACAGCACAACCACGACGTAAATTAAACGATTTAAGTAGTAATATTAAATGTGGTAATAGTTTAATAGATAGTAAAGCCGTTGCAGGCGATAAAGCCTTTAATTGGGAAGAACAATTTCCTAAAGTATTTGAAAAAGGTGGTTTTGATGTGATTATTGGGAATCCGCCTTATGTTTTTACTCGTGGAAATACTCATTTTGAATTAATGAACGAATACATATGGAAAAGGTATGTGTATAATTCGGGGAAAATTAATTTATATAGCGTATTTATGGAGCTATCTATGAATTGTTTGTTGAAGGAAAATGGATATTTAGGATTTATTACACCTGAAACTTTTATTAGAACAAGTACTTATCAAGATATTAGGAATTTTTTAATTGAAAGTAAGTTAATTAATGAAGTTCATATATACGGTATGGGTGTTTTTGAGAATGTTACAGCTGAAACCGTCACGTTAATAGTTCAAAATAAGTATGTAAATAACAATAAAGTTTATTTTTATAAATATGATGATTTAGAAAATAAGTCTGTTTTTCAAGAAGAACAGTTTTCATTTAGGGAAACACCGCAAAATAGATTCTTATATGGAAGTGATTCTGGTGAAAAACAAATTTTTGATAAAATGAAATTGAACTCAAATTTTGTTTTAGGTGATGTTATAGACGTAAGAAATGGGATTGCTACGAAGTCAGGAAAAAATAGTTTTATTTCAGATAATAAAGTTAATGATGATTATAAAAAGTTGTTAGAATCACCTGATTTGTCAAGGTATGGTTTCATTTGGCCAAATAAATATATTAATTATAATCCTGAGGTATTACATCGACCAAGAAAAGAAGAAACTTTTTTAGCTGATAAGATATTACTTCAGAGAGTGTCATCTAGATTGATTTGCTCTTTAGATGTTGATTCATTTTACACATTTAATTCTATAAATAATTTAGTCGTAAAAGATGATAATGTTACTTTGAATTATATATTGGGTATTCTAAATTCTAAGCTAATGGACTTTTTTTATCGTAAAAACTATTCTTTAGATGCAGGTTTTACAATAACAGTTACTAAAGCAAATTTAGACTCACTTCCGATTGTTATTATAGATTCAAAACTGTTTGAAGATAGCGTAAGTAATATAGTTGAAAGTAATAGAGGTAAGAATAAATTAAATTTAAAATTTCAAAAATATCTTCAAGGGAAATTCAGTTTAGAAAAACTATCAAAAAAACTACAGAACTGGTACGAGTTAGAGTTTGGAGACTTCATAAAAGAGTTAAACAAAGCCATAAAAGCAAATAACAAACTACGTATAAAAGAAGATTTACAAGAAGTAACAGAACTAACCAAAAAAGACGAGTTTGAGTGGTTAGACCTTTTTGAAGAAAACAAGCAAAAAGCACAAGCGCTACAAACCCAAATTAACCAAACTGATAAAGAAATAGACCAAATGGTTTATGAGTTGTATGGGTTGACTGAGGATGAAATTGTAATAGTTGAAAACTCTTAACTATGAATACAAATACATTTAGAGGTGTTTTAGACTACCTAACTTTAACAAAAAAAAGCACTACTATTAACTCTTGGTTGTTGGGTATAAATTCTGCAATTCTCTTATTTCTTATAAATAATTTATTACAACCTACAGATGTTTTTAAGTTATTAGTTACAAGTAACATATATTTTAAAATTGTCTATTTTATATTATTTATCTGGCTATCCTTAAATGTGATTGTTTTAATAATGTATTCATACAGAGAAAAAGTGTTATCCTTAACAATTGAAGATAAATATTATAGGTTAAAGTCATTTATCTCATATATGGATAATATTAAAAAAATTTCTGAAGAAGAATTACTAGACACCGATATGTTCAAGGTTTCTGAGCTCACAGTTAGTGAAAGTACAAGAGTTGTTTTAGATGAATATGTAGGTGAGATAATTCGTTATTCTCAGTCAATATTAAAATGGTCTAACAAAAGACTTTTAATTTATAAGTTTATAATACTTGCCTCAATCCCATTGCTAATCGCTTGTTTAATTGTAGCCTTTAGTTATTTGTAATACACAGTTAATTTTATGAAGAAAGTAGAAAAATATGATTTTGAATTAAACCTTGAGTTTGAAGGAGCTAAAAATCCATCAGAAGCATTTAGTCAATTATCTAGTTTTTACGATAAGCTATTAGCTTTTGACAAGCATATAGTATATAATATATCTGTTGACGCTAAAATGGAGTATGACTTAGTTGATATTCAATTTGAGTCTATCCTAACAAAAATAAAGCAAGTATTTGTAAATGTGCCGGATGATGTATTAAAAGATGTGCTAAATCCTACTGCTTGGATCGGTCATTTATTAGTCTATATTAAACATAGAACATTAAAAGCTGTAGAAAATAAGAAAAAAACATTTAATAGGTTGAAGAAAAGAAGATGAAAAAACAAAAATATAGAGTGTAAATCTTTTTTTGTTCAGAAATAAAAGGTCCGTAATGTTGAAACATTACGGACCTTTTTTTAAAAGCGATTTTTGTCAAGTAAAATTTTAATCGTGCAAACTTTTCTCGTTTTATACCGAAAATTTCAAAGCGCTAATATTTATCATTTTATGATGAAACAAACTAGCATAGATTTCAGCCTAAATAGCATAATAATCGTAAAAGTTATATACATCCAAATTTATAATGGTAGTGACCATACCCTTAATTTGAGTACGCTTTTGGCAGTAAAAACTACTTGCTTAAACTCTATGCACAACGTTCCTTAGTTTTTGGGTCACGTCTGTCGCTAATTGTTCTAATTTGTTGTTTTCAATAGCCATCATAGAGGCTTTAGGATTTACAGCTGCCACTTCAATCTTGCCTTCGCTTTTTTCTTGAACAATAACATTACAAGGCAGCATAGTGCCCACTTTATCCTCTGCCTGTAAAGCTTTGTGCGCATACTCTGGATTACAGGCTCCGAGAATACTATATTTTCTAAAATCAATATCCAGCTTGTTTTTTAAAGTGTTTTTGATGTCTATTTCAGTCAATACGCCAAATCCTTCTTTTTTAAGTTCGTCCTTTACTTTTAACACAACGTCTTCAAAAGTGCCCGTTACTGTTTTACTAATGTGATATTTCATAGTTATATATTTTAAAGTTTCCCATAATTGCAGAAATCGTTTGCTTGATTTCACTTGTAATATACCGCCTAATTTAAAGGATTAAAATGACTAAGGTCAGTCTATAAGTAGACGACTGAAATATTCTAAATTCTAAACTGATCCTAGGTATCACATTTTATTTGTATCATACTTATGTTTGAGCCAAATTGTGCTGTCAAGCTAAAAATTTTGTTACTTCAGAATATTATGAGATAAAATTATAATTTCAAACTTGAATGTGTTAAAGTCTAAATGCTAAAAAAATAAAAAACACCATTGTGACTGACCTGCGTCATTCCTAATTGTAAAAGTTGTGTCTATGTTTACTTCAAAATAAAAAAAAACATGGAAAATTTAGTAGGAATAGACAGAGAAAAAGCAGTAAAACTAGTTGTTAAACTAAATATGTTATTGGCAGATTACGAAGTGTTCTATCAAAACCTGAGAGGGCTGCATTGGAATATAAAAGGCAAGGAATTTTTTGAATTGCATAAGAAATTTGAAGAATTGTATAAAGATGCTTTTGAAAAAATAGATGAGATTGCGGAACGTATCCAAACACTTGAAGGGGTTCCATTACATACTTATACCGATTTTCTGGAAATGTCCGATATTAAAGAAGAAAAGAATATTATTAACGGGCCTAAAGGTATTGAAATTGTTGTGAGCAATTTCAGCATCTTGGTCAAAAAAGAACGTAGTATTCTTTCTCAGGCCGCCGATGCAGAAGATGAAGGCACCGTTAGCTTAATGAGCGAATACATTTCTGAAACAGAGAAAACGTTGTGGATGCTGAACTCTTACTTAACGTAATCTCTTGACATAGCTAATACCATTTTTACTATTAATTTAGTGAATAACCTCGTATGCAAGCCAACCTAAATATGTGTTTAAGGGAAGGTTTTAGGCTTGTATGCGAAGTTTTAAATATGAGTTAATTAAAAAAACAAAAACGGATAAAACAGATATAGTATGGCCGAAATTATAGCGAAGATTGGAAAAGAAAAATATGAAACCACCTTAACTGCCGGAAAGCATAAAATTATAGCCGATGAACCATTAACAGTCGGCAAAGATAAAGGACCAACACCCTATGATCTTTTATTGATGGCTTTGGGTAGTTGTGTAGCAATGACCCTTAGAATGTACGCCGATCGTAAAAAATGGGATTTGCAAGAGGTACAGGTGGTTCTAAATCAAAATAGAGCCCACGCAAAAGATTGTGGCGATTGTGAATCTAAGGAAGGCTTTGTGCATACTATAAAAAAAGAAATAAAATTGGTTGGCAATTTAGATGATACACAGCGTTTACGCTTAATCGAAATTTCGGATAGATGTCCTGTTAACAAAACACTTTTAGGAGAAATTAAGATTACAACAACCGAGTTGACTTAGAAGTCATTTAGACGTATTGTTTGGAACCGAGATATTAAGATGAAAAATGTGAAAATCGTAGGTAAAAGAAAAAGTCTGAAAGACTTCATAATATAAGATCTTACTAACCCTTCTTTTTAATATAATTTCCCAGCTTTCATAGATTTACACATCTTTTCAACTGGATATATATGAATATTATCTAAAATGAATTGATATCTTATAAGTCGCTCTTGGAGATTTGATATTAAGAGGAGAAAACATCGTTTTCGGGTTATTTGCTCTCCGCCTTTTTTAAGATGTCACGCTCCATTGTTACATTCTTTAATTCTTTCTTTAGCGCTTTGAGTTCTTGAGTTTCAAGAGATAATTCCTTCTTTTTTGAAAAATCTCCGGATTTCAACTTGTATTTGCGTTTCCAACGTCCAACGATACTCAGACTTAAACCTTAATCCTTACTAACTTGTTTTGTCTTAATGCCAGAATTTAATAGTTCTACTATCATAACTTTAAATTCATTATCATCCTTTTTTAACATAAATCAACTATAAGTTCATAACCTGATAAAAAACGTCACATTAAAGGTAGACACTTGTTTTATAGGGGGCAATACATTACCCTTTGCGACTTACTAATGCTTCTAGGCGTTACCCCAGCGCATAAGGGACTTGCACCCTCTAGATTAATTACTTACTTTGCTGTAAGTTAAAGATGCCCATACTGGCCACACACACAACGTATAAAAAAAATTGCTTGATCACTGCCGACTTACGTAACTCCTCACGGATTTTCTATTTGGTTTTCACTTGCTTACTTTAGTGCTTAACCACGCCAATAAACATACACAAGTACGTTATGCACAAACTAAAAACCGAACTTGACATTAAAATTGAATAACCAAAAAAGATAAATATTATGAAAAAAGCTACTTTACTATTAACACTTCTACTTATCTCAACTTTTGGATTTTCTCAAAATAAGGGAATCGCCGAAAGTCAAATGGTGCTTGATTCTAATTCAATTGACATAATAGTAAAAGACCAAGATAATAAACCAATACCAATCCCTGAAAAGGGTACTTTGATTGACCAAATGAATAAATTGGAACTTGAATATATGAATTTAAAAGCAAATGAAGTTCAGAATAGTTTTGCCAAACAAGATTTATCTAAACTGAAAACAAAAGAAGAGGTTTTTCAAATGTATATTGCTTACTTAGAAAAAAGTATACAATCTGATAGCAATGAAACACCTAAAACAAAAACTAAAGATCACGATCTATTAAAACATTTCCGGGTTCCAAGAGCTAAAATAAAAAACAATATAGATGAAGCATTTGTGAGAAGGTTTAGTTCTTTAAAAGAATTTCCAGAAAGTAATCGACCCTTAAGAAAAATTGGAAAAGACTCTTTGATTGACCAAGTGAATAACTCTGAATTTGAATATCTGAATTTAAAAGCAAATGACATTCAAAATAGTTTTGCCAAACAAGATTTATCTAAACTGAAAACAAAGGAGGAAATTTACAAAGCATATAGCGCTTACTTGAAAAAGAAAATTAAGGAAGAAAAAACAAAAATAAAGAAAGCGATTTATTATGGTTCAGCAAGAAGCAATAAGCAAACAATAAAGGCTAACGATCAAAATATTAACACTTCTAGGCCGAATAAAAAGGAACAATAAAGTCAGTGCATAATCGAATAAACGGGTGACCATCGAGTAATAGCCAGCGCGCCTCTCACACCACATACGTACGGGTCTTATATGCGGCGATAATAATCACTACATACCCTAAGAGCATCGCAAAATCTAACCATCTACCTCAAAACACCAACAAGTATTTACACCCAAAATAGATGCTTTTTCTTCTTTAAATAACAACTCCCCCACATTTACACCTTTTACAATAAAAAGGAATAAGTTATTTATATATTGGATGCGCTATTAGTTTATCGTATTTTATACTCATTGTGTACTTTTAGTAATTGTTATTAATAACTTTTTGAATAGAGAATTAACATCTATAAAACTCATAAAAAAATTGGTTTTATGCTCACATAACTGAGTTACCAACAAGCTAAAAAACGAATTAATTACCAAATTGGTATCTTTTTAATTATATTTGCTTCAAACAATTATACTGTGAGAGTAATCGCAAAACGAACTTTACGAGATTTTTGGAAAAAACACGCTGATTGTGAAGAACAATTAAAATCGTGGTATAGAGAAACAGAAAAATTCGAGTGGAATAATATTAACGAATTAAAAAGCGAGTATCCGAGTGCGAGTATTTTAAAGGAAAATAGAATTGTTTACAACATCAAGGGCATTAATTATCGTTTGATTGTAAAATTCAATTTTGAATATGGAATATGTTGGATAAGGTTTGTTGGAACTCACGCAGAATATGACAAAAGTGGCGCAAATAACATCTGATTATGAAAATATTACCAATTAGAAACGAAAACGATTATCAAAAAGCGATCAACAGACTTGAGGATATTTTTGATGCAAAAAAAGGAACGGAAGAAGGAGACGAATTGGAAATCCTATCAATATTGATCGATCGATATGAAAATGAACAATTCCCAATCGGAATGCCTGACCCAATTGAGGCAATTAAGTTCCGAATGGAACAATTGGGAATGAAACAAAAGGATTTAGCAGAAGTTGTCGGATTTAAAAGCAGAGTTAGTGAGATTTTGAATAAAAAGCGAAAACTGACATTAGATATGATTAGAAAACTAAATACTACACTTCATATTCCAACTGAAGTTTTAATTCAAGATTATTAATTAAAAAAAGCCAGTTGGCAATCGAGTAGACTACCAAGCATCGAAAAATTGCCAGTACGCCTCTCACACCGCCGCAAAGACGAGTCTTGTAGATACCAATTTGGTATAGACCATATACTGCGGTTCAATAATCGCAAGTTCTAAAAACATCGCGTATCTATAGAAAATGTAGCGTCATAGTTAAACATTTGCGACAGATATTAAGGTGTTCGCCCGTAACTACAATGAGTTCCACAGTGCATAGCAATAAACAACAGTGCCCTAAGCAACCAGCTTTCTCATAAAACCACCTTTTAGTGCAAAGGCTTCCATAATCCCTAACCAAAACTACTGGGGTGAGACGTCCTCACGCCCTAACATAGAAACATTCTACATTCTAAAAAAGAGATAAAGTACCGGTAATTTGCTTCTTTGAACCACAAGAATACCACGGCAAGAAATAGTCGTTTCATAGCAAAATAAATGATGTTAAGGCGATGTCGCTATCGGCCAATTTGCGCAATGATTGATGATGTACTAACCGTTACAAAATTAACTAAAGTTCGGACTCTCTTATTTGCCAAAGGCCACCATAAAAAAAATATAAGGCATCTTATCTTATTGAAATCCTCTTTTTTTTAGAAGAAAGTTATGGCGCACTCTCACGCTCCAAGATGAGAATTGCTATCCCTAATCTCCTTAACCTCAATTAATTTGAACAATCAGCCTTACATAGGCACGAGCAAAACTTTAGTGCCTAGATACAAGCATTCTATTAAAGATACGTTCTAACGACTATCTATTCGGATTTTATTTTATAGATTACAGATTAAACCACCCTAATACGGGGAAAAGAATAATTATGCTTCGAATTATAAGTTAACGTCTTAGACTTCATTTAATTAATTGTTAAAGTTATACACCGGTAATTGAACGCAACACTATGGAGAAATTTGGAGCTTATAAAATAATACCCCATAAGGAACTTATTATAGAATATTACGCTGGTGTAATAACTGTTAAGGACCTAATCTTGTTTAAAAAGAGGATACGCCAAGACCCAAATTATAATCTCTACTGGAACACACTCCTGGATTTAAGGGATAGTAAAGTAAGCATTAAATCTAGTGAAATACCACAAGTGATCGATTTTATGAAAATTGGTTACAATGAAGCGCTTACAAGAAATACAATGTTCTTGTCCTCTAGATCCAATGAAATTGCCCTTGCAGAGTTATACTCTTTATTAGTAAAAGGTTCTAGTTTAAATTTTAATATATATAATGTTTCCTCAATCGAAGCTGTCGTTTTAAATTTTTGTGAAAACATAATAGATAAGCAAGAATTAGTTACAATTATTAATGATCTAAAAACAAATACTAATAACATATACTAACTAGTAACACAAGCGGCGACTACACCATTATCAATAGTATAAACCAAAGAGGCCAGTGCTCTACGACCAATAAACTAATTGATGTTTTCTACTTAAAATAAAAGTTTATATCTCCTCTACATTATATTCAACACGACACAATTTACGCGAATAAGTAAGGTATAGATAGATGGCAACCAGAGCCACAGTCGTCACAATTAAAAGTAAGTGTATAACACGTCTTCTCTTTTAATTTCAATTACGATAACAATTACGATTTTTTACAACAAACTATAATAAAAAGATCTTATATTTAGTGGGCTATTAATTTAGTCTCTTCCATATCCCGTTGCGTGATATTGCCAGTTATAATTAATAGTTTTTCTGAATATAGACACAGCGTAACTACCACCGGTTAAGGTAATGAAGTGTTGGTTTTATACCTAAAAAACTAAGTTCTACGCAAGCAAAAAAAATCAATATGTTTAAAATAACCACTACATATTATATTACAAATAAGTTAACGTCTTAGACTTTATTTAATTAATTATTAAAGTTATACACCGGTAATTGAACGCAACACTATGGATAAATTTGGAGCTTATAAAATAATACCCCATAAGGAACTTATTATAGAATATTACGCTGGTGTAATAACTGTTAAGGACATAATCTTGTTTAAAAAGAGTATTCGCCAAGACCCAAATTATAATCTCTACTGGAACACACTCCTGGATTTAAGGGATAGTAAAGTAAGCATTAAATCTAGTGAAATACCACAAGTGATTGATTTTATGAAAATTGGTTACAATATAGCGCTTACAAGAAATACAATGTTCTTGTCCTCTAGCCCCAATGAAGTTGCCCTTGCAGAGTTATACTCTCTATTAGTAAAAGGTTCTAGTTTAAATTTTAATATATACACTGTTTCCTCCATTGATGCTGTCATTTTAAATTTTTGTGAAAATGTAATAGATAAGCAAGAATTAGTTACAATTATTAATGATCTAAAAACAAATACTAATAACATATACTAACTAGTAACACAAGCGGCGACTACACCATTATTAATAGTATTAACCAAAGAGACCAGTGCTCTGCGACCAATAAACTAATTGAGGTTTCTACTTAAAAGAAAAGTTTACATCTCCTCAACATTATAGTCAACAACACGACACAAATTACGCGAATAATTAAGGTATAGATAGGTGGCAACCAGAGCCACAGTCTTCACAATTAAAAGTAAGTGTATAACACGTCTTCTCTTTTAATTTCAATTACGATAACAATTACGATTTTTTACAACAAACTATAATAAAAAGATCTTATATTTAGTGGGCTATTAATTTAGTCTCTTCCATATCCCGTTGCGTGATATTGCCAGTTATAATTAATAGTTTTTTTGAATATAGACACAGCGTAACTAACACCGGTTAAGGTAATGAAGTGTTGGTTTTACACCTATATAATTAAGTTCTACGCAAGCTAAAAAAAATCAATAAGTTTAAAATAACCACTAAATATTATATTATGAAACACCTAATTGTAATTACTTTATTATTTGCATTTACTGAAATGATGGGACAAGTAGGGATTAATACACTAAATCCAGAAGAAACATTTGACGTAAATGGGACCAGCAAATTTAGAACGACAGACCAAGCAGAAATAACAACTACTAAAATAGGTGGCCTGGATGACAACGGAGTTTTTCGCGAAATTACTATCGGCACAAACTTAAAGCTGCAAAGTAATACTCTGAGTTCTTATGGTAACCCTAGATACTCTTTTGGAGAAATCACTTTAGACTATAATAGTAGTAACGGTAAATTTGATAATGTAGATTTACTCATTGGGTCTGGCGAGAGTAACGAAGACAAAAATATTATTAAGATTAAAGTGACTGATACCGACGGAGATTCGGAATTTACTGGCATTAAAGCAGGAGCGAATGGGCAACACATTTGGTTATATCCACTACACGACAAGTTAAAACTTAAAAAAAATGATGAAGGCTCATTAGGTCCAAATCAAATAGAAGCTAATATTAAAACAGACCTTGAGCAATATGACATGATAGAGTTGTTGTATGATGGAACGAGAGAAAAATGGATTATTATGGAACATAAAAAATAAAAAAAGAAGATTTAAAACAAGTCGAATCTCAACAATTTATAAATACAATAACACCTGTTGCGTTTTGATGTGATTGGGAAAATAATACGTGCTAAACGCGATTATTGTAAACGATAACAGGTCTCATAATAAATACTGCCAAAGGTGTCCTCGTTCTGTGCTCGAATATTCACGCCCCGCCTGCACTACATTATTCTAATTTAGGAACTGAGTAGGCAATAACATATTTATGCTTTTTTGCACTACAACAGCATAAGTTCTTTCTATATTGTTTGCGCTATCAATTAATAATATTTTATACTTTTAATGAGTATTTAGCAGTTGTTAATGATCGCATTTTTAACTATAGAATAAACACGTAAATAGTCTATAAAGAAATTAAAGGGGTGTTTATACGACTAACTTTTAAGCCTTTATGAAAAAAACATTAATAATAGTACTAATCTTGAATTTTATTTCTTGTTCAACTTCTAAAGTAGACAGTACGGAAATGATATATAAAACTAGTTTTAAAGATTTAAAAATTGTTAAAACATCTAAAGTTATTAATTCAGATACGATTAATTTTAACGAATTACGATTCTACAAAATTGACTCTGCTTCTGATACAATGAAATCAATGTACCTTGATTTTGGAATATGGAACAGCCAAGCTAAAGGATTACATCTAGAAAATATGAATCGTAAAGTATGGGAAAACATAAAACTTTTAAAAAATGATGAAGTTTTTACAATTATAGCGGACGGAACAGAAACTATAAATGATTATTATGCGTGCTTAATTGTTTTTGATTCTAAAGGAAAAGATTGTTTTGAGGAATACCATCCTTTAAAGGATAAAATAATCAATTTGTTTAACCAAAGAATACAAGTAAATAGGAAAAAGACACTAAATCATAGCCTTTTAAGATAAACAATTACGCCCAATCGAGCAGGCGACGACCAACCGACTGATTTACAGAACGCCTTAACACCACTATACATGCGGAGCTCCCCGTAACACGTTCGCGACAGGCTGTAAACGGCGGTTTAATAGTCATCTCTACAACAATATTAATCGCAAGTCCCAAAAACATTACGTAGCTATAAAAAATGCCGTGTATGGTTAAACTTTTGCGGCAGGTAATAGACGAAAACTAACAAATAATACCACATATTTTAAAACCCCAACAAGGCTATAAAAACAAAAGATATACTTTCTCCAATTTAAATAACCACTACCCATATTCACGATTTTTTTACACTAAAACAGAATAAGTTATTTCTATATTGCGTGCGCTATTAATTGATCGCTTATATAGTAAATATAAAATTTTATAGTAAATACAATCCCAAAAACGACTCAACGCCTACAAAAACAACAAAGGCCTCTCCGCAAGACCTTATCGACGAAGATTGCTATTCAATTGAGGTCTCTATTAGCTAATGTAATTAGCACCAAAAGCTTCTAAAATCTAGGATTTTAAAAGCTTCTTAATTTTAGGTATATCGTTAAAATTGTTTATTAATGTCTTTTAATTATTACTATTAATTAAAAATAGGCACTTAAAGGATGCCTAAATTAATCCTAGTCGACAATTCAAAATCACGGCCAAAAAGATTAGAATTTTAAATACTCTACAGAGGTCTAAATAAATAAATAAGGACTCTGAGTAACTCTAAAAATTCCAACTTAAGTTTACACGTATCGTAGGCGAAGCGCTCTAGTAGAAAATAATTATAAATTGGACGAATAGCCTATTTTGTACTAGTAAAAATTTTAGCTTTACGAAAGTCACACACAACTTTTAATCCTGATTTGTAAAAGCCTACAATTCTGTGCATTCTCTTAAAACATCATCTTAAATCTCCACTTCCATTGATAGAGTAATTGGCTCCAATACGGTATGTTTCTTTTTTAGATCGTTGGTAAATGGATCTTTTAAAATAGCTCCAAACTTATCCATATCGGTAACTTCTATAATTACTACCACAGAATTGGGGTCGTTAGCATCTTGGAATGTTTTTAGACTAGACATTACTGGACCAAATATATCCAGTCTATCTTGATGGCCCTTTAACCAAGTGGCAAAATCCCCTACTTTGTGTCTCGCTATAATTGTTTTTTTCATGATTTCTTATGTTTAAATAATTTCGCCTACTCTAACCGGTTTTCGGCTTATCCGTAATTTTTTTAATAGCTTAAGTATTCGTCGTGTATACGCTCTGTTACCTTTAACTTTTATTGTATGCGATTACTAAAAAATTACTTATCTAGCATCTAATCCAAATGTATTTTGAACAGCTTCATACCAATCGTCGTCGTTGGCAGCATTCCAATCCACCCATTCTTCATCACTCATTGAAGCTCGCCAATCTATAAAAGGCTGTGCATCTGGCCCAATAGGATGTCTTAATTTCCAAGTATTACTTTCTGCGATTTCTAAAATCTTGTTCGCTACTAAACTTGGTGGTGTTGGCGTTTTAAGAGATGCTAAGAACAACCCTCCAAACCTTTTGGAATGCGGATAAATGGATTCTTTATCTACGCTAATAGCCTTGGCCATTTGTGTATTGATAATTCCAGGTTCCACGATTGCGATTCTAATATTAAAAGGTTTCACCTCTTGAGCAAGAGCCTCACTGACAGCTTCGAGGGCAAACTTACTTGCCGCATAAGCCCCCAACGGGCTACTCGAAATATGTCCTGCAACAGAGGCAACGTTAATAATGCAACCCTTGCGATCTTTTCTCATTTGAGGTAACAATGCTTTTATGCAGCGAAGCACTCCAAAATAATTAGTTTCCATAATGGCTTTAAAATTTTCCAAAGCCAATTCTTCAATAGAACCATGGCGCTCGATACCAGCATTATTGACCAAAACATCAATCTCACCCTGCTTTTTGATAATAGTGTTAATACAATCCTTAACCGAAGCATCAGAATCCACATCCATTTCACAAATAATGATGTCAAGAGATTCCTTTTTTATTTTTTGTCTAAAATCGTTAGCCATTGCGGGATTTCGCATAGTAGCAAAGACCTTATGTCCTGCACGACCAAATGCCAAAGCCGTTTCAAGACCAATCCCTTTACTCGTTCCTGTAATTAGTGCGGTTTTCATAGTATTCTGTTTTTAGTTATTGGTTCTTACCCATGTATTTCTTTAAAGAGTTCATTTTTATGTTATGTAATAGCATTCGCAAATTAGCTGCCACAAGCAATGCAATAATTGTGTTAAGCAAAATAGAATTTGCTTCGCTCATTTATTGAAATCATTGAAAGAGTAATCAAATCCATTACCAGTTTCTATGAGCATATTAAACGTTAAACATTAAATTGCTATTATCTGTCGGTTTTATGCGCGTCTACACTCGATCTCAATTAAAAATTCTGGTATAGCCAATTCTTTAACACCAATACAAGAACCTGTAGGAATTGTTTTTTTTTTATAGATTTCTGCTCTATATCCAACAAGGTCTAAGAACTTAGGCATATCTGTGGTGGATACCTTCTCTACTATCACATCATTGAACATGCAACCGCAATGGGATAGGACTTTTTCTAAATCTGAATAACAGTTTTTCATTTGTTGTTCAAAATCGCCAATTGCGGTGAGTTGTCTTCATTATTCATACTAACTGCGCCAGAGATTTGGATAGCCATAGACTTTTTCAACTTCCGGACTCAGTAGAAAGTCTTCTGTTTTTTTTGTTTGTTTATATTAATACAGCCCGACCTCTCCTTCTACAAAACCTAATATTTCCTTACAGTTAAATCCAATTTCATTTTTTTTTGTGTTCGTAATTTCTGTTTGAAAAGCTTATATTAATCACGCTTTAATAATTAATCCAATAGTTTCGCGTTGTAATAAGCTGTTTCAGAAATTACTGATCCTTCTTCATTGAAATAGTGGATATAATGAATAGGTAAAATAATTTCTTTTTTGTCTGATTTGCGGATAAGGTTTATGTTCCACCAGGATTGAACAACACGGGCATCTCCCATTTCGTAATGCAAATAATCTGGATAGCCCATCATATCAACACTTATAATTTCATATTTATCAAAAACTTGTTGGTCAATTTTCTTTTGTTCTGTTAATGTAATAGTCTCATAGGTTGGTGAGCTTGAATCTACGAATCTTGCTTCTTCGTCATAAAAACGATATGCCTTATCAAAATCTTTCTTCTCAAAAGCATACATCATTTTACGTATTGTGTTTATATTATCATGATGATTATAGATCGTACCGTTAGTTCGGTCTGCAAAACTGGATTGTATTTCAAGAAGAACAGCATCGTTACCATAACCAATAATCATATTAATTTTATGGTCTTTGGTTAGTTTGTACAACCTATGTGCGGCCGCATCGATTTTTACACCAGTGTTTTTTTGCACGCCCTTTAATACATCCCAAGTCTGTACCCAAACTTCTTTATTGGGGTTGTCTTTATTGTATTCAATGGCATCTGGATAAGCGCCAGGATAGGCTTCAATGGCATAATAATCTAGCTGATTGAAATAAACCATCTGGTTTTTAATAAATGCTTCTTTGCCCCTTCCCATATCATTTGTTGCATTGGAAGTTCCGTTGTAAGCTTTAAAATCGTCTGTTAAATAGCTCGCCATTTTAGATTTGTCTCCAGCAAGAGACGCTTTTACAAATTCGTGTACAACATCTATTGCAGGATGTTCAATATAAACGGTACCGTTCTTTTTTTGTGCGTAGCTGATGAATGTACATAGCATCATTACTACAATTACTACTTTTTTCATTGTGTTTAAGTATTGTGTTCGTTATTTCCGAACTGGTTAGTATTGCATTATTACACCGATTGATTTTAACCTTTCGGTTGAAAATCTGGATGCCCACTTTGCCACATTGCAAACGCTAACTGATCTGCAAAGTTTGCCCATGTTACTTCTCTGTCTTCGGTGAAGTGTCCATTGTCATAGTTTACTTTCATCAGTACAGGTTTGTCCGATGCACTTGCATTTTGCACAGCTGCTGCAAATTTACCGGGTTGCCAAGCCGCTACTCTTGGATCTGTCCATCCGGCGATGCAAATAACGGCGGGGTATTCCACCCCCTCTTTAACATGTTGCATGCCGTCCATTTCATAAAGTGCTTTGCTTTCTATATTGTCGTTTACGGTTCCAAATTCAGGAATATTAACAGGTCCATTAGATGAAAATTCAAGGCGCATTGCATTGGCACATCCTACATTACAAATTGCAGCAGCAAATAAATCTGGTCTTTCGGTGATTGCTCTAGATATTAATATACCGCCTGCACTTGTACCCATTCCAGATAATTTTGAAGATTGTGTAAACCCTTGGTCAATTAAATATTCTGCACAACTGATGAAGTCTTTCCAGGTATTTGGCTTTGTCGTTTTAAAACCTGCTTTGTACCAGGCTTCACCTTTTTCACTCCCGCCACGGACGTGAGGAACGGCAATGACCACATTTTTCACCGCTAAAGAAGCGTATCTATCACTAAAATAAGGAGTCATGCTGTACCCATAAGCTCCGTAACTATCCATAAAGCACACATTAGACCCCTCTTTTTTTGTTCCTTTTTTATAGATAATAGATAGCGGAATCATTACACCATCGTGCCCTTTTACTTCTACTTCTTCAACAACTAAATCATTATATTCTGCTGGATAGACCGACGGTTTATTAAAAGGGCTTGCCTTAAACTTTTCTGTTTCGGCATTAAATAAAAATTCTGTGAACGGTTTGTTCCAAGAGGTTACTCCCACTAAGTACTCATTACTTTTACTGTCTAGGGATCTAAAATAAACCGTTCCAATAAATGGTAATTCTACTTTACTAGTCGTATTATTTTTAGGATTATATTTATAAAGATGTGAATTTATACCATCGCTATAACGCAACAAAAAATAATCTTTACACCGAATTGAAGATTTCAGAATCATAGTTTTTTCAGGAACGACAACAGTAGCATTATCCCAATTTGGATTTTTTAAATCTGTTGAAACTAGTTTGTAATTATCTGCATCTTTGTAGGTTATAGCATAGATTTTATCATCAAAAACATCTAATCCGCCAACTAGTTTATCTGTTGTTTTACTAAGGGTTTTCCATGCTATTTCTCCTGAATCAAATTGACTAATAGGCGCATAAAATAATGTCATTTCATTCTGTACCGTACCTTCTCCTGCAAAAACGTAGTCCTTTGCATGTTTTGATAAATAAACATAGGGGTATGATTTGGATTCAATATTTAAATTAGGATACGTTTCGTTGCTAAAAAAATCACTATCTGTATCGCTATCTGTACCCAAGGTATGCAGTTTCGTTTTAGGATTTAATCGTCCTTCTGGATCATTATTATCTGCAGATTTAATCCACATATACATAAAGGCAGAATTATCAAAAGTCCAACCCATTGCTCCGGCTGTGGCAGGAATGAGATCTGGCAAAAACTTTTTAGTATCTACGTCCATTACTTGAATGGTGGATACTTCTGCTCCATTTTCAGAATAAGAAATTATTAGCTTTTTGCCGTCATAGCTTGGTATAGCATCTCCAACAGATAATGTTTTACCGTCTATAAATGTTAATGGATCAAAAAGTAAAATTTCCGGACTGTCCATATTTTCGCGGTAATACACCTTACTCACTTTCTCGCCTGGCATTCTTTTCTGGAAAAATATTCTCCCCCCCTCCTTTGTCATATTACCATAGCTAGCAGGTTGGAGTTTATCTAATTTTCGCCATTCGGCTATGAGCTCGTCCCTTCCCGAGATTGTGTTCATCGTGGCATCAGTAAGATCAGCTTGCTGTTTAAACCATGATGCCACCTCTGGATTTTTCATGTCTTCCAGCCAGCGATAATTATCATTGTAAGTTACACCAAAATAGGTGTCACTTACTTTTATTTTTTTTGTAGTTGGGTAATTCCATTGTGCAAAGACTGTGGTACCAAAAAGTACAACCATTGCAAAAACTAATATATTTCTCATTTTAATCGATTTTACACGCCTACTCTAAATCGGTTTTCGGCTTTGCCCGTATTATCCATAACGACGTAATTTGTTTTCCATAGTAGTATTTTGAAAGGGCTTTTCTTCGTTATAAGCAACTAATGCTTGTAAATTAATGACGTCTGGCCGCGTGTTTAATTCGCTGTTTTAAAAAAAATAAATGTGCCCATCTGTCAACTCTGGTGCCAAATATTTTCCTGCGCCATCATCACTACCAATTGCTTTTACTGTAATTTTTGTTTCTTATGATATCAACTCCTCAGCATCTGCCAACTTCTTAGTATCTACATATTGTTGAAATGCTGTGATTTTGCCATTGTTAAAAGTATAAAAGTGTGCCGCCTGCGCATTAACTTCCCTACCTGTTGCCTTTACTTTTAAATGATAGCGCAGTGTAGCAAGCACTTTGTTATTACTCATTTCGTGTAGTTCAATATTCTGCAAAGTGAAAGATTCATACAAGTCGCCTATACGAGCAAAAACTCCTTTTAAAACGGCGTCTGGCCCTATGTAGGGATTGCCATCTGCTAAAGAATTACTTTCGGCTTCGTTCCATATAATTTTTGAATCCATAATTGCTAAAACGGCTGAAATATCGCCAATAGCAAAGGCTTTATAAAGGTTTTCAATGCTTTTTGTGTTCTTGTTTAATGTTGTTGATGTATTCATTTTGGTTAGTTTTAATTACTGATTTATACCGCGTTTTATTTTTACTTTTAATGATGTTCTTATCATTTTTAAACATAGATAAGATTTCTAAAGTCTGATCCACTTCCTTTTTTTGTACGCCACAATTCCTTAATGTTTTTATCATACCCCTGCGTTTATTTATGTTTCCAAAAAGCAACGTTCATAAATCTGATAGCGTAAACTTCATCTTTATGTTTAATTATTAATAGATGATACACCCACTTGATATCCCTTCCTTATAAAACAAGCGTTATAATATTTTTCGCCCTTTGCTTTAATGGTTTCTTATAGATTAATTTTTGTGTACTAATGCCTGTAAACAGTTCTTTTTTAAATGTTCCCTCTAAACTTTAGATTAGAAAAAGACTTTAAATCTTATAAAAATATATCGCGGTTAAATAGTTAGCTTTCGACATATCATTTTAAGAATCACAGTCTAAAACACTATCTCTTTTATTGTGAGTGAAGTCAGCATCTTATAACATTGTATTCTAAAACAGTTTTAACCTTCATAAATAGAAATTGTATGCACCCATAGTATATCAAAACTAAAACGGGGTCGTACTTGAGTTTAGTTGGTTAATTTTTCTTAGCCGTTAACTCGTAACCCATTGCTGTGTTAATAGCCATTCTATCATAGTATATCACCGATCTGCTAATCTTTTCGTTTTCTACAAGAGCAGTTAATTGATAAGGTAAATTCATCACAATATTATTTTCTGTGAAAGTATACGTGCCCCAAACAGATAGCCAATCGCCTTTTAAGTCGCCATCAATCACTCTAAAGGCCTGACTCACGTAGTCATTTTTTTGGTTGGTACGTGTTTGGTGATATTCCTTCCAAGCTTCAAGTAGCTCAGTCTTAGTTTCGCTTTCCTGGTAGCTAGGCCCTTCGCCCTGAAAATTATCTGCGAGTAAGCTCGTAACTTTAGTCATTTTGTTATTGATTAGTGCCTCCAAATAATCGGCCACTACTTTTAGGTCGACTTCAGCAGTAGGATTTTCTGTAACCGTCTCTTTATAACTCTTGTCTTGGGCGAAGGTAATTTGCCCAATAATTAGAAGAAATACAATGACACTTGTTTTTAAAGTTTTCATAGTGGTCTGTTTTAAAAATTAATAGCTTTTCAATGTTATAATTTAACACACACTAAACTAATGCTCTCATAATCAATTATCAATCACATATTAATGTGATATTGAATACTAACTTTTTGTATCTTTAAGCTAGCTATTAATTATAACCGTTATTTCTAAATTCTTTAAAATACTGCCCGTTTTTGTACTACAAATAGGTTTACTTGTGGTGTGCAAGGGTGTTTATTCCCAAAACCCGTCGCAGATAGATATTCTTACTACAGAGCAAGGCTTAATATTTAGAGATATTACTTCCATCACCCAAGATGCTAACGAAGCTATGTGGTTTGGAACCGACCTTGGTTTGGTTAAGTACGATGGTTATAATTTTAAGGTTTATAACTCCGATAAAAGCAATCCATTTTATATTGAAGAAGAATTAATTACAGGAGAACTAGAATTTGATGCTAATACCAATGAACTCTGGTATATGGCGAATGAAAAACTGTTTAAACTTCAATTATCTACAGATACAATAATCGCTTATAACGGTTCGCATAATATAAAGGGGAAAGTGTTACGCCTTTTAAAAGCTATAGATGGTTGTATTTGGATTATGACTGACGATTTTTTAACTGCCGAAAACGGAAACGCGAAACAATACCTTCAAAAATTAACTAACGGAACATTTGAAGTGAAGGCTTCAATTCGTAGAAGTAAACACGCCTACAGCAGATTAATTGAAGATAAATTAGGCCATATTTTATGGAGCACACCACTTGGAAGTTTAAAGTTTGATCCCGGAGGGAAGTTATTAAACACCTTTAAGTTGTCAACTTTTTACTGGCATAGTTCCAATTTAAATTTTACGGTATCTTTTTACGATAGTGACAACACTCATTATTTTTTTCCGCAGAAAGAACACGGTATCTATACTTTTAATGAAACAGACTTAACGTCTAAACGCCTTTTCGACAGTGAAAGTCAATTTTATTATGCCATAGAAGATCATCAAAAACATATATGGTTTGCAGGTAATAAAGAATTGTATCGTATAAGTCCAGAAGGTAATTTAACAGACTATACAGAGCAATTACTATCCCTATTTAAATATTCTAAAATCAATGATCTTTTCATAGATAACAACAAATTACTTTGGGTAGCAACCGATAATGGCTTATTTAAAATACGCATAGGAGAGGAATTATTTTCACCATTGTTTGTATCTAAAAATAAAGGTTGGGGCAACACTATGCGTGGTATTTTTGAAGATGGCAACGGCACTATTTTCGCCAAATGCGAAAGCCAAAACAAGCTTATCTATAAAACAAAGAATGGCGTAATTGATACGCTAACTATTAAAATAGATCGCCTTTCTAAAGAGGCACTTAAATACACTGCAAATTTTTATGCATTAGATACTAAAAAACAAAATGTATTCACATTGGGTGAAAGCTTATTGAAAATAAATTTAAAAAACGGAACAACTAAAAGTTACGACCAATTTAGTCCTAATATAACATTTAAAGGGCAAAACCCACTAATAAAGCTTCGGGATGGCAAATTACTTTTCGGACAAAGTTTAACCAGATTGGTGCTTTTTAATCCAGAAACGGAAACAAGTGAATTCGTTTTTGAAGGTTCTGAAATTGAAAATGATATTGCCGATTTTAGGTATTTCAAAGAAAGTAAAACAGATAGTATCGTTTGGCTAGGAACACGAAATGATGGTGTGTTAAAAATACATCTGAGTGGTCGTGTTGAAAGTATATTTACCACAGATTCTAAACCAAGTATCTCGAGAAACTATATTCTTGTTATTGAAGAAGATTCAAATAAAAGTCTTTGGATTGGTACGCATGGCGGAGGTCTCAATCATATTTCTGCAGATGGAAAAACCATAAAAATATTTACCAAATTACAAGGGTTACCCGATAATAATATTGTTGGCATTTTAATGGATGCTAATAAAAGCTTATGGATTAGCACCTATAATGGCTTATCTCATTTCAAGAAAGAGACCGAGGTTTTTCAAAATTTTTATAACGAAGACGGTCTAACACATTTCGAATTTAATTATACTTCTTTTTTTAAGGATAGTAGAGGCACCTTTTATTTTGGCGGTATGAACGGTGTTAATACATTCAAACCCAATGAAGTCTTAAAACAATCTATAACACCAAAATTGCGCCTTTTAGGAGTTTCAGGTTATAACAGTAAAGACCAAACCAGATTCTCTACAGATTATAGTCAAATAGAATTTAAGAAGTTTCAGGTATCACCCTATGATCAGTATTTTGAAATCAACTGGACGATGCCAAGCTATTTTCAAAATCAAAAAAACACGTACAGCACAAAACTTGAAGGTTTTGAAAACCGTTGGTTTTATCAAAGTAATTCGGCGTCTATACGTTACCACCAATTACCTGCCGGAGATTATGTCTTAAAAGTTAAAGGCAAAGATTCCAGAGGTAATGAAAGTACAGCCCTATTATCTATCCCTATTGAGGTACGTCAAATATTTTATAAAAAATGGTGGTTTATTGGGCTTGTCTTACTGGTAATTATAGGCATTATGTATTCGATATTTAGATATAGATTACAACAAGCTTTGGCTATGGAACGTCTTCGGACTAAAATCTCCAGCGATTTACATGATGATGTAGGCTCATTATTGTCTGGTCTCGCAATGCAGACTGAACTTATGGAAATTAATGCTAGTGAAGCCGATAGATTCAAACT
This sequence comes from Bizionia saleffrena, assembly GCF_008086175.1. Lineage (GTDB taxonomy): Bacteria > Bacteroidota > Bacteroidia > Flavobacteriales > Flavobacteriaceae > Bizionia > Bizionia saleffrena. The sequence continues at coordinate 327,696 of NZ_VSKM01000001.1, forward strand.
TCAAAAAATTGCAGGAATCAGCAGAAATGCCATTTCGCAAATGCGAGACTTGGTTTGGAGTATTGATAGCAGACGTGAAACGATTGAGGATTTAATTGAGCGCATGCAGGAGCTTGCAGAAGAGTTGTTATTGCCAAAGGCTATTTCTTTTCATATCGATAGTTCTAACATAAAAAATCCGACAAAAAAATTAACAGCACAGACCAAACAGAATATTTTTTTAATCTATAAAGAGGCGATTACCAATATTTTACGACATTCTGATGCCACTAAGGTAAGCGTTACTATAACTAATCATTCTAAAGGCTGTCAATTTATAATTAGAGATAATGGTAGTGAAAAATCTTCTTATAAATCTACAGGTTTAGGTTTACCGAATATGGTAATGCGTGCCGAAAAATTAAAGGCGAATTTGAAGTTTCAAAAGGAAAACGGATTTAGTGTTTACCTTTTTCTACCTTTCAATATGTAATATCACATCTTAATGTGATTGTGCACCTGTTTTAAAGTCCTAAATTTACAAATGAAGAATCTGTTTAACCTAAAAATTCTTTTAAAGCATTACAAATGAACACTATTAGCTTGGCAATTATAGAAGATGATGTATTAATTCAGGAAAGCCTAGAGGATTTCTTTAGTGCCCAAACTAACATAGAATGTTTGCAAATTGCGTCTTCGGTTGAACAGTATTTGAAGGATTTTGACGCACTTATTAAAGTGCCAAATATTATTCTTCTCGACATTAATTTATTAGGAATGTCTGGGATTGATGGTATTCCGCTTCTATTAAACGAACTCCCGAAAACCAACATCATTATGCTTACCACATTTGAAGATAATGATAGTATTTATAAAGCATTATGCGCAGGTGCTTGCTCGTATTTATCTAAAAAAACGTCACTAAAAAAAATTCTTGAAGCTATAGAAATCGTTAATAATGGGGGGTCATATATGTCGCCATCCATAGCAAGAAAAATCGTTAATCGCTTTACTCCAAAACATAATCAAAGCAATCTGCTTACACCAAGACAAAAAGAAATTGTTACAGGCATAGTCGATGGCAAAAGTTATAAAATGATAGCCAATGATTTATTCGTTTCTATTGACACTGTGCGTACTCATATTAAAAATATATACAAAGCTTTAGAGATTCATAGTAAAGCTGAATTAATACGAAAATCTTTCGATAATAAGCTGTAATACCAAATAAACGTCAAACTAACCGATTAAATCTATTTCTTTCCCCTTTTTATTTCCATATAAAATAGAATAGCGCTGTGAAACGTCCATCTTTCTATCTTAAAATAATGATCTATGCAAAATACAACATACCACTTATAGTGCTAATCTGTGTAATTTAGTTACTACTCAATCATATATACGCCTCCCTACCGCTCTGTGCTTTCGTGAAGGAAAAGCACATTAACTAATACTTAACTTTTTTTAGTTCGTACTGTTACAAACAATTAATATATTTGTAACTAATTCTAATATATACGACGATGAAAACATTACAAATAATCACTTTCGCTTTATTTGCTACAGCTACATTAACTGCCCAGGATTTAATAAAAACTGAAGTACCTACTAGTTTCACAGAAGGACTTTTAAAAGAGTACCCTAATGCGAAAAACATAGAATGGGAAAGAAGCGATAACAATTTCAAAGTTGAATTTGACGTTGACAGAATGGAACGTAAAGTCTTCTTTAACAAAGACGGTGACAAGGTGAAAATTGAAGCTGAAATGATTAAAACCAAATTACCAATAGTGCTAATAGAATCTATTAAAAAGCACTACGCAGACTATAGAATTGATTCGGTACGTTCTTTTACTAAGAATGGAATAACAACCTACAAGGTTGATCTTGAAAGAGCAGGTTGGACCGAAGAAATAACTCTAACTTACAGTGAAGCAGGTAAGGTTTTAGGTATAAACAAAGATTAATTCTGTGTAAATACTATTTTTTAGATACGTTAAAGTGGTTGATGTATTCAACCACTTTTTTTTGTTTTAAAGTCCCGCTATCTATTATAAGCCCTAAACTTTATTCTATTTTTCGTAATTATACTCATAAAACACTATAAATCATGAGCTAAAATTTATTAATTTCCCTAAATTCATAATAAATTTCAACACTTATTATATTACTTTTGATGTGTAATTTTTAGAATTTGCTAAAATAAATTAGCTCACTTTTTATAATCTATAACAACTGATTATCCAACAAACAGGAACACCTTTAATCAATCAACGTTTTCAGTTATAACCCTAATTAATAGAATTGATAAATGAATTTTTTAAAAACAATTAGTATCGTATTCGTTACTTTGTGTGGCTTCGGTCAACAAGTGGTTTTTTCTCAAAATCTACAAACACGCAGTATGACGATATATGAACTAGCCGAAAGCGTCGCAGCTAACAACATTCAATTAAAGCTAGCAAATACAGCTGTAGATATCGCCGATGCTAGAATAGGTGTAGCGAAAACAAACCGACTTCCGGATGCTGGTGTTGATGTAAAAGCAATGTACTTAGGGGACATTAGTATTTACGATACGCGTTTTAAAAAATTACAAACAGTCGATATTCCTAATTTCGGAAATCAGTTTAATGTGTCTGCGAGTCAACTCATATTTGCTGGTGGTAAAATTAATAAGTCCATTGCTCTTGCGGAAATGAGCAAGACGCTTTCCGAAAATCAATTTGGAGATGCCGAACAGAGCATAAAACTGAATGCTATTGAATTGTATATGAATTTATACAATCTTCAAAATCAAAAGATAATTCTAGAGCAAAACAGAATTTTGGCCAACGAGCGTACTAAAAATACACGTTATTTTTATGAAGAAGATATGATTACCAAAAACGAAGTGTTACGCGCCGAAGTTTTAGAAAGACAATTAGAGCAGAGCATTTTACAAATTGAAAACGCCATTCTAATTACTAATAAAAATTTAACGTTGTTTGCTGGGCTAGACAGCAAGGTTTTAATAGTGCCAGAGGTTGAGCAATTAAATCATCAAATTCGCAATCAAGATGAAGCTTCTTTTCTAGATCTCGCTTTAGGAAAAAATCCGCAATTTAATGCTAGTGAAACGCAGATAACAATTGCCAAAAAAAGCTTAGAACTCACAAAAACGGACCGTTTACCAACTTTGGCTGGTTTTGCAGGTTACAATGCGAATAGACCGCAAACAAGCGGATCACCAGTATTAGATTTATATACAAATACCTATCAAGTAGGTTTAAGCTTGTCTTATAATATTGAATCTATATATAAAAATCCTAAAAAAGAGGCGTTGGATAAAATTCTGATTAATCAAGCAGAACAACGTCAAGAAGCGGTAAAACAAGAAATAGAAGCCAATGTTAATGCAGCTTACAAAAATTACCATCAGGCGGTAGCACAGTTAAAAGTTAGTGCTATTAATCAAACGGCAGCCGATGATAATTATCGAATTACCGAATTGAAATATAAAAATCAATTAATAACTTATATTGAAATTATTGATGCCGCAAACACAAAATTACAAGCCGAGCTTCAAATGCTTGATGACCAAACAGACATTATTCTTAATTATGTAAGACTCCTTCGTGTAACGGGACAACTCTAAAAAATGACCAAATAAAGTAAATTATATTATGGCAACATCAGATAAAAAAATAAAGAAGAAAAACAAGTTGTATTTAACACTTCTAAATGCTTTTGTGTTTATTATCACGCTTTTAGTGATATGGTATGTCATAAAAAACTATCTACATATCAATGACGAAACATACGTAAACGACGCCCAGGTAAAAGCATACATCAGTCCTATTAATTCTAGAGTTCCGGGATATATTAATGAAATACATTTTAAGGAACATCAAGAAGTAAAAAAAGGAGATACGTTAGTTGTTTTAGATAAAACAGAATTCGATAATGCCATAGCGCAGGCAGAAGCAGGATTAAGTCAGGCACAAGCAGGTAAAATAGCGGCGAGTTCATCGGTTGCACGTGTAAGCAGTGGAGAAAGCACCGTGCAAGCAAATATGTACGGTGTACAAGCACAACTTAATAATGCGAAAGCAGATTTGGCGAGATATAAGAATTTATTGGATAATGATGCCGTTACGCTTCAACAATATCAACAAATAGAAACGCAAGTAAAAACGCTGCAATCGCAATACAACACGCTTAACAAACAGAAAAACACAGCTAAACTATCTACTAGTGAAACAGAGTCTCAGCTTGCCATTAGCGATGCTCAAATTAAAGCTGCGGAAGTCGGTTTAAAACGTGCGCAATTAAATCTAAAGTACACCGTAATTACCGCTCCCGAAAATGGCGTTATGGGTAGAAGAACCATTACTGCCGGAGCATTTATTCAGCCGGGACAACAAATAGCGGCCCTCGTTCAAGAAGAATCAAAATGGGTTGAAGCTAATTTATTAGAAACTCAAATTCCCTTAATACAAATTGGAGACGTTATCAGATTCACAGTGGATGCTATCAAAAAAACAGAATTTGAAGGAAAAATCACTTCTATATCAGCAGCAACAGGCTCCCAATTTTCAGCTATCCCAACCGATAATTCGGCCGGAAACTTTGTAAAAGTACAACAACGAATTCCTGTGAAAATAGAATTTACAGAAAATAATGATCCGAAGTTTCTAGAAAGAGTACGTGTAGGAATGAATGTGGTAATGACCTTAAAGGATTAAGAAAAATGTACAACAAAGGCTTATTTGCAGATTGGGTACCCAAACAATTAGCGCCGGTATTAATCATCATATTTTTATTACCTATTTTGGTGGTGAGTGGGGTTTACACCGGCAACTTAAGTTATATGGTAAGCAGTCTTGGCACGCATAACGAGTGGATCGTTTTTGCAAACTATGCAGGCGTTGTAGGAATGGGTGTAAGTCTGCCCATTATCTTTAGGTACAAGTTGCGTTATCATACTAAGTTCTTAATGGTACGCACACTCGTTTTTTTAGCTTTGGCTAATATTATGATAGGTACTACAGAGAGTAACATAGTGATTGTTTCTAGCTCTTTTTTTATTGGGTTTCTAAAAATGTTTGCGCTTATCGAATTCATTATGCCTACAATGGCGATGATAAGTCCTGATGGAAATCGTGCGAAATTTTACGCTATTTTTTATCCTTCGGCTATTGTATTTCCACAGTTAGCTGGATATTTAATGACGCATTTTGGCTTTAGTACCTATTGGGAAAACGCCAACTTTTTGATGGCGATAGTACTGCTGTCATTGGCAGCGTTGGCTGTGATTTTTATGCATAATAAACGATATGATAAAAAGATGTCACTTAAAAGTATTGATTGGACAGGGATGTTTTTATATACATCGGTATTTTTAGCATTAGCATACCTTATCTCATTTGCGAAGCAGCAAAATTATTTTAGATCTGATAATATTATGCTCGCTTTAGGGATAATGATAGTGGGCAGCATTCTTTATCTCATCAATCAACAGTTAAAAGAAAGTCCTTTTGTGCATTTTGGTTTTTTTAAGAACTACAGTGTTATACACGGGAGTCTTATGTTATTAATGCTAGGGTTTTTCTTGGCCGGAAGTTCGTTGCAAAGTAAAATTACGATAGGAGTCTTAGGCTTCAATTCTGTAATGGACAATTCGTTTAATCTTTGGATGATTCCAGGATTAGTTTTAGCCATCATTTTTAGTATGCTGTGGCTCGTAAAGGAAAAATCTTTAAAAATCTACATCCTTACAGGATTTTCAGCGTTCATTTTCTATTACATTTTTTTGTATTTCTTAGTATCGCCAGGCTTGAGTTATGACCACTTAATCCTCCCGAATATGCTACGTGGATTTGGAATGGCCATATTATTTATTGGGGTTTGGTTATACGCCCTCGGCAATTTAAAACCAGATGCTATGTTAGGCGCTGCGGCAGTATTAATTATTGTAAGAACAATGATTGGCCCAGGATTATGGAGTCTTGCTTTTAATTATATTGATGGTGTTTGGAACTTAGAAGCCTTTACCAATATGGCGGGGAAAATGGACGCATCTACAATGAGCCATCAAACAGCTATGAGTTACTACAAGACTATTAAGCTCGATGCTTTAATGATCTCTACTAAAAGAATCTATGGCATACTAGTCTTATTAGGAGGTGCCGTTTTAGTTTATGTGTCTTTCCTTAATTTAGAAGGACTTAACAAACGCGGGCTCGTTATGTTGAAAAAAAGACTTAAACGCCAAGACACCGAAGGATATAATCGCGAAGTGCAAGCGATAAAGACCGAAGAGATAGAAGAAGAAATAAAAGCAGTAAGTGCAGCAGCGCTATAGTTTTTAAGGTTATAAATAGCTTGTTTGCTGGAGGGTTAATAACATTAAACCAATGATTAAAGGCCATACTAAATTTTAAAATCATCGCCCATAAATAGCGCGATTAGAATACTGATCGCTGAAACTATTAAGAATAAAACGCTATACCAGCGTGCTAGCAAAAAAATAAGATACAAAAAAGTCCGCATAAATTATACGGACTTTCTCTATTTACAACATCTTCAAAAAAAGATTTTACAGCCTTTTTACACGTCTATTAAGCCTTTCTTTATGCTATCCATTAGCAAGACAATCTTAGCGCGTCGCGCAAGAACCGCCTCCTTTTTTAATTCCTAATTTCTGTAAAATAGTTTCTAATAAGCACCATTTTGTAAAGGCAGATTGAATTAAATTTACACCAATAAATACAGTAAACCACATCCAATTTGCATTTACATAAACCGTTAATACAACACTTAATAATACCATTACACCTACAATAACTCTAAAATATGTATTCAACATAACTTACTTTTTTTATTTATAATTTTTTTTCTCTATCATGTAATATACTAAGGGCACAACCAACAAGGTTAATACGGTAGAAACAATAGTTCCTCCCATTAATGAAATTGCTAATCCTTGAAAAATAGGATCAAACAATATTACAAATGCCCCGATAACAACCGTTCCGGCAGTTAATAATATTGGGGTGGTTCTTACTGCTCCAGCTTCAATAGCGGCTTGTTTTAATGGTACACCTTCAGCTGTTCTTAAATTGATAAAATCAATCAACAATACAGAGTTCCTCACCATTATTCCGGCGAGCGCAATCATTCCAATAAACGACGTTGCCGTAAAAAAGGCTCCCATAATCCAGTGTCCTAAAATAATCCCTATTAATGATAATGGTATGGCAACCATCATAACAATTGGTGCTTTAAAATTCTGAAACCACGCGACTATTAAAATATAAATCAAGATTATCGCCCCTAAGAAAGCAATACCCAAATCTCTAAAGACTTCAAGAGTAATTTGCCATTCTCCATCCCATTTTACGGTATAATTATCTTCAAAATCTGGCTGCCCTAAATACATTTCATTAAGAGTATACCCTTTTGGCAATGGTATTTCCTGCAATTTATCTTCCATTCCTAAAATAGCATACGCCGGACTTTCTAACTCTCCAGCCATATCGGCTAACACATATACCACCCGCTTTTGGTTTTTGCGATAAATGCTTTTTGCGGCAATGGTTTGCTTAATATCTACCAAATCCGCTATAGGCACCATCGTGCCCGTTTCCGATTTTATTTTTAATTGTGAAATATCCGAAACAGTCGATTTTTCTTGCTCATCCAATGCTAAAACTAATCCCACTTGATTTGAAGCATCTTCATCGTATAAGCTGGTAATCGCTCTATTAGACAATGCCATATTCATCGTGTACGCAATTTGCTGCGGCGCTACACCATACAACATCGCTTTCTCTTTATTTATATTAAATTGATACTCGACTTGGTCATCTTCTACCATCCAATCTATATCTACCACATCGTCGGTATTATGTAAAATAGTTTGAATACTATTCGCAATCTTTATTTGCTCATTGTAATCAGGCCCATAAACCTCAGCAACAATGGTAGATAATACTGGAGGCCCTGGTGGCACCTCCACCAATTTTACATTAGCATTGTATTTTGATGCAATTTTCTGAATCTCTGGGCGTAGTAGTTTTGCTATATCGTGACTTTGCGCCGTACGGTCCTTTTTATTAATTAAATTAACCTGAATATCTGCCATATTACTGCCCCCACGTAAATCGTAATGGCGCACCAACCCGTTAAACGTAATAGGTGCCGAAGTCCCCACATAGTTTTGATAATTTACTACTTCTGGTCGTGTCGATAAGTACTGAGCAATCTCTTTTGTAACCACTGCTGTACGCTCTAACGTTGTACCTTCAGGCATATCGATAATCACCTGAAATTCATTCTTATTATCAAAAGGCAACATTTTTACTGCCACCGAATTGGTGAAAAATAAAATCATTGTACTTAATAATACTAAGACTGTTCCCCCTAAAAACAACCAGCGCTTTCTTTTACTCTCTAAAAGAGGTCTTTCTATTTTGTTATAAATCTTATAAATAAAGGTCTCTTCTAACGGTTTTTCTCCTTTTTCTTTGCTTCCTTTTTTATCTTTCTGTTTTAAGAAAATATAACCTAAATAAGGGGTAATTGTTAGTGCTACAAACAGCGATAAAATCATCGCAATCGATGCTCCTATTGGCATTGGCGCCATATAAGGTCCCATTAATCCAGACACAAAAGCCATTGGTAATACAGAAGCAATTACAGTAAAAGTGGCTAAAATAGTGGGATTTCCCACCTCATTAATCGCATAAAGAGCAGCCTCTTTAAATGGCAAGCGCTTCATTTTAAAGTGCCTATGCATATTTTCGGCTATAATAATCGAGTCATCCACGACAATACCGGTTACAAACACTAACGCAAAAAGCGTGATTCGGTTTAAAGTATAATCAAGCATATAGTAACTTAACAGCGTTAAAGCAAACGTAATTGGTACCGATAAAAACACGACCAATCCGCCACGCCACCCCATTGCTAGCATTACTACTAGAGTCACCGCAAAGATAGACCCTACTAAGTGTAATAATAGTTCCGAAACTTTTTGTGATGCCGTTTCTCCATAATTTCGGGTAATTTCTACGTGTACATCGTCTGGTATTAAAGTGGTACGCAAATGCTCTACTTTATCAATGATCACCTCGGCAATTTTCATTGCATCGGCACCTTTGCGTTTCGCGACAGAAAGAGTCACCGCAGGATATTCAGATTTATAATCTAAAGATTTTTCACTCCCCTTTCCAAACCCTAAACTCACATAGTCTTGTGGCACCTCTGGCCCGTCAAAAACCGTAGCCACTTGCTTTAAATAAATGGGTTGATTTTGTTGCACACCAACCACCAGGTTTTCAACATCGCTAGCCGATTCTAAAAAATGACCTGTAGTCACTAAAAACTCTGTGTCACTTTTATCAAAACTACCAGAACTTAATTGGCTATTATTAGCCTTAATCATTTTAGAAACCGATAAGAAATCCAATCCGCTTGACGCCAGTTTATCTTTATCTAAAACCACACGTAATTGACGATCTCGACCTCCAATTTTATGCGTAATCGCCACATCGTTAACCTTTTTAATTTCAGACTCTAGCTCTTGCGCCATTTGGCTTAATTGGTAGTCGCCGTAATTTTCACTCCATAACGTTAAACCCAACATTGGTACATCGTCAATAGCACGCGTTTTAACCAACGGAAACGTAACACCTTCCGGCATTTGGTCCATATGTTTATTAATTTCGTTGTATAATTTTACAAACGAACGTTCAATATCTTCGCCCACATAAAACTGAACGATTACCATTCCTTGCTCTTTCATAGACGTAGAATACACATATTCCACCCCTTTAATATTCGAAATTAATTGCTCTAAGGGCTTAACAACGCGCGATTCTACCTCGGTAGGGCTGGCCCCAGGATACCCCACAAAAATATCGGCCATTGGCACGATTATTTGCGGCTCTTCTTCTCGCGGAATTAAAAACGAACTGTACACCCCAACCACCATAAACACAATCATTAACAGCACTGTAAGCTTAGATTGCATAAAAACTTTGGCAATTTTTCCTGCGATTCCTTCTTTCATATTATTATAATATTTTTGGCGTTTTAACAGGCTATCCGTTACACTCTTTTTTTGCCATTTATGTCAGCAAAAAAAGGAGTTTCTCTTCTATCCTTAACGCAACTTTTTAGTTATTGAATTGAAATTTTAACGCCGTTGTAAAGTTTTCCTTCAGCAGAAACAATATAGGCTTCATCCGCATTTAAACCAGATAAAACTTCAACCTGATCGCCATACGTTCTGCCTAAACGCAACCAACGTAGCAACGCCGTATTAGTTTGGCTTACCGTATAAATGCCAGATAATTGTCCCTTCGTAATAATAACTTCGGTTGGAATTAAAACTAATTCTAATTCTGCTTTTCTTTCCACAGGAAACTGAACCGTTGAAAACATTCCAGATAAAATATTAGCCTCGGTTTTATCTAAATCTATTTTTACCAAATATTGTCCTCCGGTGTTTTTAGAAGAAGTACTTACCTCAGCTACATTTCCTATTAAGGTTTTGCCAATTGCTTTTACTAATACAGCAACAGCGGTTCCTTTTACAATTTCAGAAATTTCGGTTTCAGGCACCATTGCCATCACTTCAAAGTTTCCCGGGGTTTCTATACTTAGTAAAGACACTCCTGGATTTGCCATATTTCCAGTCTCCACGTTTTTACTAGTTACAGTACCACCAAAAGGTGCCGTAATATTACTGTACGCTAACTGTGCGTTGATTTCGTTTTTCATTTGGTTTGCCGATTCTAAACGTGCTTTTGCCATTTCAAAATTAGCCGTCATATCCTCCATTTCTTTTTGCGACGCACTATTGTCTGCATACAAATTTTTAAAACGGTTATACTCCTTTTGCGCCGTATTATACCCAACAGTAGCTTGGGTTATCCCCGCGTTTACTTGAGCTCTTTTAGCTTGTAAATCGGCATTACTTATAGAAACTAATAACTGTCCTTTACGTACTGTATCTCCCACATTAACGTGTACTTCTTTAACATACCCCATCATTCTAGTACTTAACTCCGCTCTATTCGAAGCTTGAATTTTTCCGCTAACACTTAAAAACGGATCGTTACCGTTTGCTTTTACTTGATTTACTTTCACTGCAATTGCTGGCGAATTATCGACAACCGCTTTTTGGTCTTCGTTACCACAGCTAGTAATAAATAACGATGCAGCGGTTAGGGTAAATAGGTATATGTAGTTTTTCATTTTAATTAGTTTTGATTTATAGCCAAGAGCTCAAATAACCACCTGATTATATAGCTTTTAAGGCTCTATTCGCGTCTTTTCTTTGTACTTTTATTTTATCGTTTATTCACTCTAAAGCACCTACTCTTTAGTTAAAAATTGTAAATAGGCTTGCGTATAATTATATTCAAAAATTGTTTGGTAATATTCTAATTGCTTTTGTGCGAATTGTGTTTCGGCTAGCAGTAAATCGGAAGTTTTTTCTAAACCTTCTTTAAATCTGTTAGTACGAATTCTTAAGGATTCTTCAGACTGCTCTAAAGCTAAAGTGGTTAGTTTTAATTTATTTTCAGCATCTAAAAAAGCACGTTTTGCTTTGTTTAAATCTAGATTACTTTGCGAAACATAGTGCTGGTATTCTAATTTAGATTTTTCAAACTGTGCTTTACTTTTTTCAACTTTTCCAAAACGTTGTGCTCCTTGAAAAATATCCCACGTTAGTTGTGCTCCAAACAAATAACCATTGGCATCACCTTGAAATACTTTGTCATCATATAACTCGTAACTTCCAAACGCGTTGAGCCGTGGTAAAAACGCCAATTTATTGGCTTTATTCATAGATTCATAAGCATTTGATGCTAATTGCATCGCTTTAATATCTGAGCGGTTTTCAGAAATTATTTTATTTTCTACTGTAAGCTTTGTAACCGCCAAACTATCTATTGGTGTGTACATAACATACGCATCGTCATTCATTAAAAAAGACAAATAATTCGACGCATTTTGCACATTACTTTTAGCATTGTATAATTGATTTTGAACTTCGGTAACGCGCACCTCAACAGTTAATACATCGGCACGTTGCAAATACCCTTGTTTAAAACTGTTATTTGCTAATTTTAAATTGGCATTGGCAGCATCGCGCGCTTTTGCTAAAACATCTACTGCTTTATAAGCGAGTTGTAACTGCATATAGGCTTTCTCGACTTCGAACACCAAATACTCTTGTGTGCGCGTTGTTTTTAAAGACATAGCTTCCATTTTAGACTTGGCGGCTTTACGGTGGTAAATACCGTCTAAATTGATAAGCGGTTGCACAATTTCAAATTTAGTCGTGTAGTTTTCAATTTGTGACGGATTGTTTAACTGCGCCGGATTGAAATCGCTTGAGGTTAAAATCTCCTGATTGAGTTTAGAGCCAAAAGCCATTAAAGGATTTGTAGTAGCCATTGCGGTATGACTTGCGGTAATATTTGGTAAAAACACCGCATTTGTTTGTCGGTACTCTGCTCTAGCGACATTAAATTCCTGTTCAGAAATCTTAATACTATTGTTATTTTCTGACACTTTAGACAAGACTTCTGTTTTTGTTATGGGCACTAGCTCCTGCGCTTGAGAAGAAAATGTTAGCGCAGCCATTAAAAGTGATATATAAAAATGTTTTTTCATTAAGTGGTTGTTTATGTCTATTACAAAGATAGAATTGTTAAAAACAGTAATCAGTAACATAAGTTACCAACTAAGGTAGGCTTTTATAACAAAGTATAGTCCGTTTTTTGGTAATACATAATGTTCTTTTCCAAAACATTACTAGCTCACTTAAAAAAACAACATTTTAAGCAGCTCTTAATTGAATTGATTGATCCAAATCAATTGGTATGCGGACTGTGAGTGTAAACAAAAGGCATTAAAATAATGACCTTGTTATCATCGACGCAAACTAAGGTCTTTTTGAACTGTTTAAATTTCATGAAAAACACTGAGTACCTTTAAAGAAAGGTGTATTTTAAATAACTCTTAAACTAATTACAGTGTTCATTCCTTCCATTTATAATAGTGTTATACACCCCTGACTTAAAAACTGAGGTCTGTTAGTATTGCCATTGTTTTCTATACTTAAACAAATTTTCTTAAATGATTGCGAGAACCACATTCTAAACTTTCAAAGACAGCGGTTAACGACGTGTTTTCTGTAGTATTTATATACTCTTGTAAATATATAATGTCTGAATTTTCTATGGTTGCACCTATGTTAAAGCATTGGTTTCACTTACTGCTCCGTCAAAATCAAATTGATCATAAAATCTTATAAATCCTGAGTTGCAAACTCACCAAAAGACAAAATAGTATACTCAATGTTATACTGAATTAATAAATTTTCAACGGCATTGATATGCGTTTATTCACTATTTTTAATATTATAAAATTGATTTAAAGGCCACAAATCATTTAAATAGGTATAGATATCTCTTGCTAATTTTTATAAATCCTTTCCCCTAATTTCTTTCGAATCGTTTACGAGTAATCTTTCAAATTTTGAATATCTTGTCAAACTAAAATTAAAGTCTTATGATTATTACTGCAGCTTACACCGATCTCTATCAAATCACAATGGCTCAAGTGTATTTTGAAACAAAACCCAATGGACGCGCAGTATTCGATTATTATTATCGACATAACCCCTACTCTAGTGGCTACTCCATTTTTGCAGGACTTGAAGATGTATTAGATATTCTTGAAAATTTAAAATTTTCATCTACCGACCTAGACTATTTAGAGCAACAGGGATTTGAAAAGAACTTTATTAATTACTTAAAGGATTTTCGATTTCGCGGAAACATACGTTCAAGTAATGAAGGCGATGTGGTATTTCCAAACCGTCCTATTTTACAGGTAGAAGCCAACATTATTGAAGCACAGATTATAGAGACCCTTTTGCTGAATATGCTCAATTTTCAGACACTGATTGCCACAAAGGCTAGCAGAATACGACATAGTGCTAAAGATGGTGTTTTATTAGATATGGGCTTGCGTCGCGCGCATGCCACTGGAGGCCATTATGCGTCTAGAGCTGCTGCTATTGGCGGTTTTAACGCTACAAGTAATGTAAAGGCAGCCGAAGATTATAATATTCCATCTTCAGGCACTATGGCACACTCATTTATACAAAGTTATGAAAACGAATTACAAGCATTTCGTGATTTCGCAAAGGTGCGACCAGAAAATTGTGTGCTCTTATTAGACACCTATAATACGCTGCAAAGCGGACTACCAAATGCCATTACGGTAGCCAAAGAAATGGAACGTAGAGGAGAGCAGTTGTTAGGAGTGCGTTTAGATAGTGGCGATTTAGCATATTTATCTAAAAAAACGCGCGCAATACTAAACGACGCCAATTTGGGTTATGTAAAAATTGCCGCTTCGAACCAATTAGACGAGTTTGTAATAAAAAGTCTAAAAGAACAAGGGGCTCCCATTGATATCTTTGGCGTTGGTACAAATCTTGTCACAGGAAAACCAGATGCCGCATTGGGCGGCGTCTATAAATTAGTAGAATATAACGATACACCGAGAATCAAGCTATCTGAAGACCTCATTAAGGTCTCCTTGCCCTATAAAAAGCAAGTGTACAGAATGCTAGACAGCGACGGGAATTTTTATGGTGCAGATGCAGTAGCCCTGTTTACTGAAGACAATATAACGCAAATGGAACATCCTTTTGATGCTACAAAAATTTTAGACCTCAGCTCTTTTAAATATGAGTCTTTGCTTAAAATGGTGATGGAGAATGGCGAAAGAGCAGTACCACCGCGCTCCGTTACCGAAATTGCTGAATATTCCAAATCGAGATTAGAGAAACTTCCTGAAGAGTACAAACGGTTTCAAAATCCGCATATCTACAAAATAGGTCTCAGCAGTCAACTAAAACAAGAACGCGATAAATTAGTTCGAAAACATAATATTTAAGATCGAAGTAATTAAACCTTCAAGACCAAAACAGTTTCACAAATTATTTCAAAATAAAAAAGGCTCTCTATGAAAACACTACTAATAATTGATGTGCAAAACGACTTTATGCCAAGCGGATCTCTATCGGTTCCTTTTGGAGACACGATTGTGCCTGTAATTAATAGCATACAAACTAAATTTGATTTGATAATCGCTTCGCAAGATTGGCATCCAGCAAATCATATAAGTTTTGCCGCAAATCACAAAGGAAAATCCGACTTTGATAAAATAGAATTACAGGGAAAGACTCAAACCTTATGGCCAGAGCATTGCGTGCAAGGAACAGTGGGTGCTGAATTTCATCCTGATTTAGATTCTAATAAATTTGAAGCTATTTTTAGAAAAGGCACAGATAAAGAGATGGATAGCTACAGTGCATTTTATGACAACGGACATTTAAAATCCACAGGTTTATCAGGTTATTTAAAGGAAAAGGGAACGACAAAACTTTATTTATGCGGTTTAGCCGCAGATATTTGTGTTTACTTCTCGGCTTTTGATGCGTCTAAAGAAGGCTTTACCTGTTTTTTTATTGAGGATGCCTCTAAAGCAATAGATGAGAAAGCATTTATAGAAATTAAGGATAAGATGACCACAATGGGAATCAAAATGGTAACCTCAAAATCTATTTAGAACTCATTTTAAAATTCATTTAGTGTTATTCCAGATTAAAATAAACTGTTAATTAAGAAATTAATCTTATACTAATAAGTATATAACAATAATGAAATAATAAGTGCAGACAAATATTTTAAACGGCTTTTCTGGTGCCACCGTGACCTCCCGCAACAATAAACATTATTTTTATACTTAAATAAATGAATTTAAAAAACTGAATGATGGGATTTGTCATTTTAAATCTCTGATATCCGGATATTCTTTCTGTCATAATATATTTTGTTCAGAAATCAACTTTATATAGATTGATTTCTATTTATGAATTAGCTTTTAATAGCTCCTTATTTTTTTTAAATATTAACTTCTTTAGGATTGGCTCCTATTCAGGAATCAACCACCAAAATGGGCGCATTTTAGCTTTGTAGATAAACGCATAATGTAACGCTAACTTTAACCAGTGTCCTGCAAGACCAATATCTCCGAAGGTTTTGCCTAAGTGTCTACCTTGAGTTTTTGGGTATTTCTCGTAATCTGGCACAATTGGAAACGTAGTAATACTAACGCCACTTCCCTTCATTATACCGAAACCTGCAGAAGCAATACAAGCCGCTCCCATATTTCCCATAGAGCCTTTATTATGTAAAGATTCTTTTCCGTTTTTAATAGAATCTATAATGTTTTCTGCAACCAATTTTGCCGTTATACCAGAAGGCATTCCTGTTCTTGGTGGAGCGGGTGTTATATCTGTTCCATTTTTACTGATTCTTGGTTTTGAAATGGAATGAGGTGGTGCAAAAGCAATTCCAGGAGCAAAAATATTTTTATAATTGGGATTTTGATATGTTTCTGGCCAATCTTTTACAGACCATTCTTCGTAAGGTTTTTGAGTATAATCTGCATCAACAATCATAAAACCTTTAAATAATTTTTCGGTAATATCATTCTCATTTTTATCATAAGCCTTAAAACCGTGACCCGAAAAAGAAGGAATAAGCATTGCAAAATCGTAAGATTCCGTTTTATATTCTCCATCAAGATTCTCGTAATGGGCTATACCCTCTTCAATTTTATTAACTGCTGCTCCTGTTATCCATTTAATACCTCTATCTTCAAATATCATTTCTACGAGCTCATTCGATTTCATTGTCATACTTCCATAACTTAAAAGCATACCATCCATCCCAAAATCGCCTAATTTATATTCGTTTGCAATCCAAGTAATCTCAGCCATATCACGAACATTATGGCGATGTAATTCGTGTTCAACATTTAGAATATACTCGAACGCGGCACCTTGACAGGTAGATTTTGCGTGCCCCGTACCAATTAATATTTTGGCTTTTTTACCTTTTTTCATATCTTGAATTAAGGCGTTTAAAGCTTCCCAAGCGTGGTCTGCGTGTGTATAGGTGCAAACAGAATACGCCTTGTTTTTTCCTGGAATTAAACCTTCCGTTCCTTCAAAATTTAGCTTTGGTCCCGTTGCATTAATTAAATAATCGTAAGTCACTTTTTCTTGTTGCCCTTTCTTATCTCCCACTACAAATTCCGATAACACATACGGTTTGTGTTCGTGTTTATCTCCTTCAGGAAAAAACGAAATTGCTTTTGCTTGTTTAAAGCCAATACCCTTCTTTTTGTACAAAGGTGCTAAAGGAAATAGAATTTTTTCAGATTTCATTCTACCAATTCCTACCCAAATATTAGAGGGTATCCACTGGTAATTACTGTTGGGAGAAACCACGACAACTTTATGGTTTTTAGATAATTTTCTTCTTAAATGTGAAGCGGCAACGTGACCAGAAATTCCGGCTCCCAAAATAACGATTTTAGACATAGTAGTTTATTTTAACTAAATATACTTATAATTAGTGTAATACACAGCTACTTTTGTTACACAAGTACTTAATTCCGTTTATATAGAACTCCAACAACCAAAATATTAAGTATAAAAGCGGCAGAGTGATGGACTAAAACGGCATAACAACGCTAAAAGTATTAATTGTAATTAGTAAACATTCTTTTATATGAATTACTTATCGAAAGTAACATTCCAAAGACCTCTAACTTCATTTACTCCATAACCAATAGCCTTATCATTGGGGTATAGCTCTCTTATTTTTTTTAGTATTGGCGTTTTTATATCATCAGTGGGTTTTCCGTGGCATTGTAAACACATAACGTTTGTAGTAATAGGATAAAACACTTGTATCGAATTTTCAAGCTCGGCAACAATGGGCACCGGTTCTTTATGATTCTTTATATCGTTTTTAAACGCATTTATATACTCTAATTCCTTGCCTCGAGTTCTGTTTTTTTCATTTCTTGGTTTATCAGAGACGCGTTTAATACTCGCATTATATACTACAGACATACTATCGGTTAATGGATAGGCTTGTTCATTGCAAAATGCTAGAGCTTCAATAGTTCCTTTGCGTTGGATAGTTCCCATTAAATTCTTTCCCAAAACCGCTTTGGTCGCTAAAGCATATTTTAAACCTCGTTCTCCATAAGGTAACGTATCAAAATTCTCTTTTAATTTGTGTTTTGAAGGCTTTTGGTCGTTTGCCTGCATTCTTTTCCCTTCTCTATTTCTACCGCCTTCATTTCTTGATTTGTTTCCTTTTTTTTCACCTTTAAAATGCTCTTGAAACCATTCTGGAACATCGATATCAAAATCATACATATACTCTGCTATCTGCTTAATAGTTTCCTCAGGGAATACTTGTTTTGGCATCACGCCAAATCGCTTAACGGCACCGAACATTTTAGCCTCCTTTTCGTTAGGATTTTTAATCCAAGCTTGTAGCGCTTTAGTAAAATCTTCTTTTGTAGTTTCAGGCGATAAATAGTGCCTTTTAATAGCAATCATTGGGGGACCAACTCTATCTTTTTGGCTCGCCGACGGACTATGGCATACGTAGCAATTGGTTTCCATTAACTTTTTACCCGGATGATTTTCGGCTTCCATTTGTTTTTCAAAAACAGTAAGTTCTTCTTTTTTAGAATCTTTACAACCTAAAAATAACGCTATAAAAGCTGTAATAATGATATATTTTTTCATATTATTTCTGTTTGTTATTGAAAATAGAGATTTATCAAATAGCGCGAATAATCTATATTAGATTCAAAAAATTGCCAGTCGCACAACTCACAAACGACTTCGCTTTAGAGCTCAAACTATTATTGTTTTCTATAGATGGATAGCCTAGAATTTTAAGCGTCTCTATTATTACTAAAGCATCTTCGTCTTTTAGGTAATTAAAGAATACTTTACTCTAGTCGATTACAATATCAATATACGAAATCGTTTTAATATCAGACAGTTTTATAGTTATTGTATTCGCTCAACCACCACATTTTAAATTTTATTCTAGTAGTGATGTTCTCATTTTTTGCTTTATTTAGTAATTTGTTATTCCTCCTTTAAGATCGTACACTTGGGTAAACCCCATCGCTTCAATTTTTACTGAAGCTTGCTTGCTTCTACTTCCGCTCCTACAATATACGTAAACAGGTGAATCTGTATTAAGTTTAATAAACTCTGCAGAAAATTTTCCGGAAAAGAAATCTATATTTTTAGCGCCTTTTATATGTCCTGATTTAAATTCATTAGGAGTTCTAACATCTATTAACTGAATGTTTTTGTTTTCTGTTTGCGCTCTAAAGTCATAAGAAGAAAGTACCTTAATAACGTCGCTTTCAACTGTTTTGGAACCGAATAGTGTTTTAAAAAATGACATAAACTAAATGTGTTTTTATATAATTATTTATAGATTATAAATTTATACTATTCATTACTTCTAGTTAGTAACCTAAGTTACACTTGGAAAACTACAGGCATTAGAGCTTATAAGTTTTAACAATACTTTAAAGTAGATTGGTTCGCTATGTTGCGAACTAATTATATATTTGTTACTACAAAAACAAATGATAACTATGAAAATAAAATTAATAGTAATAGCAGTCATCGCTTTTACGGCATTTAGCTGTAACTCGACAAAACAGTCTCACGAAAATATGTCGACAGAAAAAGAGAGCACAACGCTCACCGAAACCTCGTGGGAGTTGTCTAAACTAGAAGACAAAATTATAGAGCAATCCCAATTAAATGGGGATAAAATTAGCTTTACTCTAAACGGCACAGACAATACCATTACAGGATATTCTGGTTGTAATTTCTTTAAAGGAACCTATACGGTTACAGATAATGGAATCATTTCATTTTCACCGTTAGCGACAACCCGTAAGGCGTGTCCCGATGCTATTATTAATGCGTCGCATTTATTTAAAGTTTTCAATTTAGCACATAATTTCACACTTTCTGGAGACACTTTAACGCTTAAAACAACAAAAAAAGCCGTTTTAGCCGTTTTTACATCCTCTAAAACAGTACATAACCCCATAACAGAAAAATACTGGAAACTTAAAACACTACAAGGTAAAGCAGTTGTAATGGCAGAAAATCAAGAACGTGAAATCTATTTTACACTTAAAACAGAGGAACACCGTATTCAAGGTTTTGCCGGTTGCAACACATTCTCAGGAAGCTATACTCTAGAAAAGGGAAACAAAATTAGCTTTAAGCACTTAGCAACAACTCTAAAAATATGTCAAGACGTCGCCGTTAATGAAACCGACGTATTAAGCATTTTCAATACCGCAAATAATTATACCATTACTGGCGATACTTTAATCTTAAATAGCGGAGATAAAATTTCTTTGGCTGTTTTTGAAGCAATATATTTCTAAAAAATACTAATTTAATAAAAAAACACATTATGGATACTTCAAAATTTTTCGATTTAAAAGGTAAAACCGCAATTGTTACAGGTGCTGCAGCAGGTATTGGTAAAGCAAGCTGCGAGGTACTTTCTGCTTACGGTGCTAATGTTGTCGTTTCAGATTATAATTTAGAAGCCGCTCAACAAACGGCAGACGCCATTAATAAATCTGGCGGTACAGCCATTGCTGTAGATTGCGACGTTACTAAAGACGATGCGCTAGTAAATTTAATAGATAAAACGGTTGCCGAGTTTGGTGGTCTTCACATACTAGTCAACAATGTTGGTGGCGGTCGCGCCGGAAAAGAAAGCCCAAGTGAGATTACCCTAGACCAATTTAAACACGTTTACGACATGAATGTTTTTAGTATGTGGCGTTTGTGCCAGTTGGCTGCGCCACATATGAAAACAGCAGGTTACGGCAGCATTATTAATATGTCGTCTATGGCGTCCATTAACAAAAGTGAAGCCATTAGCGCTTATGCCTCGTCTAAAGCTGCAATTAACCATATGACGCGTAATTTAGCGTTCGATTTCGGACCAGAAATACGTATCAACGCTATTGGCCCCGGTGCTGTTCGTACACACGCTTTAAGTACGGTTTTAACACCAGAAATAGAAAAAGTAATGCTTAAACACACGCCGTTACAACGATTAGGAGAAGTGGAAGATATTGCAGGAGCGGTATTGTATTTTGCAGCTCCAATTTCAAGCTGGACAAGTGGACAGATTCTGTTTGTTAATGGTGGCGGTGAGCAAACATTAAGCTAAATTTAAAATCTGAGAATAAGAATACAAGCAGGTGCTTTCAAATTACTATTTGATGCACCTGCTTTTTTGTGCCCATTTTATACACTTCGGAAGGATCTCATAAACCCTTCATATTAAAAACTATTTTCATAATTTTGATGTGTAATTTGTAATGCCTAAAACATTTAAGAATGACTCGTGATAATGAAGAATTAAAAGAACGTATAAAAGAACTAACGTGTCTTTATGAAATATCGTCGATAATATCGAATACCAATTATAAAGAAATAGACGATACGCTACAGGCCATTGCTATTTGCTTAAAAAAAGGATTTCAATTCCCTGGCCGCATAGAAATTGAAATCGACACATTAAATCTTTACGTAAAAACAGGACCTTTAACGAGTACTAATAAAATTGCGGTTTCTATTAGAATATTTAATGAAGCAAACGGACAAGTTTCTGCCTTTTTAATAGATTCGGATGAGGAGTTTTTAATTGAAGAAAAAGCGCTTTTAGATAACGTTGCCATTAAAATTGGAAATATTCTAGAGCGTATCGCTTTAAAAAAAAATGAAGAAGTATTAAATAGTCGAATTGAACGTGCCGACCGTTTAAATATTCTGGGAGAACTTACCGCAGGCATTGCCCACGAGTTGAATACACCGTTGGCTAATATTTTAGGATTTGCTGAATTATTGGAAGAAAAAATGACGGATGCTAACGCCAAAGCCGATATACAAAAAATAATAAATAATGCTATTTTCTCTCGAGAAGTGGTTAAGAACTTAATGTTTTTTGCCTGCGAAATCCCTCAAGAAATGAAAAAAGTAAACATTGTACCTATAATAAACAATGCTATTAATTTGCTTCAGCCGTCTTTTAAGAAAAAAAATCTGCGGTATATTGCAAAAATTGAACAAGAGGAGCTATTATTAAGAGCAGATTCTATTCAGTTAACTCAAATTATTTTCAACTTATTAATTAACGCTATTTATTTCACCCCCGAGAAAGGCTTAATTACAATAAAAGCCAGCCAGACAGAGAAGGAAATGAAGATTATCATTAAAGATGAAGGTCGCGGATTTACGAAAGATACAATTGGTAAAATCTTTCAACCCTTTTTTACCACAAAACCTACTGGCGAAGGTTCAGGAATGGGACTTAGTGTGGTACACGGTATTGTAAAAAGCCACAAAGGGACTATTGTAGCTAAAAACAATCTTAAAAAAGGAGCGGTCTTTATTATTAAAATTCCGAAATTATAAATTATGGTTTTAAAAAAAGAAAACATACTTATTGTTGATGACGATATCAATATTTTAGAGCTCTTGCAACGCCATTTGCACACTTGGGGTTACCACGTTTACAAAGCTATATCCGTACGCGAGGCCGTTAATATTTTAAAAGATAACACCATTAATTTGTTAATTACCGATCTTAAAATGCCAGAAATTGATGGGTTTGAACTCATCAAATTTGTGTCGGAACATTATCCTAAATTACCAAAATTAATTGTTACCGGGTATCCTTCTGTCCAAGACTCGCTAAGTGCCATAAAATCTGGAGTTGCAGAATATTTAACAAAACCATTTACAAAAAACGAACTCAAATTGGCCGTAGATAAATCGTTAGCCAGTAATCCAACATTCCAAAAAAATAGTCAAAAAGAAGCGCCCAAAGAGAACACATCTTATGGGGAAATTATTGGAGCTTCACAAAAAATAACCGCCGTTATAGAAATTATAAAGCGTGTAAAAAACAATAAAGCTACTATTTTTATAAATGGAGAAAGTGGCACAGGTAAAGAGTTGGTAGCACGTGCTATTCATTATCAAGGCAAATTTTCTAGAGCGCCCTTTATTGTTGTTAATTGCGGCGCCATTCCAGAAAACTTATTAGAATCTGAACTTTTTGGTTACGTTAAAGGGGCCTTTACTGGAGCTGATAACGATAGGAATGGTTTTTTTCAGGCTTCAAATGGCGGCACTATTTTTTTAGACGAAATAGGTAACGCTTCACTAGCCGTACAATCGCGATTATTACGCGTTTTGCAAGAGAAAAAAGTAATTAAAGTGGGATCGCAAAAAACGGAAGATATCGATGTTAGAATTATTTCGGCTACCAATAGCGACTTAAAAGAACTGATTAACAAAAACCTTTTTAGAGAGGATTTGTATTACCGTTTAACGGTCGTTGAAATTAATGTGTCACCGTTAAGAGAACGCAAAGAGGATATCCCGTTGTTAGTCGATAAATTTCTTTTTAAATATGGTATAGAATACAAAGACCGTTTTGTTAAAATAAGTCCCGAAGCTTTAGAAATCCTTCAAAGGCACGATTGGCCAGGAAATATTAGAGAATTAGAAAACATTTTACAACATGCCGTTATTATGTGCGATACTAATATTGAGGTCTCGCATCTTCCCAATCATTTAAAATATAATATAGACTTTTCAATTGGCGCGCTTTTGTCTTTAAAAGAAATGGAAAAACAATACATACAAAAGGTGTTAAACGCCACTAATAATAACAAAACAAAGGCTGCTAAAATTCTTCAAATAGACAGAAAAACCATCAGACAAAAACTTTCTGAATAACGATTTAAATACGAGACATTTTTACGCAACCGGGAAGAATTGTACCGCATAATAAAATAGCACTATCCGTTATTTACTGCTTATTAACCCCATTAACAATAGATTAAACAAAACTTTATCTATTTACGTATTTTATGGTATGCCTCTTGCACATACTTACACAATAAAGCACGAATACCATTATGAAGGTTACCACTATTAACTTATGTCAAAGTTGCTTACACGTTAACCCCTGTGTTCTAACAACATTAAAAGAACTTGTTTTTTCTTGTAGTGAATTTGATGAAATTAATGAGGAAGTGCCTTATGAAATTAAAATACGGTAGCGTCGCATTTAAAATTAGTGCAGCCCTAGAAATGGCATCTTAACATTTTGAAATTAAAAGCGTTAAAAGCATAAGATTTTAAAACATCTATATTTAAATGGCTTATCTTAGATTATTGATAAAAATAGTACTGAAAAAATAATATAAATTTAAAACAATGACAATAGCAACAACTGCGAAAGGAGACAAAAAGCCCGCTGCCAAAAAAGGCATGATGGAGAACGTTTTGGAACAGTTTAATACAGCTGCAGACAAAATTAATCTTCACCCAAGCATTCGTAAGATTTTAAGTATTACGAATAACGAAATTATTGTTCACTTTCCTGTAAAAATGGACAACGGTGATGTTGAAATTTTTACTGGATACAGAGTGCAACACAATAACGCTTTAGGCCCTTATAAAGGAGGTTTACGCTACCACCCTACGGTAGATATTGATGCTGCTAGAGCTCTAGCAATGTGGATGACTTGGAAAACTTCTCTAGCTGGCTTACCTTACGGTGGCGGTAAAGGTGGTATTCAATTAGATCCTTCATTATATTCTAAAAACGAATTAGAGCGTATTACAAGACGTTTTACTTTTGCTTTAGCAGATAACATAGGACCAGAACACGATATTCCTGCTCCAGATATTAACACTAACGCCCAAACTATGGCTTGGATGGCAGATACTTATATGAGTACAAGACCACCAGCTGAACGTTCTGCAAACCAACACGTCGTTACTGGAAAACCAGCAGGAAGTGGTGGATTAGAAGGTAGAGATCGCGCAACAGGTTACGGTGTGTATTTAACCATTAAATTCTGGGCAGAAAACAAAAATATAGATCTTAATGGTAAAAAATTCATCGTTCAAGGTTTTGGTAATGTGGGGTACTGGGCCTCTCATTTCTTAGAAACTGAAGGAGCTAAACTAGTCGCTGTTCAAGATGCTTTTGGAAGTATTCAAAACCAAGAAGGTATTAAAGTAGCGGATTTATTTAACTATAGCAAAGCAAACGATGGTAGTATAGTAGATTTCCCTAACACAGAAGTTCTAGATGGTAAAGAATTTTTTAGCGTAGAGTGCGATATTTGTATTCCTGCTGCCTTAGGAAACCAAATTACAGAAAAAAACGCACATTCTATCAAAGCGATGTTAATTGCTGAAGGAGCAAATGGACCAACTAACGTAGAAGGAGAAAAAATTCTTTTAGAACGTGGTATCACAATCATTCCTGATATTTTATGTAATTCGGGAGGTGTTATAGGTAGTTATTTCGAATGGCTTCAAAATCGTAATGGTGAATTATGGATGCTTGACGAGGTTATGGCTAAACTTGATAAGAAACTAAAAGAATCTTATAATAAAGTACACGCTTACTCTGAAAGTAAATCTATGGATATGAGAACTGCTGCTTACTGTATAGCAATAGAACGAATTGAGAAAGCATATATTCAAAGAGGAATTTTTCCATGATAGTTAATTATATAGCACCCTAATTATGAAGTATGAAAATTTAATTTTAGAAAAAAAAGAGTATGTGTATTTAAAACGCATTCTTAATGTGTCTGGATATTCGGAAAGTTCGGAAATTCAAAAATCGATAATTAAATTAAACGAGGAGTTGAAAGACGCCCGTGTTTTAAACGAAGACGAAATGCCATTAGACGTTATTAGGTTTAATAGCAAAGTATCGGTAATTTCAGATCAAGGGTGGGAAAAAACAATTCAGATTGTTATTCCTAGTGAACGCGATTTTAAACAAAATAAAATTTCCATTCTTACTCCAATGGGCGCTGCTTTATTTGGGTATGCTACGGGCGATCCTGTAATTTGGGATTTCCCTACTGGAAAGCAACATTTTACAATTACAGCAGTCGAACAAGTAGAAAGTAGCAACGGCATTGATGTATTGTTATAAAAAATAGTAAATATGGATACCAATAACACAGAAATATATAATCACGATGATGATTTAGAAGTGACTCACAAAATCAATACGATTGAGTTAGAAAACTGGATTACGCATATAACATATATTGAGAAGGAATTAAATAATCTGATTGGTTTATGTAAACAACAAGTAAACGAAGCCGAAGATAAAGAGTCTATTTTAGAACGTTTTTTAGAAAAGAAAGCTAAAAACGAAGTCCTTAAAATGGCCCTCGAAAAGTACTCTTTATCTCGTGCTAACTTAAAAGAGTGCGAAGATATGGCCTGCGATATGGTGTATATCTCGGAGCACGAAAGTTACCGTTTACGTTATCTTGTCCATTTAGATAGTTACAGAACTATAAAAGATGATTTTTTTAGCAAAGTTCAGGCTAATACAGAGGTGGAAAACAATAAATAACAATCTGTAAAGTACTGATTAAAATTTATTAGTTAACACCACCAAGCGATATTATAATAGTGAAAGAGCTACTTCGAAAGGAGTGGCTTTTTTATTTTTAGGCCTCAAAAAATAAAACGTGACATATTGAATTATTTTTAATAACTTAATAGGGACTAAATACTTACGCCATTTTACTGTAACTCTATTTAAATTATTAACTGTTATGAAAACTCCAAAACGATTAGAACATGCCATAACAAAACTGTATAACGCTTTTCATAGTGGGGAATTGCACCCCGATTGCTGTATCCAGTGCGCTGTAGGAAATATTTGCGACAACACAGATACTTGGAAACTACTCACAGAAAGTCACGGCTCTTTAAAATTGAGTTATTTAGGGACTTTAAATCAGAATTTTGGAAGAAAGGTGTTCGGCTATACGCCTATAGAGCTCCTAAATATTGAAGCGACATTTTTAAAAGGCTGTGGTTACGCGCTACCCCTTACAAAAACATCTTATAAACCAATCAACCCTAAAGATAAAAATCTTCAATTTAACGGACTCTGTTTGGTCGTTGCCTTGCTCTGCAAATTAGATAATATGCCTAATGTTATGGATTTCTCTAAGTTATTTGAAATGGAAAATAACATACCAAAACACGAACTACAATTCTAATTGTCCCTATGTCTAGGAATAACATAATTCGTAAATGTTTTTAAGAGAAATTGTAGCTTGGGTGTAATAAACGCTTTACAGAAAGGCTTTTCGGGATCGTTATAATAGTAATCTTTAAATTTTTCTTTTGAAGGTTTAAAGCCCGCAAAAAACAATGTTTTTGTAATAATTGGTACATTGAATTGAAGCTGCAAAGTGGCCAAAATCAACAAGACTTCTTGATAGTATTCCTCCGAAAACACATAAACCGCCGATCGGTATTTTTCACGCATAGAATGATTGGAAGTGCTTTTATGCGTTAATAAGTGAATTTCGGTAAGTACATTTAAAGGCATTACTTTGGGATTAAAATGAACAATAACGGCTTCAGAAAAAGCAGTCTCCGCTCCTACTGAAGCCACAAAACCTTGTTCTACTTTTGTAACACCTTTCAACGATTGAAACACCGCTTCTGTGCACCAGTGGCAACCGCCACCAAAGGCAATCTTTGTCATTTGTCATAACTACTTTTTATTAGATACTATAGAGTTTATAATCTACTGTAAAAAAAAAGCAGTAATTAAAAATTACTGCTTTTTTAGTTTGTGTGTTATATTATTTCTGCGCTGAGTCCGGCTTGCAATAGTTTAGAGCAGCGCGGCTCTAAATCTTTAAGGTCTCCCGTTTTTACTGTACATTGTCCTTTATAATGTACTAAAAGAGAACATTGTTCTGCTTGTTCTGGCGTATGATCGCAAGCATAAATAAGCGTATCTATAACGTAATCGAAAGTATTTACTTCGTCATTATACAAAACAATCTCATTGTCTTTTTTCTCTTGCTTTTCTACTTTAATCTTCTCTAAAACCTTTTCTTTTGTACTCATAATCAATTATTTGTACTAATGTGTTAATTTTTAAATTGTAACGCAACCCAATTATTACGTTCTAACTTAGACTCAAAAACTAGGCCATTTTTATTACATTCTTTTTCAATACTAGCACTATCAATATCGTAAAAACCACTGAGATATAATGTTCCATTTTCATTCAGACAATTCGCATAAATTTTTATATCGTTTAATAAAATATTTCGATTTATATTCGCAATAATAACATCGTAATGTTTGTTATCTAAAAGGCTTGCATCGCCTTCGTAGACGTTTACGTGTGGCACATTATTACGCTCTATATTCTCTAAACTGTTTACATAACACCAGTTATCTATATCGATAGCGTCAATCTGTTTAGCACCTCTTAAGGCTGCCAAAATGGCTAACACTCCTGTTCCGCAGCCCATATCCAACACCGTTTTATCTTTAACGTCGGCCGTTAAAAGGTGCTGAAGCATCATATGTGTAGTTTCGTGGTGCCCAGTACCAAAGCTCATCTTAGGCTCGATAATAATATCGTATATCGTCTCTGGCTTAGCATGAAATGGTGCACGCACAGAACACAAATCGTCTACCACGATAGGATTAAAATTTTTCTCCCACTCTACATTCCAATTTACTGGTTCTATATCTTCGTGCGTGTACGAAATCTCAAACTCATCCGATTGTAAGACAAAAATATCTTTTAAAATATCCTCGTGCCACTCCTCTTTTTGAATGTAGGCTGTTACCCCTGTTTCGGTTTCTACAAAGCTTTCGAAGCCTGCATAGCCTAATTCGGCAATTAATATTTCGACTGCAGATTCTATAGGTTTTACTGTAAAATAATACCCGATATAAATTGTATTAGACATTTAATTTCCCTTTTATTAGTGAATACTTTCCTTGCATTTGCGAGGAAGATTACTCTTTCCTTATTAATTTTAAAATTACTATCGTAAGCGAGGTGTAAAAACCTACCCCTTATGTTAACGCTCTAAAAGGCATTAACAATAGCGTAAAAATCTTCGGCTTTTAAAGCGGCGCCTCCAATTAAACCACCATCGACATCTGGCTTAGAAAATATCTCTTTAGCATTGGCCGGCTTTACGCTACCGCCATATAAAATAGACATATCGTTTGCCACGCTGTCGCCGTAGGTATCACGTAACGTTTTACGTATAAATTGGTGCATCTCCTGCGCTTGATCTGGACTCGCAGTTTCGCCAGTACCAATAGCCCAAACGGGTTCGTAAGCCAAAACAATATTCTTAAAAGCGGAAGCTTTTAGGTGAAATAAAGCTTTTTTTATTTGATTAGCGACCACCGTTTCTTGGGTATTCGCTTGTCGGTCGGACAATTCTTCACCAAAACAGAAAATAAAACGCATTTCACTTTCTAGTGCAGTATCTACTTTTTTTGCTAGCATCTCGTCGGTTTCATTAAAATAAGCACGACGTTCGCTATGGCCTAGAATAACGGTATTAACACCAATACTTTTTAACATTTCGGCACTTACTTCTCCAGTATATGCTCCGTTTTTAGCGAAATGCATATTTTGAGCAATAACCTCTATTGGGCTACTTTTTAGGTTTTCGGTGGTGTGCCATAAGTTAGTAAATGTTGGCGCAATCATAACCTCTGCAGTCGAGGTTTGATTTTGTCTTTTTAAATCTGAGATTAAAGCTACTGATTGTGCTAAATCGTTATTCATTTTCCAGTTTCCGGCTACAATATGTTTTCTCATCGTTATGTTATTGAAGTTTTACTTTGGGATCTAACCAAGCGTATATGATATCTACAAAAATATTAATTATTATAAAGAGTAAAGCGATGATTAATACCGCGCCCATTATAACTGGCAAATCTAAGGTATTTAACGCATTTACTATTTCTTTTCCTAAACCATTCCATCCAAAGATATATTCTACAAAAACAGCCCCAGCTAACATTGAGGCAAACCAACCTGAAATAGCAGTAACCACAGGGTTCATTGCATTTTTAATGGCGTGCGATTTAATAATTTGAAACTCGCTTAATCCCTTGGCTCTCGCGGTGCGGATATAATCTTGGTTTAAGACTTCTAGAAGCGAATTTCGCATTAATTGTATAACTACGGCAAGGGGCCTAATTCCTAAAACAATGGCTGGCAAAATTAAGTTTTTCCATTTTATATGCATAGACTCGCCATAATCGTCAAGCTCTAATAAGCTACCGGTCATCTCTAAATTGGTGTATTTATGTAAAACGAAACCAAAAACCCAAGCAAACACAATAGCGCTAAAAAATG
Source organism: Bizionia saleffrena (assembly GCF_008086175.1). GTDB lineage: Bacteria > Bacteroidota > Bacteroidia > Flavobacteriales > Flavobacteriaceae > Bizionia > Bizionia saleffrena. Next base: position 357,902 of record NZ_VSKM01000001.1, read on the forward strand.
AGGGTACACTCATACCAATCGTACTCGTAATTTGAATAACTTTATCTAAAAACGTGTTTTTATATAAGGCCGAAATAACACCTAAAAAAATCCCTAGAACTAAAGCTATGATAATAGCCGAAATAGCCAATACAAACGTATTGGGTAAGGTTTCCGCTAATACCTGACTTACTTTTTTACCTTGCTTGGTAAACGATTCTCTTAAATACGGAAATTTTATAACCGTGGTTATATCTCCTAGAGTAAACAGTTGTGCCGCTGTATATTTATCTGGCGACAAATACGTATAGTCATCGGGTGAGTTGGAATGCAACGAAATGGGTGACACATCGTTTAAGTAATAAAAATACTGCGTACTAATAGGTTTATCGAAACCATATTTTCGCTTAACGATAGCCAATTGCTCACTGTCTTCATTTTGACCCAACATCATCTGTGCTGGGTCGCCAGGAAGAACATTAAACAGAAAAAAAATCACGGTCACTACTCCAAATAAAGTAAGGAGTGCATAAAATGTTTTATTTAAAAAATAAGATACCAATTATACGAGTTAATCTTTAAGGGTTACTTGAATAACACTCGTGTAATTCTTTGTGGTTATCTCTTTAATTTGCATAGTATCTTTAATCACATTTACAGCTTCAATAGTTTCAGCATCTATAGCGTCAAGTTCTGCTAATGTTACTTCTTCTCCGTCTAATAAAAACAAAGTATTATCTACGTCTTCAGTTATAAATGGTGATTCTACTATTGGTTTTGGTTCCGGAGCTCTTTTTACTTCTGGTAACTCTAATTGATCGAGATCATTGAAGTGCATTTTCTGAATAACGGTTCCTTTTTTTAATTTTAAAACGCCCGGATTAGAACGAACAATCGTCTTTAACGCCGTTTCATCACAGAAATAAAAATCAAAATTTAAGTTGTAATGCTCCTTAATAGCCTTTTGTTCTTCTGCTCCCGTTGCCGTTAAACCAATAACGTCGTAACCATTAGCAATCGCTTTATCGGTTGCTGTTTTAATAATTTTTAATCCTTCAGCCTCAGCTTTTCTTAAATTATAAGCGACAATTAAGATCACATTGTCTAATTCTAGAATTTCTGCCGTAAAATCTTCACCATCTTTTTCTATAGAGAAATCGTGAATTGGCGGTTCGTAAGCATCTCTAATTGTATTGGTCTCTACGCGTACTAATTCGCCATCTACCTCTGGATAGCCTTCCGTTACGGTATGTTTTTCTTCTTTACCATTTACATTAAATACATACGTGTATTCTATAATCGCTTGTGGTGCATCGTCTGGAACAGACATATTTTGTTGAATATTTGCCCCTAATCTATACGGTCTAAAATCGATTGACGGTAAGTGCATTAACACTTGGTAAGCAAAGCCTAAAGACGCTATAAAACCAACCAACGCAATAAGTGTTGTTGCAAAATTATTAAAGAACGGTTTTATATATTTTTGGCCAGCAAAAACAATAAGTATTAAAACCAATAGAACAGCATCCTTAGTAAAACTCTCCCAAGGTGTCATGGCCATAGCATCGCCAAAACATCCGCAGTCTTTTACTTTATCGAAATATGCAGAATAGAAGGTTAAGAAGGTAAAGAAAACAATCATCAACAACAAACTCCATATTGTAAATTTAGGTTTATACCCAAGGATTAAAAAGAGGCCTAAAAGCACTTCTAAAACGACTACTATAACAGATATCCCCAAAGCATAGGGCATAAAAAACGGTAAATCTAATACCGTTGCCCCAAAATACTCTTCTAATTTAAAAGCAAACCCTATAGGGTCATTTAATTTGATGAATCCTGAAATGATAAAAAATATACCGACAAAAATGCGGCAAAAACCTACTAATATTCTCATAATTTTATTCTTCTTTTAAATGTATTAATGCAAAAATAGCATAGTTAATTATATCTTGATAATTAGCATCTATACCTTCGCTTACTATTGTTTTTCCTGAATTGTCTTCAATTTGCTTTACGCGTAATAATTTCTGCAAAATCAAATCGGTTAACGAGCTTACTCGCATATCGCGCCACGCTTCACCGTAATCGTGATTTTTATTTTGCATTAGCGTTTTGGTTAGCGCTACTTTTTCGTCGTATAAAATGGTCGCTTCTTCGGTTGTTAAATCGGGTTGCTCCACCACGCCTTTCTCCAATTGAATTAACGCCATTACGGAGTAGTTTATTATACCTATAAACTCACTTTGTTCGCCTTCATCTACCTTTCTTACGCCGTTTTGCTGAAGTCCTCGAATGCGTTGTGCTTTTATAAAAATTTGATCGGTAAGCGACGGTAATCTTAAAATTCTCCAAGCGCTACCATAATCAGTCATTTTGTTTGTAAACAAGGCGCGACAAGTATTTATTACAGCATCGTATTGTTTTGACGTATTTTGCATAAACTAATTGAATTTTGTGTAAATTTCGCTTAATTTTTTCAAATGTTCAACGTTTATGGTTTAAACTTTTCTTAAGCCTTATAAACACCATATATAATAGCACAAATGACTTTAAATTGTAATGGGAAATTGGTAGATATTTCGTCGCCGAAAGTAATGGGCATTCTTAACGTTACGCCCGATTCTTTTTTTGATGGCGGCGCTTATAACAGCGACTCACATTGCCTTAAACAGGTAGAAAAAATGCTTTCTGAAGGTGCCACTTTTATAGATATCGGTGCCTACAGCTCCAAACCAAATGCGACCACTGTTAGCACAAACGAAGAACTCGAGCGTATTATTCCTGTTATTAAAGTATTGGTTGAAAGCTTTCCGGATATTATTTTATCGGTGGATACCTTTAGAGCTGAAGTTGCCAAACACGCCATTGCAGCGGGAGCGGCTATAATAAACGATATTTCGGCTGGCCATTTAGACGTGAATATGCTAAAAACTATTGCCGACTATAACGTGCCCTATATTATGATGCATATGCGCGGAACGCCACAAACAATGCAGCAGCAAACCGAATATGATGATTTACTAAAAGACATACTGCTTTATTTTTCGGAGCGTATTCAAGCTGCTCGTGCTTTAGGGGTTAACGATATTATTTTAGATCCTGGCTTTGGATTTGCTAAAACTACCGCTCAGAATTTCGAATTACTCAATAAATTAGACGATTTTAAAATTACAGACTTACCTTTGCTTGCCGGTATCTCTAGAAAATCTATGATTTACAAAACGCTTAATACAACACCCAAATACGCTTTGAATGGCACAACGGCCTTACATATGATTGCTCTGGAAAGAGGCGCTCATATTTTACGTGCACACGATGTTAAAGAAGCTTTTGAAGCCATTACGTTACACCATCAATTACACACCTAAATGAAACAGTTATTAGTTTGCCTCGCGCTTCTATTTTTCAGCGCTTGCTCCGAAGACAAATCGGTATTACTTCCAGAAATTAACGGGGCGGCGATTACAGAGATCACCGATGTTTCTCCGGCCTATATTTTTTATAATGAAACGCAAAAAGACAGTGTAGAATTAAACCGAAAAAGTCTTATAATATCAACCAATTGGTTGGTAAATATTGACCGACGTTTAACGCTGAAACAAGCTTTACCTTCTATAATTACATTGCAAGAAAAAAAACGCGGCGCAGGAATGCATAAAAATGAAAGCGCAAAAAACTTTTTTACTTGTAACGATACCTCTATTAAAAATTTAGGATTTATAGATTTTACCGATGTCGTATACTCTAGAAATAACACGCCCGACACAACAGAAGGTCGTTATGCCGTTACTATTTTTAAAGTGGATAGCATTGCTATTCATTCGGTAAATCATAAAATTATCAATCTTAAAAGCGACGATTTATTAGATAGTATACAACAATTAGCATCGAGTTCTTCGACATTGAAACACTTCACTTTAAACTTCAATTCCAAGGTGACATTTCAAGATTACATCACTATAAAATCTAAACTTTCAAATTTAAAGAGTGATAATTTAGCTATTAGCAAAAATGAATTTATCTTTAATTAAATTTAAACCCCACTTAAAACAACAACCGCTTGGAAATTTTCGATACCATTTTAAATTTTAGTTTAGTAGATATTATAGATGTTGTGCTGGTTGCGCTCCTGCTATATTATGTTTACAAATTGGTTCGCGGTACCGTGGCCATAAATATTTTTATTGGTATTGTTATTATTTACATTATCTGGAAAATAACACAAGCGCTTCAAATGCAACTATTAAGTAATATTCTTGGTGGTTTTATTAGTGTAGGTATGTTTGCGCTTATAGTGGTTTTTCAGCAGGAAATTAGAAAATTTTTATTGATGATTGGCTCCACAAATTTTGGAGCAAAACGCAAATTTTTAAGTCAGTTAAAGTTCTTTAAAACCGAAGGCATCTCGAATACTGATATCGAAACTATTATAGCGGCGTGTACTAAAATGGCGTCGACAAGAACGGGAGCCTTAATTGTTTTGGAGCGTAATAATAATTTAGATTTTTTAATAAATACGGGAGACGAAATGAATATAACCGTTACCCAACCTATTATAGAAAGTATCTTCTTTAAAAATAGTCCGCTTCATGATGGTGCCATTATTATAGAAAATAATATTGTCAAGGCGACACGTGTTATTTTACCAGTGAATAATGAAAAAACAATACCACAACGTTTTGGTTTACGTCACCGTGCAGCTGTAGGAATTACCGAACGTACCGATGCGATTGCGATTGCTGTAAGTGAAGAAACGGGGCAAATTTCGTGTTTTAAAAATGGTGATTTCTTACCCTTTGATAACATCGCAGATTTAATAGCGATTATAAAAGAGGATTTGGATTAACGATTACTTTACCTCTTCCGCCTTTAAAAACTGAACTTCGTATAGATTTCTATAATATCCATTGTCATTTTTAAGCAGTTCGCTATGCGTGCCTTGTTCAACAATATTACCAGAATCCATTACAATTATTTTATCTGCTTTTTGAATCGTTGCCAAACGGTGTGCTATTACAATAGACGTTCTGCCTTTCGTGATCTTATCTGTCGCGTTTTGAATTAATTGCTCCGAATAAGAATCTACAGACGACGTGGCTTCATCTAAAATTAAAATACTCGGGTTTGTAACATACGCGCGTAAAAAAGAAATTAACTGGCGCTGTCCAGAAGACAACATTGCCCCTCTTTCTTTTACATTATAATGGTAACCACCAGGTAAACTCATTATAAAATCGTGGATACCAATATCTTTTGCTGCTTGCTGTACTACCGTTTCAGAAACCTCTGGATTATTTAAGGTAATGTTCGCTAATACCGTATCAGCAAACAGAAACACATCTTGTAAAACCACCGCTATTCGCGAGCGTAATGACGCTAAAGTGACGTCTTTAATATTAATAGTATCAACGGTAATAACACCACTATTAATTTCGTAAAAACGATTTAGTAAATTAATAATTGTTGATTTCCCTGCACCCGTCGCACCCACGATAGCAACAGTTTCTCCTGCTTTCACCTCAAAGTTAATTCCCTTTAAAACCAATTCATTATCAATATAACTAAAGGTAACGTCTTTAAAACTGATATCGCCTTTAAAGTTTTCTGCTTCAATAGTACCTTCATCATTAATTTGCGAAGTTGTATCAATTACCTTAAACACGCGCTTTGCAGCGACCATACCCATTTGTAGGGTATTAAATTTATCGGCTATTTGTCGTAATGGTCTAAATAACTTAGGAATCATCATTACAAAGGCAAATAAATCACCCTGCGTTGCTGTGCCTTCTAGAACAATGTTTAATCCGCCATACCACACCACTAAACCAAGAGCTACAGACGATAATAATTCTGGAATCGGGAAGAAAATAGAGTTATACCAAATGGTTTTCAACCAGCCTGCCTTATGGCGCTCGTTAATGGCTTTAAATTTATTATATTCGGTAGTTTCTCGCGTAAATAACTGAAGTATTTTCATTCCAGTAACACGCTCTTGAACAAAAGAATTTAAATTGGACACTTCGGTACGCACTTCTTCAAAAGCTCTTTTCATATACTTCTGAAACAGTCTTGTTGCATACAAAACAATTGGTAAGGTTATAAAAACGATAAGACTTAATTGCCAATTCATAAAAATCATTAGGCCAGAAACCACAATCATAACCAGTAAATCGCGAGCAATCATAAAGAGCCCTTGTCCGAAAATATCGGCAATACGCTCCATATCGGTTACCGCTCTAGTAATTAATGTCCCTACAGAAGAATTATCATAATACTTCATCTTAAATTTCAGCATGTGGTTAAATAACATGACACGCACGTCTTTTACCACACTTTGCCCCAACCATGCGGCATAAAAAATAAATAGAAATTGAAAAACAGTTTCCAAAAGTAACATTGCAATCATTAAAATCACAAAAAACAAAAAGCCTTCTTCTTTTTTTTGCGCTACATTTTCGTCTATAGCATAACTTAAAATAAACGGTGATGCTGCACTTAATAAGGCAATTAAAACCACCGATAAAAGGACACCTATAAATACCTTTCTATATGGTTTTATAAACTGAAACAACCTTTTAAATAAGGAGAGATCGAGTATTTTTTCTTTAGGTTTATTCATTTAAATAAATAGATTCTGGATATATAATTTCGCTTAAATACAGCGCTCGAGCGGGTACCGAAAAACCGGCTTCACTCCTACTTTTAGATTGGATGATTTTATGCATATCGCTAACCTCTAATTTCCCAACCCCTATGTTTATTAAGGAGCCCACTATGGCGCGCACCATATTTCGTAAAAACCGATTGGCCTTAATAGTAAACTGAAGTTCGTCGCCAATAATTTGCCATTCCGCTTGCATAATATCGCAATGATACGTTTTTACATCTGTATTACTTTTAGAAAAACATTGAAAATCTTTATACTCCAATAGAATTTTTGAAGCTTTTTTTAGTTTCTCGATATCCAATTGGGGTTTTAAGAAATACGTTTGCTCGTTAATAAACGCATTTTTGCGAATTGCAATACGATAAATGTAAGCGCGACTTAAGGCATCAAAACGTGTGTGTGCTTCAGCGTTTACCTTAAAAATAGAATGAATGACAATATCCTGTGGTAAATACGAATTTAATTTATGCTGAAGTGTTTCAGTTTCAAAAGACATATGTATTTCAAAATGTGCAAACATTTGTAAAGCGTGCACGCCAGCATCGGTACGTCCTGCTCCCATTGTTGTAATAGTAGTTCTTAATAGTAACGACAAGCCTTTATTTAAAACTTCCTGTACAGTGATTGCGTTGGGTTGAATTTGCCAACCGTGATAAGCTTTACCATTATATGAGAGTTCTATAAAATATCGCAAGTATTGTGCTATTTTTGTAAATAATTAAGACTACAAAGATACTTGTTTTTCTTACTAAAGAAATCCTAAATTTATATTAAAAGACCGCTACTTTTTTAACCTTGAGAATATCGCAGTAATGTTGATATTTAGAATACGATTATGAAAAAAATACTTTTACTTTCTGATACCCATAGCTATATAGACGCTGCTATTTTAAAATACGTAAAACAAGCTGACGAGGTGTGGCACGCCGGTGACATTGGCAACTTAGAGGTTACCGATGAAATAAAAAAACTAAAACCACTACGCGGCGTTTACGGTAATATCGACGATGATAAAGCCCGTTTAGAATTTCCAGAAAACAATCGTTTTATGTGTGAAGGTGTCGCTGTATGGATAACACATATTGGCGGTTACCCTAACAAGTATGACCTGCGTATTCGCGAGGAAATCCAGAAAAATCCACCTAAATTATTTATTTGTGGCCATTCTCATATTTTAAAGGTAATGCCCGATAAAAAGCTTAATCTATTACATATGAATCCGGGAGCTATTGGTAAACACGGGTTTCATAATGTGCGCACAATGTTACGTTTTACGATTTCTGGGGACACAATTGCTAATTTAGAAGTTATAGAATTCCCGAAACATTAATAACCATTACAATTATTTAGGTAAACAGCATAAAAAAGCCCAAGATCTTCACCTTGGGCTCACGCACTAATACTACTAAGATGTTAGGTTTATCGTAATCGATCTACAGATTTTACAAGATCTTCATCCTTCTTGATGGCCTTATTAGCTAATGCTAATAACACGATAGACACAATAGGCAAGAAAATCCCAATACCTTTCTCTGAAACGTTAGTTCCTCCAGATATGCTTAGAGATTGATATACAAGTAATCCTAGTAAAATAAAGTTTAATATGATGTTTAGTCGTCCCACGACGAATTGAGACTTCCTATTATTGTACATAAATATAGATACCAAAGATAATACTGCAGAGGCCATAAACATTGCGAAATAGGTTAAATTATCTATTGCAAAGACTTTAATACCAGCGGTAGTAATCCATAAATACAACGCAAAAATTAACCCGCCAGAAACGGAGGCGGCCAATAATAAGTATAATGTCTGTATGCGTTGAATCATTTATTTAAATGGTAATTATCTGGCACAAAAATATAGTTTCTTTTGTAATTTTTATAAAAAAAAATAAAATAAAGTTGTATAATTGCAGTAATAATTTGCAACAATCACGTTAGCAAGATATTAATTCTTCAATAAATAGTATATTTTCTCTGGGAAATATTTCAACTTAAATATTTAAAAAATATTCATTTCAACAACTCAATGTTTGAAATCTCACAATTAAAAGAAATGAAGCTTCCTGAACTACAGGATATAGCTAAAAAACTAAGTGTACCAAAATTCCGCACACTAAAAAAATTAGATTTAGTATATCAAATATTAGATCTACAAGCAGCGAACCCAAATGCTGTGAAAGAAGTTAAAATAGACGAAAATATAGAGACCGATAAAGAAACTCCTAAAAGAGCTCGCGTACAACGTAAAGCGCCTTTAAAGAAAAAAACAAACGTTAAAGAATCTACTATAGAGAGTGCGACTGATACGACAAATGATAAAGAGGATGAAAGCACTTTAGCTTTTAAAGAAGACTCTAAAAAAGAGAGCAGTACAACAGAAGCACCGAAAGAAATTTCAAAACTTGAAACGAAATCGGCTCCTAAAGAGTCTCGTAAACCGGCCCCTAAAAAGCCAGTTCACAATCATCAAAACAAAAAAGAGGATAATAAAAACGATAATAAATCGCAAAATCGTCCTGTTAAGAGAGACAACTCTCAAAATAAAAGTAAAAGCAAAAACAGTCCTGGTGACAACGGTAACAAAGATACCAGAAACCGTTATAGAGAACCCGATTATGAGTTCGATGCTATAATTGAAAGCGAAGGTGTTTTAGATATTATGCAAGATGGTTACGGTTTTTTAAGATCGTCAGATTATAATTATCTATCATCGCCCGACGATATTTATGTATCACAATCACAAATTCGTTTATTCGGATTAAAAACAGGAGATACTGTTTTAGGAAATGTTAGACCTCCAAAAGAAGGTGAAAAGTATTTTCCGTTAATTAAAGTCAATAGAATTAATGGTCAAAGCCCAGATGTGGTTAGAGACCGCGTGTCTTTCGAACATTTAACACCATTATTTCCGGAAGAAAAATTCAATCTTGCCGAAAAGCAAAGTACTATTTCTACGCGTATTATGGACTTGTTCTCTCCTATAGGAAAAGGGCAGCGTGGTATGATTGTATCGCAACCAAAAACGGGTAAAACAATGCTTCTTAAGGATGTAGCGAATGCTATTGCAGCAAACCATCCTGAAGTTTATCAAATGATTTTATTAATTGATGAACGCCCTGAAGAGGTAACCGATATGCAACGTAATGTGCGTGGTGAAGTAATTGCTTCAACTTTTGATAAAGAAGCACACGAGCACGTAAAAATTGCTAATATTGTTTTAGAAAAAGCAAAACGATTGGTAGAATGTGGTCACGATGTGGTGATTCTCTTAGATTCTATTACACGTTTAGCAAGAGCTTATAATGCAGTACAACCCCCTTCTGGAAAAATATTAAGTGGTGGTGTTGATTCTAATGCATTACATAAACCAAAACGTTTTTTCGGTGCCGCTAGAAATATAGAAAATGGAGGCTCGTTAACTATAATAGCAACAGCGCTTACCGAAACAGGCTCTAAAATGGATGAAGTAATCTTTGAAGAATTTAAAGGTACTGGTAATATGGAGCTACAATTAGATCGTAAAATTTCTAACCGTAGAATCTTCCCTGCTATCGATTTAACATCATCAAGCACACGTCGCGATGACATTTTATTAGACGAAAGCACAGTACAACGTATGTGGGTTATGCGTAAATATCTTGCAGATATGAACCCGGTTGAAGCTATGGAATTTATAAACCAACGTTTTAAACAAACTAGAAACAACGAAGAGTTTTTAATCTCAATGAACGGTTAAAACACACTTTATATAATAGTAAAGCCTCGTGTTGCATTTTTTACACGAGGCTTTTTTTTTATTAAAGAGTACCCATACTCTCAAAAGACTCCATATTTAGTTAATAAAATGATAAAATAGCTAACTTGGTACGTCCACATTCTTAAATTAATTCTCCTTTTAGTATCTTGTAAGTATTGAGATGCTTTTCGAAAAAACACATTGAAAAACATAATTAAATCATTAAAATTCTACTTGAATTTTGGTGTTTTGTTTTCTCTTTGAGAGACACATCTGTGCTCAATAACTGTCATAACAATTATTATAAATAAAGTAAAACGTATCCGTTAACGAATGAATAAGTTGTCTCAAATTCTGAGCTCTTTTTTTAAAAAAGACTCTGCAACCGGAATTCTATTAATATGCGCCACAGTGCTTGCGTTAATAGTAGCCAATACCCCTTTAAGTTCTTTTTATCAAATGATGATGCACCTAAAATTCAGTTTAGGTTTCGACAATTTATTCATTTCAAAGTCTTTACATCATTGGGTTAACGATGGTTTAATGGCCTTGTTTTTTCTGCTAGTAGGATTAGAGATCAAAAGTGAATTAAAATTTGGACGTTTGCGCTCGTTTAAATCGGCGGTGTTTCCAGTAGTAGCTGCGATAAGTGGTGCCGTATTTCCAGCATTAATTTTCTTTGCTTTTAATAGTGGTACAAAATATATTGATGGGTGGGCAATTCCTATGGCAACAGACATTGCTTTTGTAATTGGTATTTTAGCAATTTTAGGACCTAGAATCCCATCTTGGGCAAAAGTTTTTATCACCACCATTGCTGTGGTCGATGATTTAATTGCCGTTTTAGTTATTGCTTTCTTTTATACCGATCAGATTTACTGGCCCTCCTTAGGTATTGCCTTAGGGTGTACCGTTGTTCTTTTAATCTTTAATTACAGAAAGGTAAACGGCCTAACGCCCTACTTATTTGTAGGTTTCATATTATGGTGGGCGGTTTTATCTTCTGGTATTCACGCCACTATAGCAGGTGTTATTTTAGCGTTTACAATTCCTTTAAATAGAGAATGGGAACTTGATAAAATTAAAAATTTTGCAAAGCGCGGTTTCAAATTATTTTTAAACGCTAAAGACGTTTCACTAGAAGGAACGTCGTCTCAAGCACACTATTTCTTAGAGAAAACACAGCGTGAAATGGAGTCTCCTTTAAAGCGGTTAGAACGTAAATTGCACGGCCCTGTGTATTTCTTTATAATGCCTTTATTTGCCTTTGTTAACGCCGGAATTCTATTTGATTCTGAAATTTTAAGTGAGGCATTACATATATCGATAACTTGGGGAACAATTTTTGGACTATTAATAGGAAAACCTGTTGGGATATTATTCGGTATATGGATTTTACTCAAATTCTTTTATAAAGAAATGCCGAGTTCGAAGGAAGTTTGGAAATTATTTTTTGGAATGTCTCTATTATGCGGAATAGGATTTACGATGTCTTTATTTATTGTAAATCTTTCTTTTGACGATAATTTAATTAAGGAAGAAGCAAAAATGGGAATCCTAATTGCTTCCTTGGTGAGTGGTGTTTTAGGTTACTACGTTCTTCGTTATGCAACACGTTTTCCAAATTCCATTACAGTAGATAAAACAGGAATGAAACCATAGTTGTTTTTACATTTAGGAAGAGTGATTTATTCAATTCATCAATTATAGGCTGATTTGAACATCACTCTTTTAATTGATTTAATTTAACTGGAATGGTATGCTCTATTAATAAATGAACCTCCTATCTCACTGAAATTCTTTATGAGATAAGCTATCAATATTAAATACATTTTTCAATAAAAGTAGAGGGTATCCTATTAGAAAGTGCTGTATAAAAGTTTTAATATTGAAAGTACTGATAGAATATCGGGTTTTTTGGAATAATTCTCAAAACTTTTGAAACTATAAAAACGATTGTACTTTGTAGGAAAATTTTTAATGTTATCAGACGCGTTATTATTCAGGACAAAGCTATTACTTCCGGAAGCACTTATTAACTATTTCGAATTGACAAAACATAAGAGAAGGAAAAACGTTCCATTTCTATTTTACTGACCGCAATATATTTCCTGACGGCTAAAGTGAGGCGAAGTTTTACTCTAAAGGCTTTTCACTAAGGGGTCGTTTAAGACTTTTTAAAACTTATAAAGAATGTTTTTCTACAGATTGATGAAAACACAAGCGAAATAGTTACAAGAAATTGGCCATTAGTAACAAAAGAACTAAAATTACCAGCGATTTCGCTGATTTTTTAAAAGAACTCTATACGTAATGATACTAGTGGCACAGCAATTGTATCTAAATTCTACGGTGTAAACCCTAGAAGTATGTAAAGGCATTACAAAGATTATTTGAGCGACTTCAATGCTTGAAGTCAAAAGACACACGCATAACAATGGCTGTTGTTTTTAAAAAAAATCGGCTGCTACCTTTCTATAAACGAGACCGCTTTTTTCAACGTTGATTTATATACCATTCTAACCAATAAAGATGCAAAAGGAAATAAAAGAGCGATAATATCTATGGTAAAAGGAACCATGGCAGATGTAGTTATAAAAACACTCCACAAGATGCCTCTAAAACAAAGAAAGAAGGTTATGGATATGGTAGCTAATATGGGGCTTATCGTAAAAAAATCATTCGCAAACGCTACTTTGGTTATAGACCGTTTCCATATCCAAAAACTAGCGTTAGATGCATTGCAAGAAATCAGAATCAAACACAGATGGGAAGCTCTTGACGGATCATTCTCAAAAGTTGTGTGTGAATTGAAATAAAACTCCGTTTTTTGTAAAAAAAAACGTCGACAATTATCTTGAATTACTCAAACTTATTCTTCCTGAATTTTTAATTAATCATTTCGATCTAATAAAAAATACTAAAAATGGTGATGTAATGCATCTTTATTTTGAAGAGCGCAATGTGGTTCCTA